>JAPLAM010000035.1 GCA_026393275.1 Arthrobacter sp.
AACTGGGAAGCCTACCCGGAGGACGTGGCCCAGCTGGTCCACGCCCACCCGACGCAGAACGAAGCCCTGGGCGAGGCCCACCTCGCCCTCGCGGGCAAGCCCCTGCACGGCTAGCAGTTCGGCCAGTACCACCGCAAGAACCCCGTGCGTAGTGCACCCGGCCCGAAAAGCCGGGTGCACTAAGCTCGACCAAGGCAGCAATCATCCGCACTAAAGATCAATAAGGAGAACGGGGACGACATGTCTGAATCCGTTAACTTGCCCGCCCTCGGTGAGAGCGTCACCGAAGGAACCGTCACCCGCTGGCTCAAGCAGGTAGGTGACCGGGTAGAGGTGGACGAGCCCCTGCTCGAAGTTTCCACCGACAAAGTAGACACCGAGATCCCTTCTCCGATCGCCGGCGTGATCGAGGAAATCCTCGTCGCCGAAGACGAGACCGCTGAGGTCGGCGCGCCGCTGGTCCGCATCGGCGACGGCTCCGGCTCCGCTCCGGCAGCCGAGGAAGCCCCCGCCGAAACGCCGGCCGCTGCTGAGGCGCCGGCCCCCGCGGCCGAAACGCCCGCACCGGCAGCCGCACCGGCTCCCGCCGCCGAGGCCGCCCCGGCCGGCGAGGGCCACGAAGTGACTCTCCCCGCCCTGGGCGAGAGCGTCACCGAGGGCACCGTCACGCGCTGGCTGAAGAGCATCGGTGACAGCGTCGAGGTCGACGAGCCGCTGCTGGAAGTTTCGACCGACAAGGTCGACACCGAGATCCCGTCGCCGGTCGCCGGCACGCTGCAGGAAATCCGGGTCGCCGAGGACGAAACGGCCGAGGTCGGCTCCGTCCTGGCCGTCATTGGTTCCGGCGCCGCAGCCCCGGCTGCCGCACCGGCACCGGAAGCCCCCAAGCAGGAGGCCCCCGCCGCCGCTCCCGCACCGGAAGCCCCGAAGCAGGAAGCCCCGAAGCAGGAAGCCCCGGCGCCTGCTCCTGCTGCGGCTCCCAAGCAGGAGGCTCCCGCCGCGCCCGCAGCCCAGGCCGCTCCCGCGGCAGGCTCCGAGTCAGGCTACGTCACCCCGCTGGTCCGCAAGCTCGCCAACCAGCAGGGTGTGGACATCGCCTCGCTGACCGGCACCGGCGTCGGCGGCCGCATCCGCAAGCAGGATGTCCTGGCCGCGGCCGAGGCCAAGGCCGCCCCGGCGCAGGCTCCCGCGCTGGCAGCGTCCTCCGCTGCCCCGGCCGCGCGTCCGTCCGCCGATCAGTCCTCGCTGCGCGGCACCGTGCAGAAGGCACCGCGCATCCGCCAGGTCATCGCGCGCCGCATGCGCGAGTCGCTGGACATCTCCACGCAGCTGACCCAGGTGCACGAAGTGGACATGACCAAGGTCGCCAAGCTGCGTGCCAAGGCCAAGAACTCCTTCCAGGCCCAGAACGGCTCCAAGCTGACCTACCTGCCCTTCATCGCCAAGGCCGTGGCCGAGGCCCTGAAGCAGCACCCGAAGGTCAATGCCTCCTACGATGAGGACAAGCAGGAGATCACCTACCACAACGCCGAGCACCTGGCGATTGCGGTGGACACCGACAAGGGCCTGCTCGTTCCGGTCATCTCCGACGCCGGCAACCTGAACCTGGCCGGCCTCGCCGGCAGGATCGCCGACGTCGCCGACCGCACCCGCAACGGCAAGATCGGCCCGGACGAGCTCTCCGGCGGAACCTTCAGCATCACCAACATCGGTTCCGTGGGCGCCCTCTTCGACACCCCGATCATCAACCAGCCGCAGGTGGCCATCCTCGGCACCGGCGCGATCGTCAAGCGCGCCGTGGTGGTCTCCGATGAGAACGGCGACGACTCGATCGCGATCCGCTCGATGATGTACCTCTCGCTGACGTACGACCACCGCCTGGTCGACGGTGCCGACGCGGGACGCTTCCTGCAGACGCTGAAGGCACGCCTCGAAGAAGGCGCCTTCGAAGCGGACCTGGGCCTCTAGGCCCCGCAGCAGTACACAAAAGAGCCGTCTCCCCCACGGGAGGCGGCTCTTTTGTGGTTTACCGACACAGAGTCGCTAAACTGGGCGCTATGGATAACTTCTTAGTTTATGTACTGCTGTTCCTGCACATTCTCGGTGCTGCGGCCATCGTTGGCGGCTGGTTCGCCACCTTCAAGAAGCCCACAATCCTTCCCATTCAGCTTTGGGGAGCCATCGCCCAGTTGGTGACGGGCTTGGCGTTCGTGGGCATCGCAGGCGCCAGCCACACGGACATGAACTACACGAAGATCGCGGTCAAGCTGGTCATCGCCATCGCCGTCCTGGTTCCGGCCATCATCGGCTACCGCAAGGCGAAGGCCGGCCAGCCGGTCGCTACCGGCCTGGCCCACGCCGTAGGCGGGATGGCGCTGATCAACATCGCAGTAGCAACCCTCTGGCACTAGGCTCCGGCCACAACGGCGACGGCGGCGGACCCCACGCGGGGTGCGTCGCCGTCGCCGTTCACCCTAGGATGGTGAACGGCAGGATCCGCCGCCTGGCCGGATCGCTGATCAATGACGCTGAGGAGTGGACATGGCAACGACACGCACCGCACACACTGTATGGAACGGCGACCTGATGACGGGTGCCGGCAACACCACGCTGGACAGCTCCGGCCTGGGGAATTTCGATGTCACCTGGAAGGCCCGCGCCGAGGCCGCCGAGGGCAAGACCAGCCCCGAAGAGCTGATCGCGGCCGCACACTCGGCCTGCTTCTCGATGGCCTTTAGCCACGCGCTGGCGCAGGCCGGGCACACCCCTGAGGAAGTCAACACCAAGGCCGACGTCACCTTCGTCCCCGGCACCGGCATCTCGGACAGCCACCTGACCCTTAACGCCCGGGTGCCCGGCATCTCCGAGGAGGAGTTCCAGCGCATCGCCGAGGAAGCCAAGACCGGCTGCCCCGTCTCGGCGGCCCTCACCGGCATCAAGATCACGCTGGACGCCACCCTGGCCTCCTAGCAGCCGGCACGCCCGGAAACGCAGAAGGCCTCCGCTCCGGATTTTCCGGGGTGGAGGCCTTCTGCGTTTACGCGCTAGTTTCCCGGCCGGCGAGCCGGCAGCGGGGCCGGCAGCACCTTGCGGTAGCCCTCGCGGAGCGGCGGGCGGTCGGTGGGAAGCTCCTGGATCATTTCCTTGAGCGCGCCAATGCCGTATTCCAGCTGCGGGTCCGTGCCGGCCGCATAGGCGTGCGGCGGGAAGACAACCTCGATGTCGGGGGCGACGCCGTGGTTTTCGACGCCCCAGCCCACACCGCCGGTGAACCAGGTGGCGTAGCGGGGCTGGGTGACGCCCGTGCCGTCCGCGAGGGAGAAGCGGTTGTCGATGCCGACGACGCCGCCCCAGGTCCGGGTGCCGATGACGGGCCCGATGCCGCGCAGCTTGGAGACCTGGGTGATGATGTCGCCGTCGGAGCCGGCGAATTCGTCGGTCAGGATGATGACCGGGCCGCGCGGGGCGTGGTGCGGGTAGGTGCTCGGACGCTCGCCCCGCGGCATGCTCCAGCCGGTCACCTTGCGGCCGATCAGTTCGGCCACGAGCTGCGAGGTGTGGCCGCCGCGGTTGCGGCGGACGTCCACGATCAGGCCGTCGAGGGAGGTCTCGGTGTCCAGGTCGCGGTGCAGCTGCGCCCAGCCGTTGGCCATCATGTCCGGAATGTGCAGGTACCCGAAGGTTCCCCGCGAGGCCTCCCGGACGGTGCGCCGGTTGGCCGCGACCCATTCCTGGTAGCGCAGCCGTTCCTCGTCCTTGACCGGTACGACGGCGACGCGGCGCTGCTCCCCGGCACGGGTTCCGTGCCCGGCGCCGTTGCGCAGGGTGAGCTCGACGGCGCGGCCGGCGGCGCCCGCCAACCGGATGGCCGGGGTAAGCGCTTCGGAGAGTTCGACGCCGTCGATGGCCAGCAGCACGTCGCCGGGCCTGGCGTCGGCGCCCGGCCGGGTCAGCGGCGAGGTGGCCTGCGGGTCCGAGGATTCCCCGGCCAGGATGCGGGTAATTTCCCAGCCCTCGCCGGTGAAGGCGAGGTCGGCGCCGAGGCGGCCCTGGCCGTTGCTGCCGTTCTCCGTCACCAGGGCGGGGCGGACGTACGCGTGCGAGGTGCCCAGTTCGCCGTGGAGTTCCCAGAGCAGGTCCACCAGGTCGTCGTGCGAGCCAAGCCGGTCCACGATCGGCCGGTAGCGGGCGTGCACGGAATCCCAGTCCTGGCCGGCCATGTCCTCGGTCCAGAAGAAGTCGCGCTGCAGCCGCCAGGCCTCGTCGAAGGCCTGGCCCCAGACGCTGACCGGGTCCAGCTGGACCCGGATGCGGTTCAGGTCCACCTTCACCAGCTGGCCGGACTCCTCGTCGGCCTTGGACCCGGCGGGCGAGACGCGGATTTGCTTGTCCTGGACCAGGACGACCTTTTCGCCGTCACCGGTGAGCCGGTAGCTGTCCAGCGCGTCCACGATCGTGGTGCTGCGGCGCTTCGCGAGATCGAACCGGACCAGGCTCGGTGCCGCGTTCTTGTCTTCCAGGCTGGCCCGGCCCTCCCCCGTCACGCCCGCCAGCTCGTGGTCAAGCCAGAGCAGGGCGCCGTCAGCGGCGGAGAGGTCGGAGTAGTTGCCCTGCGGGACAGGCACGCTGATCACGCGGTGTGCGAGCCCGTCGGCGTCGACCCTGACCACCACAGCCGTGGCGTCCGCCCCGGCGCCGTGGCTGGTCCCCTCCCCCGCGGCGGCACCGCCGGCAGCAGCCGGGCCTTTGGGGAACGCGACGCTCGGCCCGAACGGCGACGGCGTGTCCGCCGCCAGGGCCACGAGGTAGGGCTTGATCGGACTCGGGAACGACAGGTCGAAGGAGTGTCCGTCGTAGACCGGGTCGAAGCTGCGGTTGGACAGGAAGGCGAGGAACTTGCCGTCCGGGGTGAACGACGGCGACTCGTCCCGGAAGCGGCCGTCGGTGACATCGATGATGGCGGGCTCGGCCGCCCCGATGCGGGCGAGCCGCAGCCGGGTGCGGGAGCCGAAGGAGGTGACCGGCTCTGCCCAACCCAGCCAAGCCGAGTCCGGCGACCAGCTGAACCCGTCGATGCTGCCCTCGCCGATGCTGTTCAGCAGCGTGAGCGTGCCGGTGCGCGTGTCCGCGAGGTAGATGTCGCCGAAGGAGGTGCCGACGGCGATCCAGTTGCCGTCCGGGCTGGCTTCCATGGCGCTGGCCCGGCTCGGCGTGGGGAAGTCGATCCGGGTGGGCTGTGCTTCGTTGATGCGCTCCGGGGCGGGGGCGGCGGCGTCCGCGGTGCCGGGGGCAGCGGTCTCGGTGGCGACGGCATCCGCGGCGGCGACGACGGCGGCCGGTGCGGGGGCCTCCTGCCGGGTCAGGGCGGCAGCGGAAACCGGCCGGGGCAGTGCCGCCGCGGTGTCGTTCTCCTGCGGGGCCTCGCTGGCTTCCGGCGCGGGAGCTGGCGCCTGGCCGCGCCGGCCGTGGTCATTCACGGGTGCGGCGACGGACTTCAGGTAGAGCGCTTCGGCTCCCTCATGGTCCGCGATGTAGGCGATCCGGCCGGCGCCGAAGGGGCGCGGCAGCCGGGCGCGGACGCCCGGGGTCGCCTCGATGATGCGTGAGGGTCCGTCCTTGTGCCTCAGCCAGTGCAGGGTGCCGTGGGCTTCCACCGCGCTTGAGTCGCCGGTGTGGTCCGGGATGACGTCGCCGAGGTGCCGTGAGGGCTTCAACGGGGACGGGCGCCGGGCCTGCGAGGCGGACCCCAGCGTGATGTCGAGTTTGACCGCGTCGGAGTCGGCGTCGAGGCCGGCCAGGAGCCACAGTTCACCGGCTGACTCGAAGACCACCCGGTGGCCGTCGGTGGCCGCGTGCCGGACGTAGAAGTCCTCGTGATCCGTGTGGCGCCGCAGGTCCGTGCCGTTGGGCAGCACGGAGTAGAGGTTGCCGTAGCCCTCGTGGTCGGAGAGGAAGGCGACCCTGCCACGGACCCACATGGGGTCGGTGAGGTTGCCGTCAAGTTCCGGCGCGAGCCGCTCGAATTCGCCGTTGCCGTCCGCGTCAATCCACAGTTTGCCGGCGGCGCCGCCGCGGTAGCGCTTCCACCAGGCCGGTTCGCGGGACAGCACACTGGCGAGGACCACGGGGCGTTCGTCGCCGACCACGGTGCCGAAAGCCACGGATTCGACAGGTCCGAACGGCAGTTCCTCGGCCCAGCCGCCGCCGACCGGCAGGCTGTAGGCGTGCGTGAGGCGGCTGTCCGCCTGACGGAAGGCACTGGTGACCACCACGTGGCCGTCGGGAGTGAAACCCTTCACCCGCGTGGAGCCGTGGCCGAAGTGGGTGAGCTGCCGGTACCCGCCGCCGTCGACGTCTGCCGTCACAACCTCCGGCGCCGTTCCCTGGATGACAGTCCACACCAAACGCTGTCCGTCAGGGCTGAAACGCGGGTTGCGGGCGGGCAGCTGCAGCGAGGAGACCCGCCAGGCCCGGCCGCCGCCGAGGGGCGCGATCCAGACGTCGTCCTCGGCCACGAAGGTGACCAGATCGCCGTGCAGATGCGGGAAACGGAGGTAACTCGAAGAGGTCATCGTTAGATCATAGTCAAAGCATCCGTGCCCCCGGGGAGGTTTCCCTGCCGTGCCGGGCATGGTGAGATGGATCATGCGAATCCTTGTTGCCGGCGCCTCCGGGCTGATCGGAACCGCCCTGTCCAGCACGTTGCGCGGCAGCGGGCACGACGTCGTCAGCCTGGTCCGGCGGCCGGCCGCCTCACCCGCCGAGTTCACATGGGACCCCGCCGAGGGACGCATCGACGACGCGGCCCTGAAGGGCGCCGACGCCGTCATCAACCTCTCCGGCGCCGGGATCGGCGACCGGCCCTGGACGCGGCACCGGATCAACGAACTCAGCACCTCACGGCTGGGCCCGACCCGGACCCTGACCACGGCGATGGGCCGGATGGCTTCCCCGCCTCCGGTATTCCTGAGCCAGTCCGCGTCCGGCTACTACGGCGACGCCGGCCCGGCCGTGCTGTCGGAGGACGCCCCGGCGGGCAGCGGCATCCTGGCCCAGATCTGCGCCGACTGGGAGGACGCCGCGCATGAGGCACCGGCCGGGGTCCGCGTGGTGACGCCCCGCACCGGCGTCGTGCTGAGCCGCACCGGGGGTGCCCTCGGCAAGCTCCTGCCACTGCTGCGCCTGGGCGTGGGCGGTCCGTTCGGCAACGGCCGTCAGTACTGGCCGTGGATCACACTTCCGGACGTGGCGGGCGCCTTCGACTTCCTGCTCACCGCCCCGCTGTCCGGGCCGGTCAACGTCTGCGCGCCGGAGGCCGCGGACGTGAATACTCTGATTGCCCGGCTGGCCGGCGCGCTCCACCGGCCGGCCCTGGCCCGGGTACCGGCGCCGGTCCTGCGCCTCGTCATGGGCCAGCTGGCCAATGAACTGCTGCTCGCGAGCCAGCGGATGGAACCGGCGGCCCTGGCCGGGGCCGGGTTTCGGTGGCAGCACCCCTCGGTGGCGGAAGCCGCGGCCTGGGTGGCGGCCCGCGGCTAGCCTCCGGCGGCGCGGGTGGGCCCGACACCGGCGGCCGGCAGGCCGGGAAGGACCTCCTGGATCCGCCACCTGCCGTCCACCGGCACTAGCACCAGGCGGAGCTGCTGTTCCGCGGCTGCTTCGGCCTCGGCGACCACGGTACCCGCGCCGTCGCGCTCCCGGTACGGCGGCGAGGCTACGCTGAGCGACACCACCGCGCGGACGGCCGTGCTCTCCGGCAGGCTTTCGACCAGGGACAGCCGGGCCTCAAAACCGTCGAGCACATGGCCCGACGCCGCCAACCGGGAACCCACCTCGGCGTCGGCGGCGGCCGCCGGTGACGCCGGAACGGTGACTTGTTCCAGCAGCCCCAGGCGCCCGGTGCCGAGGGCGTAGGAGCGCAGGCCGGCGAGGCCGCGGACGGCAACTTCCGGCCGGGGCGCCGCGAGCAGTTCCTGTAGTTCCGCCGGGACGGCTCCGGCGTCGGCGGTGGCGGCGGCGGCAGCCGCTGCGTCGGCCGCGGTGGGCGCAGCCGCGGGTCCCGTCGGGGCAACCGCTACAGGGAGAAGCGAACCCATGAAGAGGCCTGCAGCGGCGACGAACGCCGCCAGAACAAGCACGGCAGCGGCCCTCCTCACGCCTGCCCGCGGGAAGCCGCCCCGCGGGAAGCCTGCCCTCCTCGCGCCAAACCTCCTCGCGCCAAACCTCCTCACGCCGGGCCTCCGCACGCCGGACCTCCTCGCCCCGGAACGGTGGCGGACCGGGCGCGTTGCGTGCCGCGAACCGGTTGGCACTCCGCTCGCGGATTGGGCCCGTGCCCGCCGTGTGGATCCACCGAGCCCGGACCGAAGCCGCGAACCGGCCGCGGCATTCTGTCTGCGGCGCAGCACCCGGCTCCGCAACGCCCGCAGCCGGGCCGCCCGCCGCTCCCGCGCCGTCGCGGGAACGGACCGCCGGGTCAGCAGTTGCGGCAGCACGGTCGGATGCACCGACACGGAGAGGTCCACGGGAGCTGCCGGGGCGCTGCCGTAAATGGCGGCGGCCAGTTCCGCGGCGGACGGCCGCAGGCGCCGGTCGTTGCGCAGTCCCGCTTCCAGTGCCTCCGCCAGCCCGGGCGGGACTCCCGGGACCAGCAGCGGCAGCGGCGGGCGCTGCTGCTCCGGCTCGGGCGCCCTGCCGGTAAGGATGTACCAGCCGAGTGCCGCCACGGAGTAGACGTCACCCTCAGGCTGCAGCCCGGCCCGCACGGCGTCCACCGGGGCGGGGTCGCGGAACCCGTCCGTGCCAGCGCGGGACGGGTCCTGCGGGTCCGCCAGCATCCGGGCCACGCCGAGGTCAGCGAGCAGTGGTTTGCCCTCGGCGGTGAACAGGACATTCCCCGGTGACACGTCCCCGTGCGTAAAACCGTGTCCGTGCAGATACGAGAGCGTCTGCGCGATCGGCGTCAGGACGGTGACTGCCTCGCCCGGACCCAGGCTGCCGCGGGCGGAGAGGAGCCCCGCCAGCGATCCGCCCGGGGCGTAGTCCAGCACGAGTCCCAGTCCGTCCCCGCCCGGTCCGTCCCCGACGGTCCCGTGGTGCATCCGCACCACGGCGTGCGCCTTGACCAGATGCTCGTGGTCAAGGGCGGAAAGGATCCGCACCTCCCGGCGCGCGGCATCCTCGGCGTCCCGGGGCAGCGGCCGGTCCCCGGCGGGATCCCGCAGGGGGCCGGTCGCGGCGAAGCATTTGATCGCCACCTCCTGCCCCGTCGCCCGGTCTTTGGCGAGCCAGACGGCGGCCGTGGCGCCGCTGCCCAGCAGCCGCCCGACGTCGTACCCGGGGACCTCCGGGGACCGCCCGGGATCCGGTGAAGAGAACAGCTCGGATTCATCCATAGCTCAGGAATAGCCGATCCGCGGGATCGCCGCAGAAGTTATCCACAGGCGTGAGAGGTTCACCACAGAATCGGGAGGCGCAACGGCCGGGGACTAAGCTGGATGCCATGACTCTTCAGTTCTCCCAGCTGGGTCTCGCTCCCGAATTCGTCGACTACGCCCGCGGCTGGGACATCCAGCGCGAACTCCACGACAAAGTCGTCGCCGGGACCGCACCCAGCACCGTTCTGCTGCTCGAACACTCCTCTGTCTACACCGCCGGTAAACGCACCGAGGACCACGAACGCCCCTTCGATGGAACCCCCGTGGTGGCGGTGGACCGTGGCGGCAAACTGACCTGGCACGGCCCGGGCCAGCTGGTGGGGTATCCCATCATCAAGCTGAAGAACCCGGCGGGCATCCGGGATTATGTCGAACGCCTCGAAGCCGTCATCATCGCCGTCCTGGCCGACTACGGCATCGAAGCCGTCCGGATCAAGGGCCGTGCCGGCGTCTGGCTCGAACAGGACGAGAAGGGGCCGGCACGCAAAATTGCCGCCATCGGCATCCGGGTTCACGACGGAGTGACCATGCACGGCTTCGCCATCAACTGCAACAACGACCTCGCTCCCTACGGCCAGATCGTCGCCTGCGGCATCACCGACGCTGGCGTCACCACGATCGCCCAGGAGATCGGACGGGACGTCACCCCGGCCGACCTCGTTTCGCGGATCATCGAGGAACTGCGCAACAATGAAGAAGCCCTAGTTGCAACCCATGAAGGAGCCCTACTGTGACACTGGCACCAGAAGGCCGGAAGATGCTGCGTATTGAGCAGCGGAATGCGGCTACCCCGGTGGAGCGGAAGCCCGAGTGGATTAAGGCCAAGGTCCAGATGGGCCCGGAGTTCGTCCAGCTCAAGAACCTGGTCAAGAAAGAAGGCCTCCACACGGTCTGTGAGGAGGCCGGCTGCCCCAACATCTTCGAGTGCTGGGAAGACAAGGAAGCGACGTTCCTGATCGGCGGGTCCGAGTGCACGCGGCGGTGCGATTTCTGCCAGATCGACACCGGCAAGCCCTCCCCGGTGGACATGTTCGAACCCACCAAGGTGGCCCGCTCGGTCCAGGCCATGCAGTTGCGCTACGCCACCGTCACCGGGGTGGCCCGCGATGACCTCGCCGACGAGGGCGTCTGGCTCTACGCCGAAACGGTCCGCAAGATCCACGAACTGAACCCGGGCACCGGCGTCGAACTCCTGATCCCCGACTTCTCCGGCAAGCCCGAGCACATCGCGGCGATCTGCGAGTCCCGGCCCGAGGTGTTCGCGCACAACGTCGAGACCGTCCCGCGGATCTTCAAGCGCATCCGTCCCGCGTTCCGCTACGAGCGGTCCCTGGACGTCATCACGCAGGGCCGCAAGCTCGGCATGGTGACCAAGTCCAACCTGATCCTGGGCATGGGCGAGACCCGCGAGGAAATCTCCGAGGCCCTCCGCGACCTGCACGACGCCGGCTGCGACCTGATCACCATCACCCAGTACCTGCGCCCGTCCGAGCGGCACCTGCCGGTGGACCGCTGGGTCAAGCCGCAGGAATTCGTGGACCTGCAAAACGAGGCCGACGAGATCGGGTTCCTCGGCGTCATGTCCGGGCCGCTCGTGCGCTCCTCCTACCGCGCCGGCCGGCTCTGGGCCACCGCGATGCGCAAGAAGGGCTGGGAAATCCCCGCCCAGCTCGCCCACATCGAAAGCTCCGGCAGCACCCGACAGGAAGCCAGCTCACTGCTCGCCGCACACTCCTGACAGACCCCGCACACCATTGCCGCCCAGGGCCGGCGCCGGAGCAATCCGGTGTCCGGCCCTGAGCCGAGCATCACGTAGAATTAAGGCACTATGGCGAATTCCTCTGACTTCAGCACGTCCACTTCTTCAGCCGATGCGCCGAAGCGTGGCCTCTTCTCCCGCAAGCCCAAGGTGGCCAAGGTCAAGAAGCCGAGCCGGCTGAAGCAGATCGGCGAGGTCTTCCAGATGACCCGCCGCCACGATCCGATGGTCCAGTGGCTCATGCTGCTGGCGTTCCTCGGTGTCGTCGCGGTCAGCTTCCTGGTCGGCTTCCTGCTGGACAACTGGATCACCGGCCTGATCATCGGCATTCCGCTGGGCGTCCTGGCGGCCACCTTGATCCTGTCCCGCCGCGCCGAGCGTGCGGCATTCGCCCAGATTGAAAACCAGCCGGGGGCCTCGGGCGCCGCGTTGGGTACCCTCCGCCGCGGCTGGGTCACAGAAGACCAGCCGGTCGCCGTCAACCCGCGCACCCAGGACGCCGTCTTCCGCGCCGTCGGACGGCCCGGCGTCGTGCTGGTCAGCGAGGGCCCCAGCCACCGGGTCAAGCCCCTCCTCGACAGCGAACGCAAGCGCCTGGCGCGGATCCTGCCGAACGTGACCATCCACGTGATCGAGAGCGGCCGGGGTGAGGGCCAGGTCCCGCTCAGCCAGATCGCGAAGAAGATGGGCAAGATGAAGAACGAACTGACCAAGCTCGAGGTCAACACCGTTTCCAAGCGCATCTCCTCGCTCGGCAACCGCCTGCCGATCCCCAAGGGCATCGACCCGTACAAGGCCCGTCCGGACCGCAAAGCGGCCCGCGGCCGCTGAGTCGGCCCTCTCAGAACCAGCTTTCCAGGAGCGCCCCGCTTACCGGCATCAGGCCGGGACCCGGGGCGCTTTCTTTTAGCCCGCACGACCTTTTAGCCCTCACGACGCCGGTGCCACCGCGCGGCCACGACCGAAACCGGAGACGTCCCCATGAAACTTTCCTCGCAGACCGCCGTGATCAGGATCTTCCGGATCCTCGCCGTCGCCGAAGCGTTCAGCTGGGCGGCGCTGCTGGTGGGGATGTTCCTCAAGTGGGTACTCCGGACCACCGAAGTCGGCGTGGAGATCGCCGGGCCAATCCACGGGGCCTTCTTCATCGGCTACGCGGTGGCCGCCCTGGCCCTGTGGCGGCAACAGCGCTGGCCGTTCCTGGTGGCACTGTTCGCCGGGCTTTCCGCTGTCGTTCCGTTCGCCACCGTCGGGTTCGAACGCTGGGCCGGCCGGCGCGGGCACCTGACAGTCCGTGCGGAAAAGGACGCGTCGACGCCGGCGCGGGAGACGCGGGAGACGGCCGGGGTCTAGCTCTGAATGGCCGGTCCGGTCCGTCCACGCTGGCCGCGCCGTCCACTGCCGGTCTACAACACCGACGGCGCGGGGCCCGGAGCGTCGTCGAGTTGACGCAAATGGCCGCTATACGGACCGGATAGCGGCCGTCTCAGGCAAATGGAGGCAGGTCCGGTGCAGAACCGGGCGCGGGGCCGGGGGGCTTGGCGGACATCTTTGGCGAAACCAGCCGGCGTCGAATCCGGCCGGCGTCGAATCCGGCGGAGGATCCGGACGCTACATCCGGACGAGGACCGTGTTCATGGCCTTGTCGTGCAGGCCGCGGTGGTCCGGGTCGAAGATGACCGCGGGAATCACCAGGCAGAGCAGCACACTGCGGACCAGCGCGGGGAGCGGGCCCGCCGGGCCGCCGCCGAGCCGGACGACATGGATCCCCACAATCCGGTGCCCGATGCTGTAGCCCAGCGTGCCGACCAGCAGGGCCTGTTCCGCGGCGAAGACCGCGAGGGTGGCCCAGGAGTTCCCGGCGAAGGCGAAGTTGCTGATCAGGAGGGCAATCCCCCAGTCGATGCAGATCGCCAGGATCCGCCGGCCCGCGCGGGCGATCGAGTCGGGACCGGACTCGGGCAGGCCGAGCCGCTCCCCCGGGTATTTGGAGATGCCGGACGTGTCCGGTCCGCTGAGCCACGAGCCTATGTCTTTGCGATCAACCACCCTCCAAGCCTATCGGCTCCCGGGAAGGCACCGGACTGTCCAGCATTTGGACAGTTACGTGTCACGTTGCGGACCCGGGTAGGCCACACTGTGGACGACGACTAGCGTTAGCACGTCAGCGCATTCTGTAACCTGCCTGAAACAAAGCGGACACCGCGGGGAAATCCCATGTCCTTAGGGTGGTAACAGTTGCCAGCGGCGAGCTACGCGGGGGGGACATTACGTTTTCCCCGCCGTCGGGCTGCGCTGGACCACATGGCCTGACGGCCAGATCTTTCATATGCGTAAGGAGCATAGATGTTCAAGACTGCGGACGAAGTCCTCAAGTTCATCAAAGACGAAGACATCAAATTCGTCGATATCCGCTTCACCGACCTCCCGGGCGTCCAGCAGCACTTCAACGTGCCCGCCAAGAGCGTAGACGCGGACTTCTTCGTCAACGGCCAGCTCTTCGACGGTTCGTCGATCCGCGGCTTCCAGGGCATCGCCGAGTCGGACATGCAGCTCATCCCGGACGTCACGACGGCGTTCGTTGATACCTTCCGCATGGAGAAGACCCTGGCGCTGAACTTCTCCATCGTGAACCCGCGCACGGGCGACCCGTACCACCGCGACCCCCGCGGCGTGGCCGAGAAGGCCGAGGCCTACCTGGCCTCCACCGGCATCGCAGACACCGCGTTCTTCGCTCCCGAGGCCGAGTTCTTCGTCTTCGACAACGTCCAGTACCAGTCCTCCCCGCAGGGCAGCTTCTACAAGATCGACTCCGAGGAAGCCCACTGGAACAGCGGCCGCGAGGAAGAGGGCGGAAACCTCGGCTACAAGACTCCGGTCAAGGGCGGCTACTTCCCGGTCTCCCCGACCGACAAGCAGGCAGACCTGCGAGACGCGATGTGCATCGCCTTGGATGAGGCCGGCCTTGAGGTCGAGCGCAGCCACCACGAAGTCGGCTCGGCCGGCCAGGCTGAGATCAACTACAAGTTCACCACGCTGACCCACGCGGCCGATGACCTGCAGAAGTTCAAGTACGTCATCAAGAACACTGCCGACGCCTGGGGCAAGTCGGTCACGTTCATGCCGAAGCCTGTCTTTGGTGACAACGGCTCCGGCATGCACTGCCACCAGTCGCTGTGGACCGGCGGCGAGCCGCTGTTCTACGACGAGAAGGGCTACGCCGGCCTGTCGGACACCGCCCGCTGGTACATCGGCGGCCTGCTCAAGCACTCCTCCGCTGTCCTTGCCTTCACGAACCCGACGGTGAACTCCTACCGCCGCCTGGTCAAGGGTTTCGAAGCCCCGGTCAACATGGTTTACTCGCAGGGCAACCGCTCCGCCGGTATCCGTATCCCCATCACCGGTTCCAACCCGAAGGCCAAGCGCATCGAGTTCCGCGCTCCGGACCCCTCCTCGAACCCGTACCTGGCGTTCGCTGCGCAGCTGATGGCCGGCATCGACGGCATCCGTAACCGCATCGAGCCCCCGGCTCCGATTGACAAGGACCTCTACGAGCTGCCCGCCGAGGAAGCCAAGGACATCCCCAAGGCCCCGGGCACGCTTGAGGAAGCCCTGGAGGCCCTCGCCGAGGACAACGAGTTCCTGCAGGCCGGCGGCGTCTTCACCCAGGACCTGATCGACACCTGGATTGAGTACAAGTACGAGTACGAGATCCGCCCGCTGTCCCTGCGCCCGAACCCGTACGAGTTCGAGCTCTACTACGGCGTCTAGTTAGAACGCGCGGCTAAAACGGACACAGTCCGTAGAAGTCCGCAAACCGTTACAAGCACAGGCCGGCCCCAGGTTTCAGACCCTAGGGCCGGCCTTTTGTCGTCCCTGACGACGGCCGGCGAGACGGCCGGGAACACCTCTGTCGGGCCATACTTGACTGCAACGCTAAGCAGGCTTACCTTTAAGTGTCTCCGCCTACCCCCGGTGCGGAGACAGATGCGAGACGCCCCCGGCCAGTGCCGGGGCGTCAAAAAAGGAGACTCTTATGTTGCTTTGGATAGCCATCATCATCGCCGTTCTCTGGCTTCTCGGCCTGATCGGCGGCATCGGCGGCGGGTTCATTCACCTGCTGCTGGTTATCGCCGTAGTGGTTCTGGTCTTCCACTTCATCCGTGGCAGGTCCCGAGCGTAACAAGGAGACCAGTCTCCAACCCTGCAGCCGAGGGGAAACTGCCGCCGAACTGACCCGACCGAGCCCTCCCGTGGGGGCCGGTCCGGTCAGTCGTCGCAGTTCTGCAGGATCCAGTTCTGGGCGCGCCAGATGACGTTGTAAAGGTTGTACGGTGCGACATCATAGGTGTCCCACCGCTGGCCGACACGAGCGGTCCAGTCCGGAATGGCGCCACAGCAGACACGGTGCCCGAAGACACGGAACAGTGCATGTGGCAGGGCGCGCTTGATCATGGAATGCCTTTCCATTGTCGCCGGCCCCTGACGGGCTAGCGTCTCTGCGCGCTCATGGTGCCCATGTTATCCGTACCCCGCCGTGCCTCAGCGCCAGTCGCCTCAGCGCTTTCCATACTTCTTGTGCACGGCCTGTTTGCTAACGCCAAGGCAGACCGCGATCGTCTCCCAGGAGAGTCCCGCACGGCGGGCGCGCAGCACCGCCTCTGTTTCCGTGCGCGCCAGCTCTTTGCGCAAGTCCGCCACGGCGTAAAGC
>JAPLAM010000021.1 GCA_026393275.1 Arthrobacter sp.
TCAAGGGCGAGTTCGTCGACGGCGTCGCACACCGCGTCCAGCGGGTCGCGGTCCTCTTCGAGCTCGTCGTCGGAGGCAGCGCCTTCTCCGTCTCCGTCGTCGCCTGCGGCCCCGCCCGCAGGCTGGGAGAGCGGCCGGTAGCGGATCTCTACCGGGAAGGTGCGGCCGGACACCTCGATGATGGGGGAGGGGGCCTCCTCGCTGCCGAAGTGCTTGGCGAAGCGCTCCGGATCGATGGTGGCCGAGGTGATGATGACCTTCAGATCCGGGCGCTGGGGGAGGATCCGTTTGAGGTAGCCGAGGATGAAGTCGATGTTGAGGCTGCGTTCATGCGCTTCGTCGATGATGATCGCGTTGTACTTGCGCAGTAGCTTGTCGCGCTGGATCTCGGCCAGCAGGATGCCGTCGGTCATGAGCTTGACCTTGGTGGAGCGGCTGACCTCGCCGGTAAAACGGACCTGGAAGCCGACTTCCTGGCCGATCTCGACGCCGAGTTCCTCGGCGATGCGCTCTGCGACCGTGCGGGCGGCGAGCCGGCGCGGCTGGGTGTGGCCGATCAGGCCGTCGTCGCCCAGGCCAAGCTCCAGGCACATCTTGGGGATCTGGGTGGTCTTACCGGAACCGGTCTCGCCGGCGATGATGGTCACCTGGTTGGCGGCGATAGCGGCCATCAGGTCCTCGCGGCGCTCGGAGACCGGCAGCTCGGCGGGGTAGGAAATATGCATTGTCATGGCTGCACACAGTCTACTGGCCGTGCGGCCGGACACTGGGTTGCCCGGTCCCTGTGCGGGGCCGGGCAGCGGGCTGGGGGTGTGGTTTAGAAGATTCGCAGGGTGTAGCTGGTACTGGGAAGGTCGCGCGCCATCCAGTACTCATGCGAGCGAACGGGGGGATTGTGGCCGAGTCCGTCTTTCGTGAGGCTGCGCAGGGTGGCGGCGACGGCGGCGAGGATCAGGACGATGAAGGCGATTCCGATGAGTTCCATACCTCCATGCTTCGCCCGTGGAGGATGCAAAAGAAGTGGCAGAAATGCCCAAAAAGCTATAATTGCTGCCACACTGGATGCATGATCAAATCAGTAGCAGTGATCGTGGTTCCCAACTTCTCGATCTTCGAGTTCGGGACCGCCTTCGAGGTGTTTGGCGTCGACAGGTCGGACCGCGACACCGGCGTGCCCGCCTTCGATTTCCGCATCTGCACGCCGGAGCCGGGCGACATTCCGATGAAGTCGGGGCCGTCGATGCACGTGGGGCTCGGGCTCGAGGCGGCGGCGGATGCCGACCTGGTGATCATGACCCCGTTCGGCAAGGACGCGGACGTTCCCGAGTCCGTCCTGGATACGCTGCGGGCGGCGCATGCCCGTGGAGCCTGGGTCATGTCGATCTGTTCCGGGGCCTTCGCGCTGGCCCGGGCCGGCCTGCTGGACGGCCGCCGCTGCACCACGCACTGGCACTACTCGCAGGATCTCGCCGCCCGCTACCCGGACGCGCTGGTCGACGAAAACGTGCTCTACGTCGAGGACGATCGGATTATCACGAGCGCGGGCACCGCCGCAGGCATCGACGCCAGCCTGCACCTGGTGCGGGTGGAGCTTGGCGCCAACGTGGCGGCGAGCATCGCACGGGACATGGTGGTTCCGCCGCACCGCGACGGCGGCCAGGCCCAGTACATCGACCGGCCGATGCCGAGGTGTGGTTCGCAGCCGATGGAAGAGCTCCTTGGCTGGATGGTCCGGAACCTGGACGAGGACCACTCGGTCAACGAACTGGCCGCCCGCGTCCACATGTCGCCGCGGACGTTCGCGCGGCGGTTCCGGGCCGAGACCGGCGCTACGCCCGCGGCATGGCTGAACTCCCAGCGGGTGCTCCGGGCCCAGGAACTGCTGGAGACGACAGATCTCAACATCGACGAGATCGCCCGCGAAGCCGGGTTCGGCCACTCCGTGTTGCTGCGGCACCATTTCGCCAAGGTGCTCGACACCAGCCCGCAGTCCTACCGGCGGACCTTCCGAGGTCACCTGGCGGCGGTCTAATCCGGCTGGTCGGGCGATTCGGCGGCGGCCCGCATGGTCTCGACGAGGATCCGCCAGGGGCCGACGAGGTCCCGTTCCGGCAGGGTGGCGCGGCGCTCACCGGCCCGGATCCGGTAGATGAAGCGATCCGGCTGGGTGGTGTCGCTCTTGGGCAGCTCGTCCCACGGGCACGCTTCGACGAGCGGCTGCCACTGGTTCCGGTCATCCGGGGTCAGCGCCTGCACGCTCCAGACGCGCTCCATCCCGGCAATGCCGCCGCTGCGCTGGACGGTTATCTTCACGGGCTTGATTTCACGGGCTTATTTTCACTGGCCTATTTTTGCTGGGTGATCCTTCGGCAGGTGCCGTTTAGAGCCTCACTTTGACAGTGTCCCACGCCTGCCGGACGGCGTCATGCTCCGCCGATCCCGCTCCGTACAGCTCCTTGGCGGACGCCGCGGTGGCCTTGGCGAAGGTGCTGAAAGTTGCGGCCGCAGGCAGCGACCCCCCGGTAAGCGTGTCGTACCAGATGCGTCCCGGCGTCTCCCACGCCTTGCCGCCCAGGATTGTCGCGACAAGGCAGAAGGCGCGGTTGGGAATGCCCGAGTTCAGGTGCACGCCGCCGCTGTCGGCGCTGGTGTGGACATAGGAGTCCATCGAGTCCGGCTGCGGATCCTTGCCGAGCACGTCGTCGTCGTAAGCGGTTCCGGGCGCCTTCATGGAGCGCAGCGCCGTGCCTTGGACCTGGTCCGTGAAGAGGCCCTCGCCGATCAGCCAGCTCGCCTCCGCTGCGGACTGCTGCTTCACGTACTGTTCCACGAGGGCGCCGAAGACGTCGGACAGTGACTCGTTTAGCGCTCCCGCCTGGTTGCGGTAGGCGAGGCCGGCGGTGAACTGGGTGACGCCGTGCGTGAGCTCATGGCCGATCACGCTCAGCGAGGCCGTGAAGCGGTAGAAGACCTGGCCGTCGCCGTCGCCGAAAACCATCTGCCGGCCGTCCCAAAAGGCGTTGTCATAGCGCTGGCCGAAGTGCACGGTGGCGTCAAGGGGCAGGCCGTTGCCGTCTATCGAGTTGCGGCCGAACGCCTCCGCATAGAGCCGGTGCGTGCTGCCCAGGCCGTCGTAGGCCTCGTCGGCGGCCGGATCGCCCGTCAGGGGTTCGCCTTCCCTGCGCACCAGCACGCCCGGCAGGTTCTCCGTGGCCTTCGCGTCGTACACGGTGCGCTGCGGCGGTCCCGGCGCGAGCTGCCGCAGCCCCGGCGGCGTGACGGGCGCCGCGGCCACGCGGGCAGCCTGGAAGCTCTTGACGTGCTGCAGTGCTTCCTTCGCGGCACGGGCCGCGAGTTGAAGCCGCGGTTCCTGATGCTGCGCTGCCAGCCGTCGCAACAGGTAGGGAGGGATGATGGAGCAATACATGTGAGACCCCTTTGCTTCGGATGCGAACAGCCTACGAGGGGGCCCCGACATTTGGCAGGGCCGCACCGAACAGCCTTGCTGGCGGCCGCCGGTTGGATACGGTGGGCCAATGGCGCAAACGGAGAAGCGAAAGAAACCCGAGTCGACCCTGCTGACGGTCATCATCGCTTTCGTGGCGAATGTCCTCGTAGCCGCGGCGAAGTCGGTGGCCGCAGTTCTCACCGGCTCGGCCTCGATGACCGCCGAGGCTGCGCACTCCTGGGCCGACACCGGCAACCAGGTGTTCCTTTTCCTGGCAGAGCGGCGCTCCGCGAAGCCCCGGGACCGGGCCCACCCCATGGGTTACGGCCGGGAAGCGTATGTCTGGTCGATGTTCGCGGCCTTCGGACTGTTCACCGCCGGCGCCGTGGTGTCCATCATGCACGGCATCCAGCAGATCATCGCTCCGGAGCCCGCGGCCGACTTCGCGGTGGCCTACGTCGTCCTGGCTGCCGCCTTCGTCCTCGAGGGGATCTCCTTCACCCAGGCGTTCCGCCAGACCCGGACGGCCGCGCACCAACTGGAACGGCGCACCCTGGAGCAGGTGATGATCAGCTCCGATCCGACCCTGCGCGCGGTTTTCGCCGAGGACGCCGCGGCGCTGATCGGCCTGGTCGTCGCCTTTGCCGGCGTCTTCCTGCACCAAGTCACCGGTTCGCCCCTGCCGGACGCGGTGGGGTCGATCGTCGTCGGCGTGCTGCTGGCGGTGGTCGCCGTCGTCCTGATCGACCGCAACCGCCGCTTCCTGGTGGGCCAGGGCGTGACTCCCGACATCGAACGGTCCATGGCCCGCCGGGTGCTGGAACACGGGGATGTTGCCCGGCTCACCTACCTCCACCTGGAGTTTGTGGGACCCCGCCGGCTCTATTTGGTGGCGGCCGTGGACCTGCAGGGCGACCACCCGGAACATGAGGTGGCCGTCGCGCTGCGCCGGATCGAGCGCGAGCTGGAAGACCACGAAACGGTGGAGGAAGCCGTGCTGACCCTGTCGACCCCGGACGAACCCGCCCTGAACTTCGACGCAGGGGAAAGCGGCGCCGGCTCCTGAGCGGAAGCAGCAGACAATAAAGAACCCCGCCACTTCAGTGAAGTGGCGGGGTCTTGGTGGTGCCCTCGATTGGAATCGAACCAACGACCTTCTGCTCCGGAGGCAGACGCTCTATCCCCTGAGCTACGAGGGCAATCAGGGATCCTGCCGTTTCCGGCGGGACGTCCTAGAGCTTAGCAGGAAGGTGGGCTCCAACGGAAAATCGGGCGGACCGCGCCGTCCGCAACCGGCCCGGGAGTAGCGCCGTTGGCACCGCAGCCGGCGCCGCAACCCAACATGACGACGCCGGAATTCCGCGCTTCTGCGGGCCCCCGGTAGGCTAGAACCGTGACCCCAGAAGAACTCTCCCTCGCCATATCCGCCTGCCTGAAGGACGCCGTTGCCGCCGGTGAAATCGGCCTCGCCGCCACCGACATCCCGGAGGCGGTGCGCGTGGAGCGACCCAAGAACAGGGAACACGGGGACTGGGCCACCAACATCGCCCTCCAGCTGGCCAAGCCGGCCGGGACCAACCCGCGGCAGCTCGCCGCCCTGCTCAGCGCACGGCTGGCCTCGATCGAGGGAGTCTCCGCCGTCGACGTGGCCGGACCGGGATTCCTGAACATCACCGTCGACGCCGCCGCTGCCGGCGCCCTCGCCAAGGCGATCGTCGAGGCGGGGCCGGCCTACGGGACCAACACCGCGCTCGCCGGCCGCACGGTCAACATGGAGTTCGTCTCGGCCAACCCCACCGGACCGCTGCACATCGGCCACACCCGCTGGGCCGCCCTGGGCGACTCGATTGCCCGGGTGCTCCGGGCCTCCGGCGCGGACGTCACGGCTGAATATTACATCAACGACGCCGGCTCGCAGATGGACGTTTTCGCGCACTCGGTGCTGTCCCGGCTGCATGGCCGCGGCGTCCCGGAGGGCGGCTACCCGGGCGAATACATCGCAGACCTCGGCCACGAGGTCCTGACGCAGCACCCCGACATCAGGGAACTCACCGACGTGGCGGCGCTGCCGGTGATCCGCGGTGCTGCCTACAAGGCACAGCTGCATGACATCAAGCAGACCCTCGCGGAGTTCGGCGTCGAATTCGACGTCTACTTCTCCGAGCAGGAACTGCACGACGCCGGCGCCATCGCGGACGCCGTCGCCCGGCTCCGCGAGCAGGGCCACGTCTTCGACGACGGCGGCGCGGTCTGGTTGCGCACCACCGACTTCGGCGACGACAAAGACCGCGTGATGATCCGCGCGAACGGCGAGCCGACGTACTTTGCCGCCGACGCGGCGTACTACCTGTCCAAGAAGGACCGCGGGTTCACCGAGAAGATCTACCTGCTCGGAGCCGACCACCACGGCTACATCAACCGGCTCAAGGCCATCGCTGCCGCGGCCGGCGATGACCCCGAAGTCAACATCGAGGTGCTGATCGGCCAGCTGGTCTCTGTCAACGGCGCCAAGCTATCCAAGCGGGCCGGCAATATCATCGAGCTCAAGGACCTGATCTCCTGGCTCGGCAAGGACGCCGTCCGGTACTCCCTGGCGCGCTTCCCGGCCGACTCGCCGCTGACCCTGGACCCCGAACTGCTCAAGAAGCACAGCAACGAGAACCCCGTGTTCTACGTCCAGTACGCGCACGCCCGGTCCCGCGGCGCGGCGCGCAACGCCGAGGCCGCCGGCGTGGAGCGCAGGGTTGACGGCAGGGACAGCTTCGACGCCGCGCTGCTGGACCACGCGACCGAAAACGAACTGCTCTCGCAGCTGGGCAGCTACCCCTCGATCGTGGCCAAAGCCGCCGAACTGCGGGAGCCGCACCGCGTCGCCCGCCACCTGGAGGTCATCGCCGGGGCCTACCACCGCTGGTACGACGCCTGCCGCATCGCGCCCCTCGGCGGGGAAGACATCACCGACCTGAACCGCACCCGGCTCTGGCTCAACGACGCCACCAGCCAGGTACTCGCCAACGGACTGGACCTGCTGGGCGTTTCGGCGCCGGAACGGATGTAACGCCATGACCGCGACCTCGGACAACAGCACCACAGCCTCCCCGCTCGCCCCGGACTGGCTCGCCGTCCCGGACGACCTCAACGCCCTGCACGAACCGATGTGGGCTGCCGGCGTGGCGCGCACCGACGGCGGCGAGCTCGCCATCGACGGCATCCCGGTCAGCGAACTGCAGCGGCAGTTCGGCACTCCGCTGTTCGTCATGAGCGAGACCGACTTCCGAGCCCGCGCCCGGGCCTTCCAGGACGCGTTCAACGAGGCGTTTGCGGACATCTGCGGGGGAGTGGACGTCTACTACGCGGGCAAATCCTTCCTGTGCACCGCCGTCGTCCGCTGGGTCGAAGAGGAAGGCCTGCGGCTGGACACCGCCTCCGGCGGGGAACTCGCCGTCGCGGCGATGGCCGGCATTCCCGGCGCCGCCGTTGCCCTGCACGGCAACAACAAGTCCGACGCCGAGATCCACCGCGCCCTCGACATGAAGCTGGGCCGGATAGTCGTGGACAGCCTCGCCGAACTCGAGCGGGTCGCCGCGATCGCCGCGAACCGCGGCGAAACGGCGAAGGTCATGCTGCGGCTGACCCCCGGCGTGCACGCGCACACCCACGAATTCATCGCCACCGCGCACGAAGACCAGAAGTTCGGCCTCTCGATGGCCGGGGACTCGACCGACCGGGCCGGACTGTCCGCCGCCGAGGAAGCCGTGGCCGCCGCCGCCGCGCATGCCAGCATCGAGCTGCTGGGCCTGCACTGCCACATCGGCTCCCAGATCTTCGAACCGGACGGCTTCGCCCTCGCCGCGCAGAAGCTGCTCGACTTCCTGGCCGCGATGCAGTCCAAATACTCGATCGTGCTGCCCGAACTGGACCTCGGCGGCGGCTACGGCATCGCCTACACCCCCGCTGACACCCCGCGCCCGCCCGCGGAGATCGCCCGGGCGATGGCCGCCGTGGTCCGCGCCAAGGTGGCCGAACTGGGCATCACCGCGCCCCGGATCTCGATCGAACCGGGCCGGGCCATCGTGGGCACCAGCACATTCACCCTCTACGAGGTGGGCACCCTGAAAACCGTGCGGGTGGACACAGCGGAAAACGTTACGTACCCGCGCCGGTATGTGTCGGTGGACGGCGGCATGAGCGACAACGCACGCCCGGTGCTTTACGACGCGGATTATTCCGCGATTCTCGCCTCCCGCGCCTCCGAGGCGGCCCCGCAGCTGTCCCGAGTGGTGGGCAAACATTGCGAGAGCGGCGACATAGTTGTTAGAGATGTATATCTGCCCGAGGACGTGGCAGCCGGTGATCTGCTCGCTGTACCGGGGACCGGCGCCTACTGCTGGGCCCTGTCAAGCA
>JAPLAM010000013.1 GCA_026393275.1 Arthrobacter sp.
CGCCGCAGTTCCAGGACCGGTTGTGGCTCTCGCCGTCGTTGCCGTCCTCGCCGTTGGCCTCGTTGTGCTTCTCGTTGTAGGAGACCAGGTCGCGCATGGTGAAGCCGTCGTGGGCCGTGACGAAGTTGATCGAGGCCACCGGCCGCCGGGCGGAGCTCTCGTACAGGTCCGCCGATCCGGTCAGGCGGGAGGCGAATTCGCCCAGCGTGGACGGTTCGCCCCGCCAGAAATCGCGGACCGTGTCGCGGTACTTGCCGTTCCACTCGGTCCACTGCGGCGGGAAGTTGCCAACCTGGTAGCCACCCGGACCGACGTCCCACGGCTCGGCGATCAGCTTCACCTGGGACACGATCGGGTCCTGCTGGATCAGTTCGAAGAAGGTGGAGAGCTTGTCCACGTCGTAGAACTCACGGGCCAGGGTGGAGGCGAGGTCGAAGCGGAAGCCGTCCACGTGCATCTCGGTGACCCAGTACCGCAGGGAGTCCATCAGCAGCTGCAGGGAGTGCGGGTGCCGCACGTTGAGCGAATTGCCGGTGCCGGTGTAGTCCATGTAGTGCTTCAGGTCGCCGTCGACCAGGCGGTAGTACGCCTGGTTGTCGATGCCCTTGAAGGACAGCGTGGGGCCCAGGTGGTTGCCTTCGGCGGTGTGGTTGTAGACGACGTCGAGGATGACCTCGATGCCGGCCTTGTGCAGTTCTCGGACCATGGCCTTGAATTCCTGGACCTGGTGTCCGACGTCGCCGGAGGAGCTGTAGGTGTTCTGCGGCGCGAAGAAGCCGATCGTGTTGTAGCCCCAGTAGTTATTGAGGCCCTTCTCCACCAGGGTGCCGTCGTTGACGAACTGGTGCACCGGCATGAGCTCGATCGCCGTGACGCCGAGTTTCTTCATGTGCTCGATCACGGCCGGGTGGGCCACGCCGGCGTAGGTGCCGCGCTGCTCCTCGGGAATATCCGGGTGGAGCTCGGTCAGGCCCTTGACGTGCGCCTCGTAGATGACCGTGTGGTGGTACGGGATCCGCAGCTGGCGGTCTCCGTCCCACTCGAAGAACGGGTTGATGACCACGCCGTGCATGGTGTGCGGCGCGGAGTCGGCGTCGTTGCGGGAGTCGGGGTCGCCGAAGTCGTAGGTGAAGAGTGCCGGGTCCCAGTCGATCTGGCCTTGGACCGCCTTGGCATACGGGTCCAGCAGGAGCTTGTTCGCGTTGAAGCGGTTGCCGCTCGCCGGATCGTAGGGGCCGTGCACCCGGTAGCCGTACTTCTGTCCGGGTTGGATCTGCGGCAGGTAGCAGTGCCAGACGTAGCCGTCCACCTCGGTCAGCTCGATCCGGGTCTCGCTTAGGTCGTCGGCCAGGAGGCAGAGCTCCACCCGCTCGGCCAGTTCGCTGAACAGCGCAAAATTGGTTCCGGTGCCGTCAAATGTGGCTCCCAGCGGGTAAGCCGTTCCGGGCCAGACTTCCATGTGTACTCCTCGTGCGATGCGGACTATCTCTAGACAGACTACTGGTAAGTAGGGTTACTAATTTACTCGGCCCGCGCTGCGTGCGCGTTTGTTACTGCTGCGCAATGACCTCCTGCAGTGTTCCGGCAATGTCCGACGCCGTCAGAGGACCGCCGTTTGACGCCAGGGTTCCGGCGCGGCCGTGCAGGCTCGCGGCCATCGCCGCGATGGCGGCCCACCGGTCGGGCGCGGCGATGCCGCGGGCGTTGAAGGGGCCGGTGTCTTCGGCGAACTGGGCCAGCAAGGATCCGAGCACGCCGGCCAGGACGTCGCCGCTGCCGGCGGTGGCCATCCAAGGGCTGGCCTCGGCCTGGCTGAAGACGGCGCCCGAGGGGGCAGCCACCAGGGTGGTGGCGCCCTTGAGCAGGACGGTCGCGCCGGTGAGACCGGCGGCCTGCCGGACGGCCGCCAGTGTTGCGTCTTCAACCCCGGAGCGAGCCGGGGTGTCGCCGTACCGGCTGAGGAGGACCGCCAGTTCGCCGGCGTGCGGGGTCAGCACGGTCCGGGCCGAGAGTTCACGGGGCAGCGCCGGGAGCGCGCCGGCGTCGGCCACGGTCGGGAGCCCGGCCGCCGCCGCCTCGCGGACGCGGTCCAGTTGCTCGTGCGCGCCGTCGTCGAGCCCCGGGCCGAGCAGCCAGGCCTGGACGTGCGCGTCCGCGACGCTGGTGCCGCACACTACCTCGGGGCAGGAGTGCCGCACCAGGTCGGCCACCTCGGGAGGGCCCACATAGCGGACCATGCCGGCCCCGGCCGCCAGGGCGCCCCGGCAGGCGAGCACGGCGGCGCCCGGGTAGCGCGTTGATCCGGCCACGACGCCGAGCACGCCGCGGGAGTATTTGTGGGAGCGCCGGCCGGGGCGCGGCAGCAGCGCGGTAAGGTCCACGGCCTCGAGGCGCCGCAGCTCCGGGTCCGCCAAGGCGTCCTCGATGCCGATGGGGATGATCCGAAGCCGGCCGCAGAAATCCGCGCCGGGGTCGGCGAGCAGGCCGGCTTTCGCGGCCCCGAAGCTTACGGTGACGTCGGCGGCCAGGACGGGGCCGTGGGCCTCGCCGGTGTCGGCGTCGACGCCGCTGGGGATGTCGCAGGCCACCACGAGTCCGTGGCGGGGGCGGTGGCGTTCGAGACGCAGCAGTTCTCGGCGTTGCAGTCCTCGGCGTTGCAGTTCTCGGCGTTGTAGTTCTTCGAACAAGATTGCCGCGGCGCCGCGCAGGCCGCCCTGGGCTCCGGTTCCGAGGACCGCGTCAATTACGACGTCGGATCGGGCGGCCTCCGCGGCCAGCTCCGTGGCGTTGCCGTCAGCCAGGCTTGTGTCCCGGCCGCCGGCGGCGCGGAACGCCGCCAGCCCGGCAGGGTGGGCTTGCCCGGCGGTGAGGATCGCCGTCGTCCGCAGGCCGCGGCGGGCCAGCAGCGCCGCTGCGTAGAGGCCGTCGCCGCCGTTGTTTCCCTTGCCGGCGAGGACAGTGACGGTGGAGCCGTAGGACCGCAATCCCCGGCCCTGCAGTTCGCGGATCACCGTATTGGCGAGTCCGTAGGCGGCGCGCTGCATGAGAACAGCGCCCATACCGGTGTCCGCATTTGCCTCGAGAAGCCGCCGTTCGGCTTCTCGGATGTGGGTTCCGGTATAGGCGCTGATCATGGTGATTAGCCTTCGGCGATCACCGTGGCGGTGGCGATGCCGCCGTCGTGGCTGATCGAGAGGTGCCAGCGCTTGACGCCTTTCGATTGGGCCACGGCAAGCACCGTGTCCTTGACCTGGACCGTGGGGCCGTGCTGGTCCAGCCCGATCCAGCAGTCCTGCCAGTTCATGCCGGCCGGGGCCCCGAGCACCTTGGCCACGGCCTCCTTGGCGGCAAACCGCGCGGCCAGGGACCGGGTGTTTAGGTCCCGTTCGGCCGGCACGAACAGCCTGTCGCGCAACCCGGGGGTGCGCTCAAGCTGCCGTCCGAACCGCTCAATGTCTACGACGTCTACGCCAATGCCAACAATCATGCGGCTATTCTACGGTCACGCTCTTGGCCAGGTTCCGCGGCTGGTCCACGTCGTAGCCCTTGGCGCTGGCGAGGGCGAGCGCGAAGATCTGCAGCGGCACGGTGGACAGCAGAGGTGCCAGGAGCGTCGGCGTCGGGGGGATGTAGAAGACGTGCTCCGCGTAGGCCTTCACCGCTTCATCGCCCTCTTCCGCGATGACAATGGTCTTGGCGCCGCGGGCCCGCACCTCCTGGATGTTGGAGACAACCTTGGCGTGCAGCGAATCCCGGCCGCGGGGCGAGGGGACGATCACGAAGACCGGCTGGCCTTCTTCAATCAGCGCGATGGGACCGTGCTTGAGCTCGCCCGCGGCAAAGCCTTCGGCGTGGATGTAGGCGAGCTCCTTGAGCTTGAGGGCACCTTCCATGGCGACCGGGAAGCCGACGTGGCGGCCCAGGAAGAGCACCGACTTGGCGTTGGCCATCTCGACGCCGAGGTCCTTGATCCGGTCTTCGTGATCCAGGATCTCCTGGATCTTGGCCGGAATCTTGCCGAGGTCCGCGAGGACGTCCTTGATTTCGCCCTGGAACATGTTGCCGCGCAGCTGTGCCAGGTACAGGCCCAGCAGGTAGGCGGCGGTGATCTGGGCCAGGAACGCCTTGGTGGATGCCACCGCGATTTCCGGGCCGGCGTGGGTGTACAGCACGGCGTCCGACTCACGCGGAATCGTGGAGCCGTTGGTGTTGCAGATGGAGATGGTCTTCGCGCCCTGTTCCTTGGCGTAGCGGACGGCCATCAGAGTGTCCATCGTCTCGCCGGACTGGGAGATGGAAACCACCAGGGTGTTCTCATCGACGATGGGGTCCCGGTAGCGGAATTCGTGCGAGAGCTCGACCTCGGTGGCAATCCGGCACCAGCGCTCAATCGCGTATTTCGCCACCTGTCCGGCGTAGGCCGACGTGCCGCAGGCCAGGACGATGATCTTGTTGATGTGCTTCAGCAGTTCGGGGTCAATCCGCATCTCGTCGAGGGTCAGCTTGCCTTCGAGGTCCGAACGTCCCAGCAGGGTCTGGGCGACCGCATCGGGCTGATCGTGGATTTCTTTTTCCATGAAGGACGGGTAACCGCCCTTTTCCGCGGAGGCCGGATCCCAGTCGACGTGGTATTCCTTGCCCTCGGCGGGAGCGCCGAAGAAGTCCGTGATCTCAACCGAGTCGGCGGTGATGGTGACGATCTGGTCCTGGCCCAATTCCACGGCCCGGCGGGTGTAGTCGATGAATCCGGAGACGTCGGAGCCGAGGAAGTTCTCGCCCTCGCCCAGGCCCACGACCAGCGGGGAGTTGCGGCGGGCGGCCACGACGACGTCGGGCTGGTCCGCGTGCACTGCCAGCAGCGTGAACGCGCCTTCCAGGCGCTGGCAGGCAAGCTGCATCGCCTTGGTCAGGCCGCCGTTGGAGTTGTCGCCGCCGAGCTGGTTCCGGTAGATGTGGCCGAGAAGGGCGGCGGCCACCTCGGTGTCGGTTTCGGAGATGAAAGTCACGCCCTCGTTGAGGAGTTCCAATTTCAGTTCCGCAAAGTTTTCGATGATGCCGTTGTGGATGAGCGCCAGCTTCCCGCCGTCGGAGAGGTGCGGGTGGGCATTCTGGTCCGTGGGGCCGCCGTGCGTGGCCCAGCGGGTGTGGCCGATCCCGGTCATGGACTCGGGCAGCGGGTTCCCCTCCAGCTCGCCGATCAGGTTGCTCAGTTTCCCTGACTTCTTGCGTGACTCGATGGCGCCGTCAGCCACCACCGCGATCCCGGCGGAGTCGTAGCCGCGGTACTCGAGGCGCCGCAGCCCTTCCAAGACGACGTCCAGGGCTTTGTGCTCAATATTTACCTGGCCAGTCGAGTGGCCTACATATCCAACGATTCCACACATAGGAATTAGCCTAGCGGGTTTCACTGCCTTCCGGCGTATGATGCACCGGCTTGCCCCCGCCGCCGCGGCCCGCAAGTGCTTCCATTTCGCTCTCGGCCTAGTCGAGGGCAGAATCTCTAGGGTGACTGTGCAACGCAACGATGCGAATGGCGAGGGCGTCTCGCCGTTCGTGGAGCTGGACCGGCAGACCTGGTCCCGGCTCGCTGCCCAAATGGAGCAGCCCCTCAATGAAGAGGACGTGCTCCGCCTTCGCGGCCTGGGCGATCCTCTCGACATGAAAGAGGTCCGGGACGTCTATCTGCCGTTGTCCCGGCTGCTGCACCTGTATGTCGAGGGCGCCAACCAACTCCATGCCGCGACCACCACATTCCTGGGTGAGAAGACCCAGCGAACACCGTTCGTGATCGGCGTGGCCGGCTCCGTCGCCGTGGGGAAGTCGACCATCGCCCGCGTGCTGCGCGAAATGCTGAGGCGCTGGCCCGGCACCCCGAACGTGGAGCTCATCACCACCGACGGCTTCCTGTACCCCCTCGCCGAGCTCCGGCGCCGGCAGCTCCTGGAACGCAAAGGGTTTCCGGAGTCCTACGACCGCCGCGCCCTGTTGCGCTTTGTCAGCGAGGTCAAGGGCGGCGCGGAGGAAGTGCGCGCGCCCAAGTACTCGCACGTCACCTACGACATTGTCCCGGGCCAGGAGATCGTGGTCCGCCGGCCCGACGTGCTGATTGTCGAGGGACTCAACGTCCTGGCGCCCGCCCGCCCGCGGAACGACGGCCGGCAGGGTCTGGCCCTGAGCGACTTCTTCGACTTTTCGATCTATGTGGACGCCAAGACCGCCTACATCGAGGAATGGTATGTGGACCGCTTCCGTAAGCTGCGGACGACTGCCTTCGCGCAGCCGGAATCGTACTTCCACCGCTACGCGACGCTGTCCGACTCCGAGGCGGAACAGACCGCGCGCGACATCTGGAAGCGCATCAACGAGCCGAACCTGGAGGACAACGTTCTCCCCACCCGCGGCCGGGCCCAGCTGGTGCTGACCAAGGACGCCGACCACTCGATCCGCCGCATGCTGCTGCGCAAGGTGTAGCACGGGTGGGCCACGACGTCACGCCCGAGGTCCCCAGCCGGCGCGCGTTCGGGCGGGCCGTCGCCGCGGGGGCAGCCGTGGCGGCTCTGGCCGCCGTGGCCGCCTGCACCCCGCAGGACACGCCGGGGCAGGCCTCCCGCACGGCTGTGCCAACTAACGCTTCGACAGCCACGGCCTCCGGCTCACCCTCGGCAACTTCAACGCAGACCGGCCCGGCGGGTACCGCCGGGAGCACAGCGCCTGGCACTCCGCTGCCGGGCAACTCCCCCGCGGCCGCCGCGCCCGGACCGAAATACTCTCTGACGGATCCGGCCAGCCAGTGGGTGGTGGTGAACAAGCACCGGCCGCTCTCCCCCGCTGACTACGCTCCGGCCGACCTTACCCGGCCGGCGGTCCGGCTTGCGGCCACCGGGGAGGCGGCGCTGCTGAACAGCACGACGGCGGCAGGGGCGGAGCGGATGTTCGCGGATGCGACGGCGGCCGGCGTCGTCCTGACCCTGGCGAGCGGGTACCGCTCGTACGCCACCCAGACGGCCACCTACGACGGGTACGTGAACTCCCGGGGACGCGACGAGGCGGACACCGCTTCGGCGCGGCCGGGCTTCTCCGAGCACCAGACCGGTTGGTCCTTCGACATCGGCGACGGCGGCGGTGCCTGCAGCTTCCAGCCGTGCTTCGCGGACCAGCCGGCGGCCGTGTGGGCCAAGGCCAACGCCCACCGTTTCGGCTTTGTGGTCCGCTATCCCTGGATGCTCCATCCGATCACCGGCTACTACTACGAGCCGTGGCACCTGCGGTATGTCGGGGTCGAGGCCGCCGGCGACATGCACAGCCGGGGCATCGCCACCCTTGAGGAGTACTTCGGCCTGGAGCCAGCGCCGGCCTACCTCTAATAGGAAGTTGCGATGGCCCGTCCTGTAATGTCACTGACCATGACATGGGCTCGACAAGCGTTCGCAATTCTTGTGCGAAGGATTGACAGTTTCATCACGCCGGACCGGCTCAGAGTATATCCGTTGATCTTTGCCTTCATGTCCGGTGTCGCGCTATTGGCAACCTCGGTCACCCGCGTCCTCCTCCCGGCCGCCCAAGGCTCTTTTCTGCCGGACTACCTCGCCCACTGGACAGGCGGAGGCCTGCTACTGGCCGGCGAGTCTGGCGCCCTATACGACCCCCAAGTCCAGCAGCAGTTCCAAGCCGCTGAGCTCGGACCCGTGACGAGGCTGGCATGGTTCGTTTCGCCTCCGGTCGTTGCGGCGTTTTATGCGCCGTTCGCCGTCATGCCGTACAACTTGAGTGGGCTGATGTGGCTGGTGGTGAGTGCAGCGCTACTGGTTGCGTGCACTCTGAGCATGAAGTCCTTCGCTCCCAAACTGATGCTGCACAAGCGCAAGGCGGTCTTTGTTGCCGTCGTCGCTTCACCGGTGGTCTTCGAGTTGCTGGGCGGCGGCCAGGACTCGGCATTCGTGCTCGCTGTTTGGCTGCTGGGCATCCGTTTCCTCAGTACGGGCCATAACTCTTGGGCGGGCGCAATCTTCGGGCTTGGTTTTGCGAAGCCGCAGCTTTTTGTCCTCGTGCCACTAGTGCTCCTGGCGACGCGAAATTTCCGGGCACTGGCGAGTTTCGCGGCAGTGTTCTTGCTGCTCGCCGGCGCCTCCGTGGGCATGGTGGGGGTGGACGGTCTCGCTCACTGGGTGTCCGCCCTTGCCAGTCCGTTGTACGCAGAGCAAGTCCAACAAGGACAGGCCTGGAAAATGATCGGTTTGCCGTCGCTGATTCAGGGACTCCTGCCGCCGTCCTGGGCCGGTTGGACAGCACCGGTTTTGACGGTGGCTTCATTGCCTGTCGGCGCGGCAATATTGCTCTATCACGTCCGTAAACTCCGGAAGCGGCGTGTCGATTCTGCGTTAGTGTGGCTCACGACGCTGGCCACGACCGTTGTCTTCTCCCCCCACATCGCGACCTACGACGGAGTGTTGCTCATCCCGGTACTCGTCTACTTGCTCGACCACCGTTGCTCGCCCTTAGTCCGCGTCTCGGCTGTGACTGCCATTGCTCTCCTTTGGCTGGCCCCGGTCTTCCATCAAGTCGCCAGTCAACTGGCCATATGGCCGCTGAACGCCATCGACGCTCCGTGGGCCGCCTTACCGCTGGCCGTTTTGTGGCGAGAATCCTTACGAGCGCTCGGTACCGCCGAGAGCCCTGCAAAATCCACGCATCCGAGCCACCAACAGGAACTGACATAAGGTCAACCCTTCGCTCCGGGTCAACAAGCATGCGTCAGTCGGCGACGAAGGCCAGGGCCAGTTCGGTCCGGACCACCTCGGCCAGGCCTTCGGCGACTTCCTGGGCAGTCTCGAGGTCGGCGGCCTCCACCATGACCCGCACCACCGGTTCGGTTCCGGACGGCCGGAGCAGCACACGTCCGGTGTCGCCGAGGCGCACCTGGGCCTTGGCCACCGCTTCGGCCACCGCCTCGTCGCCGTTGACCCGGCTGCGGTCGACGTCCTTGACGTTGATCAGCACCTGCGGGAGCTTGGTCATGACCGTGGCCAGTTCCTTGAGCGGACGCCCGGTGAGTGCCACCTGGGCGGCCAGCTGGAGACCCGTGAGCACGCCGTCGCCGGTGGTGGCGTATTCGGCGAAGATCACGTGGCCGGACTGTTCGCCACCGAGGCTGAAGCCACCTTCCCGCATGGCTTCCAGAACGTAGCGGTCGCCGACGCCGGTTTCCCGCAGCGTGATGTCGGCTTCCCGCAACGCAAGCTTCAGTCCGAGGTTGCTCATAACGGTCGCAACGAGAACATCGTCCTTGAGCTTGCCTGCGTCCTTGAGCGCGAGTGCCAGGATCGCCATGATCTGGTCCCCGTCGACCTCGTTGCCTTCATGGTCTACGGCCAGGCAGCGGTCCGCGTCGCCGTCGTGGGCGATGCCCAGGTCCGCGCCGTGGGCCACCACGGCGGCCTTGAGCGGGGACAAGTGCGTGGACCCCACGCCGTCGTTAATGTTGAGTCCGTCCGGTTCGGCGCCGATGATGATCACTTCGGCGCCGGCGGTCTTGAACACCTGGGGTGAGCAGCCGCTCGCGGCACCGTGGGCACAGTCCACCACAACTTTGATCCCCTCCAGGCGGTGTGGAAGGGTGCCCAGCAGGTGCACGATGTAGCGGTCTTCCGCGTCGGCGAAGCGCTGGATGCGGCCGACTTCGCCGCCAACCGGGCGGTAGGGCTCCTTGGCCAGCTGTTCCTCGATCGCGTCCTCGACCTCGTCGGGAAGCTTCTGGCCGCCGCGGGCGAAGAACTTGATGCCGTTGTCCGGCGCCGGGTTGTGGGAGGCGGAGATCATCACGCCGAAGTCGGCGTCGAGGTCGGCCACGAGGTACGCAGCGGCGGGCGTCGGCAGGACGCCGGCGTCGTAGACGTCGATTCCGGAGCTGGAGAGTCCGGCCTCCACGGCGGCAGCGAGGAACTCGCCGCTGGCCCGCGGATCGCGGGCCACGACGGCACGCGGCCGGTTGCCGTTCATGTTGCGGTCGTGCCCCAGCACGACGGCGGCGGCCTGCGCCAGCTGCAACGCCAGCTCGGCGGTCAGCAGACCGTTAGCCAGGCCTCGGACACCATCTGTTCCAAATAATCTAGACATCGCGTCCCAGTTTAGCCGATCACGCTCTCGGCGCCCGTCCTGGGCGCCTCGCGGCCAGTTAAACGCTGGAAGCCCGCCCCGCAAATGCGGGACGGGCTTCCGTGCAAACACTGGTTAGCGCTTGGAGTACTGCTGAGCCTTACGTGCCTTCTTGAGGCCAGCCTTCTTGCGCTCGATGACGCGGGCGTCACGACGCAGGTAGCCGGCCTTCTTCAGGGTGGCGCGGTTGTTCTCGGTGTCGATCTCGTTCAGCGAACGGGCGATGCCGAGGCGCAGGGCACCGGCCTGGCCGGAGATGCCGCCACCGTGGATGCGGGCAATGACGTCGTAGGCGCCATCAAGATCGAGGATCTTGAAGGGTTCGTTGACATCCTGCTGGTGCAGCTTGTTCGGGAAGTAGTTGTCAAGCGCGCGGCCGTTGATGGTCCACTTGCCGGTGCCGGGCACGATGCGAACACGTGCAATGGCTTCCTTGCGACGGCCAACTGCTGCGCCGGCAACCGTGAGGGCCGGGCGTTCCTTCTTGGGCGCTTCTGCTTCCGCAGGACCGCTTTCCGAGGTGTAGCTGGTCAGGTTTTCCTCGGCCACGACGGCCTCGGTGGTCAGTTCTTCGTTCTGAGCCACGATTCTCCTTGATTAAAGTTGGTTGGTGGCCAGGACTACTGGGCGACCTGGGTGATTTCGAAAGTCTTGGGCTGCTGGGCGGCGTGCGGGTGCTCGGCACCGCGGTACACCTTCAGCTTGCCCAGCTGCTGCGCAGCGAGGGAGTTCTTCGGGAGCATGCCCTTGATGGCCTTCTCCACGGCGCGAACCGGGTTGGATTCCAGCAGCTCCGCGTAGTTGACGGAGGTCAGGCCGCCCGGGTAACCGGAGTGGCGGTAAGCGCGCTTCTGCTCCAGCTTGGCGCCGGTGAGGGCAACCTTTTCAGCGTTGATGATGATGACGAAGTCGCCCATGTCCATGTGGGACGCAAAGGTGGCCTTGTGCTTGCCGCGCAGCAGGATTGCGGTCTGGCTGGCGAGACGACCAAGGACAACGTCGGTGGCGTCAATGACGTGCCACTGGCGGTTGATATCGCCGGGCTTCGGGGTGTACGTACGCACGGTGTTTGCCTCGTTCTTGTTCTGGCGTTCTTGTTTTAGGCGTCACGCTAAAGGTGAACCTACTATCTATGCGCTACCGGAACAGAGGTGAGGGCTCCATGTAACCAGTCATCCATTGGTCTCGAATGTGCACGTTGAGTAGCTATCCTGCAACCGGATTCTCAAGCGGGCACGCATCATCGGGATAGGACACGCACAACGACTACCAAGAATAGCGGAAGCCGGGGCCGTGGGTCAAAATGGGGTGTCCGGTGGCATGCTGCCCGTGCGTGCCGCGCAGTTCCGGCCCCGCTGCGTTCCTGGAGGTACCGTGCCCAATCCCGCCCTTGCAGGTTCCGCACCGCTGCTGTTCCTTGCGGGAATCGCCGCTCTCGGACTGTGCCTCGGCCTGCTGGGCGACGTCCTGGTCCGCCGCGCGCTGCCGCAACTGGCATCCTCCCCCTCCCCCGCGCAGAGAGCAACGACGGCGGTCGCCACCGTCGTGTTGTGCGCACTGCTGGCCTGGCGCTTCGGGCCGGCGCCGGCCCTGCCGGCTTTCCTGCTCCTGGCGGTTGCCGGCGTGCAGCTGGTACGCATCGATATCCTCCATCACTTGCTACCCAACCGGCTGGTTGTGCCCCTGCTGGGGGCCGGCATGATGCTCCTCGTGGGGGCTTCCCTAGCACTGGGAGGTTGGGAAAAACTGGCCCGCGGCCTCGCAGGCGGCGTAATTCTCTTCGTTCTCTACTTCATCTTGGCTCTCATCAGCCCCAAGAGCCTCGGAATGGGCGATGTTAAGCTCGCCGCCCCGCTCGGCCTGTACTTGGGCTACTTGGGTTGGGCCCAGCTCTTCTACGGCGGAGCCCTGGGGTTCGTCGCCGGCGGGATCGCTTCCGCCTTCGTGGTGCTGAAAAACCGCGGAAGCAAGCCGAAGGAAGTCGCCTACGGGCCGTCCATGCTGGCCGCCGCCCTGGCCATCATCCTGCTGCTTCAGTAGTGATAGCCGTGGTCGGTGCGACGGCTTAAATAGCAAGTCGGCTTATCGAAACAGGTAATTTTGGCTACGCCTCCGCACCGAACTGAGTACACCGCCATTGCCACCGAGTAGAACCCCATTTTTCGTTCCAAAAAGTCGAGTATTCGAAGTTATTGCCGCGCCGTTAATCGCCGTGCAAATGTGGTTCCAGCGAAGCTCCAGTGAATAAGCAATAGGGGATTCACTGGAATTCCGTTCACATATTCGGAACTCTGGAAAAGGAAATTAAAATGACTGGTCTCATGGTCTCAATGCTCTCTTTCATCGCCGGCGTCAAGAACAAGCTCGAATCCGAAAAAGGCGCCACCGCCGTGGAGTACGGCCTGATGGTCGCGCTCATCGCCGTCGCCATCATCGCCGGCGTCAGCCTCCTCGGGACAAACCTGCAGAACCTCTTCAACGGGGTCGCCGGCAAGATGACCGCTCCCTGATTGGCCCAGGTCTCTTGAAGCCCGGGGGCGGGGGCGGCGGCAGTTCGGGCGACAGATCCGCTGCCACCGCACCCGCCCTTGGGCTTCTCTTGTCTGCGCATCGCGCAGGATTGCTCGGTCTCAAGGCTCAGGAGGGGTAGTGCAAGGTCTCACATTTCGGGCGAAAGCCACTTCGGTGCGAGTAATTGACGTTGGTTATTCAGTGCATTTGCTGCAGGCGGGCGCCACCGCCGGCGATCAGGCCAGCCCGTGATGAGGCGCCAGATCAGGCCCCGCGGCACACGGAAGTCCGCAGAGTTAGGGGCAGCGGCCGTCGAGTTCGCCCTCATTCTTCCCATCTTCCTAGCACTAGTCCTGGGGATCGTGGAATTCGGGAGGGCCTTCAGTATCCAAGTCTCCATGGCCGAAGGTGCCCGAGAAGCCGCGAGGTACTCGGCCATCCACTACGCAGATGCCGGTTACACGAACGTGGTGGCACAGCAGAAGGCAATTGACGCGGCACCAATTGCCAGCCTGAAGCTCACCGACGTCACAATCAGCTCCTGCGCTCCAGGCACGGATTCAATCGTCACCATAAGCGCAAAGACCAAGTACCTCACTGGTCTGCCGACCTTGGTCCCCTTCCTTCCGGACATCATGAGCATTTCAGCCAAAGGGGTCATGCAATGCGGTGGTTAGGCAAGACGCTAATTCGGGGATGCGAGGCCGAGGACAAGGAACGGGGTGTGATTGCTCCGCTCGCGGCCATTCTCATAGTTGCCCTTCTGGGCTTCGGAGCCCTGGCCGTAGACGTCGGCGCCATGTACTCGGAGAAAACACAACTGCAGAATGGCGCCGATTCAGCGGCACTCGCGGTAGCGCAAGCCTGCGCCAAGGTCACCACTTCAGCTCCGTGTGCCGCGGATCAGAAGGTAAAGGCTTCGCCTTACGCCAACGGCAACGCTCTTGATGGGTCCAGCAACGTTGTCTCGGCGTTCGTGAACAACGCCGCGGGCACCGTCGACGTCACGACCGAGACGCCGGCCGGCGCAGGCGGCGAACATTTCTCCCTCTATCTGGCTCGCGCCCTTGGTATCAATTCCGTAGAGATCAAGGCGTCCGCGCAAGCGAAATTCGGTGGTTTCTCTGCTGCCGATGTCTTTCCGTTGACGTTTTCGAAATGCGAATCCGACCCGTCCTTTTTCAAGGGCCTCCAGTTCTTTCCTGAACACGGGACGTCGTTGTCCGATGATCCGAAGTACGCATGCCCCCATCAGTCGTCGTCGGGGCACGAACTCCCTGGCGGTTTCGGTTGGTTGAAGCACCCAGGGCTCGACTGCAACGTACACGTCGACATCACCAGTCCGTGGATCGAGTCCAAGCCAGGGAATAGCTTCGACGGCACTTGCACTTCCAAATTTGCCAGCTGGCAGGCGAACCTTACGGCCGGCAAGACGGTCGAAATTCTCATTCCGATCTTTGATACGGCCTGTCCGGATAAAGGTGGGACCGGGGTGAACCCCTGCGCAGCCTCTCCCTTTGGTAAGTCTTTTCGGATCGAAGCTTTTGCGCAGATTTCTCTTCGGGGTTGGCATTTCAACGGTGGCGGAAGTACCTATTACACGACGGAAGCCAGCACGCTCAAAGGAAGCCTGAAGCTTAAAAATAGCGATACCGGCCTGTACGGCACTTTCATAAAAAAGGTCACGTTGGCCGACGCTGCAAAAATGGGCGGCCCAATAACATACGGATCTCTTGGAGTCACATTGTCCAAGTAGCCGCGACACACAATGAGTTTCAATCGGCATAAGGAGGAAGTCAAAGTGAAAACACGCCTGCTGGGAGGCATCGTCGCATTTGTGCTGGCAATAGTCGGCACCGTCCTACTGGTCTCATACGTATCCGCATCCGAGGCGAGGGCCCAAAAGGACCTGCAGCCTGTGGAGGTGCTAGTCATTCAACAACAGGTTGCGAAGGGCACTGATCTCGAAAAAATTCGGAGTGCGGTGAAACTGACCTCGCTACCGGCGGCGTCGGTGCCCAACGGCGCGCTGAAGAGCCTGGAAGGCCTGAACGGGAAGGTCGCCGCGGTAGATCTGCTGCCGGGTGAAGCGCTACTCGGTGCAAGGCTGGCTGATCCTGACAGCTTGTCCGCGCCCGGCACCGTTCCGGTTCCCGCCGGAATGCAGGAGATCTCGGTTCAGCTGGAGGCCCAGCGGGTGGTCGGTGGACGCATAGCAGCCGGCGACACGGTGGGCATTGTCGTCCTCTTCGACAAGGGCGCCGTAAAGGACGCACCCGATGTGGAGTCCGGGCAGCAGATCTTTCACAAAGTCCTGGTAACGAGCGTCCAACGTTCGTTGGCGAAAACAGCTGGGACGGCTCCCGCCGGGACCACTGCTGAGCAGCAGGCCAATACGGAATTACCCACCGGGCAGTTGCTCGTAACGTTTGCCCGCAACGACGCCGATTCAGCCAAGATCGCGTTCGGGGCCAACTTCGGAACCTTGTGGCTGACCAAAGAACCCTCGTCCGCCACCGAAGGCACCCCGCTGATTGTCAAGAAGCCGGAGCTGTACCGATGAGCAGATTCGTAGCCATCACAGCAGATTCCGATTTCGAAGCCCGTGCCAGGCAGGCGGCTTCCCGCCTGCACGGAACATTTCACGGAATCGTGGCAAACTTCCTGCCGCCGGGCCCGGACGACGTCTTGCGTACCCTCTCGGGCGATCTCGTCGAAGTCATTCTGCTGGGACCTGGCCTCCCGGTAGAGGATTCCATCAGGCTTGCCAGTCTCTTCGACCTCCAATATCCGGAGATCAGCGTGGTGCTGGTCACCGAGGACGAGTCGAGCATCGCGTTGCCCGCGATGCGGGCAGGAATCAGGGATCTCCTGGAGCCTGGCGCCGACGTAGACGCCATCCACATCATGCTTGAACGCGCCAGCCTCGCGGCTGCTGGACGGCGTCGAGGTCTCGGGAACAGCGTTGAACCGTTGACCGGGAGCGGACGAATCATCTCTGTCATGTCACCCAAGGGCGGTGTGGGAAAAACGACCGTTACCACCAACCTCGCGGTCGGGCTCGCAAAAATGGCTCCGATGGGCGTTGTGGTGGTGGACCTGGACCTGCAGTTTGGCGACGTGGCGTCCGGGCTAATGCTGGAACCCGAGAAGACGATCGCCGATGCCGTAAAGGGTGCGGCCGCGGGCGACAGCTTGGTGCTCAAGTCATACCTGACCCTGCACACATCGGGCATCTATGCGCTCTGTGCACCCCTCAACCCGATAGAGGCGGATCAGATAACCGGCGAACAGGTCTCCCGGTTGCTCGTTCAGCTGGCCAGCGAGTTTAAGTATGTTGTGGTAGACACCGCCCCAGGACTCGGGGAACATGTTCTCGCCACGCTCGAACAGGCCACAGACGGCGTTTGGGTTTGCGGCATGGACATCCCGAGCATCAAGGGCCTGCGGACAGGATTCTCAATCCTGACCGAGCTTGCCCTGCTGCCCCCAAACCGGCATGTGGTGCTCAACTTTGGCGATCGCCGCAGCGGACTGACGCTTCAGGACGTGGAGGCGACCATTGGCTGCCCTGTGGATGTAGTGCTCCCCCGATCACATTCGGTGCCCTATTCCACGAACAAGGGCGTACCCCTGCTGCAGGAAGCATCCAAGGATGCCGTGGCGAAGGGGCTGCGTCAGCTCGTCGAGCGGTTTGATCCGAATTGGGATCAAAGGCCCCACAAGAAACTTCACCGAAGGGCGGTAGTCCAATGACACTTGCAGATCGCTTCGAATCCGTCCGCAGTCAGGCAAGCAAGCAGCAGCCAGGTTCCCCTCGGACCGAGATCCCGTGGGCAGGGACTGCTCAGAGCGTTGCGAATGTGTCCCCCTGGAATGAACCAGGCTCAAAGGATCACAGTGCGGAGGCCAACGACGCACTGACGGCGGTAAAGGACCGCGCCGGCGCGGCGCTCTATGAGCGGATGGGCAGCCGGATCTCGGACTCTTCGTTGGACGAGGGAGAGTTGCACGGTTACGCCAAAGACGAACTGTGCGCCATCATCGAAGAGGACGAGATTCCACTGACCTCCGGTGAACAGCAGCGGCTGGTCCAAGAGATCCTGGATGATGTCATCGGCCTCGGCCCGTTACAGAAATTCCTTGCTGACGATGCAGTGACAGAAGTAATGGTCAACGGCCCGGATAAAATCTATGTGGAACGGGGCGGCAAGCTCTTCCTTACCGGTTCCCGCTTCACGTCCGAGGAACATTTGCGCCGAATTATCGAGCGGATTGTCACCAAAGTCGGCAGGAGAATCGACGAATCGTCTCCGCTGGTGGACGCTCGCCTGTCCGACGGCTCGCGTGTCAACGCCATCATTCCGCCGTTGGCAGTCAACGGGTCATCGCTGACGATCCGAAAATTCGGCCAGGTTCCCTTGACGGTCAACGATCTCATATCGTTTGGCACCATCTCTCCCGAAATCGCCGAGCTCCTGAATGCCTGCGTCCTCGCCAGGCTCAACGTCATCGTGTCCGGCGGAACCGGGACGGGCAAGACGACATTGCTCAACGTGTTGTCGTCCTTCATTCCTGCTGACGAGCGGATTGTCACCATCGAGGACGCCGTCGAACTTCAACTACAGCAGGAACATGTCGTCAGGCTCGAAAGCCGGCCGAGGAACATCGAAGGCAAAGGCGAAATTAGCATCCGGGACCTCGTCCGGAACTCGCTGCGCATGCGCCCGGACAGAATCATTGTTGGCGAAGTCCGCGGCGGCGAGACCCTCGACATGTTGCAGGCCATGAACACGGGCCACGACGGTTCGATCTCAACGGTGCACGCCAACACGCCCCGCGACGCCATCGCGAGGCTCGAGACCCTGGTCCTCATGGCCGGTATGGACCTGCCGCTCCGTGCCATTCGCGAGCAGATCGCCTCGGCGGTGAACCTGATTGTGCACATTTCGCGCCTCCGGGACGGTACGAGACGAGTCACCCACGTCACGGAAGTCCAAGGGATGGAAGGCGACGTCGTCACGCTTCAGGACGCCTTTACATTTGATTACAGCGCGGGGATGGACGCGAACGGGCGGTTCCAGGGGCGGCCGATTCCCACCGGTGTCAGGCCCCGCTTCGTAGATCACTTCGCGGATCTGGGTATTGCTCTCTCCCCGGCCGTCTTCGGGACCATGCCGATTGGCGGTGGTTACCGGTGATCGCTAGCCCAATTCTGTTGGTTCTGGGCGTCCTGCTTTGCTTCGCCTCGCTGGTGTCCCTCTTCGCAGTGACTTTTCGTGGCCGTGAATCCAACATCGATTTGTCGCGCAGGAGACCAGGCGTTGCCGAGCAACCGTCGGCCCTCACCCGGTTTGCGGCATCGGCATCTTCCTTTGTCGACCACAATGTCAGCCGGAATGCCAGCTTTGGATCCGCCAACTCGTTGGAGGAAGCAGGGCTGCGCCTGCGCCAGGCTGACTACATTCTGCTGCTCGGATGTATCGCAGTCACAGCGGGTGTCGTCGGTTTTGTTTTGGCCGGGCTATTGCTGGCTCTATTGTTCGTGCTGTTGACGCCAGTCGCCGGGATGCTGTTCCTGAACATTATGGCCGGCAGGCGTCGCGCGAAGTTCGATTCGCAGCTTGGCGACACCGTGCAAATGCTCTCCGGCGGACTGCGCGCCGGTCACAGCCTGCTCCGAGCGGTGGACGCCGTCGCGAAGGAGTCCGATGCGCCGACTTCGGAGGAATTCGCGCGGCTGGTAAATGAGACCAGGCTGGGACGAGATCTGAAAGACTCCATGGCCGACTCAGCGCGACGCATGAGGAGTGAAGACTTCGACTGGACCGCCCAGGCGATCGAAATTCACCGGGAAGTCGGCGGCGACCTGGCGGAGGTGCTGGACCATGTGGGCGAAACCATCCGCGAACGGATGCAGATCAAGGGTCAGGTGAAATCCCTTAGTGCCGAGGGCAAGCTGTCAGCCTACATTCTCATCGCTTTGCCCGTCGGGATCTTTCTGTTCCTCAGTATCTCCAACCCGGGCTACCTCGGCGTCCTCTACACAAGCGTGCTCGGCTGGATCCTGCTCGGGTTTGCAGTTGTCTTGCTGGCCCTCGGGTCCTTTTGGCTGAGCCGTGTCGTCAAGATCAAGTTTTAGGGGGAAACAAGCATGAGCGTAATGGCGTGGTTCATAGTGGCAATCATCGTTGTTCCCTGCTCGGTGATGGTCTGGGCAGTGATATCAGTCGACCGGACAGGCCTGGCTGCTGTCCGCAGCAATCTGGGAAAAGTTAAGGGAGCGTCAGCGACGGCTACCGGCGGTGCCGATGCCCCGTGGCTCGCGCAACTGGGCCAGCGTTTGGCGCCGAAGGGGTATCCGGCATGGCTGGACAAGTTGCTCGCCAAGGCCGGAAGGCCAGCAGGTCTGCCCTTGGAGCGTCTCCTGGTGATCAAGCCGGCACTTGCCTTGGTGGCGGGCCTTCTGGGGATTCTGTATGTTGCCAAGACTCCAACCGGCACAACTATTCTGCTGGCTGTGTTTGTGACGGTCCTCGCGTACTTCGTTCCAGACCTGCTCCTGCACAGTCGGGGTGCGAAGCGCCAGGAAGCAATCGAATTGGAACTACCCAGCACCCTGGACCAAATGCTGATTTCGGTAGAGGCCGGACTTGGCTTCGAATCAGCAATGGCGCGTGCGGGCCAAAACGGTAGTGGCCCGCTGGCCGCGGAGCTCCTTAGGACCCTGCAGGACATGCAAGTCGGCAGGAGTCGCCGGGAAGCATATCTCTCCATGGCCGAACGCACCGGAGCCCCTGACCTGCGGAGCTTCGTGCGGGCGGTTGTCCAGGCGGATGTGTACGGCATCGCGATAGCAAGCGTGCTGCGGACGCAGGCCAAGCAAATGAGGATCAAGCGGCGGCAGCGTGCTGAAGAGAAGGCAATGAAGCTTCCCATCAAGGTGCTTTTCCCCCTAATGCTGTGCATCCTGCCCGTACTCTTCATCGTCATCCTGGGCCCGGCCGTCATCAACATTGTTGCGGCCTTCTCGCATATGTAGGAGCAAAAACTCCGTTACAACGGCGCCCCATGGCGCCCCCATGACCGGACCCTCTCGGACCCAGAGCCGAGAGGGTCCTCCTAGGCAGGACCCTCTCGGCACCCAGAAACCGAGGGGGTCCTCCTTGCGTCCGACGCCGAGTACCTGCACTGTCCGCAACTCCACCGCAGAATTCGCGCAGTATAACTACAGCAATCGTGCAGTTTGGGAAGCCTTGGCGCAGGATGCCGCAAAGTCGATTCTTCGGCGTGTCGGCGCTTGCTAAGTTCCTCTCAGAGCTGGTGCAGGGCCAGCCGCCCAACTCGCTCAGGAGTCCCGATGCTTTCTCTTATCGCAACCCTTCAGACCCTAGGCTTTACTGCCAAAAACCGACTTCGCGAAGAGAAGGGCGCAACGGCTGTGGAATACGGCATCATGGTTGCCCTCATCGCCGTCGCCATCATCGTCGCCGTTGGCCTGTTGGGCACCCAGCTGAACGCGCTCTTCGAAAACGTCACAAGCAAGCTGGCCGGAAAGTAACACGTCGCTTCAACTCAGGGCACACTGATTGGTGCGGTGGAGGGTGTCATTCCTTCACCGCACCGTTCGTCGCCCTCAGGCCCCTAGGCAGCCACCGTTCCATCCGAAGAAAGGTCGCCAAGCATGCGTGAGGGCAGGCAGCGCGGGGCTGTCGCGGTGGAGTTCGCACTCCTGGCGCCCCTCCTGATTCTGCTGCTGCTCGGCATTATGGAATTCGGCCGTGCCTACAACGCGCAGATTACGCTCTCCAATGCTGCCCGCGAGGGTGCACGCGTGATGGCGATCGGTGGCGGCCCTACTGCGGCTCTCAGCGCGGCCAAAAGCGCAGCGACCACGCTAAACCCAGGACTTCAGGACGGAAAAATAGTCTTTTCGTTTCAAACGACGCCTTCAACAACACCGGCACCCACGGCTTGCGCAGCGGAGCGCCAAGTGACTTTGACAATCACCTACAACCTCAGCACCATGACCGGAATCGCGGGGCCATTTACCATGACGGGCATGGGGACAATGCAATGTGGCGGATGACAAAGCGAGCCGATACCGAGCGCGGCGCGATCAGCGTGGTGGTCGCACTCGCCTTGGTTTGCCTGCTGGGTTTCGCCGCCCTGGCCGTTGACGTGGGTGCACTTTACGCCGAGCGGGCCCAGGTCCAGAATGGCTCGGATGCTGTGGCACTCATGGTGGCCCAAAAGTGCGCTAAGAGCACCAGCGACCCGGAGTGTTCCGCCACCTGGCCACGGCCTAGCGGGCTCGCCGGCAACTTGGCCAACGGCAATGCCGTGGACGGCATGACCAACATCAAATCCATCACCCTCGACAAGGCCAAGGGGACCGTCTCGGTGGCAACCGGGGCGAAGGAAACGGGTACTGCCACCAACAACATTTCCCTCTTCTTCGCCCGAGCCCTTGGCATTTCGCAGGCCGAGGTGGGAGCGACTTCGTATGCCCAATGGGGGGCCCCGTCCAGAGGGACGGTGATTCTCCCGTTGGTCATCGCCGAGTGCAAGTTCAATTTGAGTCCCGGCGCTTCCGTTGCCGCGGAGCAAGTCCTCGAATTCGGCAGCGGCTGCGGACGGGTTCCGGGAGGATTCGGTTGGATTCAGAGCAGTAGCACGCAATGCAGCATGACTCTCGGCGTCGGCAGTGCCAGCGATTCAGGATCATGGTTTGTCAGCGACCCTGGGGCCAGCGCGCCGTCCCGGTGCACTGCCGCCGACCTTAGCAAAATGAACAATCAAACGGTTCTTTTCCCGCTCTACGACCTAGCGACCGGAACCGGTAATAACGCGAAGTACTTTATCAAAGGCTTCGCGGCCTTTTACGTCACCGGCTACCAGTTCGCCAGTATCGGCTGGACCGCCGGCGGCACGATCGCCAACAAAACGATCCGTGGCCATTTCGTCAGGTTCGTCTCCCTGTCCGAAGCCTTCGAACTCGGCAGCGCACCCGACTACGGTGCCGACATTGCCCATCTCACGCTTGGAGTACCCGCATCGTGAAGTCACGACTACTCGCCGGGATCGCCGCCGTGGTCCTGGCCATCATCGGCGCCGTTCTCGTGGTGTCATACGCCCACGGCGCGGACGAGCGTGCCGTCAAGGACCTCGATCCTGTGGACGTCCTGGTGGTGGCAAAGGCGGTACCGGCCGGCACCGCCGTGGAAAGCCTCCTGCCCTTCCTGGCCGCCCAGAAGCTGCCAGGAACCGCCGTGGCCAAGTCCGCGCTGCATAGTCTCGACGGCCAGGCCGGCAAGGTCACCGCCGTCGAACTCCTGCCCGGTGAGCAACTGGTAGCTGAACGACTGACCGCACCGGAAACCGCGCAGTCGAGCGGAGCCGTGCAGGTGCCGGACGGACTCCAGGAGATTTCGTTCCAGCTCGATCCCCAGCGCGTTGTCGGGGGACGGCTGGCGGCCGGGGACCACATCGGCATCTTCATCTCGTTGAAGAACGGCGGCATCGAGGCGAAGCCGGACAAGGAGACGACGCAACTGACACTCCACAAGGTCCTGGTGACGGCAGTGCAACGCGCTCCCGCGGCCACCCCGTCCCCCCAGCCCTCTCCCGGCGCCTCTGGTGCGCCGACTGAGGATACGTCGCTGCCCACCGGAGCGTTGCTGCTCACGGTCGCCGTGAACGACGTGGACGCCACCAGGATCGTCTATGGCTCCGAATTCGGCACGCTTTGGCTGAGCAAGGAGCCGCTCAATGCCAAGGACAGCGGCCGCCCTGGAATCATGACGAAACCGGAGGTCTACAAGTGAGCCGCTTTGTACTGATCACACCCAATACCGACTTCGCTTCCCGCGTCCGTCAGGCTCTGGCCGGCGGCTTGCCAGGGGGTCTACAGACGTTCGCCTTCGTCAATCCATCCGATCCCGGAGAGTTATTCGCGAAGCTCGATCAGGAGCGTCCCGAAGTCCTGATTCTCGGACCGGAAGTGCCCGTGGAGGACGCTTTACGACTGGCCACGGTCTTCGACATTCAGCTTTCCGAGCTCAGCGTCATTCTGGTGGGAGAACCGGACCCGGATTTCCTACTGCTGGCTATGCGCGCCGGCATCCGTGATGTTCTCAGCCCAAACGCCGACGCCGCCCAGATCCGGGTCATGCTGGAACGAGCCTGCCAGTCCTTTGCCAGCAAGAACAGGTCCGCGGCTGTTCAACAGCCTGACGCCCCAAAGGGTCTGGTGATCGGCGTCTTCTCGCCCAAAGGCGGCGTCGGCAAGACCACAATTGCCACCAACATCGCCATCGGGCTGGGTCAGGTGGCCCCCATGAGCGTGGTCATCGTGGACCTGGACCTGCAATTCGGAGACGTCGCCTCAGGGTTGTACCTCCACCCGGAGCACACCGTGACCGATGCGGTCTCGTCCTCGGCGAGCCACGATTCCCTGGTACTGAAGGCCTTCCTGACCGTCCACCCCGGTAATATCTATGCTCTCTGCGCTCCAAGGGGTCCCGAAGAAGCGGACAATATCACCCCCGCGCACGTGACGCGCCTGCTCGGGCAGCTCGCGGAACAGTTCCAGTACGTCATAGTGGACACGGCCCCCGGTTTACCGGAGGTCGGGCTGGCCGCCCTCGAGCAGTGCACTGACGTCGTCTGGGTAACAACCATGGATGTCCCCAGCATCCGGGGGCTCAGGTCCGGCCTCGAGATCCTAAGACGGCTGGACCTCCTGCCCGAGACGCGTCATGTCGTCTTGAACATGGCCGACGCTGCATCTGGCCTTAGCGTCCAGGACGTGGAAGCCACCATCGGCGCGCCCGTCGACGTAAGCATTCCACGGTCCAAGGCTGTAGCTTTTTCCACCAACCGGGGCATACCTGTACTCCAAGAGGGACGCATGGACCCGGCCGTCAAAGGCCTGCGGCAGCTGGTTGAGCGGTTCGATCCGGCGTGGCGTGCCAGGGCGAAGAAGAAACTGCACCGGAGAGTGGTGGTCCAGTGAAGCTCTCTGAACGGCTCGCCGCTGCTGAAGGCGGGCCCGCGGCTGCGACCAGCCCTGCTCCGGAGCCCGTCCCAGCCGCCCAGGCCGCGCCCCTCCAAATACTCAAGTCCCCGGCGGCCTTGGAGCGGCAACGCACGGCGGTGGCAGCCCCCACTTTCGAAGAGCAAACGGACTCGCACAGGTCTGCGGGCCAGCAACCGGTGGATGTCTTCGCCGCACTCAAGCAGCGCGCCGCCACCGCCTTGTTCGAGCGCATGGGCGCACGTTTCAATGATTCCGCCATCACGGAAAGCGATCTGCGCTCGTCCGCCCGTGAAGAACTCACCCGCATCATCGATGCTGAGCAGGTGCCCTTGTCCGGAGAGGAACGCCTCCGGCTGGTACGGGACGTGGCAGACGATGTGTTGGGCTACGGACCGTTGCAGCGACTCCTCGATGATTCAGCGGTGACGGAAATTATGGTCAACGGCATGGACCAGATCTATGTCGAGCGTCATGGCAAGCTCACGCTCACCGAATCGCGGTTCAGTTCCGAAGACCATCTGCGCAAGGTGATCGAGCGCATCGTATCCAAGGTGGGCCGACGCATCGACGAGTCATCCCCGCTCGTTGATGCACGCCTCGAGGACGGTTCCCGCGTCAACGCCGTCATCCCGCCCCTGGCGGTGGGCGGGTCCTCGCTGACGATCCGAAAATTCAGCAAAGTGCCGCTCACGGTCCAAAACCTCATCGAATTCGGCACTCTGACCCCCGAGATGGCCGAGCTCCTGAACGCCTGTGTGAAGGCAAAGCTCAATATCATCGTCTCTGGCGGCACGGGCACCGGCAAGACCACACTGCTGAACGTACTTTCATCGTTCCTGCCCCATGACGAGCGCATCGTGACGATCGAGGACGCCGTCGAACTCCAGATCCAGCAGCGGCACGTCGTCAGGCTGGAAAGCCGTCCGCCGAACACCGAAGGCAAGGGCGAGGTCACGATCCGCGAGCTGTTGCGGAACTCCCTGCGTATGCGTCCGGACCGAATAGTGGTCGGCGAGGTTCGTGGCGGGGAATCGCTGGACATGCTCCAGGCCATGAATACCGGCCACGACGGCTCGCTGTCCACGGTGCACTCAAACTCGCCCCGAGACGCCGTCGCCCGTCTGGAGACACTGGTCCTGATGGCGGGAATGGACCTGCCGCTCCGCGCCATCCGCGAGCAGATCGCCTCCGCCGTCAACCTGATCATCCAGATATCCCGGCTACGCGACGGCAGCCGCCGCATCACCCACGTCACGGAGGTTCAGGGCATGGAAGGGGACATCGTCACGCTGCAGGACGCTTTCGTCTTCGACTACTCCGCCGGTGTGGACGTCCACGGCAGGTTCCTTGGCAAACCGGTCCCCACCGGGATCCGCCCGCGGTTCATCGACCGATTCGAAGACTTTGGCATCCATGTCTCTCCCAGCGTTTTTGCAGCTCCCTTGACCCCAGCCGGAAGGCAGTGAAACCACCATGACGATGCTGCCCATTGGTGTTGGCCTGTTCTCAGTTGCCCTGCTGCTACTCGGTTTCGCGTTGCTAGCACCGCGCGGCGCACGCGTGCCGACGGACCGGCGCCGGCCCGTCCAGAACCGGCCGGACTCGCAACTGACCCGGTTCGCCGGATCGGCCGTCCACTTGTTCGACGGATACTTCGCGCAGCGGAAAGTCAGGCTCTTCGGCAGGGATGCACTCGAGAACGCGGGGCTCCGGATGGGCCAGTCCGATTTCTTTGTGCTGGTCCTGGCCGGTGCGCTCGTCGGCGCACTGGCGGGCTTCGTCGTCGCGGGCCCTCTGCTGGCGATCCTGTTCGTGCTTCTGGTGCCGCTGGCGGGGCATCTCGTTATCGGCTTCCTCACGGGCAAACGCCGCGGCCTGTTTGACCAGCAACTTGGTGACACCCTTCAACTCCTCTCCGGCGGCCTCAGGGCAGGGCACAGCATTCTACGGGCCATCGACGCGGCAGCCACGGAATCGCAAAGTCCTACGGCGGAAGAGATGCGCCGGGTCGTCACGGAAACGAGCCTCGGGCGGGACCTCCAGTCCTCCCTCACCGACACGGCCGAGCGGATGCGGAACGATGATTTTGTCTGGATAGCCCAGGCCATCCAGATCAACCGTGAGGTGGGCGGGAACCTCGCCGAAGTCCTGGACCAGGTGGGCGAGACCATCCGCGAGCGCAGTGAAATCAAGGGCCACATCAAGTCCTTGGCGGCCGAGGGAAAGTTCTCCGCCTACATCCTGATGGCCATGCCGTTCGGCATCGTAGCGATGCTCATGCTCGCCAACCCCGGCTATATGAACTCGATGTTCAGCCACCTGCTGGGTTGGATCATGATAGGTGCGTCCCTCATCATGATGACCATCGGTGGTCTGTGGATGCGCAAGATCATCGATCTGAAGTTCTGAGGTGCCCGTGGACCCTTCGGTACTGCTCGCACTGCTCCTGGTCTCCCTGCCGCTCGGCTATCTGGTCTGGGCAGCGCTCTCCGTCGATCGGAAGTCCCATCGGGCCATCCGCGAGCTGCTGGCGGCAGGCACGGAGACCGCTGAGTTCACCGAGGTTCTGCGGACCTCGCTGCTGGACCGGATCGGTTACCGTTTCACGCCGGCCGCATATGTCCGCAAACTCGATAAGCTCCTGTCCCTGGCTGGCCGCCCCACCTCACTGCCCCTCGGACGCGTGCTGGCGGCCAAGCCCCTGCTCGGCCTGGCCGGCGTCTTGCTGGGCTTCTACATCAGCGCCTCGGGTTCTACCCCCGTCATCAAGCTGGTCGGGCTCTTTGTGGTGCTCCTGGGCTACTTCATCCCGGACCTGCTGCTGTACAGCAAAGGCCAGGAGCGGCAGAAGATCATGCAGCTGGAACTCCCCAACACCTTGGACCAAATGCTCATCTCGGTGGAGGCCGGGCTCGGTTTCGAAGGAGCTATGGCCCGCGCCGGCGAGAACGGCGGCGGCCCGCTCGCGGAAGAACTGGTCCGGACGCTGCAGGACATGCAGGTGGGGCGCAGCCGGCGCGAGTCCTACCTAGCGCTGGCGGAACGGACCAGCATCCCGGAACTCCGCAGCTTCGTCCAGGCCGTGGTGCAGGCCGACACGTACGGCATCGCCATCAGTCGGGTGCTCCGGATCCAGGCCAAAGTTATGCGGGTCAAGCGGCGGCAAAGGGCCGAGGAGAAGGCCATGAAGTTGCCCGTCATGATCCTTTTCCCGCTGCTGTTCTTTATCTTCCCCGTGCTTTTTATCGCCATCCTCGGCCCGGCCGTCATCAACGCCATCGACACGTTCAGCGGCCACTAGCTGCCGCGCCGGACGTCCGCCACAGAAACCCACAAGGTTTCCGCAGGAACCCCTGGGGTGCCGGGGGGCGGGTGGGAACAGGCAGTAGCGTAGGTGCATGTCCTTTCAAACAGCTCTCCCCGACACAGCTGGAAACCCGGGCGCGCAGCCACTGGTGGACCCGGCCGCCCTTCAGGACCTGGGCGAGCAGCTCAACAGCGCCGCCGTCGCCAAAGGCTTCGCCCGCGACTACGCCCGGATGTGGGACCAGCGCTACGCGTCGCTGTCCACTGCTTTGAACCGGCGCGACCAGGCGGCCGCGCTCGACGCGGTGCTGAGTCTCAAGACGTCCTCGTCGATGGTCGGAGGCCTGCGCCTGGCCGAACTCGCCTCAGAACTGGAAGAATTGATCCGCTCCGGCGAGCTGGCACTAGCCGCGTCCCGTCTGGGCGACGTCGCAGCCCGTGGCAGCGAAACCGTGGATGAACTGCAGCTCAGCTCCGTCCTCCGGGAGAGCTAGGAACGGGCCGGGGCCAGCCGGTAGCCTACGCCGCGGACCGTCTGGAGCCAGCGCGGCTGCACCGGGTCCTCCCGGAGTTTCCGGCGCAGGTTGCCGATGTGTACCTCGACGGCCCGTTCATCTGAGTCGCTAATGTAGGCGTCGGCCCGGTAGAACTCGCCGCGCACCACGCGTACCAGCTCGGTCTTGGACTTCACCGCGCCGGCACCCAGGAGGAGGGCGTGGAGGAGTTCGAACTCGCTGCGCGTCAAGGCGATCAGCTCGCCGTCGACCGTCACCGTACGCGTGTCCGGATTCAGGGCCAGGCCGTTGTGGCGCAGAGCATTGTCGGACAACGCAGGGGTGCCCACCGGCTGTGCCGCAGCCGGGGTCCCGGCCTGCTGACCCTCGTGGCGCGGGCGGCGCATCATTGCGGCCACGCGGGCCCGCAACTCACGTGGCCGGAACGGCTTGGTCAGGAAGTCATCGGCTCCGGTGTGGAGCGCCGTCAGCGTGTCCAGTTCGTCAGTCCGCGCAGTGAGCATGACGATGTAGGCGTCGCTGAACTGGCGGATTCGGCGCAGCACCTCGTAGCCGTCAATATCGGGCAGGCCCACGTCCAGAGTGACCACGTTGGCTTCCCGCCGTCGGACGACGTCGACCCCTTCCCGGCCCCCGGACGCCGAATGCACCTCGAAGCCCGATTGCCGGAGCACAGCCTCCACGAGGTTCCGCACATCCGCGTCGTCCTCAACAACGACGGCCACCCCAAGGTCAGTCATGCCACCCCTCACATCCGATGCTGTCCGCAGTCCGCCGCAGCGTTGCCGGCCGACCAGATAAACCTTGCTACAAATCCGAGAAGCTTCCGCCCCTTTCCAGTCACAATACCCACGCCGGTCACCGATTTCGGGCTCCGGCGCAGTAACACGGGCAACGGGACTGCCTTTTGTGTCAAGTTGTTGTGACAGCAATGTAAACTCCACTTGCGAGGAAGGGGCCCCTGTCTTGAGAGAACCACGGCTGATTCATGACGTGGGTGCGCCTCGCGACTTTGGCGTCCGGCATCCCCGCGCGTTGGTGTTGGCCAGCCAGCTGCCCCTTACCCTGCTGTTAGCCGCGGGCGTGGCAGCCGCGCCGGCCGCCTGGGGCCTCCACTTATCCAGCGGCTGGGGCCAAGCCGCCTTGGTCCTGCATTCCCTCATCTTTTTGGCCGCCGGCGTCGTGCCATTGCAGCGGTTCGGTCCCTTAGCCTCCCTGGCCATACCGGTCCTGGATTTGGCCGCCATTGGGCTGAGCCGGTTCGCAGCCGCAGAGGAGTTGCCAGGCCTGGGCGTCCTGTCGATGCTTCCCGTGGTCTGGATCTCCGCCTCGCGGCTCGCCCCCGCCGCCATCGTTTCCATCAGCTTTCTTGGTCCCCTGCTGGCGGGCCTGCCCTGGTGCTTTGCGGCCGGCGCAGAGGACCGCCCCGGTCGCATTGCCTCGATCGGGCTCTTGGCGCTGACCACCCTGGCCGTTTCACTGGCCATGCAGTTCGTCCGGGCGCAAGTGCGGCGGCAGCAGGGCAAAGTCGACGCCAAGGAAGCGGAGCTGCAGGCTCTGCTCGCGGAGAGCCGTGAGCGCGAACGGCTGCTCAACGCCATTCTGGACGCCGTTGACGTCGGCATTGTCGCGATCGACGCAGACGGACGGCGGCTGCTCACTAACAGCTGGCAGGCCATGCTGGAAGCGTCGGCGGCGCCGCCGGGGGATACTCGCCCCACGGATCCAGGGTGGGAAGAGCAGCTGGTGCTGACCGGCCGGGACCAGGCAACGCCGCTGCCGCCCGGACGCCGCCCGCTCCGCCGGGCGCTGGGCGGCGAGTCCTTCGCAGACCATCTGGTCTGTTTCGGGGTGGCGCCCGGAAGCCGGGTGGTGTCCACCGGGGCGAGGCCGCTGCAGGACGACGACGGCGACTTCCGCGGCGCCGTCGTCGTCTACAACGAGGTCACCGGCCTGGTCAACGCCCTCGCCGCCAAGGAAGACGTCGTCGCGACCGTGTCGCACGAGTTCCGGACCCCGTTGACGTCGATCATCGGCAACCTGGACCTGGTCCTGGGCGAGGAGCTGCCGCTGTCCGTGCTGCGCCGGATCGAGGTGGCCCAGCGCAATGCGGAGCGCCTCCAGTCCCTTGTCTCGGACCTGCTGATGTCCGCCAGCTCCGCGGTCCACGTCCAGCCTCGGAAGACCGACCTGGCCGGGCTGGTGGAGGCGAGCGTTGGTTCTGCGCGGGCCCATGCACAATCCTCACGGGTCTCACTGGCAATGGACGTTGCGGCGCCGTTGTGGGCAGAGGTGGACCCCCTGCGGATCGGCCAGGCCCTGGACAACCTCGTCTCCAACGCGATCAAATACTCGCCGCACGGCGGCGCCGTGACTGTCTCGGCCCGGGCAGAGGGCGGCCGGGTGCTGCTCCAGGTGGAGGACAGCGGCATCGGCATGACCGCCGCCGACGCCGCGAAGATCTTCACCCGCTTCTTCCGAAGCCCTGCCGTGCGGGAAGGTTCGATCCCCGGAGCAGGGCTCGGGCTGTCAATCACCAAGGCGATCGTCGAAGGCCACGGCGGCTCCATCTCGTGCAGCACCCTTCCCGGCCAAGGGAGCACCTTTACCGTGGATCTGCCCGCCGAAGGAACCCCACGCGCGTTTTGACGGCATCGCTGCGGGGTACCCACCGCGGCAGGCCCGCTGCTATTCGCGTCGGGCGCGTGTCAGCTCGGCACGGGCCAGCAGGCCGGCGGCGGACGGGTAGGCCACCTCTTCCAGAACCAAGGGGTGCGGGGCGGCCAGGACGGACCGCGCGTCCCGTTGCCGGGCAATCAGCCGTTCGTACAGCCACTCGGGCTGTTCCTCTCCGGCCCCCACGTAGAGCGCGGATCCAATGAGCGAGCGGACCATGTTGTGGCAAAAAGCGTCGGCCTGGACAGTCGCCACGATCACCCCGTCCGCGCCGCGGGTGAATTCGAAACGCTGCAGTTCCCGGATGGTCGTGGCACCTTCCCGGGGCTTGCAGTACGAGCGGAAGTCCTGCAGGCCCAGAAGCCGGGAGGCGCCTTCGTTCAGCAGGGCCGTGTCGAGCTGCTCCTTATGCCAGAGCGTCGAGTAGCGACCCAGCGGGTCCCACAGAGCGGGGCCGTCGGCGATCCGGTAGCTGTAGCGCCGCCAGAGGGCGGAGAAGCGGGCGTCGAAGCCCTTCGCCGCTATCGAGACGCGGTGCACCTCGATCGCGCCGCTGAGCTCCCCCAGCCCGCGGCTGAGGGCGCCGCGGAGCCGCCGCAGCAGTGCGACCGCGGGGTCCAGTTCAACGCCACGGTTCAGGCCGAGCCACTCGGTACCGGTCAGGTCCAGGTGGACCACCTGTCCGCGGGCGTGCACGCCGGCGTCGGTGCGTCCAGCCACGGTGACCCGGATCTGGCGGCGGATCAGGAGGGCCAGGGCCTCCTCCAGGACGCCCTGGACGGTGCGAAGACCCGGCTGGACGGCCCAGCCGCTGAATGGTCCGCCGTCGTAGGAAAGGTCCAGCCGGATACGCAAAAACCCGCCGCCCCCCAAGACGGGGGCAGCGGGTTTGAGCTCGTTCATAGACTTAAGTCTATAAGAAGGTTTTAGCGAATTACTTCGCGTCCTTCTCGGACTCGGCGGCAGCTTCCTCGGCGGCCGGAGCCTCTTCGGTCGCTGCAGCTTCAGTCTCGGTAACCTCGGCGGCCGGAGCCTCTTCGGTCGCTGCAGCTTCAGTCTCGGTAACCTCGGCGGCCGGAGCCTCTTCGGTCTCCGCAGCTTCGGTCTCGGCAACCGGAGCGGCCTCAGCCTTGGCGGCGTCCTTCTTGTCAGCGTCACGCTGGGCGGCAGAGGTAGCCTCGGCTACCACGGCCTGCTTAGCGGAAACCGGCTCGAGAACCAGCTCGATGACAGCCATGGGAGCGTTGTCGCCCTTGCGGTTGCCGATCTTGGTGATGCGGGTGTAGCCGCCATCGCGGTTCTCCACTGCCTGTGCAATGTCGGTGAACAGCTCGTGGACGATGCCCTTGTTGCTGATCAGGCCGAGAACACGGCGGCGGGAAGCCAGGTCGCCACGCTTGGCGAAGGTCACCAGGCGCTCGGCGTACGGCTTCAGGCGCTTGGCCTTGGTCACCGTGGTGGTGATCCGCTTGTGCTCGAACAGTGCGGCGGACAGGTTCGCGAGCATAAGACGCTCGTGAGCCGCTCCGCCTCCGAGGCGCGGACCCTTAGCGGGGGTAGGCATAATAGTTTCTCCTCATATGGAAGCCGGCGGGCTGCGCACGCTGCGGTGCGTCCAGCCTGCTGGCCAAGATCTGTTTTAGAGCTCGTCGTCGCTGAAAGCGGCGTCGTCCTCTTCGATGGCTGCGGCGCGGGCTGC
>JAPLAM010000051.1 GCA_026393275.1 Arthrobacter sp.
GGGTCCGGGTCGCCGCCGGCGGCCCACTGCAGCCACGCCTCGAAGGTGGCGCCGAGATGGGCGGCGCACAGATAGCGGGCCGCCTGTTCGGTGACGCCCCGATCCACCAGAAAGGCCCGGGTGCGCTCCCGCTGGGGCGCCAGGGATTCGTAGCTCCGGCTCGCCAGCTCCGGGTGTTCGGCGATCAGCCGCAGCCGGCCGCGGGACACGCCGAGATCCGGGATCGCCGCCACCCCGGCGACGGCGGCCGCACGCAAGCCGGCCAGGATGCCGCCATCGGCCGTGCGCGCGTCCGGGGCGGACTCCAGCGCGAGGTTTGACGCCGTGACCACGGGCTCGATGCCGCCCCAGACGAGTTCAGCCTTGTTGGCGAAATAGCGGTACAGGCTTTTCCGGCCGATCCCCGCGGCCCGTGCGATGTCCTCCATGGACGTCTGCTCGTAACCGTGCTGGGCGAAGAGCCGCAGCGCGATGCCGGCGACGGCGTCCGGATCGATCGTCGTCGGGCGTCCCGTGGCCCGCTTTGCCGCGGAGCCGGCGTCGCGGTCAGTCCATGCGGTGTTCACCCTTACATAATGACACAGAGTGTCATAAGCTGGCCCTGTCAGGATCGTTGTACGTCTGGAAGGACATCATGGGCACCGAAGCTTCATGGCAGGAAACCATCACCGCGGGGCGTTTCGCTGGCAAGACCGTCATCGTCACGGGCGCCGGCTCCGGCATCGGCCGGGCGACGGCGCTGCGCGTCGCGAAAGAGGGCGGCAAAGTTGTTGCCGCGGACATCAGCAAGGAACGCCTGGATGACCTGGTGGTCGAGAACGGCAGCCTGGACATTGTGCCGGTGGCCGGGGACATCTCCACCGAGGAGACCGTGGCCGCCGTCGTCGCCGCTGCGGGCGGCCGCGTGGATGCACTCGCGAACGTGGCGGGCATCATGGACAACTTCGCCCCGATCCACGAGGTGGACGACGCGGTGTGGGAGCGGGTCTTCCGGATCAACGTCACCGCCCTGATGCGCCTGACCCGCGCCGTGGTCCCGCTGATGCTCGAGGCCGGCACCGGCTCCGTGGTCAACGTGGCCTCCGAGGCCGGCCTGCGGGGATCCGCCGCCGGCGCCGCGTACACCGCGTCCAAGCACGCCGTCGTGGGCCTGACGAAGAACTCCACCGTGATGTACGGACCGAAGGGCCTGCGGTTCAACGCCGTGGCACCCGGGGCCACCATCACCAATATCGTGGCCGACTGGGGCTCGCAGCTGGCCGCCGAACGCCTCGGCCCGCTGATGGGCGCCAACATCCCGGCCCCCGCCACCGCGGCGCAGTTGGCGGCGTCGATCACCTTCCTGCTCAGCGACGACGGCACCAACGTCAACGGCGCGATCATCGCGTCCGACGGTGGCTGGTCCGCGCTGTAGGGCGCTGGGCGGGCGGACGGGCGGCGGGTTGTGATTCGCCCCGGCGGGGAGTTCGCGAAATGATGTGGGCATGGAGCACACTGACCAGCAGCCCTGGGTGAAGAACTACCAGCCGGGCGTCCCCGCCGAGATCGAATTGCCCACCGAGTCGCTTGTCGCGATGCTGGAGCGGTCCGTAGCCGAGGCCGGGAGCGCGCCTGCCCTGGAATTCTTCGGCCGTCGCACCAGCTATACCCAGCTTGGCGAGCAGGTGGACCGGGCCGCCGAGGGACTGCGCCGGCTGGGCGTGCGGGCCGGCGACCGGGTGGCCCTGATCCTGCCCAACTGCCCGCAGCACGTCGTCGCTTTCTACGCGGTGCTGCGGCTCGGCGCCGTCGTGGTCGAACACAACCCGCTCTATACCTCCCGCGAACTCCGCCACCAGTTCGAGGACCACCAGGCCCGCGTCGTGATCGCCTGGGACAAGGCCGCGGCCGCCGTCAGCGAGTTCCCGTCCGACGTCGAAATCGACCACGTGGTCTCGGTCAACCTGCTCGAGGCGTTCCCGGCCGCCAAGCGGCTCGCACTGTCCCTGCCGGTCAAAAAGCTGCGCGCAACGCGGGCCTCGCTGACCGCCCACGCGCCGGGAACCACACCGTGGAAGGAGCTTCTCAGCCACGGACGGATCGATCCCGACCACCCGCGCCCCTCGGTGCACGACCTCGCCGCGATCCAGTACACCTCGGGCACCACCGGCCGGCCCAAGGGCGCGATGCTCACGCACTTCAACCTGTACTCCAATGCCCTGCAGGGCGAAGCCTGGATGGCCGGCGCGGAGTACCGCAAGGAAGTCTTCTACGCGATCCTGCCGATGTTCCACGCCTTCGGCCTGACGCTCTACCTGACCTACGGCATCAAGAAGCAGGGGCTGCTGGTCCTCTTCCCCAAGTTCGACCCGGACCTGGTGCTGGCCGCGATGAAGAAGTCGCCCGCCACCGTGTACTGCGCGGTCCCGCCGATCTACGAGCGCACCGCTATGGCCGCGAAGGAGAAGGGCATTTCGCTGCGGTCCTGCAAGTACTGCATCTCCGGCGCCATGAACCTGCCCGACCATGTGGTGGAGCTCTGGGAATCGGTCTCCGGCGGCCTGCTCGTGGAGGGCTACGGCATGACCGAATCCTCTCCGGTGGCGCTCGGCAACCCCTTCCACCCCACCCGCCGCAACGGCACCATCGGGGTGCCGTTCCCCTCAACCCTGATGCGGGTCGTCGACGTAGACGACCCGTCCGTAGAGGTGCCGCAGGGCCAGCCGGGCGAGCTGCTTCTCAAGGGCCCGCAGGTCTTCCAGGGCTATTGGAACAACCCCGAAGAAACCGCGAAAACCCTCACCGAGGACGGTTGGCTGCGCACCGGCGACGTCGTTACCGTGGACGAGGACGGCTTCACCACAGTGGTGGATCGGGCCAAGGAATTGATCATCACCGGCGGCTTCAACGTGTCGCCCACCGAGGTGGAGGCCGTGCTGCGCCTGCACCCGGATGTCCGGGACGCGGCCGTGGTGGGCAAGCCGCTGGAGCGCGGCGGCGAAATGGTGGTGGCCGCCGTCGAGCTTGAACCCGGCGTCGAGCTGGACGAGGACGCGCTGCGCGCTTACTGCCGCGAACACCTCGCCGGTTACAAGATCCCGCGCCGGATTGTGCCGGTGTCGGATCTGCCGCGCTCCATGCTGGGCAAGATCCTCCGCAAGCAGGTCCGCGACCAGGTCCTGCCGGAGTTGTAGGGGCCCCGGGCCCTAGGCGTCCGTGGCAGCCTTCTTCTGCTGGCTGGAGAAGTACTCGTCCAGGCCCACGGGGCGGACGTCGGCGTAGCGGCTGTTCTCGACTGCTGCGAACGTCGGCGTCGTCAGCATCGACAGCAGGTACCACTCCCGGACTGCGGCCCACGGGTTGGCCGCGCCTGCCGTTGCCTCCCGAAGGTCCTGGACAGTGCCGAGCGACCGCCGGGCAAGCGTTGTGCCCGTGACGCGCTCGGCGGCGTCAGCAACACCATTGAAGGTCGTCCGTTCCCCGGAGATCGCATAGACCCCTGCCGGGGCCGAGAAGTCGACCGCGAGCCGGGCCGTAAAGCGTGCCACGTCCTCAACGGTGGTCAAATCGAACGGTTCGTCGCCGGTACCGAAATACTGGGCGGTGCCCTTCTGCAGGTCCACGACGTCGGCCGTGTCCGGATCCAACATCATGTCCATGAACGCTCCGTTCAGGACACGCACGACGTCGATTCCGGTCGCCTCGATGGCCTCGCCGGCCCGTCGGCGCATGTCGAACATGGGAGCTCCCGCGGGGGCGTTGAAAATGTCGAGGGCGAAATCCGACGGGACGAAGCGGCGGGCCCCGTTTGCGCTCGCGGCCGTTGCCAAGGCGAGCTGCCCGTCAATCATGACGTCAGCACCGCCCTGCACTGCAGAGACGACGACGTCGACGCCGCGTGTTGCCTCCGCAAGACTGGCGGGATCCTTCAAATCGCCCTCGGCCACGGTTGCTCCGAGCGCCACCAGCCCGGCGACTGTCCGGGCCTTCTCCGGCTTGTCGAGTGCGCCCGCACGAAGGAGGAGCCGCAGCTGCACAGCCGGGTCGGCCAGGAGATAGCGGGCGATTCTGCCGCCGAGGGTGCCCGTTCCGCCGGCAATCAGCACATTTGTCATCGATCGCTCCATCTCCAGCCGTACCCTTGCGCCCCGGTTCGGGGAAAGGTCAGGACCCCACCTTACGGGTTGGCGACCCACAACCGGCGGTAGCGGCCGACGGCGTGACCGGTCATCATTGATTGTCGGAGCGACCGCCCGACCGGGACGTATTCCGCACCGGCCCTGGCCGGAGACGCACACAGGAGAGCGCATGCAGACACCGCCGGAGCTCATCGACTTCACCACCGGCGCGCCCCGTCCGGGCGACCTGAACGTCGCCTGGATCCACGGATCCGAGTCCGCGAAACACAACCCGGACCCGGAGATCCAGGTCCACGCCTACGACGAGCACACGTTCATCCTGCGCCAGAACATGGCAGTCAACTACGAGGCGCCGTTCATGTTCCTGCTGTTCGGCAACACCCGGGCGGTGCTGATCGATACCGGTGCCACGGCGGCCGCGGAGTTCATCCCGCTGCGCCGCGTCGTCGACGGACTGCTGGACGACTGGCTGGCCCTGCACCCCCGCGACGGTTATGGGCTGCTGGTCCTGCACACGCATCCGCACGGCGACCATGTTGCAGGGGATGCCCAGTTTGCAGGCAGGCCGGACACCCTGCTGGTGGACGCCGAGCGGCGCAGCGCGTGGGATTTCTTCGGCTTTGCCGACGACGGCGGAGGCGTTGGCGGCGGTGCAGACGGCGGCGGCGGTGGGCAGTCGGCCCTCGTGGATCTGGGCGGCAGGATCCTGGAGTGCTGGCCCAGTCCCGGGCACCACAGCGCGGCGGTCACCTACTACGACCCGTACACCGGCATCCTGCTCACCGGGGACACCGTCTACCCCGGCCGGCTCTACATCCACGACTGGCCGGCGTTCGTCCGCACCATCGACCGGCTCATCAGGTTTTGCGGCACGCACCCCGTGCAACATGTCCTCGGTTGCCACCTCGAGATGTCGCGGGAGCCCGGCGTCGACTACCCGATCTACACCACTTACCAGCCGGACGAACCGCCGCTGCAGATGACAGTGGATCAGCTTTCGGAGATCCGCCGGGCCATCGACGTGGTGGCGGGGCGCGCGGGCCGGCATGTGTTCCGCCACTTCATCCTCTGTGTCGAAGAGGACTAAGAACCCGCGAGACGGCATGTCGCGGCAATGTCTTGGCAAAACACTGCCGCGAGCTCTTCCCTCGAGGCGATGGCGACGTCGAGCAGGTGCTGGTCCGGAGGCGCCGGCTGCCGCCCTAGTGAACCGCGACGTTCTCCGCTTCGGCCGGTTCGACGAAGTTGCACGCCCCCGGATGGCGCACGGGCAGGGTGCAGGTGCGCCCGGTGGGCAGATGGACATTGGCGCACCGACCGGCCATGGCCACGTCTTCGCGCACATGCGGGACGTGCGTGCTGCTCGCGTCCGGGGATGACTCCCCGCGATGGGAGGGCTGGGAGCTTCCGGAAGGACTGTAGTTTTTGCTGTTCACGGCTGTGGCTCCTCAGGATTTGCGGTGCGGGCAGAATGCTGTGTTTATCGGAGGTCTCCAGCCTTGCACGGGCGGGTTAACACCGCGTTACGCCTGTGTTAGCTTCCGGCCTCGACGCGTCCGCACCTTTTGCCGCCCGCCGCGTGTTGCGCATACTGGAAGGCAGATCCGAGATTCCGGCAGCGGAAGGGTGGTGGCGGATGAACAGCGGGGGAGGCTCGGCGTTCCGACGTCGGGTGGAACGGGCGGCGGAGCTGCGCTCCATCCGGACCAGCGGCAGCACGGTCCACGAGAATGACCAGCTCAGCGCCGCCGAGGAGGAACTCCGGCAAAAGCGCGCCAAGATGGACGACGCCGCCAAGGCCGAATACCTGATCCGCGACGCCATGGCCCAAGGGAAATTCGACAATTTGAAGTACGCCGGCAAACCCATCCCCGGCCTCGGCGAAGTGTATGACCCGGACTGGTGGGTGAAGGGACTGCTGCAACGCGAGAACATCACCGGCCTGGGCCCGACGGCGATCCTGCTCCGCACGGAAGACGCGGGACTCGATGCCCGCCTGGATGCCCAGTTCTCGGAACAGCAGGTGCGGGACATCCTGGCCGACTTCAATGCCCGCGTGATCGACGCCCGGCGGCAACTCCAGGGCGGACCGCCGGTCATCACGAAGACCCGCGACGTCGACGCCGAAGTGGCGCGCTGGCGCGAACGCCGGGCAGCGGAGGCGGCCGCGGCGGTCCCGCCCGCACCGGCGCCAAAGCCGTCCTGGTGGCGGCGGCTTTGGGCGCGCGCCTAGGAGTGCGCTATTCGGCGGACGGCCGCTTTCGTTGCTGTTTGGTCGCCGCCCGCTGTTCCTTGGCGACGCGGTGCCGGCGGCTCGAGCCCCGGGTGGGTTTGGTGGCCCGGCGGCGCGCAGCCCCGGGAGCAAGACCCGCCGCCACAAGCTCGGAGAGTTTGGCCAGCGCGATCTCGCGGTTGCGCAGCTGGGAGCGCTGCTCGGAAGCGGTCACGGTGATCACCCCGGCGATGAGGCGCCGTTCGAGGCGCGTGAGGAGTACCAGCCGCTGGCCCTCCGACAGGGCGGCCGAGCCCGCGACGTTCCATGAAAGCTCGACGCGGCTGTCCGTGGTGTTGACGTGCTGACCGCCGGGCCCGGACGACCGCGAGAACCGCCAGCCCAATTCCGTCGAGGGGATCGTGAGCGCGGGCGACACCTCGAGATCCATGAATCAAGCGTCGCACGGGATTGGCCCCGTGCGGTATTGGTCTGTGCGGTATTGGTCCGTGCGGCCGCAAAAGGCTGTGGTCCTGCGGCCGCCACCGGCGTAGCCTGCGCTTAGGCGCACACACCGCGCACCTGCGCGTCGGCATGAAGCGGGCGATGTCCATGAAGAACCCTGGAACCGGTGGCAGTTCAAACCCGCGGCAGGCGGAGTCGGCCGCAGCGGGGCGGCTGCCATCTCCCCGCGCGGAGTTGCGCCTGGCCGCCGGCCTGGCCTTTGCCGGCTTCGTTCTGTCCGTGGTTGCCGGGTTGTTCCACGCCGATTCGGCCAGCGCAAACGACCACCCGGCCGCCTTCGCGGCGTACGCCCGCAGCGGCATCTGGACCGCGGTCCACCTGGGTCAGTTCCTCGGCATGGCGCTACTGATCTCCGGGCTGCTGGTCCTGCTGGGTGCCCTGCTGGCGCCGGACGCCGCAGCAGGGGTCGCGGCGTGGACGGCCCGGTTTGCAACCGTGGCCGCCGTCGCCGCACTGGCCCTGTACGCCGCACTCCAGGCCGTGGACGGGGTTGCCCTCAAGCATGCAGTGGACGCCTGGGCTGCGGCCGCGGAGCCGGACAAGGCTGCCCGGTTTGCGACCGCCGAGGGCATTCGGTGGCTGGAGTGGGGCATGCGCAGCTACCAGAGCTTCCTGCTGGGCGCGGCCCTGCTCCTGACCGGCGCAGTGGTGGTCCGCGCCGGCCGGGTCGCCCGGGCGATCGGCTATCTCATGGCGCTGTCCGGCCTGGCGTACCTTGCCCAGGGCTGGATCATCGGCTCCGAGGGCTTCTCCCCGGCGAACACCATGCCCACGCTGGCGGGAATCGTCCTGATCCTGGTGTGGTCCGTGTGGCTGCTGGTCAGTGCCTGGTCAGGCAAGGACGCGCCGGCCCGCGGCGGCCCGCCCCAATAGGGAGGGCGACCGAGTAGGGACAGCGCTGCGCGCGCGGTGGCAGTCCACGGCAGTATTCAACGCGAACACTGCCGTGAACTGTCCACTCGGCGCGTCGATAGGGGATCAGATGGTGCGGGGCGCCTTGGTCAGGTTCTCCCGCAGTTCGTCGGCAGTCTGGCGGGCAACGTAAGCGGGGCGGTCCCGTTCCGCGCGCCAGCTCTCGGACAGCGGGCCGATGTTGACCGTATCGAAGCCGAACTCGTCGTAGAGCTTGGCGACCAGCTCAGCCGCCTCCGGGAAATCGCTTGCGGTTGCGAGTGCGCGGCGGTTCTCCGTGCCGGTGGGGGCGCCATCGGTGGTGATATCGCTGTACATAATGTGGTTGAAGCCCTTGGCAACCTTGGATTTTGGCAGGTGCTCCTGCAACAGCCCCGATGTGGTGGTCTCGCCGTTGTCCAGCGCTGGGATCCGCCCGTCGCGCTCCCAGTAGTAGTTGTTGGTGTCAATCACGATCTTGCCCGCCAGCGGCTCGACCGGGACGCTCTCGACGCTCTTCAGCGGAACGGTGACGACGGCGAAATCGCCGGCCGCTGCGGCCTCCGCCGCGGTTGCCGCCCGCGCGCGCGGCCCCAATTCCGCGACCAGTTCCGCCAACGTTTCCGGCCCCCGAGAGTTGCTGATCACGACGTCGTAGCCGACTTGGACCGCCTTCCGGGCCACTTGGCTGCCAATGTGTCCTGCACCGATGATTCCTATAGTTGTCATATCGGGCCCAACAGCATTACGGCCGGGGATATTTCAGGGCCGGCGCTGCCCGGTCAGGGGTGGAGCCAGCCCTGTTCGAAGTCCGGGTGGTCGAAATAGGGCAAAGCCAAGGCCTGCAGCGAGCGTTCCATCCAGTCCAGCGACCGCGGCGCCCAATGCGACTCCTCAAGGGAGTCGCTGGAGTCGCTGACCATGGCGGTCAGTGCGGACTGCCGGGCCGCTTCGACGACGCCGATCAGCCTCCGCTTCGCCTCGCATTCGAGCAGTAGGCGCTGTTCGTACCATTCGCCCGACTTGGAGACGGTCACGTCGCTGAGCAGCGTCCGGGCGGCGGCCTCGTCCTCGGAAATGCGCTCGGACAGGAACTCAACAATGTCCACAAACCGAGGGTACGCGCGGCGGCGGGCCTTGGCATCACCCAGGCCATGGCGCGTGGCAGTGACGGCGCCGGCACGGGGCCGGCCCGAAGGCGGTGGAATGCTCAGGAGCCGGTGTGGTCGGCGTCGAACCCGGCCAGCAGGCGCCGCGAAGCCGTGTCCATGTGCGCCCGCATGGCGCCGGTGACGGCGGCTTCGTCCCGGGACTGCAGGGCCCGGAAGATCTCCCAGTGCTCGCCCAGGGCGGCCGCGGCGTGCCCCTTTTCGGTCAGGGCACGGTCCACCCAGATCCGCAGCAGCGAGCGGATGCTCTGCAGGAGTTCCTGCAGGACCTGGTTGCCGGAGGCTTCCGCGATCTCGCGGTGGAAGGCGGCGTCGGCTTCCACGAAGGCGGCAAGGTCGTCGAGGCTGGACTCCATGGTGGCGAGGTTGGCCTCCATCCTGTCGAGGGCCTCGTCCGTGATCCGCAGGGCCGCGAGTTGAACGGCCTGGACCTCAAGGCCGCCGCGCAATTCCACCAGTTCCCGGGTGCGGGGAGCGCCCAGCATCAGGCCCCAGCTCAGGGTGCGGGGCAGCAGTTCGGAGATCCCGTCGCGGAGGTACGTTCCGGACCCGGGCCGGACAATGACGATGCCAAGGATCTCCAGTGCAGCGAGGGCTTCGCGGACTGCCGAGCGGCCGACGCCGAGGGAGGCAGCCAGCTGGCGTTCGGCGGGGAGCCGGGTGCCGACCGCGATGTCGCCGCTGGTGAAGTAGCCCAGAAGACGTTCCGCCACCTCGGAGACAACCGAGCCTTGCTCCATGGAACCGAGGGCGGCACTGATCTTGGCCGTCGAGGCGGCGGAGTTGGCGGACACGTTCAAAGCCTAACAACCGCAGGCCCGGCCCCGGTGCACCGGGCAGCTCGAAAAAATAACATGTCAACCGGTTGACCAATTTGCGAGGAACGCCTTATGGTTTTAATCACACGCATAGTCGGAGCCTGGCCAGCCGTCCGGCACTAAGCGTAGAGACCAATCCCGAAGCTTCCAGCGCAGGACGCGACAGGATCCCGACATCTAGGAGTCAATGTGGACACCACGCAATCAGTGGTCGAAAGATCTGCCATCAAGAAGGTGGCGGTCCGGCTGGTGCCGTTCGTCGCCCTTATGTTCTTCATCAACTATCTGGACCGCACGGCAATCTCCTTCGCCGGCCCGAATGGCATGAATTCCGATCTCGCGCTCTCCGCGGCCCAGTTCGGCTTCGCCTCCGGCGTCTTTTTCATCGGCTACATCCTGCTGGAAGTCCCCAGCAACCTGGCCCTGCACAAGTTCGGCGCCCGCCGCTGGCTTGCACGCATTATGGTCAGCTGGGGCCTCGTCTCCCTGCTCTTCACCTGGGTGGGCAACGTCGAGCAGCTCTACATCCTGCGTTTCATCCTCGGTGTGGCCGAGGCCGGCTTCTTCCCCGGCGCCATCCTGTTCCTCAGCCTCTGGGTGCCGTCCCGGCACCGCAGCAAGATCCTGGCCCTCTTCTACCTGGCCCAGCCGCTGACCACGGTCATCGGTGCCCCGCTTGCCGCCCTCCTGATCCAGCAGCACGGGGTCTTCGGCCTCGAAGGCTGGCGCGTGATGTACTTCGGCGTCGCGATCCCCGCCATCCTGATCGGCATCATCGCCTGGTTCTACCTCGCCGATTCCCCTGCCAAAGCCAAGTGGCTGACTCCCGATGAGAAGACCTGGCTGACCGGAGCACTGGAGAAAGAGAAGTCCGAGACAGCCGCAAGCAACAAGCATGTCAGCGTGCGCACCGTCTTCGGCAACGGCCGGGTGTGGATGCTCGCCCTGATCTACTTCGGCTTCATCTACGGCCTGTACGCCCTGGGCTTCTTCCTGCCGACCATCATCGCCGGCTTCGAAGGCCTCTACGGTGCCAAGTTCGATATCTTCCAGAAGGGCCTGATCACGGCCATCCCGTACCTGCCGGCCGCCTTCGCCCTGTACTTCTGGTCCAAGGACGCCACCAAGCGCGGCGTCAAGACCTGGCACATCGCCGTCCCGGCCCTGGTGGGCGGCCTGAGCATCCCGCTGGCGCTCTACGCAGGATCCCCGGCAGCCACCATCGCCGTCATCACCCTCACGGCGATGTCCATCTTCGCGGCACTGCCCAACTTCTGGACCGTCCCCACCCAGTTCCTCACCGGTGCCGCCGCCGCGGCCGGCATTGCCCTGATCAACACCGTGGGCAACCTGGCAGGCTTCAGCGCCGGATACATCACGGGCTGGCTCAAGGACTGGACCGGCAGCTACACGGTGCCCATGTTCGTGGTGGGCGGGTTCATGATCCTTTCGGCCATCCTCATGGTGACACTTGCCCGCCGCGGTGCGCCGAACGCTGCCGCCGGTGCCGCGCCCGTAACACCAGTAACCGCCGAAGAGTCCGCCACCGCGCACTAACCCCGGGGCGAGCCCCACCGGGGCCTCCCTGCAACAGACCGGTGCCCGCCGCTTGCCTTGTGGCCGCGGCGGGCACCAACCCAAAGCTTTTTTCTCCAGGAGTACCCATGACCCGCCTGTTCAATGACCCCGCAGAATTCGCTGAAGAAATGATCGACGGTTTCGTCGCCTCCCACAGCCGCTGGGTCCGGCGCGTCTCCGGCGGCGTCGTCCGCAACACCCAAAGCACGCCCGGCACGCCTGCACTGGTGATCGGCGGCGGCTCCGGACACTACCCGGCGTTCGCCGGGCTGGTCGGCCAGGGCCTCGCCCACGGCGCCGCGATGGGCAACCTGTTCGCCTCCCCGTCCGCCCAGCAGGTCTACAACGTCGCGAAAGCCGCCGGCAACGGCGGCGGTGTCCTATTGGGCTACGGCAACTATGCGGGGGACGTCCTGCACTTCAACCAGGCGCAGGAACGCCTCCGTGCGGAGGGCATCGATTGCCGAAGCATTGCCGTCACCGACGACGTTTCCTCTGCTCCGCCGGCGGACCGTGCCAAGCGCCGCGGGATTGCCGGCGACCTCACCGTCTTCAAGGTCGCGGCCGCCGCCGCGGAAGCAGGCCGCACCCTGGATCAGGTGACGGAGATCGCCACCCGCGCCAACCACCGCACCCGTTCCTTCGGCGTCGCGTTCAGCGGCTGCACCCTGCCCGGCGCGGACCACCCGCTGTTCTCCGTCCCCGCCGGACGGATGGCCGTGGGCATGGGCATCCATGGCGAGCCCGGCATCGGCGAAACCAGCGTCCCCACCGCGAACGGACTCGCCGAGCTGCTCGTGGCAAAACTCCTCACCGAAATCCCGGACGACGTCGCCCCGGGCACCGCTTCGGCGGGCCGTCGGGTGGTCCCCATCCTCAACGGGCTGGGCAGCGTCAAATATGAGGAACTGTTCGTGGTCTACCGCCGCGTCGCCCAGCTCCTCGCGGAGGCAGGGCTGGACATCGTCGACCCGCAGGTGGGTGAACTCGTCACCAGCTTCGACATGGCCGGCACCTCGTTGACCCTCTTCTGGCTCGACGACGAACTTGAGAACCTCTGGAAAGCGCCGGCCGACGCTCCGGCGTTCCGCCGCGGCGCCGTCACCGCTGCCGCACTGGATCCCGATACCGCCGTCGAACCCGCCGAGGTCGAACGTTTCATCCCGGTTGCCTCGGACGTCTCCCGGGCCGGCGCGCGGCGAATCCTTGCCGCCCTGGGGGCGGCCAAGAATGTGGTGGACGCCAACGCCGAGGAACTGGGCAGGATCGACGCGGTGGCCGGCGACGGCGACCACGGGATCGGCATGGAACGCGGCGTCAGGGCCGCCGTCGACGCCGCGGCGAACGCCGTTGCCCGCGGCGCCGGGGCAGCCACCACCCTGCACATCGCCGGCGACGCGTGGGCCGACAAAGCCGGCGGCACCTCCGGGGCACTCTGGGGGCTCATACTTCGCAGCGTCGGGGACGCCTTCGGGGACAATGCCGCGGCCGACGCCGCCGCCGTCGCCGCAGGGGTGGCGCAGGCCGCCGCCGCCGTTATGGAGTTCGGAAAGGCCCAGCCGGGAGACAAGACCCTGGTGGACGTGCTGGTTCCCTTCCGCGACGAACTCGCCCGCGGAGTAAGCAGCGGCCTGAACCTCGACAGGGCTTGGGGCGCCGCCGCCGGCACCGCGCAACGCGCCGCCGAAGACACCGCCCGGCTGCTGCCCCTGATGGGCCGCGCCCGCCCCCACGCCGAGCGAAGCCTCGGCACCGCGGACGCCGGAGCCGTCTCCATGGCCCTGATCGCACGAGCCATCCACAACACCCTCTCCGAGGAAAACAAAGTTAAGGAAAACGCATGAGCCCCAAACTGCGCCTGGTCATTGGGTCCGACGACGCCGGCTTCGACTACAAGGAAGCCCTGAAGGCCGATCTTGAATCCAACCCGCTGGTCGAGTCGGTCCGCGACGTGGGGGTCGACGCCACGAGCCACACTCCCTATCCGTCGGTTGCCATTGCCGCCGCTGAACTGGTGGCCTCCGGCGAGGCGGACCGTGCGCTCCTGGTGTGCGGTACCGGCCTCGGCGTGGCCATCGCGGCCAACAAAGTACCGGGCATCCGGGCCGTCACCGCGCACGACAGCTTCTCGGTGGAACGGGCCGTCCTGAGTAACAACGCCCAAGTGCTCACCTTCGGCCAGCGCGTGGTCGGGCTGGAACTGGCCCGCCGTCTGGCCAGGGAGTGGCTGACTTACACGTTCGACGAGGCATCGGCTTCGGCTGACAAAGTCACGCTGATCAAGGATTACGAGGGTGTCGTTGCTTCCCGCTAGGCCGGCCGCGCCCGGTGCGGTGATCGGCGTCAGCCTCAAGATGTACTTCGGGCACCAGCGCACCCTCGAGTACTGCCGCGACGTTGCCGCCGTCGCCCTCGCGCACCCTGCCGTGCAGCGCGGCGAGATCGAACTGTTTGTGCTCCCGGCACTCCCTTCGCTGCCCGACGCGGTACGGATCCTCGGACCCGCCGGCGCCGGCGCCGGCGCCCAGGACATCTTCTGGGAAGACGAAGGGGCATTCACCGGCGAGGTGTCCGGCCGTACCGTCGCGGAAGTCGGCGGCCGCTACGCCGAGATCGGACACGCGGAACGGCGCCGGATCTTCGGCGAGGACGACAGGACCATCGGCCTCAAGACGGCTGCCGCCTACCGCAACGGGCTCACCCCGGTGCTGTGCGTCGGGGAATCGCAGCAGGGCTCCGTGCAGGAAGCCATCCGGCAGTGCACCGCGGAGATCGACGCCGCCCTCAACCGTGCGCAGTCCCTGGCCCCGGCTGGCCGGACCATCGTGGCCTACGAGCCGCAGTGGGCCATCGGCGCGGCGCAGCCCGCCACCCCGGACTACATCAGCGGTGTCATCGCCGGCCTGGATGCGCACCTGGGCGCCCTGCCGGGACAGGCCGACAGCCGGGTCATCTACGGCGGGAGCGCCGGGCCGGGCCTCATCGGCCAGCTCGATGACGCCGTCGCCGGGCTTTTTCTGGGCAGGTTCGCCCACGACCCGCAGGCGTTGAACACCATCCTGGACGAAACAGCCGCCCGCCTCGGGCTCCTGCAGGCAGCCGGAGACCGGCCATGAGCATGCCCCCTCGCGTGGAGCCCGGCACGGGCTCGCGGATCGGCCTGAGCAGCTACGCCTTCTTCTGGCAGCTCTCGGACAATGTGGCCGCGCCCCTGGACCTCCACGGGGCACTGGCAGCATCCGCCGCCCTGGGTGTGGACCTCTTCCAGATCTGCGACTACGCGCCACTGGAATCCATGACGGACGCGGAACTGTCCTCCGTCCGGGCCACGGCCGATTCCCTCGGGATCTCCCTGGAGCTCGGCACCAAGGGCATCCGGCCGGAGCATCTGCGCGCTTTCCTGCGAATCGCCGGGATCCTGGGTGCACCGCTGCTGCGGACCATGTTCAACGTCCCGGGCCACACGCCGGACGCGGACGAGGCCGTGGCCGCGTTTGCCGAGGTCCTGCCCGAGTTCCGGGACGCCGGCGTGCAGATCGCGGTGGAGACCTACGAACAGGTCCCCACGTCCCGCGTCCTGGAGGTCATTCGGCGCGTGGACAGCTCTTATCTCGGGATCTGCAGCGACCCGGCCAACACCGTGGCGGCGCTGGAATCGCCGCGCGAGGTGATCGACGCCGTCGCGCCCTATGTCCTGAACATGCACATTAAAGACTTTGCGTTCAGCCGCAAGGAGGGATGGGTCGGGTTTACCTACTCCGGCGCCCCCCTCGGCGAAGGCCTCCTGGATTACGCCTACATGGCCGGGAAGCTGAAGCCCAAAGAAAGAAATATCAACCAGATCATCGAGCACTGGCTGCCGTGGCAGGACTCCGAAGAAGAGACCATCCGCCTCGAAAAGCAGTGGACCCAGCAGAGCCTCGATTTCCTAAGGAGTAACTGAAATGTCAGCAGAA
>JAPLAM010000057.1 GCA_026393275.1 Arthrobacter sp.
GCGCCGTACGCCGGGTCGTTCTGCAACAGGTGCAGCACGTAGTCGCAGAAATACGGCGCCATCGCGGCGTTCTGGCAGCCCTGCTTGGCCTGGGTCACCTTGGTTACCACCGGAGTGGCGACGGCCGCGTCGTACTCCGGCTGCTTGATCTTGCCCTGGTTCAGCATCGCCTTGAGCACCAGGTCCCGGCGCACCTTGGCGTTATCCGGGTGGACGATCGGGTCGTAGAAGGACGGGCTGTTGACGAGTCCGGCCAGCAGCGCCGCCTGCGGCAGGGAGAGGTCCTTGGCGCTGGTGCTGAAGAAGAACTTGGAGGCTGCTTCGATGCCGTAGGCGTCCCGGTTGAAAAACACGATGTTCAGATAACCCTCAAGGATCTGCTCCTTGGTGAACTTCTTCTCGAGGGCGATTGCGAGCTTCATCTCGCGGAGTTTGTCCCCCACGCCCTTGTTGACACCGTTGAGGAGGATCTGGTCGCTTTTACCCTGGGACTCCAGCGAGGAGTTGATGACGTTGTTGACATACTGCTGCGTGATGGTCGACGCACCCTGCTTGTTGCCGCGGGCGGTGCTGACGAGGGCGCGCAGGATGCCGGTGGTGTCCACCCCGCCGTGTTCGTAGAAGCGGCTGTCCTCGATGGAGACCACCGCGTCCTTGATGTAGGGCGACATCTGGTCCAGCGACACGCGGGTGCGGTTCTCCGAAAAGACGCTGGCGATCACGCTGCCGTCGGCGGCAAGGATCGTGGTTGCCTGGCTCGGCGGATCGACCTGCAGTTCGGCCGGCAGGGTCTCAAAAAATTTGATAGACCCGCTGGCTGTGTTGCCCGAGAGGGCAGCGGCCGGGACCAGCAGTCCCGCCACGAGCACACCACAAATCGCGCTCACGCCGAGGAAAAGAATGATCTTTCCGAGGGTGGTGGCCGTGTCGAATAAAGGGTTCTTGCCAGTCGCCATGTTTTCCACTTTACCGGCAAGGACTAGGCTTTACTTCATGACCAAATGGGAGTACGCCACGATTCCGCTCATTATCCACGCGACGAAGCAGATTCTGGATCAGTGGGGCGACGACGGCTGGGAGCTTGTCCAGGTTGTTCCGGGCCCCGACGGAAACGGCCTCGTTGCCTATCTGAAGCGGGAGAAGCACTAGCCATGAGCACCCCCGAAACTGCCGCCCCGGCCGCCGTCGCGGGCGCCGCCAACAGTGGCGAAACCGCCCCCGGTGCCAGCGGAAATGCCGCCACCACCGGCGCGTCGTCCGCCGTCGAACAGCGCCTCGCGGAGCTTGGCCTGACCCTCCCCGCCGTTGCCGCCCCGGTGGCCGCGTACGTCCCCGCCGTGATCTCCGGCAACCACGTCTACACCTCAGGCCAGTTGCCCTTCATCGACGGCAAGCTCGAAGCGACGGGCAAGGTCTCGTCCGGGACCGAGGGCGCTTCTGATGAGTCGACGGTGTCCCCGGAAGACGCCAAACGCTACGCCGAGATCTGCGCCGTCAACGCGCTGGCCGCCGTGAAAAGCGTGATCGGCGATCTGGACCGCATCACGCGGATCGTCAAAGTGGTCGGCTTCGTCTCCTCCGATCCCGCGTTCACCGGCCAGCCCGGTGTCATCAACGGCGCCTCGGAGCTCCTGGGCAAGGTCCTCGGGGACGCCGGCCAGCACGCACGCTCCGCCGTCGGCGTTTCCGTGCTGCCGCTCGACTCGCCGGTCGAGGTCGAACTAATCGCTGAATTCACCTAGAGGGCCGGTCGTTTCCCTTGCCACACCTAGCACGACGCCTGTTTGTGCTCCCTCCGGAGCTGGAGGGAGCAGCCCGCAGCTGGCTTGAAACCGGCGAGCGGACCCCGCGGGCGCCCCGCCACGCCTCGTCAGTGGTTCTGCTGCGGGATTCGCCCACCGGCCTGGAAACCTGGCTGGGCTACCGGCCCGGCACCTCGCCCCTGGGCGTGCTCGCCTTCCCGGGCGGGTCGCTGGAGGCGTCCGACGACGGCGCCATCGGCTGGCTGGGCCCCACACCGCAGCATTGGGCCGAGAAACTGGGGTCAACTGACGTCGGGCTGGTACGCCGGCACGTGGTGGGCGCAATCCGCGAGCTTTTCGAGGAGACCGGGATTCTGCTGGCCGGGCCGGACTTGTCCAGCACGGTGGAGGGAACCACGTCGGCCGAGTGGATGCGCGCCCGGGAAGCCGTGGCCGATCAGGAGAAGGCGTTCGCCGACGTGCTGGCCAAGCGCGGGCTTTCGTTGCGGACCGACCTGCTCAAACCGCTGGTGAACTGGCTCAGCCCGGACTTCTCGCACCGACGTTTTAACACCAGGTATTTTGCCGCGACCGTGCCGATGAACCAGCAGCCCTCGATGCTGGCCAGCAAGGGTGTGTGGGCGCGCTGGGTCTGCGTCCGCAAGGTGGTCGCCGAGCGTGACACCACCGCCCTGGGCGACGAGGTGGGTCAACCGAACACCGTCGGCCTGAAACTTGGAGCACTCCTGGTTCCGGGCTCCGAGATTATGCTGGAGAAGATGGCCGCCGCGAACGGCTGCATCGCCTACCTCAGCCACAAACGCACCGCCCATCCCTACCAGCCGACCCTGGTGGAGGAGGACGGCAAGCTCATGCTTCAAGTCGAGTCCGCCAAAACCGCGCCCGGGGAACCCCGCGGGTGAAGTAGCGGCCTGGGCTGCTGCCCTCCACTGGACATGCCCTCCGGCAGTTGGCACCAGTGGACATGCCCTCCGCTGACTCGGGCTGGCCCGGAGAAGCGCCCCGAGGCGTGCTCTGCGCTGACGTAGCCGCTGGACATGCCCTCAGGCGCGTGTCTAGCCGCGGGACATACTCTCAGGCGCTCGCCACCATTGGACATGCTCTCAGGCGCTCGCCACCATTGGACATGCTCTCCGCTTACTCAGGCCGCCCTGGGACATGCCCTCCGTTCGCCGGGACCACTGGACATAGCGGCACTATGCCCATTCCTCGCCGCGGAGGCTGGACATGTCCGGGGCGCTGGGGTGGGAAGAATGGGCATGCTCCGAGGGAAGGAGCCTTGGTGGTCGCAACGGCTTGCAGCCTGATGCCCGACTGCGTACTTCCCGCCCGCCGAAACCCGTGCCCCGGAGTCTGCAGCCTCCAACCTCGCCAACCCCAACCCGAAGTCCGCAACCGCCCCAGGCCCCCACCACCAGCCCGGACCCACCCTTAACCACCGAAGGCCGGCCCGTTGTCACGGGCCGGCCTTCGGTGTGAAAGCGTTTAGCGGGAGCGCTGGCGGAGACGCTGCATGTCGAGGATGACGACGGCGCGGGCCTCGAGGCGCAGCCAGCCGCGCTGGACGAATTCGGCGAGGGCCTTGTTGACCGTCTCGCGGGAGGCGCCGACCAGCTGGGCCAGCTCTTCCTGGGTGAGTTCGTGGGCGACGAGGACGCCGTCGGTCGCGGGGCGGCCGAAGCGGTCGGCCAGGTCCAGCAGCGCCTTGGCGACGCGGCCCGGTACGTCGGAGAAGACGAGGTCGGAGAGTGAGTCGTTGGTGCGGCGCAGGCGCCGGGCGAGGGCCTGCAGCAACTGGGCCGATACCTCCGGGCGGGTGCGCAGGAGGGCGTTGAGGCTCTCGTTCCGCAGGCCGGCCAGCCGGGTTTCGGAGACGGCGGTGGCCGTGGCGGTGCGCGGGCTGGGATCGAACAGGGCCATTTCGCCGAACAGTTCGCCCGGGCCGAGGATGGCGAGCAAGGACTCGCGGCCGTCGGGGGACGTGCGGCCGAGCTTCACTTTGCCGGAGACGATGAAGTACAGCTGGTCGCCCTGGTCGCCTTCCCGGAAAACCGAGGCTCCGCGTGAAAGGTCCACCTCGGTGAGTTCGTCCGTCAACAGACGGAACGCCTCGTCGTCGAGCGTGGCGAAAAGGGGTGCGCGGCGCAATACCTCGATATCCATGAAAAACTCCTGACTTACTGTGTCGGCTGGGGCGCTTCAGCCATTGTTTCAGAATTTTGCGGCTTCTGTGACGTACTTGGCACCATGACGCGCGAACCCACGCTCGAGCCGACGCCGGAACCGACGCCGCCGACGCCGCCGCAGCACGCCGCCGGAGCCGGCGGACATTCAGCCCCGGCGTCGGACCCTGCCGCCGGCAACCGGCAAACTGTCGGCCCGCGCCGGTAGAATGTGGATCTGACAAGTCTTTAAGGAGCCCCGTGTTCGGCTTGACCATCTTGGACCTCGCGTTGATCCTGACGTTGCTGTCCTACCTGATCTACGGCTTGCGCAACGGCTTCCTGGTGACGCTCGGCGGCATCGCAGGGTTCGCTGCCGGCGCCGTCGCCGCCTTCCTGTCCGTGCCGATCGTCAGCAAGCTGGTCGATAACCCCACCTGGCGGCTCACCGCGATCATCGCCGCGGCCGTGGTGCTCATGATGTTGGGGCACGGGCTGGGCACCGCGATCGGCCGACGCCTCCGGAGCGTCGTCAAGATCAGCCCGCTCCGGCTGGCCGACCGCGTGGCGGGCGGCGGGGTCAACGTCGCCGTGTCCGCCCTCGTCATGTCCATGCTGGCGTTCAGCATCAGCGCCCTCGGCGTCCCGTTCGTCTCCCAACAGCTTGCCGACTCCAAGGTGATCGGTTTCATCGACGGCGTCACACCCACCCCGCTGAAGACGTCCATGGCCCAGCTGCGCTCCGCGGTCATCGGCGATGGGATCCCCACCCTGTTCGAAGGCATCGGCGGTCAGCCCGTCGCGGTTCCGGATGCCAGCACCGACACCCCGGCGCTGAACAAGGCGGCCGCCTCGGTGCTGAAAATCGCCGGGACCGCCTACCAGTGCGGGCAGAACCAGACCGGAACGGGCTTCGTGGTCTCGCCCGGACGGGTGGTGACCAACGCCCACGTGGTGGCCGGCGTCCCCCAGCCCGTCGTCGAGGTCCCGGGCGGCGGAGCCCTCCCGGGTAGGGTCGTCTACTTCGACAGCCGCCACGACCTTGCCGTGCTGGCCGTCGACGGCTTGCCCTCCGCACCCCTGGCGCTGAGCGCCAACCTTCCCTCCGGCAGCCCGGCGGCGTTCGCGGGCTACCCGCACGGCGGCCCGTTCCAGTCCAAACCCGCCACGGTGCGGGACATTGCCACCGTCCTGGTCCCCGACATCTACGGCAAAAACGCCGCGGCCGAGGACGTCTACCGGATTGCCGGCGACGTCCAGCCCGGGAACTCCGGCGGACCGCTGCTCACGGAGAACGGGCAGGTGGCCGGCGTCGTCTTCGCGAAATCCACTTCCGAAAACTCGCTCGGCTTCGCGATCACCATGAACGACCTCGCCCCCGTGGCCGCGCAGGCGCCGGGGCTGGGCGACGCGGTCTCACCCGGGCAGTGCATCAAGAAGTAAGTGCTCAGTCCTGGCCGGCGTGCAGTTCGGCGAGGTACTCGACGGCGAAACGGTACCCGAGGATGCCCGCGCCGGCGATCACGGCCTTGCTGATGTCCGAAAGGTAGGAGTGGTGCCGGAACGCTTCCCTGGCGTGGACGTTGGTGATGTGTACTTCGACGGTGGGCAGCTGTACCGCGGAGATTGCGTCCCGGATCGCCACCGAGGTGTGCGTGTAGGCGCCGGCGTTCAGGACAATCCCGAGTGCCTTCCCGCGGGCGGCGTGGATCGCATCCACGAGCGCGCCCTCATGGTTGGACTGGAAACACTCGACGTCCAGTCCGTGCGCCGCGGCGGCGTCCCTGGCCAGCTGTTCGACGTCGGCCAGCGTTGCCGTGCCGTACTTTTCGGGCTCCCGGGTGCCCAAGAGGTTCAGATTGGGCCCGTTGAGGACCAGGATCGTGCCGCGGCCGGCGTCCGCGGGGATGGCTTCACTCATGCCAGCCAATGTATCGCGTAACCGGAAGCTCTGGCCCGCGCCGGGCCCGCTGCATAAACTGAAGGGACCATCGTGCGGAACCTCCGTGACGGTAGGTCCGCGCGCAAAAGCCCAATTCTTCTGGAGCGTCATCATGCGCAACATTCACTCGTCGAGAGCACTTTTGCGGGCGGCGGCGGCCCTCCTGGCCGCGGCCGCCGTGATTGTTCCCGCGCCGCTGGCCACCGCCGAGGGCTCCGACACCGGGCACAGCCGCCCCGTGATCGCCCTTTCCCGGCGCCACCGGAGCGGAAGGCATCGCCGCCGGCGACGGCTCAACATTCTTCGCCGGCGACAGGCTCAACGGAAACATCTTCCGCGGAGACATCCGCGACGGAACGGCAAAGGAATTCATCGAGGCCCCGGCCGGCCGGGCGGCCCTAGGCATGAAGGTGGACCTGCGCCACGACTTCCTCGTCGTTGCCGGCGGCGGTACCGGCCAGGCCTACATCTATGACCTCAAGAGCCGGAAGACCGAGTCCACCTACCAGCTGGCCGCTCCCGGGACGAGCTTCATCAACGACGTGGCCTTGACCAGCCGGGGTGCGTGGTTCACGAACTCCCGCGCCGGCGAGCTGTACTTCGTGCCGGTGGGCCGCGACGGCGATCTCGGAGCGGCGCGCACCCTGAAGCTGACGGGTCCGGCTGCAAGCGTCGACCGGGGCTTCAACCTCAACGGCATCGCCGCCGCCGAGGACGGTGACACCCTGGTGGCCGCCCACACCGCACGCGGCCTGCTCTACTCCGTGGACGCCCGCACCGGGGCGAGCGCCGAGATTACAGGGGTGAGCGTGCCCAACGTCGACGGCATCCTGCTCCAGGGCGACACCCTGTGGGCGATGCAGAATCTGAACAACCAGGTCAGCCGCATCCGGCTTGGGCACCGGCTGGATTCGGGTGAGGTGCGGCAGGTCATCACCAGCCCGAAATTCGACATCCCCACCGCCGCTGCCCTGTTCGGAGACACGCTCGCCGTCGTTGACTCGAAGTTCACTAACCCCGGCGCCACGACCTTCGGAGTCGTCGTGGTCCGCGCCCGATAATCGCGCAGACGACGGCGGCGCCGCCCCTCGTGCATGGGCGGCGCCGCCGTCGTGGCCGTGGGCTTACTTCTTCAGCGAGTGCGCGATCTGGGCCATCACGGTGTTGTCGGCCAGCGTGGTGGCATCGCCCACCTCGCGGCCTTCCGCGACGTCCTTGAGCAGGCGGCGCATGATCTTGCCGGAGCGGGTCTTGGGCAGCTCCGGCACGATCAGGATGATCTTGGGCTTGGCGATCGGGCCGATCTCCTTGCCCACATGGTTGCGGAGCTCCTGGACCATCGCCTCGCCCGAGTCCACCGCGTCGCCTCGCAGGATCACGAACGCCACGACGGCCTGTCCGGTGGTCTCGTCCGCGGCGCCCACGACGGCGGCTTCCGCCACGGCTGGGTGGGACACGAGCGCGGATTCGATCTCCGCGGTGGAGAGCCGGTGCCCGGAGATGTTCATGACATCGTCCACCCGGCCGAGCAGCCAAATGTCGCCGTCCTCGTCCTTCTTGGCGCCGTCGCCGGCAAAGTACATCGTCTCGAAACGGGACCAGTACGTTTCCTTGAAGCGTTCCGGATCACCCCAGATGCCGCGCAGCATGGCGGGCCACGGTTCGCGGATCACGAGGAAGCCGCCGTGGCCGTTGGGCACCGACTCGCCGGCCTCATCGACGACGTCCACCGCGATGCCGGGCAGCGGGACCTGCGCGGAGCCCGGCTTGGTGGCCGTCACACCGGGCAGCGGCGCGATCATCTGCGCGCCGGTTTCGGTCTGCCACCAGGTGTCCACGATCGGGGCCGGGTGCTCCTTCTTCTCCCCGTGTGCTCCGGCGTTGGCGCCGATGACCTCCCGGTACCACATCCATGCCTCGGGGTTGATGGGTTCGCCTACCGAACCCAGCACTCGGATCGAAGACAGGTCCGACTTCGCCGGGATCTCCTTCCCCCATTTCATGAAGGTGCGGATCGCGGTGGGGGCGGTGTAGAGGATGGAGACTTTGTACTTCTCCACGATCTCCCACCAGCGGCCCTGGTGCGGGAAATCGGGGGTGCCCTCGTACATCACCTGGGTGGCGCCGTTGATCAGCGGGGCGTAGGCGACGTAGGAGTGGCCGGTGACCCAGCCGACGTCGGCGGTGCACCAGTACACGTCGGTCTCCGGGTGCAGGTCGAAGACCGCCTTGTGGGTGTAGGCGCCCTGCGTGAGGTAGCCGCCGGTGGTGTGCAGGATGCCCTTGGGCTTGCCGGTGGTCCCCGAGGTGTACAGGATGAACAGCGGATGTTCGGAGTCGTGGCCGACCGCGGTGTGCTCGGCGGAGGCGACCTCGACGGTGTCGGACCACCAGTGGTCACGGCCGTCGTGCCAGTCCACGTCCTGGCCGTTGCGTTTGACCACGACGACGTTCTGGACGGTGTGGCCGTCGCCGTCTCCCTCGTGGGACAACGCGTCGTCGACAGCGTGCTTGAGCGAGCTGGGCTTGCCGCGGCGGTAGGTGCCGTCGGCCGTGACGACCAGCTTGGCCTCGGCGTCGTCGATCCGGGAACGGAGCGCTTCGGCGGAGAAGCCGCCGAAGACCACCGAGTGGATGGCGCCGATCCGGGCGCAGGCCAGCAGGGTGATGACGGCCTCGGGGATCATCGGCAGGTACACGGCGACGCGGTCGCCCTTGGCCACGCCGAGTGATTCGAAGGCGTTGGCGGCTTTTTTGACCTCGTCGGTGAGCTGCGCATAGGTGTACGTTCGGGTGTCGCCGGGCTCGCCCTCGAAGTAGATGGCGACGCGGTCCCCGTTGCCGGCGTCGACGTGCCGGTCCAAGGCGTTGTACGCGGCGTTGATTTCGCCGCCGACGAACCACTTGGCGAACGGTGCGTTGGACCAGTCCAGGGTCTCGGTGAAGTCCTTGCTCCAGCTCAGCAGCCCGCGGGCTTGCTTGGCCCAAAAGGCCGGCCGGTCGGCGTCGGCCTCGGCATAGTCGGCGGCGGTGACCACGGCGTTCGCGGCGAACTCCGCCGAGGGGGCGAACTTGCGGTCCTCCTGCGACAGGTTTTCGAAGGCATCGCCCTGCGGGGGCGTCGTCGCGGTGGAGCCTGGGGCCTGCTGGGACATGGTGAACCTCATCATTCATCGATCCGTGCTGCACGGACGTCCGGTTCCGCCGCGCGCCGGGCCGCGTGCGCGGCGTCGGGCAGCGGCTGGTCACGGGCGTACCGCAAAGAGCTGTTCCGAAATACACCCTAACGCCTGGCTCGGACAGAACGTGTGCCCCGTCACAGAGGGAGCCGTGAGCGGTGTTTATTAAGCGCCGAATGGTGGCCGGTAAAGTGCGGGCGGGGCTGGCGGAGCGGCGCCGCAAGAATGAGACTGGTTCCACGATTCATAGTGACGTGGGGGAGCATATGAGACTTTGGGGCCGGACGCCGCCCGACCGGTGGCCGCGGGGCATGGCCGTCCGGGTGGATGCCGCACCGCACCACCTGACAGTTCTGCTGTTCATCCGCTATGCATGGGGCATCGCCGCCGACGGCGGTGTTCCCCGGTTGGACCCAGTGCCCGACGTCGGCCGGTCCCGGATTCCCGACTCGGCGGCGCCGGCGGAGTGGGACGACCGCTGGCGCCGGGCCTGGGCGAGGGCCTGGGACTGGTATTCCGTGCAGGAACCCGACCCGACGATCCACCCGACGACGGGCCACATCCAGGCCGTCTCGAAGCCTTTTCACGAGCTGGATCCCCTGATCCCGCCGTTCTGGCAGGCGGACTATGGCTGGGAGGGAATCGACCCGCATGCCTACAACGCCTGGGAGCAGCGGTGCAGCCCGGACGCCTTCGCCGCGCCGCGCAGGAGAGCCGCGGACTCGCCGGAGCCTCAAAGCCTGCCGGCCCTGGTCGCCGCCTGGCAGCACGGAATCGACAGTGTCATTGTGCTCCCCTACGAGGGCTACTTTGCCCGCCGCATCACGGCCCGGCATCTGGCCGTGTCGGCCGCCACCCGGGACGAGCCGTGGATGTACAGCCGCGCCTTGCGGAACGCCGCCGACGCCGGCTGGCCGCTGTGAACCGGCGGGTAACCGCGCTCGCCGCGTCCGCCTTCGTCGGCATCGTGATGCTGACCGCCTGCGCCGGGCCGCCCAGCGCGGCCGACCGCAGCTACCGGGGCATGCTTTCGAATCCGCCCGTTTCGCTGGGCGCGCCGAAGAGTGCGCAGCCGAGTGCCCCGCCGGGCGCCTCTCCCGCGCCGCGGCTGACGCTGGGGACACCGACGGCGGGGTGGGTGGACAAACCCAGGAGGTTCGGCGTCCCCCTGTGGGGGAGCTCCAGCTGCCCGGCCATCCCGACCCGGATCGAAGCCACGGCCCCGGACCGGGTGACCATCCGCTTCGAAGCGTCCGCGCAGAACCCGTGCACCGCCGACCTGGCGCCGACCACGCACGAATTCAGCGTCCCGGCTGGCGCAGGCACGCTCCCGCTGACCATCACACTCATTTACGCGGAGGGCGAAGGAACCACCACGCTGGTGCTGGAGTGACGGCCGGTCAGCTAGTGATCAGTCCTGCACTTGACTAGGCTGAGATGGAGTTGTGACATCCGATGGGGGGCGACAGGACCGCTGGCGGTCCTGTTTTTGCCTGCCTTAGGCGGCACTGTCCGGAGTGCGGCCGAGCTAAGGAGAACAGAATGAACGAGCAAAGCAACGGGCAGCTCCATGCGCCCTCCCGAAACGAACGCCCGGCCGGGCCAGCGCAGGCCCACGGGTCCGGGGAACAGCCACGCTTCACCGTCGACAAGCCGAACGTGAAGAACAACGAGGCAGTCCTGGGGCCCTTCACCGTCCGCGACCTCACCGTTTTCGGCTCCACACTGATTCTCTTCATCGCCTCCCTGATCCCCATGTTCGCCATCCGGTACAACCTTTGGAACCTGGGCAGTCTCTTCTTCCTGGGCCTCGGCATCCTGCTGCCGCTGATCGTCGCGGCGCTCTTTGTAGCACGCCGGGTCAGCCCGGGCACGAAGCTCCGGATCGGTTCCCTCTCGATTGACCAGTTCGCGTCCGTCGTGGCGTCCTTCAGCCTGGCGTTCTTCTTCCTGGCGGCCGCCGGCGCGTTCGTGCCGAGCATGTTGCTGGGCCTCGTAGGCGCACTGGGGCTTTTCACCGCCACCGTGCTGGCGCGGCTGATCCCCGCCCTCGCCGGTGATTTCCTGCACCGCGCCGAAACGCCAGCCCACGTCGTAGCGCGGGAAGCCGCAGCACCGGTCCGCAAGCCCCGCGCACCCAAGGCCCCCAAGGCCGCCGGCGAAGCCAACCCTGCCAAGGAGGGCGGCAGCCCGCTGGCCGGTTGGGCCAAGCGGATGGCCCCCGGAAAGAAGGCCGGCAGCGCGGCGCCCGCGCCCCGGGGCTATGAGGCCACCGGGGCGTCGCAGGCCGCCGCTGCCACGGCGGCGGGCGCTGCTGGCGCCGCCGCGGGTGCTGCTGCCGGCGCCGGGTACGCCCGCCCGGCTGCCGACGAACCGGCCACCCAGGCGCACGGCGTCGTCCCTCCCGTTTCCCCGACGCCGACGGCGGCGTACGCTCCGGCCGCCGGAGCCGGTGCAGCGGCTCCCTCCGCCGAGCAGACCCCGGCCGCAACGGCACCGGCCGCTGCGGCCCCGGCCGTAACGCCTGCCGCCTCGGTGCCGTCCGCGTCAGGGTCGCCCGCCCCCGCGGCGCCCGCGGGCCCGGAAGAAACCCGGGTGTCCGGCGTCCCGGCTGCGTCCGCCGGGTCCATGGCCCCAAGCCAGGAGGCTCCCACCGCACTCACCCCCCAGGTCCGCTCGCAGGAGCCGATCGGCGCGACCGTGGACCCCGCAAACCGGCCCGAGACCGCTGCCCCGCAGCCTGCCTATGAAGCCTTCTGGTTCGCCGTTGCGCAGCCCCGCACCGCAGTGGACGAGCACACAGGCGCCCCCGCGTTCGTCGTCGAACCCGGCGGTTGGGTCCTCGCCCTGGAAGACCGTGGGCACGAGTTCCTGGTCCAGCACACGGACGGCCGCGTCGGCGTCCTCCGGGACCTCAGCAACATCGAACGCGGCTAGCCGGACCGTGGCCACCGAACCCGGCAGCGCGAAACGCGCCAGCGGGAAAATCCCGGGCGTGAAACCCCCCAGCGCTAAGCCCGAGCCGCGGGCTGGCGGGGAGACGCTGCTGGGGCTCAAGCGCCGCGCCCGACGGATCAACAAGGCGCTGGCGGAGCAGTACCCCTACGCGCACGCCGAGCTGGATTTCCGCAGCCCGTTCGAGCTGGTGGTGGCCACGGTGCTGTCGGCGCAGACCACGGACGTGCTGGTCAACCAGATCACGCCGCTGCTCTTCGCCCGGTTCCCGGATCCCCGGAGCATGGCGGAGGCCGAGGTCGCCGAGCTGGAGGCCATCATCAAACCCACCGGGTTCTTCCGGGCCAAAACGCGGAACCTGATGGCCCTGTGCACCAAGCTCGTCGATGACTACGACGGCGTGGTGCCCGGCCGGTTGGAAGACCTGGTCAAGCTGCCCGGCGTCGGACGCAAAACCGCCAACGTCGTCCTCGGGAACGCGTTCGGCATCCCGGGCATCACCGTGGACACCCACTTCGGCCGGCTGGCCCGCCGCTTCGGCTGGACGGATTCTGACGATCCGGTCCGGGTCGAAGCGGACGTCGCCGAACTGTTTGAGCCGAAGGACTGGACCATGCTCTCGCACCGCGTCGTGTTCCACGGCCGGCGCGTCTGCCATTCCCGCAAGCCGGCCTGTGGGGCCTGCTCGGTGGCGACCTGGTGTCCCAGGTACGGCGCGGGTGAGACGGATCCCCAGAAGGCCAGGAAGCTGCTGAAATACGAACTGGCCCCGGGCCAGGAGGGACTGCTCGCGAAGCTGCTGGCGGAGACCCACCGGGCCGCGGAAATCCGGATGGAATCGCAAAGAAGGCCGCAATGACCGCCCGCCAGGACCTGATCAACCATGTGGCCGCGGTGGCGGCCGGCACGGCACCGGCACCGGATCCGCGCTGGCGCGAACTGGTGGTGGAGCCGGGGGAACGTGTCCGCCGGGCCGCCGTGCTGATGTTGTTCGGATCGTTGGATGATGTCCCCGCGACATCGGTGAAGCTGCTGGCGCCGGCGGATCTTGACGTCCTGCTGCTCCAGCGCGCGCAGACCCTGGACGACCACCCCGGCCAGGTGGCCTTCCCCGGTGGCGGCATCGACCCTGGCGAATCCGTCACCGAGGCCGCCCTGCGCGAGGCCGAAGAGGAAACCGGCCTGGACCCGCGGGGTGTGGAGGTCCTAGGGACTATGCCCGAACTGGCGCTGCCGCGCGGGAATTTCCTGGTGACGCCGGTCCTCGGCTGGTGGGCATCGCAGTCGCCGGTCCGGGTGGTGGACTACGGCGAATCATCGCAGGTGTTCCGGGTGCCCGTTAGGGACCTGCTGGATCCGGACAACCGGGTCATGGCGACCGTCAGCCGCGCCGGCCAGACGTTCCAGAGCCCGGCGTTCACCGTCAACGGTGTGGTGGTGTGGGGCTTCACCGGGATGATCCTCAACCAGCTGTTCGACCAGCTGGGCTGGTCGGTCTCGTGGGACCGCACCCGGCTCCACGAGATCGACCCGTAACGCGCCGGCGTGTCAGGTCCGGGAGCGGTCCACCACCAGCCCGGTCGCGGCATTTTCGCGGACCGCGGTGATGCCCGCGGCTACGGCCCTGATGGTGTTGTAAAGCGGTGAAACAGCAAGTACTGTCCCGTCCGACGCGGTCAGCCTGAAGAAGTACGACTCGTCTCCGGTTGCTGCGATCTCGAATATGCCAGCCACTCTGCTGCCTCCCCAGTGTTCCTTGCCCCGTTTCGGGCTTTTCGAGCGTAGCGGGGCTCACAGAGTCGGCGCAACGCTACTGGCGGGTACGTTACCCCGGGTGTCCGGACCGGCGTTGGCGGCGAATTTCAGGCGGTTCAGGGCGGCTATTTTGCGTTGTTTATTTGGCCTTGTCGTAAGAGTCGGCGACGGCGATGCTCACCGGGAAATCAACCGGGATCCTGCCGAACAGCAGCTCCTTCGCGGCGGCCGCAGACTCTTCGATGGCCTGGCTGCAGGCGTCGACGGCTTCCTCCCGGCAGTGCACCATCACTTCATCGTGCAGGAAGAAGACCAGCTCCCCGGCGGGGGAACCGGCTGCGCGCAGGGTTCGCAGCCGCCGTCGCAGTTCCGCCAGCCAGCAGGCGGCCCAGTCGGCGGCCGAACCCTGCACCACGAAGTTCCGTGTGAACCTGCCGCGCGAGCGGGCCAGCGCATCGGCCCGGCGTTGTTCCTCCGCGGTGGCGGACTGCTGGCTGCGCCGCCACCGGTCCGAGGGCGGCGGGCTGCTGCGGCCCAGCCGGGAGGTGACCGTCTTCCCCGCCTCGCCTTCGCGGGCGGCCTGCTCGACAAAACCGACAGCGCGCGGATAGGTGCGGGCCAGTTGCGGCATCAGCCGTCCGGATTCGCCCGTGGTGGCGCCGTAGATGGCGCCCAGCAGCGCTACCTTGGCCTTGGCCCGGTCGCCGCCGAAGCCCTGCGCGGCGATACCGGCGTAGAGGTCCTTGTCGCGGGCGGCTTCGGCCATCCTGGAATCCTGGGCCAGCGCCACCAGCACGCGCGGCTCCAGCTGTGAGGCGTCGGCCACGATCAGCTTGTGGCCCGGGTCGGCGTGTACGGCACCGCGGATCTGGCGCGGAATCTGCAGCGCCCCGCCGCCGCGCGAGGCCCAGCGCCCGGACACCACGCCGCCCACCACATACTCCGGCTGGAACCGGCCGTCCTTGACCCAGGCGTCCAGCCAGGCCCAGCCGTTGGCGGAGTGGAGCCGGGCGAGTTTCTTGTAGGCCAGCAGCGGTTCGATGGCCGGATGGCTGGATTCCTTGAGTTCCCACTGGCGGGTGGACTTCACCTCGATGCCATTGCGGTGCAGCGCGCGCATCAGTTCCTGCGGGGAATCAGGGTTCAGCCCCGGGGATTGCAGCAGGCGGCGCAGTTCGGTGTTGAGCGCCTCCAGCTTGGCCGGGCGTTGCCCCTGGGGCGGCCGCGGCCCGAGATGGTCCGCGAGGATCTCTTCGTGCAGCTCCTCGCGCCAGGGCACCCCGGTGCGCTGCATCTCGGCGGCGATCATGGCCCCGGCGGACTCGGCGGCGAGGAGCAGCTGGAGGCGCTGCTTTCGCCGGTCGCCGCCGGGGTCGACGTCGGCCAGGGCTTCCTGCTGGGCGGCGTATTCGGTGCGGAGCTCCCCGGGAGAGTGACGCGGTGCCGCGCGCAGCCCGGGGTCATCGAACAAGGCGCCCTGGTCTGCCGGCGGGGGCGGCGGCTGCAGTACCCGCGGCGGTTGCTCGACGTCGTCGTCCTGGGTCAGTTTCTCCGCGTTCCGGGCATAGTCGGTGTGCGCGGTGAACTCCGAGTGGGCCAGGATGGCGCCGCACAGGGTCAGGTCGTAACAGCGTTCCAGTTCGACGCCGGCGGCCAGCAGGGCCGGGTACCAGTCCTGCGTCCGGTGCCAGATCCAGCGCGGGCGCCGCAGCTCCAGTTCGCGCACGACGCCGGGCAGCTCGGCCGAGCGGATCAGGCGCGGTTCGGGGGCGGCGGGGTCGGGTTCCCCCTGGGGGGTGAGCCGTTGTAGGGCTGCGCCGTCGTCGTGGGCGGCAAGCAGCAGATGCATGGGTTCAATTCTGCCTTGTGGATCCGACCCCGGTGGCCAGCTGCCCAATTTCGCCGCGGTTCTCCACATAGCCGGCGGCGGCGGTTCCGTCCCGCGTCCGGCACGCCCAGAGTGGTGGCATGAGCAGGCACCAACTACCCGAGCCGGTGGCCCCGGAACCCGTGTCCCGCGCCGGCCCCGCGTCCGGGCCTCTTCCCGGGTCGTGGCTTCCCGGCGAAGCGGCGGAGACGCTGCTGGTCACCGGGTCCGAGGTCCTGCGCGGCGAAGTGGAGCGCATTGTCGCCGCGGCCGGTCGCCAGCTGAGCCTGGTCCGGGACGTTGCCGAGGCGGCGCCGTACTGGGACTCGGCCGGCGCGGTGCTGGTCGGCAGCGACGTGCCCGAGCTGCCCTACCGGCGCCGCGCCCCGGCGGTCCTCGTCGGGCTGAGCGGTGAAGGCGACAGCGTGTGGCACCTGGCCGCCGCCATGGGGGCCGAACGCGTGGCGGTCCTCCCCGAAGGCGGACCGTGGCTGGCCGAGTACCTGAGCCGCTCGAACGCCGCGGACCCCGGCGGGCACGTCCTGGGCGTGACCGGTGGCTGCGGCGGGGCCGGGGCAACGACCGCCGCGATCTGGCTAGCCCAGGCCGCGGCGCGCCTCGGCGCCCGCGTGCTCCTGATCGACGGCGATCCCTGGGGCGGCGGCCTGGAACTGGCCCTCGCCGCCGAAGACGCCCCCGGGCTCCGCTGGCCCGACCTCGCCGAGGCCAGCGGCAGCATCGACCCGGACCAGCTCCACGAGGCGCTGCCCGAAGCCGGCGGCTTCTCCTTCCTGTCCTGGCCGGGCAACCGGGAGCGGCCCAAGGCCGTCGACGCGGCCGCGGTGGCCGGCGTGCTCGACGCCGCGAGGCGCTGCTACGAGCTGGTCCTGCTGGACATCGGACGCGGCCGCGAGGCGCTGCGCACCTTCGCGTGGGAATGCGACCGTGTCCTGGTCGTCCTGCCGGCCCAACTCCGTGCAGCGGTGGCATCCGCCCGCCTGGTGCCGGAGCTTCCGCCGGTGGACACCGCGCTGGTGATCCGGGCGAAACCCGGGGCAGTGTTGGACATCCAGCTCATTTCCGAAGCCGTGGGACAGCCCGTGCAGAGCATCATGCCCGAGGTCCGCGGCACGGCCGCGGCCACGGAACTCGGCCGCCTCCTGGACACCGGCGGCAGGCGCAGCGTGCAGCGCTTCGCCGAAGCCGTCCTTGACGTGAGTATGGACGAGTACCCGTGAGCTCGCATGCGGAGCCGGATCCGCGGGAACCGCAGCATCCGGGCGCTCCTAGCGGCCCGGGGACGCGCCGGCAGCTGCGCGGCACCCAAAAACGGGTGGATGACCGGCTGCTCGAGGCAGTCCGTGAATCCGTGATGGCCGACGCCGGTCCGGTCACCCCGTCCCGGGTTGCCGCGGCCGTGCAGGCGAGCGGCAGGGTGCTCGGCACCGCCGGCGCACTGGCCGCCGTCGAAAGCATCAGCGCGGAACTGAACGGGCTGGGGCCGTTGCAGCCGCTGACCCGGGACCCGCTCGTGACGGACATCTTCGTCAACGGCCCGGAGTCGGTCTGGCTGGACCGCGGCCGCGGGTTGGAACGTGCCCCCGTTGCTTTTGCCGGCGAGGCCCAGGTCCGTGCGCTGGCCGCCCGGCTCGTGGCCGCCGGCGGCCGCCGCCTCGACGACGGGTCACCCTGCGTGGATGTCAGACTCGACGGCGGGTACCGGGTCCACGCCGTCCTGCCGCCGATTTCCACGACGGGTACCCTGCTGAGCGTGCGGATCCGACGCGAGTCCGTCTTCTCCCTGGCGGAGCTGGGCCGCGGCGGCATGTTCGGCCCGTTGGTGCAGGACGTCCTGGAGCGGATGGTGGCACGCCGCCTGAGCTTCCTGGTCAGCGGTGCGACCGGGTCGGGAAAGACGACACTGCTCGCCACGCTGCTGGGGCTGTGCCAGCCGGGGGAGCGGCTCGTCCTGATCGAGGATGCCTCCGAGCTGAACCCCGTCCATCCGCATGTGGTGTCCCTCGAGTCGCGCCACAGCAATCTCGAGGGCGGCGGCGCCGTCGATTTGGGCGAGTTGGTCCGGCAGGCCCTGCGGATGCGGCCGGACCGGCTGGTGGTGGGGGAGTGCCGCGGCGCGGAGGTCCGGGAGTTGCTCGCCGCGATGAACACCGGGCATACCGGGGCCGGCGGGACGATCCACGCCAACACCGCCGCCGCGGTCCCCGCCCGGCTGACGGCGCTCGGCGCGCTCGCGGGGATGGGACCGGACGCTGTCCGCCTCCAGGCCGCCAGCGCGCTGGACGTCGTCGTGCACCTGGAACGGACCCGGCTTGGCCGGCAGGTGGCGTCCATCGGACTGGTCGGGGAAAACGAGTCAGGGCTGGCCGTAGCGGCGGCCCTGGAGACCGTCGGCGGCGAGGTTCGAGCCGGTCCCGCGTGGCCGGAGCTGGCGCCGCGGCTGGGCCTGGACCCGTCTGCGGTGCCCGGGACTGCCTCCACTGCCCGGCGCATCACGGCGGCCGGCCCGCCATGACGGCCGCACTGACCGGGATCCTGGCCCTGGCGCTGTGGTTGGCATTCGCACCGCCGGGCGGCTCCCGCCGGCGCGTTCGGCGGGTTCTCTCGGGGCCGACGCCGGGAAAGGCGCGGGGACCTGCTGGCGGCGGCCCGGGCGGCTGGCGGGGCTTCTGGCCGCCGCGGCGCCGGCGGGGCGCAGCCGCATCCGAGGTCCCCATGATCGTGCTGGTGCAGCAGTTGGCCGCCTTGCTGAAGGGCGGCCGGTCACCGGCCCGGCTGTGGGAGGAACTCTGGCTGGTCTATGTGGGCCAGGAGCCGCCGGGCAACCCTCCGGTCAGCCTGTCGGGTCGTCCGCCGGGCCGCCTGGTCTGGGGCTCCTTGCGGCGCGACAGCCTCGCGGGAGGTACCCAGCCGTTGGGGCCGGTGTCGCGGGAGATCCTGGCCGCTGCCCGGGCCGCGGCCCAGAGAGGGACCCCGGTGGCCACGGCCATCCGGCAGGGAGCCTCCACGGAACCCGACACAGCCGCACCCCGGGGCCGCGAACGCAGGGAACGGGCGGTCTGGGTGGAACTTGCGGCATGCTTCGACGTGGCCGAGGCCAGCGGCTGTCCGCTCGCCGACGTTCTCACGCGGTTCGCCGCCCACCTGGAGGCCGAGGATGACGCCGCAGCCGCCCGGCAGACGGCCCTCGCCGGGCCAAGGGCCACGGTCCAGATCCTGACCTGGCTGCCCTTCCTGGGGCTCGGGCTTGGGGTCTTGCTCGGCGTGAATCCTTCGACCGTCCTGCTCGGCTCACCCTTCGGTGTGGCCGCTCTCGGTGTGGGGATCGTCCTCACGGCGGCGGGCCGGATCTGGTCCGCACGGCTCGTCAGCGCGGCCGCCGGGCGGCGCGCGTGATCCCCCACCCGGGCAGCCTCGCGGTGGCTGCCCTGTTAGCCGCCGCCGTCGTCGTGGCTCGCGCCGACCACGGCCGGGCGGCCCGACGCTGGAAGCGGCTGGTCCCGTGCCGGCCCGGCAGGAGGGCCACCCGCGTCAAGGGCCGCGGCCACCACCCGGCGGACCCCGACGTCGGACTACGGGACCCGGTCCTGATGCTGGAACTGATCGGCGCCATGCTGGACGCCGGGTCAGGGCTCGGCCGCTCGCTGGAGCTCGTTGCCCTGCACGCCGCTCCCGGGCTCAGTCGTCCGCTGGGTCCGGTCGTTTCCGCCCTGGCGATCGGCGCCGACTGGGAAACCGCGTGGCGCAGTTCGCAGACCCTCCCCGCCCAGCTGCACCAGGTTCGGGACGCGCTGGGCCTCGCCGCGCTGACCGGCGTGCCGTCGTCGGCCATCCTGTACGCGCAGGCCGCCCGGCTCCGCCGCGAGCATTTCAGATCCGCCGAGCGGCGCGCCGCTGCGCTGGGTGTGAAACTCGTCGTCCCGCTGGGACTCTGCTCGCTGCCTGCCTTCGTATGCCTGGGCGTTGTGCCGGTGTTGCTCGCGATGCTGCCGCCGGGTTCGTGACAGGCGGCCGACCGCCTGTCGGACGCCTGCCGACCGCTGACCGAGGGCTGCGACTCTTCCTCCACAGCCGGACTTTTCCACTTGGCCCGGCAGCCCTCTTACCGGCGCGGAACGAACCGCGCAGATTGGATACAACCGGTGACTGCGCCGGATTCTCACGAGAGGAATGCTCATGACATACCACCCACAGGCTCCCGCCGGCCCGGGTTCTGCACCCGCGGAGACCGGCACCGCGGAGGTCCGTGAAATCTATCCGGGCGCCCGGCAAGCTCCTCCGGTCCAGCTCTACCCGGGGGCCGGCCGCCTGCAGATAAGGCTGCTCGGCTCCGAGGCGGGGATGGCCACCGCCGAATATGCCATCGCCACCCTGGCCGCCGTGGGATTCGCCGGCCTGCTGGTGCTGATCATGCGCAGCGAGGAGGTCCGGGGGTTCCTGCTGAACCTAATCCGCACGGCCCTGGCGTTGCCGTGATTAGCGAGCGGCGGGATTCCGCCGCTGGCCTGGCCGACGTGGCCTGCCCTGGGCAAGCGGGACCCCGCCCGCAGCGGCCGGAGCCTCGATCCCGTTGGCACCGCCGCGGAGAGGCAAGCCGGGGTGCTGTGACGGCCGAGTTCGCCGTGGCGCTGCCCGCCGTCGTCCTGGTGCTGGGCCTGTTGTTGGCCGGCTCCGCCGCCGGCCTGACGCAGCTCCGGCTCGAGGAAGCCGCCCGGGCCGGCGCGAGGGCGCTTGCCCGCGGGGAAGACGCTGCCGCCGTCGGCGGAATTGTCCGGCACCTCGCCGGGGATTCGGTGAGGGCAACGGTGGCTGCCGACGGCGGATGGCTCAGCGTCACGGTGTCCGGCGCGGTCAGCGGAGCCGCGGGTTCGCTGATCCCGTGGACCCTCACCGCGAGGGCCTGGGCACGGAGTGAATCCCCTGACGCTCCGGCGGCGTCCGCGCCCTGGCCGGCGCCCCTCGGCCTCGGCCGGGAGGCATGATGCCGGCGACGGTGCAGAGCCCGGAACTGGGCGCGGGCACCGTTCTCGCCCTTGGCCTCGGTCTGGTGCTGCTGCTGGCGATGACCACGGTGGTGTCGCTGGGCCAGGCCGCAGTAATGGCGTCAAAGGCCGCGACGGCCGCGGATCTTGCGGCGCTCGCAGCCGCGGACGCCGCCCGTGGACTCACCGCTGGCGAGCCGTGTGTCGTTGCCACGGACGTAGCGGGCCGGCATGACGCGCTCGTGGTGGACTGCGCGGTCGAATCGGGCGACACCGTCCAGGTCCGCACGGAACTCCGTTTCCGCACGGTGTTCGGTGTGGCCTCCGGGCGCGCCCGGGCGGGGCCGCCGCCGGCCTTGGATGCGGGACCTTCGCCCGGCTTCGGCCCCTGAACGCTAATGCGGGCCCCGAGGAGGCGGCGCAGACCAGTGAGCGCAGAACAGGCGGCCCAGGTGCAGGCGGCTGCCGGGCAGCCGTACAGCTACCCGAGGCGGCTGGTGAGCTGGTCGGCGGCCGGGGTGCCCGGCTCCGTGGCGGGGCCACCCATGAGGTCCGTGGCATCGGTCAGCAGCATCTCGATCAACGTGACGGCGGCGTCCTTGTCCAGGGGGTTGTTCTTGTTGCCGCATTTGGGTGACTGCACGCAGGACGGGCAGCCGGACTCGCATTCGCAGGCTTTGATGGCGTCGCGCGTCGCGGAGAGCCACACCCTGGCCTTGTCGTAGCCGCGCTCGGCGAAGCCGGCCCCGCCGGGGTGGCCGTCGTATACGAAGATCGTCGGCACCCCGGTGTCGGCGTGGATGGCCGTGGACACGCCGCCGATGTCCCATCGGTCGCTGGAGGCCACCAGCGGCAGCAACCCGATGGCGGCATGCTCGGCCGCGTGCAACGCGCCCGGAAACTGCGCCTCGATCAGCCCGGCACCCGTCAGGGAGCGGTTGTCCATTACGAACCAGACCGCCTTGGTGAACAGGTCCCGGGCGCCGAGTTCCAGCGGTTCCTCGCCGAGGATTTCGTTCGAGATCAGCGCTTTGCGCTGGAAGGAGACCACTTGTGTGGTCACCTTTACGTCGCCGAAGTGCACCGCCACGTCTCCCCACTGCGTGCTGCGGAGCGTGTCCAGGACCTCGATCTGGGTCACGTCGCGTGCCGTGGTGTAGTAGTCGGGGTTGGCCCGCCGGACCACGACGCAGTGCTCGCCTTCGTTCAGGTCTTCGACGACGTAACTCTCGCCTTGGTGGACGTAGACGGCGCCGGTGTGTGCCTGGTAGTGGGTCTGGGGTGAATCCATGGTGCCGAGCAGGGAACCGGTGTCGGCGTCCACAATGCTCACCGGACCGCCGCCATCGGCCCGCAGGTTCACCATCGCCGCGGCGCTCTGCGGGTGGGTCCAGAACCAGCCCGCGGGACGCTTGCGCAGGTAGCCCTGGGCGACCAGTTGGTCCAGCAGTTTCTCGGCTGTCGGGCCGAACAACCCAAGCTCCGCGTACCCCAGCGGCAGCTCGGCGGCGGCCGCGCACAGGTGCGGTCCGAGCACGTACGGGTTGGAGGGGTCGAAGACCGTGGCCTCCACCGAGACGTCGAAGATCGCCTCGGGGTGGTTCACCAGATACGTATCGAGAGGATCGTCGCTCGCAACGAACGCGGCGATGGCATCCTGTCCGGCGCGGCCCGCCCGACCGATCTGCTGGAACAAAGACGCCCGGGTTCCCGGCCAGCCGGCCACCAGGACCGCGTCGAGGCCCGATATGTCGATGCCCAGTTCAAGCGCGGACGTGCTGGAAACGCCCAGCAGCTCGCCCGAGCGCAGCGCCTTTTCCAGGGCGCGCCTCTCCTCCGGCAGGTACCCCGAACGGTAGGCAGCCACCCGCTGCGGCAGGCTGGGATCCACCTCGTCCAGGAGGCGTTTGGTGATGGAGGCGATGGTCTCGGCCCCGCGCCGGGACTTGATGAACGCGATGGTCCTTACCCGGGAGGCGACCAGGTTGGCCAGCAGGTCCGAGGTTTCAGCCACGGCGGTCCGGCGCTCCTTGGCTCCGTTTTCGCCGCGCTGCTCTGTCAGGGCCGGTTCCCAGAAGGCCACGGTGGTGGCGCCGTGCGGCGAGCAGTCCTCGGACACCGCCCGGACCGGAGCGCCGATGAGCCGGCCGAAGGAGGTCTCCGGGTCCGACGCGGTGGCCGAGGCGGCGATAAAAACGGGACCGGGATGGTCGGCGCCGGGGCTGTAGTAGGCGCAGATGCGCCGCAGCCGGCGCATCAGGTTGGCCACGTGCGAGCCGAATACGCCCCGGTAGCTGTGCGCCTCGTCCACGATCACGTAACGGAGCCGGCGGAAGAACCGGGCCCACCAGGCGTGGTTGGGCAGGATGCCGAAGTGCAGCATGTCCGGGTTGGCAAGGATGACGTTGGCATGGTCCCGGATCCAGCGCCGGGAGGCCGGGTCGGTGTCGCCGTCGTAGGTTTCCGCGCGGACGGTCGGCAGCCGGAGCGAGCGGATGGCGGCCAGCTGGTCGGCGGCCAGCGCCTTCGTCGGCGAGAGGTACAGGGCGACGGCCCCGTCGTCGTGGATCTTCCCGGGATCGGCCGTTACGCGCAGCTCGGAGCGGTGGACCGCGTCCAGCGCCGGCAGCTGGTAGGCCAGGGACTTGCCGGAGGCGGTGCCGGTGGCGATCACCACGTGTTCGCCTGCGTGGGCGAGGTCGGCGGCCTGCACCTGGTGGCGGTAGGGCTCGTGGACACCGAGCGTGCCGTACGCCCGCACCAGATCCGGGTGGACCCACTCCGGCCACGGCTCGGTGACGGCCTTTCGCGCCGGAATCGTCCGCACATGCCGCAACTGTTCCGGGTCCGGGCCGCGGCCCAGCAACGGGATCAGGGACTCATGTGGATTCACTCCAACATTGTTTCACCCGGGCTCAAATCGCCCGGTGGCTGCCGCCCGGCGGCCGCCACACACTTGCCCGGGCCCGCCCCCCGGGCCCGCTTCACTCCACGGAAAGGTCGGCGCCCTCGTCCGAGGAGGAAAGCATGAGCACGTGGCACACCGTGGTCCAGCCAAGATGCGAGTACAGGTGCTGGCCGTCCAGCGAGGCCAGCAGCAGCCCGCCCTCGACGTCGTGTTCGAACGTCTGCGCGGCCAGGGCCCGCATGATGAAGCTGCCGAGACCCCGCCGCTGGAACCCGGGTTCAACCACGATCTTGTCGAACACGGCGGTGTGGTCCGCGACGAACACCTGTCCGCTGGCGGCAACCTCTTCGCCCGCGTACACGACGGCGTGGTGGACCCCGCCCGCGGTCGACGGCACCCACCTGAGATCGTCGTCCGGAAGCCAGGGGTCCTCGGAGTCCTGGGTCTCCATGTCCACGATCATCATGGTCTGCGACGCCGAGGTCACGTTCAGCCCGTTCTGGCGGGCCAGGGAGATGAAACGTGCCGCGTCGTTCGTGAGGATCGTCAGGATCCGGGCGGGGACCTCGGCGGTCCTGGCGGCCAAGTCCGCGAACTCGGCATCGGACGGATCATGGGCGAAATATTCCCATTCGTGGGTCGTGTCCGCCCTCAGCACCGCGGGAAAGCGGCCCTCCCGGCGTGTCTCATAACCCCGGCAACCGGCCCACCCGGCAACCCAAACCTCAAGGAGATGGGTGGTGTCCTCAACCATGGCGTCAAGACTCATGAGATGAGCGTATTCCAGCCCCGGCGCAAGCAACAGGGGCCCGGTTCGCTAAGGCCGCTTGCAGCCGTAAACATGACGCTCGCGGACGGACGCGTGCGGTGCCCGGCAGCGCGTTTTGCCCGGCCCAGTACGCTTAAATACGTGAATCGAATTGTGCTCTTTTACGGCTTTACCCCGATCCCGGACCCGGAGGCCGTCCGGCTCTGGCAGCGCGCCCTCTGCGAAAAGCTCGGGCTGACCGGCCGGATCATCATCTCCAAGGACGGCATCAACGCGACGGTCGGCGGGGAGATCGGGGCGGTCAAGCAGTACGTCAAGACGACGCGCGAATACCAGGGCTTCCGCGGCATCGACGTCAAGTGGTCCGACGGCGGGGCCGCCGACTTCCCCCGGCTCAGCGTCAAGGTCCGCGACGAAATTGTCTCCTTCGGAGCGCCGGGCGAGCTCAAGGTGGA
>JAPLAM010000001.1 GCA_026393275.1 Arthrobacter sp.
CAAGGATTAGAGGCGTAGAACTTGCACAGGAAGACCTTATCAACAAAGTATTGAGGAAAATCCAGAGGCGACCAGGTGAGCAAGCAGAGCAACAAGCCGCTCCTAAGGTCGGTCAGCCGATACACAAATGAAAAAGAAAGGGCTTTATTGCCAACACTGCAACAACAGCGTCACAATCTACCGTAAAGGCAAGCACAAACTTTATGTGTGTCCTAATTGCGGAACTCTAGCCTACAATCCCGTAAAGCTAAAAATCCTACAAGGCATCGGTGAAATTGCTAAGGCTATGCCTGGAGGCAACATCCCTACATTCGCGAAGAAAGGCATTGTCAAAGCAGGAAGATACATCCCCGGTGTAAGCGACGTAATTGGAATCGGCGAAGACATAACCGGCGCACCTTTAGAACAAGGCATCGATTTAACCTCAGGTTCACGCTCACCCCAAAGGGAAGTTGGGAGGCAGGGCTTTATGCCTCGGCGTCAAGGCTCTGCTGACCAACTTATTCGGCTCATTCAAGCAGAAAAAATGCTAGGGAGATGATAGACTATGGCAATTAAGAAATCAAAGGTTAAGGCTGGAACTTCGGTTAAGAAAGCAACAGCACCAAAAGCGGTAGCATCAACAAAGAGCTCCGTTTCATCAAAGCTGACTTCCGCCGCAAGTGCCGCAAAATCAATAACCGCACTTGCTCCAGGTAAGACATCCACAGCTCGCGCAACGGGAAGAAGGGGGCGACATCGACATGGCGCGTTATGGTATCAGCGCGAAATCATGCGGCTCAAACTCAAAAAGAGATATGAGCGCGTCAAATTTGGAGGTAGATAATCGTGAAAACTATATGCGGAATTGGGAATCGCACAATCAAATGCGACCATAAGAGAAATGCTGGCAATGGGCTTGTAATTTGCGCAATCGATGCGGACAAGGTTATGTGTGTCCATGCAGAATCGGGAGAAGAGCACAAAGAAAAATATCTTAAAACACTAGCGGAGGTAGACAAATGACATTTACAATAGTGAGCGTGGCGGCGGCAACAGCCGTTTTGGGTTATGACATTATGCAGAATACACAACTTCAGCAGAGCGCAAACCCTAGAGTATTGAATGGAGCAGGAATGAGAGGTAGCGCGGCGGCAGGAGACACAGCAGTAGACCTGTTCATTGACACTGTTAAGGTCGCAACAATTTACAACACCAGCACTGGCGTTCCGAATATTGACGACATCATGCCAATCGACAGCCTTTACATCCCACCCAACGCACTAGTCCATGCATATGTGACAGATGCCCCGGCAACAAACCCGGTGTTTTTGGCATTGGTGCTAGAAGAAATTGAAGAACCATGAAGAAAGTTAATGCGGTAGATATCATCAGGCGACTAGTCACGCGGTTCAAGCTACAGGAATCCTCAGCGCAAACGTTTGAACTCAATGAATTAATCCAACCTACTACCGACTCAGACAAATTGCTACAGCAAGTCAGGTATTTGGAATACCCTACTGTCGCAGTAGGAGCCGCCGGCGACATCGAGGCTTTTGTAGTCCCTACCGGCAAACGCTGGACAATTTTCACATTACTCATTGAGAAAGACACAGGAACATATACCTATTCACTACTTGGAGTCAGAGATGTTTCTTCTACCACCCCCACTAACACCGTAGACCTTATCCGCACCGCGGCAGCCGCAACCCTGACTTTCAACGCCGCAATAGTAGCCCCATTGGTTCTGGAAAGCGGAGACAGCATCCGATTTGGTGTTGATGGTTTTACAGGAGCAGGACAATCTCAAGTCCACATCGGATTTATCGAGGAGGACTTATACTGATGGAATTAACAAATTGGTGTTATCAAATGTGCGACAGCGTAATCCTTCCACTCATTGCCATTGGAACTTTCCTCTGGACTGGGTATCAGGAATTACGCCATCGCAAAGAACAAAATACAGTATCACTTAGAAGGCGTTAACCCTCTTTCGTGATTGATGCGCTGAACTTCTCGATGCAATCCCTGACAGGCGTTATGGCATCCTCGGGCGAATTGACAAGTATCGCATAGGTTGTCCCTCGCAATTTGCCAGGTCTCGCGCACCCCTTTTGTTGCTCTATCCACTCCTCCATCTCCATCCTCACTTTCCACATTGCTCCCCTCCTTAGTTTTTATTGTCTCCCTGCTGGGAGGTGTTATCCCCCCCTGCCGGTGGCGCTCCTTTAGTCGCGCCTCCGCCCCCCCGCGGGGGGCTTTTTTTTCTTCTCATTCTAGAGTATTTAAACACTGTTGTGATAGGATATATACTCGAAAACCTACATTCTACAACCTAAATGTTTAAATACTACATATCCAACAGGTCATTTATGCTGTTTCGCAAGGATTATGAGAGCCTGAGCAAACGCTTATTTGACGTTGAGACAAGGATTAGAGGCGTAGAACTTGCACAGGAAGACCTTATCAACAAAGTATTGAGGAAAATCCAGAGGCGACCAGGTGAGCAAGCAGAGCAACAAGCCGCTCCTAAGGTCGGTCAGCCGATACACAAATGAAAAAGAAAGGAGGTATATTTTGCCAACACTGCAAGGCGCAAGTACAGACTTTCAAGAAAGGGAAACATAAACTTTATGTATGCCCCAATTGCGGCATTCTCGCGTTCAATCCTACACTCGCAGGCTCAATCCTGAGGGCAGGCGTGGGCTTTATCCCCGGCGTTGGTGGTATTGCATCAACAATTGTTGGAGGCATTCAGGAGGCAAAGGACCGCAAGCGAGAAATAACTCAGGAATCACTTGCTCAGGAATCACTCTCACCCCAACGGGAAGTTGGGAGGCAGGGCTTTATGCCTCGGCGTCAAGGCTCTGCTGACCAACTTATTCGGCTCATTCAAGCAGAAAAAATGCTAGGGAGATGATAGACTATGGCAATTAAGAAATCAAAGGTTAAGGCTGGAAC
>JAPLAM010000092.1 GCA_026393275.1 Arthrobacter sp.
CCCCACGATCGGCATCGGGGCCGGCAACGCCACCACCGGCCAGGGGCTGGTGTGGCAGGACATGGCAGGTTTGCGCGGCGGGAAGATGGCGAAGTTCGTCAAGCAGTACGCGGATTTGCGGACCACCCTGGGCGACGCCGCGAAAGCCTACGGCGAGGACGTGCGCTCGGGCCACTTCCCCGGCCCGGAGCACTCCTTCTAGGTTGCGCCCAGGCCGCGGCAGCCTCCGGCGTCAGCCTGTGGGAGCCTGAGGGCTGCCTCAGCCTGCGGCGGGCTTGGCGGCGTCGTCCACCTTGATGGCGGACACCTCGAACTCCAGCGTGATCTTGTCCGACACCAGCACCCCGCCGGAGTCCAGGGCCGTGTTCCACTTGAGCCCGAAATCCTGGCGGTCGATGCGGCGGGACCCCTCGAAGCCCGCGCGGAGGTTGCCCATGGGGTCCCGCTCGACGCCGATGAAGTCGATCGGAATCGAAATTTCCTTGGTGATGCCCTTGATCGTCACGTCTCCGCTGACAATGAAGTGGCCTTGGTCGACCTGGTCTACCCGGCTGCTCACAAAGGTGATCTCCGGGAAGCGGGGGGCATCAAAGAAATCGTTGGTCCGCAGGTGCTGGTCGCGGTCCGCGTTGCGGGTGTCAATGCTCGCGACCTTGACCGTCAACCCGACCTTCGAGCGTTCGGGGTGCTCCGCGTCCACTGTGATGAAGCCGTCGACGTCGTTAAACGCTCCGCGGACCTTGGTGACCATTGCGTGCCGGGTGGAAAAGCCGATGCGCGTATGGGCCGGGTCGAACCGCCACTGTCCTGCATATTCCGGGGTGAGTTCGGCCATGACATGCCTCCTTGGGTTACCGGTGGGCCCGGTAATCGGATGTTCGTAAGGTCATTCTTACCCACGGAAGTCCGCTTGGACAGGGCCCGGCCGGGCTACGTTCTAGTCGTCCTCGCCCTTGTCCCAGGCCTCGTTGCGGGCCTTGACTTTCTCGAGGGCGTGTTCGGCCTCCTCGCGGGTCTTGTAGGGGCCGATCAACTGGCTCCAGTCGGACATGGCGTCTTCCTCGATCTCGTGGGTATTGACGTTGTACCAGTACTCGGCCATCGGCTCTCCTTCGCTTCCTGGTGCTGTATTTTCGCTTTGCATTGTGCGGGCACTGATTTCCCCGGCACTGTTTCCCGGGCCCTGTTTCCCCGGGCTCTGCCCGGAGGCTTATAGAATCAATGTATGCCTTCTCTTACCTCGACTGCACCCATTGGCACCCTTGTCCCGGGGGCAGTGAGCCCCCAGCTTGCCGTGCCGGCGTCGATTCCGCGACCCGAGTACGTCGGCAGGCCCGCGCCGGCCAAGTTCACCGGTTCCGAGGTCAAGTCCGCCGAGACCATCGAGAAGATCCGGATTGCCTCGCGGATCGCCGCCCAGGCCATTGTCGAGGTCGGAAAGCACATTGCTCCCGGCGTCACCACCGACCAGTTGGATAAGGTGGGCCACGAGTTCCTGCTGGACCACCAGGCATACCCCTCCACGCTCGGCTACCGCGGCTTCCCCAAGTCCCTGTGCTCCTCGCTCAACGAAGTGATCTGCCATGGCATTCCGGACAGCACCGTGGTCCAGGACGGCGACATCCTCAACATCGACATCACGGCCTTCATCGGCGGCGTGCACGGCGACACCAACTACACCTTCCTCGTGGGCGACGTCGACGAGGAGTCCCGTTTGCTGGTCGAACGCACCGGGGAGTCCTTGCGCCGCGCCATCCGGGCTGTGGCACCGGGCCGCGAAATCAACGTGATCGGACGGACCATCGAGTCCTATGCCAAGCGCTTCGGCTACGGCGTCGTCCGGGACTTCACCGGCCACGGCGTCGGCGAGGCCTTCCACACCGGGCTGATCATCCCGCACTACGACGCCGCCCCGGCTTACAACACGGTGATGGAGCCCGGCATGGTCTTCACGATCGAACCCATGCTCACGCTCGGCACCGTCGACTGGGACATGTGGGCCGACGACTGGACTGTCGTGACCCGCGACCGCAGGCGGACCGCACAGTTTGAGCACACCCTGCTGGTCACGGAGACCGGCGCCGAGGTCCTCACCCTCCCCTGATTTCGCAACACCGCCCGAAGCGCCACCGCCCCTGCCACGAACGGAACCCCATTGGCCAACAAGGACGAGAAGACGAAGAAGAACGCCCCGCTGATCGGCATCGACATCGGTGGCACCGGGATCAAGGGCGGAATCGTCGACCTGAAGAAGGGCAAACTGGTGGGCGACCGGGTCCGCGTGCCCACCCCCCAGCCGTCCACCCCGGAGGCTGTGGCCGGCGTCGTGGCGCAGGTCGTCGCGGAACTTTCCGGCCGGCCGGACGCTCCGCCGTCGGATTCCCCGGTGGGAGTGACCTTCCCCGGGATCATCCAGCACGGAGTGGTCCACTCGACCGCTAATGTGGACCACTCCTGGCTGAACCTCGATATCGACGCGCTGCTGACGGCCCGCCTGGGCCGTCCCGTGGAGGTCATCAACGACGCCGACGCCGCTGGCCTGGCCGAGGCGCGCTACGGAGCCGGCGAAGGCGTCCACGGCACCGTCCTGGTGATCACCCTCGGCACCGGCATCGGTTCGGCGTTCATCTTCAACGGCAAACTGGTCCCCAACGCCGAACTGGGCCACCTCGAAATCGACGGCTTCGACGCCGAGAGCAAGGCCTCCGCCGTGGCCCGTGAACGCGACGGCCTGAGCTGGGCCCAATACAGCGTGCTGCTGCAACGCTACTTCTCCCACGTGGAGTTCCTGTTCTCGCCGGAACTGTTCATCGTGGGCGGCGGCATTTCCAAGCGCGCCGATGAGTTCCTGCCGCACATGTCGCTGCGGACGCCGATCGTCCCGGCCGAACTGAAGAACGACGCCGGCATCGTGGGCGCGGCGATCGAGGTGGCCCTCAGCCACAAGCTGGCCAAGTAGCACCGCCGCTTAACCCAACTAACTCGCACTAGTTGTCGTTCTGAGAGATCAAAAGGACAACTACTGCGAGCTAGTTGGGTTGGAGCCGGTGGTGGCCACGGCTTCCCCTCCGCTGCCACCACCGGAACTTAGATGAGCCTAGAGCGGGCTCTTCTGCGGGCTCTTGCCTTCCAGCCCCTTGGACTCGGCCTCGTGGCGGAGCAGGGCGATGGCGGACTCGAAGTCCTCCAGCGATTCGAAGGCCTGGTACACGCTCGCGAAGCGCAGGTAGGCTACTTCGTCGAGCCGCTGCAGGGGGTTCAGGATGGCGAGGCCCACCTCGTGGGCTTCGATTTCGGCGGCGCCGGAGGCCCGGATTGTCTCCTCGACCTCCTGCGCCAGCATGGCGAGGTCGTCTTCCGTGACCGGCCGGCCCTGGCAGGCCTTCCGCACGCCGTTGATGACCTTACTGCGGCTGAACGGCTCGCCGACGCCGGAGCGCTTAATGACCGTCAGGCTGGTGGTTTCCACCGTGGTGAACCGGCGACCGCATCCGGGGCACTGCCGGCGGCGCCGGATGGCGGAGCCGTCGTCGGCGATGCGGCTGTCCACCACACGCGAATCAGGGTTACGGCAGAACGGGCAATACACGTCGGTTCCTCCCCTGCCGCAAGACTGGACGCACTCTCTTAAGAGCTGAGCACCGCGGATGGTGCTTCCGAAATCAGTTTACGACTAGATGTTGCTGAATAACAAGCCTGTAATTACTACATGTAGTGGTTGGCGGGGCCGGCAGCCGGGAAGCCGACGCTCAGCTCCCGGCCGGAAACCGGGCGGTGACCGCCTCGCCGTGCGCCGGCAGGTCTTCCGCCCCGGAAAGGCTGACAATGTGCCCGCTGACCTCCGCCAGCGCCGCCCGGCTGTAGTTGATCACCTGGATGGCGCGGAGGAAGGTGGTCACGTTCAACCCGGAGGAGAACGCGGCCGTTCCGCTGGTGGGCAGCACGTGGTTGGACCCCGCGCAGTAGTCGCCGAGGCTGACCGGGCTGTAGTCCCCCACGAAAATGGCGCCGGCGTTGCGGATCCGGGCGGCCACGGCGGCGGCGTCCGCCGTCATGATCTCCAGGTGTTCGGCGGCGTAGGCATCACAGGCGGCAATGCCCTGCTCGAGGTCATCGACCAGGACGACGCCGGATTGCGGGCCGGACAAAGCCTCCCGGACCCTGCCGCCGTGCTTCGTCGCGGCAGCCATGGCATCGAGTTCGCCGCGGACGGCGGCCGCGAGTTCCTCGGAATCGGTAATGAGGACCGACGCGGCTTTGGGGTCGTGCTCGGCCTGGCTGACCAGGTCGGCGGCGACCAGCTCCGGGCGTGCCGTGGCGTCGGCCAGGATTGCGATCTCGGTGGTCCCCGCCTCCGAGTCGATGCCCACCACGCCCTTGACGAGCCGTTTGGCGGTGGCCACGAAGATGTTGCCGGGCCCGGTGACGACGTCGACCGGGTCGATGCCGGCGGCCGCGCCGGATCCCGGCCCGTCGACCGGGTCGACGCCGTAGGCGAAGGCGGCGATGGCCTGGGCGCCGCCGATCGCGTAGACCTCCTCGATGCCCAGCAGGCACGCGGCCGCCAGGATGGTGGGGTGCGGCAGGCCGCCGAAGTCCTTTTGCGGCGGCGAGGCCAGGGCGATGGACTGAACCCCCGCGGCCAGCGCCGGAACCACGTTCATGATGACCGAGGAGGGGTAGACCGCCAGGCCTCCGGGGACGTAGAGCCCCACACGGGCAACCGGAACCCAGTTCTGGCTAACGACGGCGCCTTCGCCGAGTTCGACGTCGGTATCGGCCGGACGCTGCGCGTCGGCGAAGCGGCGGGCCCGGCGGATGGACTCTTCGAGGGCGGCGCGCACTGCCGGGTCCAGCCCGTCCAGGGCGGCCGCGAGGGCCTCGGCGGGAACGCGCGGGTGGGTCAGGTCGACGCCGTCGAACTTCAACGCCAGCTCGCGCAGCGCCTCGAAGCCCCGCGTGCGGACCGCCGAAATGATGTCCAGGACCTTCTGCTCGGCGTCGGCCACGGTGCCGTGCTGCGCCCGCGGGACGGCGGCGCGGAGCCCGGCGAGGGACAAGCTCTGCCCGCGCAGGTCCACGGTACGGAAAGTGAGGGCGGCGGGGGCGGGGCTGTCAGCAGTTGGGATCACGGGTCCATTTTACGCGCCGGCGGCGGCGGGCCGGACGCTGTTACGCCGGCCCGTTCCTCAGGCGTCCGGCCCGTTCCTCACGCGTCCGCCCCGCTTCCTTCCTCGGGCTCCGGGCGGCTGAATACCGTGGCCAGGAAGATCGCCAGGGCGATGGCGGCGGGCCAGATGAGGAGCATCGCGTAGGCGCGCAGGGAGAAGGCGACGCCGGCGCTGACCTGCGTTGCCGGAGCGGGGCTCCACCAGCTGCCGGCGAGCATCCCGGTCCCCCACGCCAGCAGGGCCCCCGCGGCGCCAGCGGCGACGGCCAGGACCACGGCGGCCGTTGTCAGCCGGGCGGGCCGGTTGCCGGCGGTGAAAACGCCGGACAAGCAGCCGGCCAGCAGGAACAGCCCGGCCAGGACCAGGTCCCGGGGCAGCCAGGTCCCGGGGTTGGTGCCGGCGGCCAGCGCGGGGTCGCGGGTGATGAGGTTGAGCCCGGTCGGCGCCAGGAGCCACCACAGCAGGCCCACCGGGAGCCCCGCCGCCGCGATCGCGACGGGTCCCTTCCACCCCGCAGTGCGGCCGGACCCGGCCGGACCGGCGCGCCCCGGGCCGCCGTCGTGGTGGTCAACGGAAACGGGGACCGCGGGTTGTGTCATGCAACAAACCTTAACAAAGGATCCGGGGCCGCCGGACATGACGCGGCCGGCCGTCACGTGACGGCCGGATGACCGGATAGTGCGGGCCGAATTCCGCGGCCCGGCCGCCGCCGGAATACGCTGGCAGGAAGCACCAGTCGCAGAACACCAGGAGATGAACCACAGTGGCCTCAGCCGAAGAAGCCTTCGAAGGAACGTTCAGGGAGATGTTCCGCCGGCACGCCGCCGGCGTCGCCATCATCACCGTGAACTACGACGGCGTCCCCTACGGTTTCACCGCCACCTCGGTGGCGTCCCTTTCGGCCAAGCCGCCGCGCTTCACGTTCAACATGGCCCGCACTTCCAGCTCCTGGCCCGCGGTGGCCAACTCGGCATACATCGGGGTGCATATGCTCGGGCTGGAGAACCAGGGCCTGGCCGACCGGTTCGCCCGTACTCGCAACCGGTTCGAGGGCGACCACTGGGAGCTCGGCCCGCATGAGGTCCCGATCCTCAAGGACGTCTCCGGCTGGCTGATCGGCAAAATCCAGATGCGACTCTCCTTCGAGAACAACGCCGTGGTGGTCGTCGAGGTGGTCGACGGCGCAATCGGCGGCGACGGCGTGCCGCTGCTGTACCACGGGGGCAGCTACAGCCAGCCGGCGCCGCTCGACTACGAAATCTAGGCCGCCGGAGGCCATTAGAAAGGGCCGGCCGGCGGCTAGCTGTCCAGGCAGGTCGGGCCGAGCAGCACCTTGAGGTCGCCGAACAAGGACGGGCTGGGGTTGACGCGCAGATGCACGGGCAGCCCCATCACCTCCACCTTGGAGTCGCCGTGCAGATGCAGCCGCACCTCCGACCTGCCGCGGTGGGTCTTGAGCACCTCACCGAGTTCGTTCACCACGGCTTCGGTGGCCTTGTGCGTGGGCATGGTGATCACCAGCGGCCCGTCCAGGCCTTCGCTGAGATCCGGCACGGAGAGTTCCATGCAGTTGAGGGCCACCGCACCGTCGTCGCGGCGCTGCAGCCTGCCCTTGACGACGACGATCAGGTCTTCGGCCAGCACCGAAGCGATCGGCCCGTAGACCTGGCCAAAGAACATCACTTCCACCGAGCCGCCGAGGTCCTCGATCTCGGCGCGGGCGTAGGCGTTGCCGCTGGCCTTGGCGATCCGCCGGCTGAGCGAGGTGATCATCCCGGCGATAGTGATGATGGCGCCGTCGTGCGGCCCGTCTTCGGCGATGATCGAGGTGATGGACTGGTCCGCGTGCTGGGACAGGAGCCCCTCCAGGCCCTGCAGCGGGTGGTCGGACACGTAAAGTCCCAGCATGTCGCGCTCGAAGGACAGCTTGTCCTTCTTTTCCCATTCGGGCAGTTCGGGGATCTCGATGCTCAGCGAGGCCTCCGACTCGGTGGCATCGATGCCGGCGAACAGGTCGAACTGTCCGATCGCCTCGTTGCGCTTAAGCGTGATGACGGAGTCGATGGCCTCTTCGTGGATCATGGCCAGGGCCCGGCGGTGGTGTCCGAGCGAGTCGAAGGCGCCCGCCTTGATCAGCGATTCGATGGTGCGCTTGTTGCAGACGACCGCCGGGACCTTCATCAGGTAGTCCTTGAAGGAGGTGTACGCCCCTTCGCTTTCGCGTGCGGCCACCATCGCGTCGACGGCGTTGACGCCGACGTTGCGGATGGCGCCCATGCCGAAGCGGATGTCGTTGCCGACCGGGGTGAAATTGAGCGCCGACTCGTTGACGTCCGGCGGGAGCACCGTGATGCCCATGTGCCGGCATTCGTTGAGGTAGATCGCTGACTTGTCCTTGTCGTCGCCGACCGAGGTCAACAGGGCGGCCATGTACTCGGGCGCGTAGTGCGCCTTCAGGTAGGCGGTCCAGTAGGAAATCACGCCGTACGCGGCCGAGTGCGCCTTGTTGAAGGCGTAGTCGGAGAAGGGCAGCAGGATGTCCCAGAGCGTCTTGACCGCTTCCATGGAGTAGCCGTTGTCCTGCATGCCCTGGGAGAAGCCGGCGAACTGTTTGTCCAGCTCGGATTTCTTTTTCTTGCCCATGGCCCGGCGCAGGATGTCGGCCTGGCCCAGGGAGTAGCCGGCGAGCTTCTGCGCCACCGCCATGACCTGCTCCTGGTACACGATCAGGCCGTAGGTTCCGCCCAGGATCTCCTTCAGGGGTTCCTCGAGCTCGGGGTGGATCGGGATGACTTCCTGGATCTTGTTCTTGCGCAGGGCGTAGTCGGTGTGGGCGTTGGCGCCCATCGGGCCCGGCCGGTACAGGGCCAGCACGGCGGAGATATCTTCGAAGTTGTCCGGCTTCATCAGCTTGAGCAGCGAACGCATCGGACCGCCGTCGAGCTGGAACACGCCCAGGGTGTCGCCCCGGGCCAGCAGTTCGTACGAGGCGGCGTCGTCGAGGGCCAGAGCCTCCAGGTCCAGGTCCTCGCCGCGGTTCATCTTGATGTTTTCCAGCGCGTCGGAAATGATCGTCAGGTTCCGCAGGCCGAGGAAGTCCATCTTGATCAGGCCGAGGCCCTCGGAGGTCGGGTAGTCGAACTGCGTGATGACCTGGCCGTCCTGGAAACGGCGCATGACCGGGATGACGTCGATGATCGGGTCGGAGGACATGATGACGCCGGCGGCATGGACGCCCCATTGCCGCTTCAGGCCCTCAATGCCCAGGGCCGTCTCGAAGACTTTTGCCGCCTCCGGGTCCGTGGCGATCAACTGCCGGAAGTCCGCGGCCTCGCTGTAGCGCTTGGAGTCCTTGTTCTGGATGTCGGCCAGCGGGATGTCCTTGGCCATCACGGCCGGCGGCAGCGCCTTGGTGAGCTGTTCGCCCATGCTGAACGGGTAACCCAGCACGCGCGAGGAGTCCTTGAGCGCCTGTTTGGTCTTGATGGTGCCGTAGGTGACGATCATGGCGACGCGCTCGTCGCCGTACTTGCGCGTCACGTAGTCGATCACTTCGGAGCGTCGCCGGTCATCGAAGTCGACGTCGAAGTCAGGCATGGAAACGCGGTCCGGGTTCAGGAAGCGTTCGAAGATCAGGCCGTGGTGCAGCGGGTCCAGGTCGGTGATGCGCATCGCGTACGCGACCATGGAACCGGCGCCCGAGCCACGGCCGGGACCCACCCGGATGCCGTTGTTCTTGGCCCAGTTGATGAAGTCCGCCACCACCAGGAAGTAGCCGGGGAATCCCATCGACGTGATGACGCCCAGTTCATAGTCCGCCTGGGTGCGCACCTTGTCCGGCACGCCGCCCGGGTAGCGGTAGGCCAGCCCGGTGGCCACTTCCTTGACCAGCCAGGAGGTTTCGTCCTCGCCCGGCGGGCAGGGGAACCGCGGCATGTAGTTGGCACCGGTGTTGAACGAGACTTCGCAGCGTTCGGCGATCAGGAGTGTGTTGTCGCAGGCGTCCGGGTGGTCGCGGAAGAGCTCCCGCATTTCCTGCGGCGACTTCAGGTAGTACCCGCTGCCGGAGAAGGCGAAACGCGAGCCGCCGCTGTCGTAGGTGGGCTCCAGCAGGGTGGATCCGGACTGGATGGCCAGGAGGGCCTCGTGCGCCTTGGCGTCGTGCTCGTGGGTGTAGTGCAGGTCGTTGGTGGCCACCAGCGGAAGGTTCAGTTCCTTGGCCAGGCGCAGCAGGTCTCCGGTGACGCGCCGCTCGATGTCCAGGCCGTGGTCCATGAGTTCGCAGAAGTAGTTCTCGGCGCCGAAGATGTCGCGGAACTCGGCGGCGGCCTCGACGGCTTCGCGGTACTGCCCCAGCCGGAGCCTGGTCTGGACCTCGCCGGAGGGGCAGCCGGTGGTGGCGATGAGGCCTTCCGAGTAGGTGTTCAGGAGTTCGCGGTCCAGCCGCGGCCACTTGCCGAACACGGAGTCCAGGGAGGCGATCGAGGAGGCCCGGAACAGGTTCCGCATGCCGACGTTGTTGTAGCTCAGCAGCGTCATGTGGGTGTAGGCGCCGCCGCCGGAGATGTCATCCTTGCGCTGGCTTTCCTCGCCCCAGCGGACCCGGCTCTTGTCGGTGCGCGCGGTTCCCGGCGTGACGTAGGCCTCGACGCCGATGATCGGCTTGATGCCCTTGTCGGTGGCACGTTTCCAGAAGTCAAAAGCCCCGAAGAGGTAGCCGTGGTCGGTGGTGGCCAGGGCGGGCATGCCCAGCCGCTCGGTCTCATCGAAGAGTTCCCCGAGCCGCGCCGCACCGTCCAACATGGAGTACTCGGTGTGGTTGTGGAGATGGACGAACGAGTTGTTGCTGGAAGTCACCGACTCATTCTAGTGCCGGGCACCGACTCCTCCGTGCCCGGCACGCGGCCGGTCAGGCCTGGCCGGACTCCAGCACCTCGAGGGCATACTGCAGGTCCTGCGGGTACTCGCTGGTCACGGTGACCCGCTCCCCCGTCCGCGGGTGGTCGAAGGAGAGCTGCCGGGCGTGCAGCCACTGCCGGGTGAGGCCCAGGGTGGCGGCGAGCCGGGGGTCCGCGCCGTAGGTCAGGTCGCCGGCGCAGGGGTGGCGCAGCGCCGAGAAATGTACCCGGATCTGGTGGGTGCGGCCGGTTTCCAGGTGCACCTCCACCAGCGACGCCTTGCCGAAGGCCTCCAGGACCTCGTAGTGGGTCACCGAGTCGCGGCCGTCCTCGATCACGGCGAAGCGCCAGTCGTGGCCGGGGTGGCGTCCGATCGGCGCGTCGATGGTCCCGGCCAGCGGGTCGGGCAGGCCCTGGACGACGGCGTGGTAGACCTTGTCCACGGTGCGTTCCTTGAAGGCCCGCTTGAGCGCCGTGTAGGCATTCTCGGTCTTGGCCACCACCATGACGCCGGAGGTGCCGACGTCGAGCCGGTGCACGATGCCGGCGCGCTCGGGCGAACCCGAGGTGGAAATCCGGTAGCCGCCGCCGGCGAGGCCACCGACCACCGTCGGCCCCACCCAGCCGGGCGAGGGGTGCGCCGCCACGCCGACCGGTTTGTCGACGACGACAAACTCGTCATCGTCCAGCAGGATCTTCAGGCCTTCCACAACTTCCTCCACGACTTCCAGGGGATCCCGGCGGTCCGGCACGACGACGTCGAGCTCGACGCCGGCGCTGAGCTTGAGCGATTTCCCGACGGCTTTGCCGTGGCTGCTGACGTTGCCCTCCGCGATCAGCGTGGCCGCCTGCGAGCGGGAGATGTCCATCAGTTTCGCCAGCCCGGCGTCCACCCGGGCGCCGGCCAGCTCGCCGGGGACGGTGAAGTGCCGTCGGTCGCTCGCCGGCGCGGGCTCAGACATTGTGTTTCCGCCCCTTGTCCAGCGCCGCCGGCCGGGCGGTTTCCCCGTCCTGGCGTTTGCCCAGGCGGGATCCGTCGAGGCCTATGCCGCGCAGGGTGAGCAGGCAGATGATGACCACCGAGGACACCACGGCCGAGTCTGCGATGTTGAAGATCGCGAAGTTGGGCAGCTGGATGAAGTCCACCACATGGCCCATCGCGAACGAGGGCTCGCGGAACAGCCGGTCGGTCAGGTTGCCCAGCGCGCCGCCGAGCAGCAGCCCGAGTGCCAGCGCCCACCATGCCGAGCCGAGCTTGCGCAGCTGCAGCAGGATCGCGACGGACACGGCCGCCATGATGATCGTGAACACCCAGGTGACGTTTTCGCCGATGGAGAACGCGGCGCCGGAGTTGCGGATGTAGTACCAGTGCAGCAGCGGCGGCAGCACGGGGATCCGCTCCCCTTCGGTCATGGTGGCCGTGACCCAGAGCTTGGTGAGCTGGTCAAACACATAGGCGAACACCGCGAATCCGGCGAACAGGGACAGCAGCACGGCGCGGCGCGGCTTGCGCGCGGCGGGCCCGGCGGCGTCGACCGCCGGCGAAGGCTGCGCGGTGTCTGCGGGCTGGGCGGCGTCTGGGGTTGGTGCGTCAGTCATAGTGCTTTCGTTCCGGTGCCGGTTAATGCAAAAACCGGTGGCCGAGGAGTCCTCAGCCACCGGCTTTCAGAATACTTGCTAAACGTCCTAGCTGTTGGCTTCGACCTCGGGGGCCGCTACCGAACCACGGGCGTCCAGGTCGCGCAGCTGGCCTTCGATGTAGGCCTTCAGGCGGGAGCGGTAGTCACGCTCGAAGCCGCGCAGCTGCTCGACCTTGCGCTCCAGCACGGAGCGCTGCTGCTCGAGGGCGCCCAGGATCTTGCGGGACTTTTCCTGCGCATCGTTGACGAGGCTGCTGGCTTCGATCTGCGCCTCGGCGATGATTTTGTCGCGCTGCTGTTCGCCGTCGGAGACGTGCTTGTCGTGCATCTGCTGCGCCATGGCGAGCAGGCCTGCTGCGGACTCGGCGGAGGGCGTGGAGGCGACGCGGGCAGCCGGGGCGGGAGCGGGTACGGGAGCCTGCTCGGCTTCCTTCTTCTTGGCGACTTCGGCGGCCTTGGCCTCGGCCTCTGCCTTGGCGCGGTCGTCCTTCTCGGCCTTGACGGGTGCCGGCACCTTCTCCACGACGGGAGCGCCAGCGGCGGAGCTGGCGGCCGTGCCGGAACCGGATTCGGCGAGCTTCTTGCGCAGCTCGTCGTTCTCCTGGTTCAGGCGCCGCAGTTCGACGACGATCTCATCCAGGAAGTCATCAACCTCGTCCTGGTCGTAGCCTTCACGGAACTTGGTCGGCTGAAAGCGCTTGTTGACAACGTCTTCTGGCGTCAAAGCCATCTGGTCACCTCGTTGGTCTAGTTAGTCAGGGGCCTTCCGGCCGTCAAAACTACGGTACCTAAATATGGTCTGGTTCCTCTAATTCAACACCGCAGTGTCAAACCGGAGTTTCAATCTTTTCCGGCGTCGGACCGGGTCCGCCGCCGCAGCTACGCGGCGATGGGCTGCGCGAAGGTGAAGTATCTCGCCACGTTCATGGCCACCGAGACGGCCAGGAACAGCACCAGGAATGCCAGGTCCAGCGAGATTCCGCCGAGCCGCAGCGGCGGGAGGACCCGGCCGAGCAGTTTGAGGGGCTTGTCCGTGACCGAGTACACGGCGTGGGCGGTAACGAGCGCCGCGCCGCGCGGACGCCAGCTGCGGGCGAACATCTGGACCCAGTCGAAGATCAGGCGGACGATCAGGGCGACAAAGAAGAGCAACAGCGCGATATAGGCGAGTCCGAAAACAATTCCCATGAGCTAACTTATATCTCCATGTTCATTCCGGATACCGCAGTGTCCTGACAGTGGTTACGCATCTATTCCAACACGGAATGTTCAGCACGGATGCCAGACAGGTCTTCCTATCTGGCATCCGTGCTGAAATCCTGGACTAGCTCTGGTTGAAGAAGCTGGCCTGCGTCTCGCTGATCTTCTTGTCGTCACCGATCACTTCGACGTACGACGGCGACAGCAGGAAGACCTTGTTGGTCACCCGCTCGATGCTCCCGCGCAGGCCGAACACGAGGCCCGCGGAGAAGTCGACGAGGCGCTTGGCGTCAGCCTCGCCCATGTCGGTGACGTTCATGATGACGGGGATGCCGTCACGGAAACTTTCACCGATCAGTTTGGCGTCGTTGTAGGACCGCGGGTGGATCGTCGTGATCTGCCGCAGGCCGGTGGTTTCTTCGCGGCTGGCTGCCGCTCGCTTGATAGGTGTCACGGGTGCGCGGTATTCCTCTTCGGCGGCATAGGGCTCTTCCCGGGCGGCCTCGCGGACAGGCGCCGGTGCACGGCGCTCCTCGCGGTCGTGCTCCATGGAATCGTCCTCATCCTTGTGCGGTGTGTGATGTTCGGACTCGTAATGCTCATCGCCATCGGCGAGCCCAAGATAGATCATTGTCTTGCGCAGACCGCCAGCCATGGTCGACTCCTAATCGTGTCCGTGTGCGGGCCGCCCAATGACTTGACAGTTCCGGAGTCACTGCCTTGGCGTCACTGCATTGGAATCCCCGCCATTACCTTCCAATACGTCGAACCTACCCCACTGCCGGGCGCGGACCCAGAATATCGGAGCCAATTCTAAGGTGTGTCGCCCCGAACCGGATCGCGGCTTCCAGGTCCTGGCTCATACCGGCCGATATGGCTGTGGCCTGCGGATACTCCGCGCGGAGCCGGGCGGAGATTCCGGCCAGTTTTTCGAACGCCGCCTCCGGATCCGCCCCCAGGGGCGCCACCGCCATCACCCCGGCCAGCCTGAGTCCGGCGGCCGTGGCGAGCAGTCCGCCCAGTTCCGGGACGGCGGCGGGCACGGCGCCGCCGCGGTGGCCGTCGGCGTCGTCGTCCAGGCTGACCTGGATGAAGCACTCGAGGTCCTGCCGGCCGGTGCGTTCCTGTTCGGTGACCACCGCCTTGGCCAGGGCGGCGACCAACTGGGGCCGGTCCACCGAGTGCACCGCGTGGGCGTACTTCACGACTGATTTGGCCTTGTTGCTTTGCAGTTGGCCGATGAAATGCCAGCGGAGCCTCAGGTCCGACAGCCGGGCGGCCTTGTCCGCCGCTTCCTGGTCCCGGTTTTCGCCGACGTCGGCGACGCCGAGCGCGGCCAGCCGCGCGACGTCCCCGGCGGGGTGGAATTTGGTGACCACGATCAGCTGCGGCGGGGCGTCCTGCCGCCCGGCGCCAGCAGTGGCGGCGTCGATCCGCCGCCGGACCGTGTCAAGCCGCTGTTGCAGTTCGGCGAGCCGCGCGTCGTCCCGGCCGTCCCACACCGCTGGCTCGTTCACTGGCCTTCCCCTGTCCAGACCAGCCCCGCGAACCGGCCCGTGCGGTTGTCGCGGCGGTAGGAAAACAGTTCCTCGTCCTCCCGGGTGCACCCGCCGGAGTATTCGACGGCGACGCCGTCGGCTGCCAGTTGGCTGCGGACGCCGGCCGGCAGGTCCAGCCCGGGCGTTCCCTGCGACGTCGTGCACCAGGCCGCGGGGACGAGCGCCGCAACCTCCGCACGCATGGCCTCGGGGACCTCGTAGCAGTTTCCGCAGATCGAGGGCCCGATCCAGGCGCCGATGTTTTCGGCTCCGAGCGCACGCAGCCGCGCCACGGCGGCGGGGACCACCCCAGCGGCCATGCCCGGCCGGCCGGCGTGGACTACGCCGAGCAGCGGGCCGCCAGCGGCACTCTCCCCCACCATCACGATCGGCACGCAGTCGGCCACCATGACCGCCAGCGGCTCCCCGGCCGACACCATGGCGTCGGCGGTCGGAGCGACCGCGGCCGGCTCATCGTCGTCGACCCCTGGCGCCGGGCTGCCGGCCACGACGGACACCGCGTTGCCGTGGACCTGGTTCATGAACCGGAAGCGGCGCGGACCGAGCCCGGCGGCCTGTTCAAGTTCTTCCCGCCGGCGGCGGACCGCGGCGGGGTCGTCCCCAACATGGAGCGCCAGGTTGCCTGCCGCAACGTTGGTGAACGCCGCCCAGACGCCGGGCCGGACCTCAGCTCGCCAGGAGAACACTCAGCACACCGCCACTTCAGGAACCACAATCATGGAAATCTTCATACCAATCACCGTAACCCGCCAAAGCAGCATGGCACCGCCCTCAGGCGGTGCCATGCTGCTTTGCCGCTTATGGACGTGCGGCCTACTTCAGGAAGTCAGGAACGTCCAGGTCATCCGAGTGGCGTCCGGACAGGTCGGGCTCCACCACCGAGGGCAGGTCGACGTCGAACCCCGAGTCGGCCGGAACGGCCGACGGGCGCTGCTGGCCCCAGTTGCTGAGTCCGGAAGCGCCGACGCCGGCGTGGACCGGCTGGACGTGCGCCGAGGCGGGAGCCTGGGCCGGAGCCGGAGCGGGCGCAACGGAACGCGCCGGAGCGGGCAGCGACTGGTCCATCGACGGCGAGGTGGCCTTGACGTCGTCGAACCCGGCCGCGATCACGGTCACGCGGGCTTCGTCGCCGAGGGCGTCGTCAATCACGGCGCCGAAGATGATGTTGGCTTCGGGGTGCGCGACTTCCTGGACCAGGCGGGCCGCCTCGTTGATTTCGAACAGGCCCAGGTCCGAGCCGCCCTGGATGGACAGCAGGACACCGTGGGCGCCGTCGATCGACGCTTCCAGCAGCGGGGAGGCGATCGCCAGCTCGGCGGCCTTGACAGCGCGGTCTTCGCCGCGGGCCGAGCCGATGCCCATCAGGGCCGAACCCGCACCCTGCATCACGGACTTCACGTCTGCGAAGTCAAGGTTGATCAGGCCGGGGGTGGTGATCAGGTCGGTGATGCCCTGGACACCGGACAGCAGGACCTGGTCCGCGGAGCGGAAGGCGTCTAGCACCGAGACGTTCCGGTCACTGATCGAGAGCAGCCGGTCGTTCGGGATGACGATCAGGGTGTCGACCTCGTCGCGCAGGGCGTCGATGCCGGCCTCGGCAGAGCCTGCACGGCGGCGGCCCTCGAAGGTGAACGGGCGGGTGACGACGCCGATGGTCAGTGCGCCCAGCGAGCGGGCGATCCGGGCCACGACGGGCGCGCCGCCCGTGCCGGTGCCGCCGCCTTCGCCGGCGGTGACGAAGACCATGTCTGCGCCCCGGATGACCTCTTCGATTTCGTCGGCGTGGTCCTCCGCAGCCTGCCTGCCGACCTCAGGATTCGCACCGGCGCCCAGGCCGCGGGTCAGCTCACGCCCGACGTCGAGCTTGACGTCGGCATCGCTCATCAGCAACGCCTGCGCGTCGGTGTTGATGGCGATGAATTCGACGCCGCGAAGACCGACTTCGATCATTCGGTTGACTGCGTTCACGCCACCGCCGCCGATGCCGACGACCTTGATGACGGCCAAGTAATTCTGCGGAGCTGCCACGTTACGTGTCCCTTGTTCGTGTTCTATTGCGAAAACTGATGGAGTCAAGCTTGAAGGCTAGGAGGTTAACCTTCTAGTTGAAGGTTATAGTTATGTCAAGTAACTCATGTTGTGACGCTATTTCCTATGCCGGGGACATTCAATAACCGGCTCCGCGTGTCGCGGTAATACCGGAGAAATGCCCCAGTGTTTCTGACGATGCGTTGCCTTTGGGCCGGCGCACGCCGCGCCCGGTCCCGGCAGAGTCACCTATTCGACTATCGCCCGGACGGGCGCCGATGTAAGTGGTTGGCCATCATCGCGTGACCGGGTGCCGCGGCACGCTGACGTCGTAGACCCGGACCCGGTTTTTCGGATCCGCCGGCGCCTTGAGCAGGGCGGCGAGCACCCTGGCCTTGAGCTCCTTCTCCCCTTCGTTGCCCCAGACAATGGTCTGCCCGTCCACGAGCTTGAGTTCGACCGCATCGACCGATTTGGCCGAGGCGTCCGAGAGCCGGGCGAGCACGTCGGCGGGCAGTGCCCCGAGAACGGCGGTGATGGCGTGGAACAGGTCCGGGGGCAGTGCGCCGGCGCCGCCGTCGATAACCGGGAGCTGCACCGAAGCCGGGTCCGCGGTGGTGCTGAGCTGGACGCCGTCGACGTCGACCAGCTGGAAGACGCCGGCCTGCTTGACCAGCGCCACGGGCACCCGTTCGGTGATTCTCACCTCCAGGGTGGACGGCGGCCGGGCCTCGGTGGTGACGGCCTTGACCTGGACCAGCGGCTTCAACAGCCCGCTGACGTCCTGGTCGCTGATCTGCGGCAGCGGCTTGCCCTGCAGCGGCGCCAGGGCGGCCTTGACCTGGTCCGGGCTGAGCATCCGGGTGCCCTCCACGGTGACCGTCTGGACGGCCAACCACGGCGAGTAGACTGCGGCGGCCACGATTCCCGCCATCAGCACGGCGATCACCGCGAGGGTGCTGAGTACGATCCGGCGGCGGCGTTTGGCCTTCGGCTCGGGAAAGGACAGGACATTGCCACGGTCGGGGCCGGGTGAGGCTGCGCCGGACGGGCGAGCACCTGCGGGCGACGGTGCGGCGGGGTCCGGCTTGGATGCCGAGATCACGTCCGGCCCCCCGGGGCCGTAGCCGGGCCCGCGCGTGCTAGCCACCGGGCGCCTCGAGGGTCAGCGCCTCAACGATGCGGGGGCCGTAGGCGGTGACGTCGCCGGCGCCGACCGTAAGCACGATGTCCCCGGGCGCGGCGGCTTCGAGGACCGCGTGCACGGCGTCCCCGCCGGGCCCGACGAGCCGCCCGTGCGGGCCGAGGTGGTCCGCGATCAGCTGGCTGGTGACGCCCGGGATGGGGTCTTCCCGGGCCGGATAGATGTCCAGCACCAGGGCGGTGTCCGCGGTGTTGAGGGCGTCCGCGAACTCGTGCGCGAATTCGCGGGTCCGGGAGAACAGGTGCGGCTGGAACAGCACGTGGACCCGGTGCTCACCGGCCACCGAGCGGGCCGCGGCGAGGGCCGCGCGCACCTCGGTGGGATGGTGGGCGTAGTCGTCGTAGACCCGCACGCCCCGGCCGCCGCCCTTGAATTCGAAGCGGCGCGAAGCCCCGGAGAAGTTTGCCAGCGCGCCGGCCGCCGCCTCGGGGGCGACGCCGAGTTCCAGCGCCACCGCGAACGCCGCGGCGGCGTTCAACGCGTTGTGCCGGCCCGGCACCTGGAGCTCGACGGCGAAGCGTCCGGCCGGCGTCGAGATCCAGACCGCGCCCGGACCGCCGTCGTGCAGCTTCACGTCGGCGTCCCCGGCCGTGCCGTAGAGGACGACCCGGGTGGTGGACTGTTCGCGGGTGCGCAGCGCGAGGGCGCGGGCGCCGTCGTCGTCGGCGCAGGCGACCAGCAGGCCGTCCGCGGGGAGCAGCGCGGCGAAGCGGTCGAACGAGGCGTAGACCGCTTCCGCCGTGCCGTAGTGGTCCAGGTGGTCCGGTTCGACGTTGGTGACCACCGCGATCTGCGGTCGGTAGTTCAGGAACGAGCCGTCCGACTCGTCGGCTTCCGCCACGAAGACCGGGGACGTTCCGGAGGCCGCGTTCACGCCGAGGGCGGGGACGTTGGCGCCGATCGCGAAGGACGGATCCATTCCGGCGCCCTGCAGGAGCACCGTGATCATGGACGTCGTGGTGGATTTGCCGTGCGTGCCGGCCACCGTGATGGCCGTGTCCTGCGCCATGGTGGCGGCGAGGGCCTCGGAACGGTGCAGCACCGGCAGCCCGGCGGCCCGCGCGGCGGCGAGTTCGGGGTTGTCCGGGCGGATGGCCGAGCCGGCGACGACGGTCTGCGCACCGCCAAGGTTCGCCGCGTCGTAGCCGACCTCGATCCGGGCGCCGGCCGCGGCGAGCTCGGCCATGACCGGCAGGTCCTTGGCGTCGGAGCCGCTCACTGGCACGCCGCGGGCCACCATGATGCGGGCGACGGCGGACATCCCCACGCCGCCGATGCCGATGAAGTGCACGCGCCCGAGCGAGTCCTGGGTGCGGGCCGCCGGCGGGGTGCCGTTCCGGTCCTGGGTCATTGCTTTACCGCTTCCTGCCTGCTGCTCAAAGTCGCCTCTGTTCAAGGTCACTGCTGTTCAAAGTCACTGCTGTTCAGAACTGTTGGTGGGGCCATTTTTGGTGGCGTCACCGGGGTTGTTGGTCGGGCCGCTCGTGGAATGCGCGGCTTCCAGAACCACGGCGGCCATTTGCCGGTCGGCGTCCCGGATGCCGAGCCGTTCGCCGGCCGCGGCCATCCGGTCCAGCCGAGCAGGGTCGCGCAGCAGCGGAATGATGTGCCCGCTGACCCAGTTGGCGTCGAAGCCGGCGTCCTCAACCAGCAGCGCGGCACCGGCGCTGACCAGCCCGGCCGCGTTCAGCGCCTGTTCCCCGTTGCCGATCGGGAGCGGGACAAAGGCAGCCGGGACGCCGACGGCGGCAACCTCGCAGACGGTCGCGGCACCTGAGCGCGCCAGGAGCAGGTCGGCGGCGGCGTAGGCCAGCTCCATGCCGTCCACGTACTCGACCTGGCGGTAGCCGGGAGCGGCCAGCAGCCTGCCCTGGGCATCATGGACGGTCTTGCCGCGTCCGGTGATGTGCAGGGTCTGGATGCCGGCCTCGGCAAGGGCGGCGACCGAGGCGGCGATGGCGCGGTTGATGCTCTGCGCGCCCGAGGAGCCCCCGGTGACGATCAGGGTCGGTTTGTGCTGCTCCAGCCCCAGGGCCGTGCGTGCGGCTGCGCGGGAAGCCAGCCGGTCCAGGCCGGAAATTTCGCGCCGCATCGGCATGCCGACGTGCCGTGCCCCGCGGAGCCTGGTCGCCGCGAACGCCACGGCGACGTGCCGGCTCAGCCTGGCGCCGACCCGGTTCGCCAGCCCGGCCCGGGTGTTGGCCTCATGCACCACGATCGGGATCTTGCGGCGCCAGGCCGCAAGGTACAGCGGGGTGCAGACGTAACCGCCGACGCCGACGAGGACGTCAGCCCGGGCCTCGTCCAGGATGGCGCCGGCCTGCCGCACGGCGCCGGCGAGCTTGCCGGGAAGCCGGAGCAGTTCCAGCGACGGCTTGCGCGGAAACGGAACCCGGCTGACGGTGGCCAGGTCGAGGCCGGCGGCGGGAACCAGCCGGGCCTCCATGCCGCCCGGGGTGCCGACGGCGAGCAGCCGCGCATCGGGTCGGACCTCGAGGACGGCGTTCGCGATAGCCAGCAGGGGGCTGATGTGCCCGGCGGTGCCGCCGCCAGCTAGGACGACGGACAAGGACGAATCGGTCTTCATGGTGGGCTAGGTACGCTTTCGTGCGGGGTTCTTGGGGGCGGCCGTTCTGGTGCCGGGCTTCCGCACGGCTGGGGTTCCGGCAGCAGGTGCCTTAGGCGCCGGGGCCTGGGGAACCGGCGTCTTGGGAGCGGGGGTTCCGGCCCGAGGCTTGGTGGGCGCCTTGCCGGGGGCGGATGCTGCGGCGGGTGCCGTGACGGTCTTCCGGGCCGCCGCCTGTTGGCGGAGTACTTTGGCGAAGCCGGCGGGACCGAATTTCAGCAGGCCCTTCGGCTGCATGCCCGGTTCCATCTGGGCCCGGGCCAAGGACAACACTACGCCGATGGCACACAGCGACATGAGCAGGGCCGAACCGCCGTACGAAATGAACGGCAACGGAACGCCCACCACGGGGAGCAGCCCGGTGACCACGGCCATGTTGACGGTGGCCTGCCCGAGCAGCCACACCATGATCGCACCGGCGAGGACGCGGTGGAACAGGTCGTGCTGGGCCACCACCACGCGGTAGATGGCGGTGCCCAGGATCGCGAAGAGGACCAGGACCACGATGGTGCCGATCAGGCCGAGCTCCTCGCCGATGATGGCGAAGATGAAGTCATTGTGGGCTTCCGGAATCCAGCTGTACTTCTGCCGGCTCTGGCCCAGTCCGACGCCGAACCAGCCCCCGGACGCCAGGCCGTAAAGGCCGTTGGTGGACTGATAGTTCAGGTCGGATCCGTCAGCGCAGGTCTGCCCGGTCCAGGACAGGATGCGGCACATCCGGTTCGGGCTCGTGATTGCCAGGAACGCGGTTCCGAGCGCCAGCACCGCACCGGCGATGCCAAACAAGTAGAGCCGCACGCCCGCAAAGAACAGCCCCGCCGCCATGATCATCATGACGATCATGGCGGTGCCAAGATCGTTTCCGGCCAGGATGAGCACCAGCACCGCGGCAGCACCGGGAATGACCACCGGCACCAAGGCGTGGCGCCACTCGTCGAGGAACTTGGCCTTGCGGTTGAGCACTGTGGCCATCCACAGGGCCAGCGCGAGCTTCGCCGCCTCGGACGGCTGGAAAGTGAAGGGTCCGACGTCGATCCAGTTCTGGTTGCCCAGCGTGCTGCGTCCGACGAGGAGCACCAGGCCCAAAAGGACAACCGCCAGGATGATGGCGGGCCACGCGAAGCGCTTCAGCCACACCACGTTGACGCGCGACAGCACGAACATCACGAAGACGCCGATGGCAGCGAAGAGGCCTTGTTTCAGGGCGGCGGAGTACGGCGACTCCCCCGCGGCGATCGCCTCCACACTGGACGCGGACAGCACCATCATGATGCCGATTGCGGTCAGCGCGAGGGTCGATCCGAGGATGAGGTAATAGGTGGAGCCGTTCCGGGATTTTCCGTTGCCCTCCAGGGACGACCAGAAACGCCGGTACCAGCCGCGGACCCGGCTCAGCGGAGTGGGCCGCGATCCGGTGGCCGGGGCCCCCAAACCGGAGGTGCTGCCTGTATTTTTACCTGCGGCGGTTGTCCGTGCCGCAGCGGAACGGGTGGGCGTGCTGACCATTGCTACTCCTCGGTGGTCTGAGCCTGCCCTTCCACGAGCTCGCGGACAGCTTCGATAAAGGCGTCGCCACGGTGAGCATAGGAAGAGAACTGATCCATGGACGCAGCTGCCGGGGCCAGGAGCACAGTGTCCCCCGAGGTGGCCAGCTGCGCCGCCGACGCAACGGCCCGTGCCATCACAGTCTCGCCGTAAATCGGCGGCGGGCCTGCGTCGGCGTCGGCCGTTCCGGCAGTCTGCACGCCTTCAGTTTCGCCCTTTGGCTGGCCGATCACGGGGACATCCGGCGCGTGTCGCTGGAGCGAGGCCAGCAGGGTTGAAGAGTCCGTCCCGATCAGCACCACGGCTTTGAGGCGCCGGGCGTTGTCCCGGACCAGCGAGTCGTAATTCACGCCCTTGGACAAGCCGCCGGCGATCCAGACCACATGCTGGAACGCGGCCAGCGAGGCCGCTGCCGCGTGCGGGTTGGTGGCCTTCGAGTCGTTGATCCAGAGCACGCCGTCGTGGCGTGCGACCGGCTGGATGCGGTGGTCCCCCGGCAGGTAATTCTGCAGCCCCTGCCGGACGGCGGCGGGCTCCACTCCGTAGGCGCGCACCAGGGCGGCCGCGGCGAGGGCGTTTGCCACCATGTGTCGAGGCGCCACCGGTCCCAGATCGGACATCGCGGCCAGTTCGGCGGCGCTGTCCTTGCGCTCGGGGATGAAAGCCCGGTCCACGAGCAGGCCCTCGACGACGCCGAGCATGCTGATGGCCGGGGTGAGCGTGGTGAAGCCCACGGCGCGGCAGCCCTCCACGACGTCGGCGTCTTCGACCATGCGCTCGGTTTCGATCTGCTCGGCGTTGAAGATGCACGCCTTCTGCGTCCGCTCGTAGACCTTGGCCTTGTCCGCCAGGTAGGAGGCGTAGGAGCCATGCCAATCGACATGGTCTTCGGCGACGTTGAGGCAGACGCTGGCCACCGGCGAGACGGAGTGGCTCCAGTGCAGCTGGAAGCTCGAGAGCTCGACGGCGAAGACGTCATAGTCCACCGGGTCGCGGAGCGCGTCCAGAATCGGCGTGCCGACGTTGCCGACGGCGATTGCCTTGAGCCCCGCGGCCTGGAGCATGGACTCCGTCAGGCCGACCGTCGTCGTCTTGCCGTTGGTGCCAGTGATCGCGATCCAGTCCGCCGTCTTGCGACCCTTGCGTTCGCGGACCCGCCAGGCGAGTTCGACGTCGCCCCAGACCGGAATGTGCGCCCGGGCGGCTGCGGCGAGCAGGGCCTGGTCCGGCCGCCAACCGGGTGAGGTGACGATCAGTTCGGGCTTCCCGCCGTCGACCTTGGGCACCGAATTCACGGCGTCCTCGCCGAGCAGCACGTCGGCGGCACCGACGATCCGGAGCGTGTCCGCCTGGGCGCGGGCCTTGGCGCTGTCCGCGGCGTCCACCACAACCACCCGGGCGCCGAGCTCGATCAGGGTATCGGCGGCGGCGAACCCGGAGATGCCGATGCCGGTGACGACGACGCGGAGCCCGGACCAGTCGGAGTCCCAGCTGGTGAGGTTCTCCAGCCGCGGTGAGCTGGCCAGCGGCTCGGGAATAGGCCCGCTCACAGCAGCACCACCCATTCGGCGTAGAAGATGCCCAGGCCGGCGGCGACGAAGAGTCCGCAGAGGATCCAGAACCGGACCACGACCGTGACTTCCGCCCAGCCTTTGAGTTCGAAGTGGTGTTGCAGCGGGGCCATCTTGAAGACGCGCTTGCCCTTGGTGATCTTGAAGTAGCCCACCTGGATGATGACCGAGAGCGTGATCAGGACGAACAGGCCGCCGATGAAGGCCAGCAGGAGTTCGGTCCGCGACAGGATCGCGAAGCCGGCGACGGCGCCGCCGATGGCCAGCGAGCCGGTGTCGCCCATGAAGATCTTCGCCGGCGAGGTGTTCCACCAGAGGAAGCCCACCAGCGCGGCGCTGAGGATCGCTGCGAGCAGGGCGAGGTCCAGCGGGTCACGGACGGTGTAGCAGCCGCTGCCCGCCTGCCGGGGCGAGCCGCAGGACTGGTTGCTCTGCCAGATCCCGATCAGGGTGTAGGCCCCGAACACCATCACGGACGCGCCGGCGGCCAGGCCATCCAGGCCGTCCGTGAGGTTCACGCCGTTTGTGGCGGCGGTGACAATCAGGTTGGACCAGAGCACGAACAGGATGGCGCCCAGCACGGTGCCGCCGAAGGCGAGGTTCAGCCAGGGGATGTCGCGGACCAGGGAGATCTGGTACGACGCCGGCGTGACCTTGTTCTCGTCCGGGAAGTTCAGCGCGAGGCCCGCGAAGATGATGCCGACCAGGGCCTGCAGGACCAGTTTGGCCTTGGCATTGAGCCCCAGGCTGCGCTGCGCGGAGATCTTGATGAAGTCGTCCAGGAAGCCCACGAGCCCCATGCCGACCATCAGGAAGAGCAGCAGCAGGGACGAGGCGGACGGCCCGGACGAGAGCGGATTCATCAGCCACATCACGAAGTGTGTGATGCCGTAACTTGCCAGTACCGCGACGACGACGACCATGCCGCCCATGGTGGGGGTGCCTCGTTTGGTGTGGTGCGAGGTGGGCCCGTCGTCGCGGATGAACTGTCCGTAGCCCTTGCGGACCAGGAACCGGATGAAGAGCGGGGTGCCAAGGAAAGAAAACAGCAGGGCCAGCCCGGCGCCTATCAGCAGTGCGATCACGGCAGCGCGCTCCCTTCAGTATCGGTTCCGGCGGCGGACGGGGCCTCCGCTTCGGGGGCCAATGGAGGCAATGCTATCCGATCCCCCAAATGGCGCAGGCCGATGCTGTTGGAGGACTTGAAAAGGACCAGGTCGCCGGGCTCCAGTTCGGAGCGCAGGATCTCGTAGGCCTCGTCCGGGGTCTCGGCGAAGATGCACTCGTCGCCCCAGGACCCCTCGTTGACGGCCGAAACGTAGAGCGCCCGGGCCTCCCGCCCGATCACCAGCAGCCGGGAGATGTTGAGCCGGACCACCTGGGTGCCGACGGCGGTGTGCTCACGGATGGAGTCCTCGCCGAGCTCCAGCATGGCGCCGAGCACGGCCCAGGTCCGGCGGCCGCGGCCCAGGTCCGCCAGCGTCCGCAAGGCGGCGCGCATGGACTCCGGGTTGGCGTTGTAGGCATCGTTGATGATGGTCACGCCGTCGGGCCGTTCGGTGCGCTCCATCCGCCAGCGGCTGGCAGCACCCTGGGCGCTCAGCGAGGCGGCAATCCGGGCGCCAGGGACTCCGGCGGCGTGGGCGGCGCCGGCCGCGGCGAGCAGGTTGGCCACGTGGTGGTCCCCGATCAGCCTGGCCGCGACGTGATGCCGGCCGCCGTCCGGAAGGACAAGGTCGAATTCAGGGCTGCCGCCGGCGTTCAGCTCGACGCCCTCGGCGCGGACCGCGGCCGGCTGGCCGTTCCGGCCGAGCTGGGAGGAGAAACCGAGGATGGTTGCCGCGGTCCGGCCGGCCATGGCCGACACCCGGGCGTCGTCCAGGTTCAGCACGGCGGTGCCGTCGGCGGGAAGGGCCTCGACCAGTTCGCCCTTGGCCAGGGCGATGTTCTCGACGCCGCCGAACTCGCCGGCGTGGGCGGTGCCGACGCCGAGCACCACGCCGATTTCGGGGCGGACCATCGCCGCGAGGTAGCGGATGTGGCCGATTCCGGTGGCGCCCATCTCGATGACGAGGTAGCGGGTGTCGAAGTCGGCCTTAAAGACGGTCAGCGGCACGCCGACCTCGCCGTTGTAGGAGCCTTGCGGAGCCACCGTCGCGCCGTGTTCGGTGAGGATTCCGGCAAGCAGGTCCTTGGTGGTGGTCTTGCCCGCGGAACCGGTGATGCCGATTACCGTGAGCACCTCCCCCGCGGCGGCCCGGTGGTCCCGGATCCGGCGGACAGCTTCGGCGGCCAGGGCGCCCATGGCGAGGACGGAGTCGTCGACGACGACTGCCGGGTAGTTGTTCCCGGCGGCGTCGGCGACGTCGCGCTGCACGAGGGCCAGCACGGCACCGCGGTCGAAGGCCGCGGCCACGAAATCGTGCCCGTCGGCCGCTTCCCCCGGCTTGGCCACGTAGAGGGAACCCGCCGTGGCTTCGCGGGAGTCGGTGACCACAGACCCGGGGCTGATGCCTGGTTCAGCGGACAGCCGGCCATGGGTTATTTCGGCGATTTCCGCCGCGGTAAATGCAATCATCTCGGTTTAGGACTCTATCCGCTGGTCGTCGAGAACGGTGAATCCTCGTGCTGTCAAGGCAGAACGCAGTTCCACCCGGTCGTCGAGGGCAAGGTTCACGCCCTTGACCTCCTGCCAGACCTCGTGGCCTCGGCCGGCCACCAGGATCGTGTCCTCCGGGCAGGCCAGTTCCACCGCTTTGCGGATGGCGGCGTCACGGGGGAAAACCTCCAGGATGGTGCAGCCGAGGTCCTCGCTGTCCTTGGCCGCCAGGGCGCCCGCCAGCACATCGGCGCGGATGGCTGCGGCGTCCTCGTCGTGCGGATCATCGTCGCTGATGATCACGGTGTCCGCGAGCCGGGCGGCGATTGCTCCCATCGCCGGACGCTTGCCCTGGTCACGCTGGCCGGTGGCGCCGAAGACGACGATGACCTTCGACCCCGGCTCCGGGGAGCGCACGGCCTCGAGCGCGCGGGCGAGGGCGTCGGGGTTGTGGGCGAAGTCGACCACGGCGGCCGGAGCCGTCGCGACGAGCTGCATCCTGCCGGGGACGGCCACGGTGAACGGATCGGCACCGTCCAGGGCTGCCTGCACCTCGGCCGCGCCGGCGCCGCTGGCGAGCACCATGACGGTTGCCAGCGCGGCGTTGGCGACGTTGAAGGTGCCTGGCAGTCCGGTGTGCACGCGCAGCTCGGTGCCGTCCCGGTGCAGCAGGCCGAACTCCGTGCCGAGGCCGCGAGGCCGGGAGTGGACGACAGTCCAGTCCGCAGCAGTCCCGTCCGCCGCGCTCCCGCCCGAGGCCCCGGTGCCCGTCGCGAGGGTCGTAACCGGGATGCCGGCGTCGGCGGCCAGCCTTTGGCCCCACCCGTCGTCCACGGTCACGACGGCGGCCCGGGCGCGGCCGGCGGTGAAGAGCCGGGCCTTGGTCTCGAAATACTCTTCCATGCTGCCGTGCAGGTCCAGGTGGTCCTGCGTGAGGTTGGTGAAGCCGGCGACGTCAAACTCCACACCGTCGACCCGGCGGAAGGCGATGGCGTGCGAGGACACCTCCATCGATGCGGCGTCGAGTCCGCGTTCGCGCATGAGGGCCAGGAGGGCGTGCACATCGGTGGATTCGGGGGTGGTGAGCAGGCTGGGGATCGCCTCGGCGCCGGCCAGGATCTCGATGGTGCCGATCAGCCCGGTCGTCTTCCCGAGCGCCTGGAGCAGGGCGTTGATGAAGTAGGTGGTGGTGGTCTTGCCGTTGGTGCCGGTGACTCCGAACAGGGCCGGCGCGGCGGCGTTCGCCGGGCGGCTCCGGTAGATCAGCGCGGACAGGCGCCCAACGAGGCTGCGCGGCTCCTCGGCGAGCAGCACGGGCACGGAAATGTCGTTGGAGAGGGCCAGCAGGCGGGCACCGGCGTCGTCGGTCAGCACCGCGACGGCGCCCGCATCCACGGCCTGGGAAACGAAGTCCGCGCCGTGCCGGGTGGCCCCGGGCAGGGCGACGTACAGGTCCCCCGGCTGCACGGCCCGGGAGTTCAGCGAGATCCCGGTGACCGGGACGGCGGCGGAGGAGCCGGGCACGACGACGCCGATCCACCCGCCGATGGTTTCCAGCGGCACCGCGGCAACCGCCGCGGGCCGGAACGCCGCGGTGGAGGCCTGGCCGGACGGCGCGGAGGCCGCTTCCTGGGCATTGAGCTCTGACAAGTGGATCTCCGTTTGGTGGTGCGGGTGCAGGGTGCGCCGCGCGCGGAGGATTGCCCCGCACGCAGGCCCGGCTGCGTGGAACAGTTGTTGCTGCTGGCTCGTGGTGTTGGTTGCTACTTGGCGTACTGCGGCAGCCTGGCCGGCTCGCCGGTCGACGGCTGGACGTTGAACGTGCGCAGCGTCTGGCTCATCACCGAGCGGAACACCGGTCCGTTGGTGATGCCGTAAATATTGCCCTTGGGCCGCTGCAGCACCACTTCAACAATAAACCGCGGATCGTCCATCGGCGCCATCCCCACCATGGAGGCCGTGAAACCGCAGAACCCGGACTTGCCGTCATCACACGGCGATTCCGAGGTTCCGGTCTTGGCCCCCACCCGGTACCCGTCAATGGCCGCTTCCTTGATCTCGCCCTCGGTCACGGCACTTTCCAGGATGTCGCGGACCTGCTTGGCGGTGTCCTTGGAGACGACCTGCCTGCTGTCCTTGACCGGCACCTTTTCCTCGGTGCCGTCGGGGTTGATGTAGCTGTCGATCAGGCGGGGCTGGAGCATGACGCCGTCGTTGGCGATGCTCTGGTAGGCCCGGACCGTCTGCAGCGTCGACTGCGCAACGCCCTGGCCGAACAGGACGGTGTACTCCTGCCGGCCGTCCCACTGGTCCGCCGGCGTCAGGATGCCCCGGGACTCGGCGGGCAGGCCGATGTCCGGGGTTTCGCCGATGCCGAACTTCTGCAGCCAGTCGTGCCGCTGGTCCTTGCTCAACCGCTGGCCCGCCATGACCGTGCCGGTGTTCATGGAGTACCCGAGGATGCCGGCCAGGGTCCGTTCCTCGGTGCCATGTTCGAACGCGTCGCTGAACGTCTGGCCGTCCACGGTGTAGGTCGGCGGAATGGTGAACTTGTCCAGCGGGCTGGACTTGCCCTCCTCGATGAGCGCGGCGGCCGTGATCATCTTCTCCACCGAGCCCGGCTCATAGGCGGCGGTCACGGCACGGACGCCCCTGTCCTTGGCGTCCACCTTGCCGGGGGCGTTGGGGTCCGGCGCGTTGGTGTCCGCCATTGCGACGATGTTGCCGGTCTTGACGTCCGATACGACGATGACGCCCCATTCGGCGCTGAGCTTGTCCTTCTGGCTCTGGATGGCCTGCTGGGCGAAGTACTGCAGGTCGGAATTGAGCGTGAGCTTGATGTCCTTGCCGTTGACCGCCGGGGTGAACTGGTCCACGCCCACCGGGATCCGCAGCCCGTCGGCGCCGATTTCGAAGAGCCGCTTGCCCGCTGTGCCCTTCAGCACGTCGTCCTGGGTCTGTTCGAGCCCGGCCTGGCCGGTGGTGCCGTCCTTGAGGAAGCCGACGATCCCGCCTGCCACGGAGCCGTTGGGGTAAACCCGCTTGCTGGTGCCCTCGGTGACGATGCCGGGGATCTGGAGCTTGGAGATGCGGTCCTCGACGTCGGGCCTGATGTCTTTCGCCACGATGTAATAGCGCTGCGTGCCCGTCAGCGCTGCCTTGAGGTCTTCCGTTTTCATTCCCAGCACTGCCGCGAGCTCCTGGATCCCCTGGTCCCGGGGGACCTTGACCACGGTGTCCTTGCCGTCGACCTTATCGAGGCGCGGGAAGGATTCGGTCTTGGTGTTGACAGTCTGGTCCACCACGACGTTGTAGCGGATCACACTGCTGGCCAGAACGTTGCCGTTGGCGTCGAGGATGCTGCCGCGCTCCGCGGGCAGCTCGATGGGTTTGAGCCGGTTCTTGAGCGCCGCTTCGGCCATGCCGCCGACGTCGAGGCCCTGGACCAGGAAGAGCTTGCCGCCGACCACCAGCAGGAGCGCGAGCATGATGCCGAGCCCGAGCCGCAGCCTCCGCGTGGCGCTCGGCGTCTTACCTGTTCGTGCCTTGCTGGTGTTCTGCGCCACGATCTTTCCTTGCTGCTTGCCTGGCTGGTCGAAGGTCCCGTCAGCTACTGCCCGGGGGCCTTCTGGGCGGGGGCCGGGACGGATCCGCCGTGCAGGTCCACCGCCGGAGCCGGTGCCGGGGCCGGTACGGCCGGGGCGGGTACGGCCGGGGCCGCGGGCACCGGAGCGCTCTCGGCGGGTTTGCGGTTGTCGAGCGGTTCCTTCGCGGTGGCGGCCGGAACCACGTCCGCCAGGCCCGTGACGGCCGGCGCGGCAATGACGGCACCGGGAGCGTCGCTCTTGACGGCGGGCTTGGCCTTTCCGGTCACGGCGAGGGTGGACAGGTCGATCTGGCCCTTGCCCGTGGATGCCACCATGCCCAGCCCCGTGGCCTTGGCGGCGAGGTTCTGGGGGGCGTCAAAGTTCTGCACCTGCTGGGTGAGGTCCTGGTTCTGTTTGGTCAGCGTGGACTGCTGGGCCCGCAGCTCCACCAGCTGGTATTGCGCCGAGGAGACGGAGATGTTCAGGACCAGTACCGCCATGAGCGCCAGCGCCAGGATCCCGAAGCACATCACGACGAACGGGGCACGGCGCTTGCGCGGCGTGGACCGGACGACGGACAGCGGCGTGCGGGTCTTGCGGGCCGGCGCGGCCGGCTGCAGTTCCGGCAGGGCACGGGCCGTGGCAGCTGTGGCAACGGGGAACCTGTTGACGGCGGCGGTGCTCATGCGACTCTCCTGGCTTTGATGCGTTCCACGGCGCGGAGCCTGGCCGAGGCAGCGCGTGGGTTTTCGGCAATTTCTGCGGCGGTGGGCACCTCGGTGCCCTTCGTCAGGGTCTTCAGTTCGGCCTTGTGCTCCTCAAGCTCCACCGGGAAGCCCAACGGGGCAGAGGACTTCGAACCGGCCTGGAAGACACCCTTGACGATCTTGTCTTCCAGCGAGTGATAGGACATGACGACGATCCGGCCGCCCAGCGCGATGGACGCCACGGCTGCCGGAATCGCGCGCTCCAGGACGTCGAGCTCCTCGTTGACCTCGATCCGGAGGGCCTGGAAAGTCCGTTTGGCGGGGTGGCCTCCGGTTTTGGCGGCACCGGCGGGAACCACGGCGCGGATCGTCTCGACGAGTTCCCCCGTGGTCGCGAAGGGCTTCGCGGCGCGTGCGGCAACGATCCGGTTAGCGATCCGGCCGGCGAACTTCTCCTCGCCCCACTTCCGGATGATCCGGACGAGTTCCTCTTCGCTGTAGTTGTTCACCACATCGGCGGCGGTCTGGCCGCGGCTGGTGTCCATCCGCATGTCCAGCGGCGCGTCGAAGGAGTAGGCGAAGCCGCGTTCGCGCTCGTCCAGCTGCAGCGAAGAGACGCCCAGGTCCATCAGGATGCCGTGAACTTCGCTGAAGCCAAGGTCCTCAATGACTTCGGGGATTTCGTCGTAGACCGCGTGGACCAGGTCGGTACGGTCGGCGAAGGGGCTGAGGCGCTCCCCCGCCAGGGCGAGGGCCTCCTCATCGCGGTCGATGCCGATCAGGTGCAGGTCCGGGAACCGCTGCAGCATGGCTTCGGAGTGGCCCCCCATGCCGAGGGTGGCGTCGACGACGACGGGCGTCTCGCCCCGGCGTCGGGCTTCCTCGAAAGCAGGTGCCAACAAATTGATGCACCGGTCCCTGAGGACCGGTACATGGCGTTCGGACGTAGGCTTCGCCTGGTGGGAGTCGTCGCTCATGCCTGCGTCCTTTCGTTGCCGGGAGTGCCTGTCAGGTGTTGCTGCTTGGTGTTGCTTCGCCGGTGGCGATGCCGGTCGGGCTGGTTTGCGGCTTCTTGATCCAGATCCCCATCCGCGCCTACCCGGCTCCCGCCTGGCTCCGGGGAAGTGAGCCAGGTGGACTGCTGGATGGGCGGCTGGAGATCTCGGTCAAGAAACGGTGGTGGAGTAAGCGGTGGCGGAGCGTGCGGGCTTCAGAAAATCCCGGGGATGGCGTCGTCGGTTTCCGAGAAGGCGGTTTCCTTTTCGGCGAGATACTCGTTCCAGGCCTGGGCGTCCCAGATCTCCGCGCGGGTGCCGGCCCCAATGACGGCCAGCTCCCTGCCAAGACCTGCGTATTCCCGGAGCGCCGGCGGAATCGTCACGCGCCCCTGCTTGTCAGGTACCTCGTCGGAGGCTCCAGAGAGGAAAACACGGATGTAGTCGCGAGCCTGCTTGGAGGAGATTGGAGCCTCCCGCATCTGCTCGTGAACCCGTCCGAATTCCGCCTCACTGAAGACGTAGATGCAACGTTCCTGGCCCCTTGTGAGAACCAGCCCGCCGGCAAGTTCCTCGCGGAACTTCGCGGGAAGGATAATTCGACCTTTTTCGTCCAGACGTGGCGAATGTGTGCCGAGAAACACGGCCCACCGCCTGTCTGTTGTAGTAAGTCCAACGTCCCCTGTGCTGCCACTACCCTCTTACGTCCTCCACATTACTCCACTTCGCTCCCCCGTCAACGACATTCAGCATATTTTTGGGCAATTTCGGAGCCTGCTGGGCTTAAACGACCCTTGCGGATAAAGGGACGTGGCAAAAGTGGTGGCCAGTGGAGGGGTTTTGCGCCCCGCGGCTCCGCGTTGGCCCGTCCGCGGCTCCATGGATTGTTCCGTGATTGCCAGGACCAGCGCCGCGAAGGCCGCCGCGAAGCCCCCGACGCGGGTTAACGGCAAAAGACCCGCCGGAGCGGGTCTTTTGCGGCCTGTTACGGGCCTTGGTGGTGCGGAATGGAGGGGGCGGGCCTGGCGGCCGGAATCCGGCGGTCAGGAGTCCCCGCGGTGCCTTTCGTCCCAGCGCTGCTCAAGGTTGCTCATGAAGGAACTGCGTGGCTTGCCCGACTTCCGGGCCGCGTTGCCGGACTTGGCCTTGCCGCTGGAGCTGCGCATGGTCGCGTAATAGACGCCGGCGCCCATCACGACGAAACCCAGCACGCCCACAAGAATTAACTGCAGTGAGACGCCCAGCAACAACAACAGAATGCCGGCAAGGGCGCCGAGGACCCCGATGACCAGATGACGGGTGGACCAGGAGCGACCCGGATCCGAGCCCATGGAGCTGGCGAACTTGGGATCGTCCTCGTGCAGCTGCTTCTCAAGTTGCTCCAGCAACTTCTGTTCGTGCTCCGAGAGCGGCATCACGACCTCCTTAAGTCGGCCAACGTCCGGACTTGACGCGACCCTTGTCCCTAAACCCCTAACGTCCGGGATCTCCGGCTGGTTCCCGTTTCCCCGATTGGAAGAAAGCTGGGTTTCCGGTATCCCCGAAAGGTGTCTAGTTGGCACGGCCCGCGGTCCGAACGTTCGATCCGGTCGTTCGAAATCTACGTATATCTAGGATAGTTTGTTGTGCCCCGTTCTGAAAGACGCTGCGCCCGGCTACGGCGCCGTCCGACGCCCCGTTTACCCGGGACCAGGGCCGGGACCGGGGTCCAGCAGCCGGGCTGGGAGCACCGATTTGTTGCCGAACTTGCGAGTTACCCGGTCCAGGGCCTGCTCGGCGGCGCGCCAGTTGTCGTCCCGGCGGTCCAGGCTGAGCTGCAGCGGTGCCTGCGCCGCCTCCTCAAGCTGCTCCGCACGGATCCCGACCAGCCGCACTGTCATGGGCCGCGGGCCCACCGACTCGAGCAACTGCAGGGCCACGCCGTAAAGCAACTGCGCGCTGTCGATCGGGGTACTCACGGTGCGGCTTCGGGTAATCGTGGAGAAATCGGCGTAGCGCAGCTTCAAGGCGACGGTCCGGGCATGCATGCCCGCGCTCCGCAGCCGTTCCGCCGTGCGGTGCGCGAGCCGCAGCAACTCGCGGTGCAGCAGGGCGTCGTCGGCCGTGTCCACCGCGAAGGTTTCCTCGGCGCCGATACTCTTTTCCAGCCGGACGGGCGTCACGGGCCGGGGATCAATCCCCCACGACAACCTGTAGACGTGTTCCCCGGTGGCCCCAAGGATCTTCCGCAGGGAGGGCAGTGGCGTCGCGGCGACATCGGCCACGGTCCGGATCCCCATCCTGGCGAGCACCTCCACGGTCTTGGCGCCCACCCCCCAGAGCGCACTGACCGGCAGGGTGTGCAGGTACGGCACTGTCTCGTCCGGACCGATCAGCAGCAGGCCGTCCGGCTTGCACCGGGTTGAGGCAATTTTGGCGACGAACTTGCTCGCCGCGATCCCCACGGATGCGGTAATGCCCAGTTCGCCGGCGACCCGGCGGCGGATCAGCTCGCCGATGTCCCGCGGCGTCCCGAGCCGGCGGATGGCGCCGCCGACGTCGAGGAACGCCTCGTCGACGCTCAGGGGCTCCACCAGGTCGGTAATCGACCCGAAAATGGCCATGATCTGGCCGGAGACCTCGTAATACAGCTTGTGGCGGGGTTCGATGATGGCCGCGGAGGGGCACATCCGTGCAGCGACCACCATGGGCATCGCGGACTTGACGCCGAATTTGCGGGCTTCATACGACGCCGACAGCACCACGGAGCGGTCCGCGGGATAGCCAACTATCACCGGCCGGCCCTTGAGCTGCGGACGGCTGCGGAGCTCAACGGAGACGAAGAAGGCATCCATGTCCACGTGCAGGATGCTGCTGCGCCGGAGTTCGCGAAGAGTCGCTTCGCTGGGTTGATTCCCGCTGTGTTTTTCGATGTGTTTCTCGCCGCGTTTCTCGATGCGGTTCTCGCTGTCCGGGCCCACCCACCAATCCTATGCGCAGGGACTGACTAAACTGGAGGCTGCATCCGGCGTCAACACCAGGAGGAATGTCCCCGTGAAGGTTTTTGGAGAGCGCAAACGCGCCGTGGCGGCGCTGGCCGCGGCCGGCGCCTTGCTGGCCCTGGCCGCCTGCACCCCTGGCCAGGGGGTCCCGGCCGCGTCGTCGCCATCGGCGTCGGCGGCGGGTTCGACCAGCGAGCCCTCCACCACGGCCCCTCCCAGCCCGTCCGCCAAGCCTGGCACGTCCGCCACGGTGGGCGCCCTCGTGGCCGACTTCCCGGAGCAGCTGCTGCCGGTCATGCCGAATGCCAAGGTGGAGTCAAGCAGTTTCGACAAGACCGGAACCCCGGCGACAGTCGCCCTGGTGGGGAAGATCACCTCGCCGGCCGCCGCCGTCGTGGCCTACTACAGCAAGGTACTGGAGAACCAGGGGTTCAAGGCGGTCCCCGGCGAGACCGTGGGGTCGGTGGCATCCAAGGATTTTCTTCGCGGTGACAATGAGACCGTGAACCTTGCCGTCGTCGAGACCGCCGGGGTTTCCACCTTCACCATCGGCGCCAACGTCGCCGCTGAGTCCGTCAAGTGAGCCTGGCCGAGCAGCTGCGGGTTGAGCAGACGGACTTCGTAGCCGCCGTCGCCGGCAAGCTGACCGACTTCCTAACGGAGCGCACCACCGTGATGGCCGCTATTTCGCCGGACATCGACCCGCTGATGGGCTCCATCTCGCACCTCGTCACGGGCGGCAAACGCCTACGCGCGTTGATGTGCTACTGGGGCTGGCGCGGGGCGGGCGGCGACGCCGGCGCCCACGAGGTGGTTACAGCCGGCTCGGCGCTGGAACTGTTCCAGGCCGCCGCGCTAATCCACGACGACATCATTGACCGGTCCGACACGCGCCGCGGCGGCCCCAGCGTGCACCGCCGTTTCAGCGAACTGCACGCGAGCCAGGGCTGGGCCCTCGATCCGGAGCGCTTCGGCCACGCCGCGGCCATCCTCACCGGTGACCTATGCCTGTCCTTCAGCGAGGAATCGTTCACCGAAATCGGCGACCGGGCTGCCTCGGGAAGCCGGGCCCGGCTCATCTTCAACCTGATGCGCGCGGAGGTCATGGCCGGACAGTACCTGGACATCCTCGAGGAGGTGGCCGGTCCGCACCGCGACCGTGCCGGCGCTGTCAGCCGCGCCCAGTCGATCATCCGCTTCAAATCGGCCAAGTACTCCACCGAGCACCCGCTCGCGCTGGGCGGTGCGCTGGCAGGCGCCCCCGACGGACTGCTCCGCGGCTACTCTGCCTTCGCACTCCCCCTCGGGGAGGCCTTCCAGCTCCGCGACGACGTCCTGGGAGTCTTCGGCGACCCCCTCACCACCGGCAAACCGGCGGGCGACGACCTCCGCGAGGGCAAGCGCACGGTGCTCATCGCCTTCGCCCTCGACCAGGCCTCGCCGGCCGAATCGAGTTTCATCGACGCCAAGCTGGGCAGGCCGGATCTGGGCGACGGCGACATCGAGGAAATCCGGCGGATCATCATCGACTGCGGGGCCCTCCAGGCCACCGAAGTCCTGATCGACGAGTTTGGACGGGCGGCTTTCGAAGCCCTGGACGTGCTGCCGCTGGAGGAGCTTCCCAAGATTGCACTCCGGAAACTGGCGGAGGCGACGGTCAGCCGGGCCGCCTGACGGCGCCCGGATACACGGAAGGCCGTGCATGGCGTGAACCGCCGTGCACGGCCTTCGCCGTAATGTCTTACTTCCTGCTGCTGCAGTGGCTGCTGGTGCTTACCAGGCCATGGTCTGGGCCCGGCGCCGGATCTCCGTCTTGCGGCCCTCGCGGAGGGCGTCGATCGGCCGTCCGCGCAGGGACTCGTCCGCGGTGAACAGCCAGGTGATGAGTTCCTCGTCCGAATAACCGGCGTCAGCGAGGACAACGATCGTGCCCTTGAGGCTCTCCACAGCGTGGCCATCCTGGATGAAAGCCGCCGGTACGGATCGGATCCGCCGGTCGCCGATCCGGAGTGCCGCCAGCGCACGCTCGTCCAGCAGCGCATGAACTTTGGTGATGGAAACATCCAGCAGCTTGGCTACATCGGGCAGGGGCAACCATTCGCCTACAAGGCTTTCTACAGTACTCACGGATCAAGATTGCCATGCCGGGGCGGATTGCGCCTAGTCAGCCACGGCCAGCTAATGCGACCTCTTAATGGCGCTAACGGATCGAACCCCCAATTCACCGGCGAGAGGCCGCCTCCAGCGGGCCCTCCGGGCGCGGAGCCGGCACCGCCAACGCGCCGGCGGGCGACACTCCAGAAAGCGGCGTTTGCCGAATGTCAAACAGTTCTTGTGCTATTCCGTAATTCATGAGAGATTCACATAGTTCACATTTGTAACTGCAGTATCTTTAGTCACACTGGTAACACCAGTAATACCGGCCTGACCTGCAGCGTTCGCCGCTGAGAAGAGGATCTTTCCCATGACGACGTCTCGTACGCCGAAGTCCCCCACGAGGCCCGGCCTCCCGCTGATCGCGGCGACGACGGCGGCTCTGCCCGCCGTCGTGCTTTCTTCTCTGGCGATCGCCCAACCGGCCTTGGCCGAAGCGCGCCCTCGCGCCATCCCGGCGACGCTCGCCGCCGCCATGCAGGCCCAGGCCCAGGGGCTGACCGCCAAGTCGCTGCCCTCGCTGATTCCGGCCGCGTCGGTCCCGGCCGCCATCCCCACCGCGTTCCGTCCGGCCCAGGTGTCCGCCCCGGCGGAGTATACGATTGCCCGCGGTGACACCGTCAGCGCGATCGCCGGCAAGTTCGGCCTGGACACCTACGCGGTGCTCAAGCTGAACAACCTGCAGGCCAACACCGTGATCTACCCCGGCCAGACGATCAAACTCACTGGCACCGCCAGCGCAGCGGCACCCGCTCCGGCGGCTCCTGCTCCCGCTCCCGCGGCGCCGGCTGGCGGCCAGGCCTACACCGTGAAGTCCGGTGACACCCTGAGCGGCATCGCCGCCCGCCACGGCGTCAAGCTCTCCGAGGTCTTCGACTGGAACGGGCTCAACATGCGCTCCGTGATCTATCCGGGCCAGCAGGTCAAGATCGGCACCGGCGCGGCCGCACCCGCCGCTCCGGCACCGACGGCACCCGCGGCACCCGCCCCGGCGGCTCCAGCTCCGGCGGCCCCCGCTCCCGCGGCACCGGCCAGCTCCGGGTCCTACACGATCAAGGCGGGCGATACCCTCTCGGGCATCGCCGCCCGGAACAGCGTCAAACTCTCCGACATCCTGTCCGCGAACCAGCTGACCATGAGCAGCATCATCTACCCGGGCAACAAGCTGGTTATTCCCGGCGCCAGCTCCGGCACCATCGCCCCGGCATCCAGCCAGCCGGCCGCCACCGTGACCCCACTGGTGGCCAGCACGTTCCTTGGGTTCAGCTACCCGGACGCTGTGGTCAACTCGGCCAACCAGAACAAGGCCCTGCTCAACGCCGCGCCGGTTCCCAGCCGCGAACAGATGAAGCAGATCGTGGCCGACACGGCGCGCCGCATGGGTGTGGATCCCTCCCTGGCCCTGGCGTTCGCCTTCCAGGAATCCAGCTTCGACCACCGCTCGGTGTCCCCCGCCAACGCCATCGGCGCCATGCAGGTGATCCCGTCCTCGGGGCAGTGGGCCTCGGACCTGGTGGGCCGGAAGCTCAACCTGTTGGATCCGTATGACAACGCCACTGCCGGCGTCGCCATCATCCGCCAGCTGGTCCGCACCAGCAAGGACCTGGACAACGCGATCGCGGGCTACTACCAGGGCCAGTATTCGGTGAGCACGAGGGGCATGTTCGACGATACAAAGGTCTACGTGGCCTCGATCAAGAAGCTGCAGCAGAGCTTCAGCTAGACCGCCAGCATCGCGCGAGGCTGAGCCCTCCGTCGCGTAACGATACGGGTCCGGATTGCATGTCAATCCGGGCCCGTTTCCGTGCAGAGCTTAGGATCAAGTGGTGCAGGAATACACATCGGACGCTCTCGTCGGGACCCTGGTGGACAACCGGTACCTGATTCAATCCAAGCTGGCCCGTGGCGGGATGTCGACGGTCTACCTCGCCACCGACCGCCGGCTGGAACGGGACGTGGCGCTCAAGGTGCTGCATCCGCACATGGCCGGCGACCCGCAGTTCCTGGACCGGCTGGGCCGCGAAGCCAAGGCCGCGGCCCGGCTGTCGCACCCGCATGTGGTGGGCGTCCTGGACCAGGGTGAGGACGGTCCGCTGGCGTACCTGGTGATGGAGTACATCAAGGGCCACACCCTGCGGGACGTGATCAAGGAAAAAGGCGCCCTCACCCCGCGGTTGGCCCTGGCCCTGATCGACCCCGTGGTGGAAGGCCTTGGTGCGGCCCACGCCGCCGGCCTCATCCACCGGGACGTCAAGCCGGAGAACGTGCTCATCGCCGACGACGGGCGGATCAAGATCGGCGATTTCGGCCTGGCACGGGCCATCACGACGACGACCAGCACCGGGGCGCTGATCGGCACCGTCGCCTACCTCTCGCCCGAACTCGTGATGGGCCGGCAGGCCGACGCCCGCAGCGATATCTATTCGCTCGGGATCATGCTTTACGAGATGCTCACCGGACGGCAGCCGTTCGACGGCGAAGTCCCCATCCAGGTTGCCTACCAGCATGTGAACTCCAGTGTCGGCGCGCCGTCCGCACTGGTCCCGGGGCTGGCTGCCGAGCTCGACGAGCTGGTGCAGTGGTGCACCGCCAACGACCCGGACAAGCGCCCGGTGGACGGCAACACGTTGCTTTCCGAGCTCCGCCACATCCGGACCAACCTCAGCGACGCGGAGCTGGAGTTGCGGCCGCCCGCGGCTCTGCCCGCCGGCTCCCCCGCGGCGGCGCCGGGCGCCGGGCCGGTGGCCTGGGCCGGGGCATCCGGGGAAGCCCACACGGAACTGCTCGGCGGCATCCAGCGGCCCACCGAAGTCATCAGCCGCGCCAGCAATCCGACCACCGTCCTTTCCGGCACGCCGCGGCAGGGTCCGCCGCCGCAGAGTCCGTACGGGCCGCTCGCCACCCCGGAGGAACACGAGTTCGGCGCTTACGCGGACGTGGCCCCCGATGCACCCCCGGCACCGGCCAGCAAGAGGGCCCAGCGTAAACAGGACCGCGGCGAGGAAAAGGCCCGGCAGCGTGCGGCCGCGACGCCCAGCCGCAGCCTGCGTGCGGGCAACCCGCGCCGCCGCGGCCTGGTCTGGGTCCTGGTGCTGGTCATTGTCGCGGTGCTTGCGGCGGGGGCCGGCTGGTTCTTCGGCATGGGCCCGGGATCACCGGGAACCATTCCCCAACTGAACAACAAGACCGTGGCCGAGGCTCAGCAGTTGCTCCGCACCGCAGGTTTCCAATCGACCACCCGGGATGTCTTCGACGACAACGTTTCGCCGGGGTTGGTGGTGGGCTCGGAGCCTCCGGCCGGGAAGGTCATCCGCAAATTCGAGTCCGTCTCGCTCGCCGTCTCCAAGGGCCCGGAACTGTTCCCGCTGCCCGGGCTGACAGGCAAGCCGCTCGAGGACGCGAAGACGGCCCTCAACGGCGCGGGGATGGCTCTGGGTCCCGTCGCCGAGAGCTACGACGACGCCACGCCGGCGGGAATCGTGCTGGCCCAGAACCCGGGCAAGGACACTCCGGCCAGGCACGGGACGCCGGTGGGACTGACTGTCTCCAAGGGACCGCAGCCGCTCCCGGTGCCGGATGTGCGCGGCAAGGATCAGGGTGAGGCCGTCAAAGCCATCGAAGCCGCCGGCCTGAAGGCCGCGATCGCACCCGAGACCGTCTTTGACAAGAAGGTGCCTAAGGGTGCCGTGGTATCGCAGGATCCGGCGTCCGGCACCCTCACCAAGGGCAGCTCGGTGACCCTGACCATCTCCAAGGGACCCAAACTTGTTGACGTGCCCAGCTTCATCGGCAAGCAGGTCGACGAGGCGCGCAAAGCCCTTGAACAGCTGGGCTTCGAAGTCCGGGTGAACAACATCCTGGGCGGCTTCTTCGGCACCGTCCGGGACCAGGAACCTGTGAACAAGAAGGTTCCCGAGGGCTCCGTTGTCACGCTGACCGTGGTCTGACAACCGCCTGGCGGCCACTTACACAAAACAGCTCCGCCCCCGGCCTGATCGGGCCGGGGGCGGAGCTGTTTGCGCGGGACCGGGACTTAGCGCTTGGAGAGGGATCCCGCCACCAGGAACGCCATTTCCAGGGACTGCATGTGGTTCAACCGGGGATCGCAGACGGACTCGTAGCGGTCCAGGAAGGCATCCTGGTCGACCGGGTCGGCCCCGCCGAGGCATTCGGCCACATCGTCGCCGGTCATTTCCACGTGCAGGCCGCCCGGGACGGTGCCCAGTCCGTGGTGGACCTCGAAGAAGCCGCGCACCTCGTCAATCACGTCGTCGAAGTTGCGGGTCTTGTAGCCGTTCGGGGAGGTCACGGTGTTGCCGTGCATCGGATCGGTGACCCAGAGGACCTGCGCGCCGGAGGCGGTGACCCGCTCGACGATGGGCGGCAGCTTTTCGCGGATGTTGCCGGCGCCCATCCGGGTGATGAAGGTCAGGCGGCCCGGTTCCCGGTTCGGGTCCAGCTTCTCGATCAGGCGGAGCGCATCATCGCCGGTGGTGGACGGGCCGAGCTTCACGCCGATCGGGTTGCGGACGCGGGAGAGGAAATCAACGTGCGCGTGGTCCAGTTCGCGGGTGCGCTCCCCGATCCAGAGGAAGTGCGCGGAGGTGTCGTAGGGCAGTCCGGTGCGCGAGTCGATGCGGGTCAGGGCGCGCTCATAGTCCAGCAGCAGGGCCTCGTGGCTGGCGTAGAACTCCACCCGCTTGAGCGCCTCGAAGTCCGCCCCGCAGGACGCCATGAACTTGATCGCCCGGTCGATGTCGCGGGCCAGCGACTCATAGCGCGCGTGTGCCGGGTTCTCCGTGAAGCCTTTGTTCCACTGGTGCACGAGCCGCAGGTCGGCGAACCCTCCCTGCGTAAAGGCGCGGATCAGGTTCAAGGTCGACGCCGAGGTGTGGTACGCCTTGAGCATCCGACCGGCGTCGTGGGCGCGCGATTCCGGCGTGAACTCATAGCCGTTGACGATGTCGCCGCGGTAGGCCGGCAGCGTCACGCCGTCGCGGGTTTCATCGTTGGAGGAGCGCGGCTTGGCAAACTGGCCCGCCATGCGGCCCATCTTGATCACGGGCATCGCCGCGCCATAGGTGAGGACGACGGCCATCTGCAGGATGGTCTTGACCCGGGCGCTGATCTTGTCCGCCGTGGCGGCTTCGAAGGTTTCCGCGCAGTCCCCGCCCTGGAGCAGGAACGCCTTGCCCTGTGCCGCGGCGGCGAGCCGTTCGCGCAGGATGTCCACTTCGCCGGCGAAGACCAGCGGCGGCAATACGGACAGTTCCTTGACCGAGGCCTCAAAGACGGCCGGGTCGGACCAGCTGGGCTGCTGCGAGGCGGGCAGTTCCCGCCAGGAGTCCAGGCCCGGATAGTTGGCCGCCCCGCTCTGGGCTGTGCTGGCGAAAGGCGTGCCGGCCAGAGGGGTGCCGTTCGGGGCGGAGCCCGCGGGCGAGGTGTTGTTGACGGGGGACGTCGAAGGCGCAGATAGCTCAGTCACCCTCTAAGGATAGTTGGCGCCGCGCTGAACGTCCGCGACCGGCGTCATTGACTGCGGGGCCGCCGTCACACAGTTTCGGGAGCGTCCGGGCCCTGGCCCGCGCCGGCCTCCGGCAGCCCGGTGGCTTTCCCGGCCAACCGAAGCTTGACGACGGCGGCATACTCGTCGACATACTCCTGGCCGGAGAGCCGCATCAGTTCGTACATGATCTCGTCGGTCACGGAGCGCTGGATCGTGCGGTCGTCCTCCATGCCGTAGTAGCGGCTGAAGTCCATCGGTTCACCAAAGATCATCCCGATGCGCCGGATGTTGGGCACCCGCTTGCCGATTGGCTGGACCTTGTCTGTGCCGATCATCGCGATCGGGATCACCGGAACCCGGGCCTGCAGGGCGAGCCGCGCCACACCCACCTTCCCGCGGTACAGGCGGGCGTCCGGGCTGCGCGTGCCCTCGGGGTAGATGCCCAGAAGCGAACCGTTCTTCAGCACGTCCATGCCGGCGTTGAGCGACTGGGCGGACGCTGCTCCCCCGGACCGGTCCATCGGAAGCTGGTTGGTCAGACGGAAGAAGGCAGCAGTCAGTTTTCCCTTGATCCCCTTGCCGGTGAAGTACTCGGACTTGGCCAGGAACACCACCGGCCGGGGCACCATCAGCGGCATGAAGATGGAATCGGAGAAGGAGAGGTGGTTGGAGGCCAGGATCGCCGCGCCCTCGGCCGGAACATTGTCAAGTCCCTTGACCCACGGCCGGAACAGCAACTTCAGCACCGGCCCAAGGACGAACGTCTTCATGAACCAATAAAACACGAGATGTACCCCTCCGGCCGGCGTCTGGCCGGCCCTCGGTCGGCCCGGCCAGGACTTCAATGACACCCTACTCTAGTGAGTTTTGCCGCGAACAGTGACACGATGGGCACATGAGCGAAAGCAGCACTCCGATGGCGCCTGCCGCTTTCAGCTACCCCGGCCATGGGCCCAACGCCGGCATCGGTGTGGCCATCTGCCACGGCTTCACGGGAAGCCCCCTTTCGGTTTTGCCCTGGGCCGAGTATCTGGCGTCCCAGGGCCATGCGGTCTCCGTCCCGCTGCTGCCCGGGCACGGCACCGACTGGCGCGACCTCGCCCGGCACCGCTGGCAGGACTGGTACGGCGCGTTTGAGGCGGCGTACCTGGACCTGGCGGCCGGAACCCGCAGCTGCTTCGTGGCCGGCCTGTCCATGGGCGGCACCATCGCACTGCGCGCCGCGGCCCGGCACCGGGTGGCCGGCGTCGCCGTCGTCAATCCCGGGCTCAGTTTCTACGACCGCCGGGTGCGGTACATCGGAGTACTTAAGCACCTGCAGCGCACCACCGTGCCGCTCCGGGAGGCCGAGTCGACGGCGGCGCCCACGCAGGACGGCGACTACTCGTTGACCCCGCTCCACGCCGTCCACCAGTTGCGCAAGCTGTTCACCGCGACCCTGCGCGAACTGCCCGCCGTTGAGGCGCCCACGCTGGTGTTCAAGTCCGACACCGATGCCGTGGTGCCGCCGTCCTCGCTGGACCTGCTGCGGAAACGCCTCGGCTCACGGGAGTTGTCCGTGGTGCGGCTGCCGGGGAGCGGTCACGTCGCCACCCGCGACGTCGACGCACCGGTGATCTTTGCGCAGTCCGCACGCTTCTTCCTTGAACACGCGGTCCCCTCCACCGCCCCGCCGACAGTCCAGTCCGCAGTCCAGTCCACAGTCCCCGCCGGCCCTGAGCAGGTACGCAGCACGGAGCACCCATGAGCGCAGCACCCGACCACTCGCCCTTCAGCAGCCCGTTTACCGGCTCCAGTCCCCGGACCGGCGTCGTGGTTTCCCATGGCTTCACCGGCAGCCCGCACGGCGTCCGGGAATGGGCCGAGTCCCTGGCCGCCGCCGGCTACGCCGTGCGGATGCCGTTGCTGCCGGGGCACGGCACCAGCTGGCAGGAGCTGGCCCGCACCCGCTGGCAGGAGTGGCACGCAGGGATCGACGCCGCCTACCTGGAGCTCGCCGCGGAATGCGACCACGTCGTGGTGGCCGGCCTCTCGATGGGCGGGGCGCTGGCCCTCCGGCTCGCGGCCACCCGCCCGGTGGCCGGGGTGGTCCTGGTCAACCCCGGCCTGGTCATCGACGATCCCCGCGCGCCGCTGGCCGGGATCCTGAAGTTCGTGCTCAAGAGCACCCCGGCGATCGCCAACGACATCCTGAAGGAGGGCGTCGACGAGGGCGCCTATCCGCGGACCCCGGTGGCGGCGGCCCACGAACTGAACAAGATGTTCAAGGACACCCTCCGGCTGTTGCCCCGGATCACGGCGCCCGTCCGGGTCTACCGCTCCGCCGTGGACCACGTCGTCTCCGACGCCAGCCTCGCCGCCCTCCGCCGCGGCCTCAGCAACGCCCCGCTGGAGGTCATCCGGCTGGAGAACAGCTACCACGTGGCCACCCTGGACAACGACGCACCCCGGATCTTCCGCGGCACGGCCGAGTTCATCCGCACCGTCGTGGACGGGGGAAACTCCGTTAGGGGCGGGGAAGACTCCGGTGCCGCCAACAGCAGCCGGAAGGAAACGGCAGATGACTAAATCCGACTCCGGCTCCCCCGACCCGGACTCCAGCGCCAACCAGGACGACGCCGTCTGGCTGGATCTGGTCGCCAGGCTCGAGGCCACCGACTCCGGTCCCGCCGGGCCCGGCGCGGGAACCCCCGCCGCACGGGCGTTCCGCGACTTCGACCCGCTGGGCCTCGCGGCCCCGCCCCCGCTGGAGCCACGCTCCGGCGGGCGCCCGTCCTCCCGGGACGGCGTTCAGCACGACGGCGGCGACGTGGATGCGGTGCGCGGTCCGCGGGACTACGAGCCGGACGACGACGGCGGAGACTTCGTACCCGAGGAGCCGCCCAGCCTGGCCGGGTCGGACCCAATGACCGTGCTGGCATGGCTGGGGGCCGTCGGCGGCCCGATCGCGCTGCTGCTGTCCGCCATCTTCTGGCGGTCCGCGCCGCCGCTGGCGGTGGCCGGCATGGTGGTGGCCTTCGCGGCGTCGGTGGTGTTCCTGATCATGAAGTTGCCCCAGGAAAAGGACGAGCACGACGACGGCGCCCGGGTCTAGCCGGTTCCGGCCTGGCCGGCTGCAATCCGGCTAGCCGCGCATCCGGCTGCTGACCCGGGAGAGGTCTGCGGCGCCGATCAGCCCGGCGTTGGGGCCCAGGGCCGCGAGTTCAATCGCGGCAGCCGGCCGGAAGCCGCGTCCGGTCAGGTTCCGCGCGAAGGCCTTCCGGGCCGGCGTCAGGAGGAGGTCGCCGGCGTCGCAGAGTCCCCCGCCGATGACGAGGGTGCCCGGGTCCAGGGCCGCGGCCAGGTTCGCCAGCCCCAGGCCGAGCCACTCCCCGACTTCTTCCAGGAGTTCCCGCGAGGTGGGATCGCCGGCCTTGGCAAGCTCGGTGACGATCGCCCCCGTGATCCGTCCGGGCGGCCGTCCACCGCCCTCAGCAGTTCCTGGGCCACCGGCGAGTTGCCGTCGGCCAGTTCCCGCGCTTCCCGGCCGAGCGCGTTGCCGGAGGCGTACTGTTCCCAGCAGCCCCGGTTGCCGCACTCGCAGCGGTGGCCGCCGGGCACCATGATCTGGTGGCCGAATTCACCGGCGACGCCGAAACGGCCGCGTTCCAGCCGGCCGTCCATCACCATGGCCCCGCCGATTCCGGTGCCGAGGGTGATGCAGACCAGCCGGCTCTCGCCCCGCCCCGCGCCGAACCGCCACTCCGCCCAGCCGGCGGCGTCGGCGTCGTTGGTCAGCAGCACCAGCCGGCGAAGCATCCGCTGCAAGTTGTCCCGCAGCGGCTCGTTGCGCCAGGCCAGGTGCGGGCTGAACAGCACCGTGGCCCCGTCCAGGTCCATCCAGCCGGCGGCGCCGATACCCACCGACCAGATGCGGTGGCCACGCCCCAGTTCCTCCACGAGTTCGACAATCACCCGTTCGACGGCGCGCGGGTCGTTCCCCGGGGTTGACCGCCTGGCCTGGCTGAGGATGCGCCCCTCGGCGTCCACCACCCCGGCCGCAACCTTGGTGCCGCCGATGTCCACGCCGATCGCCAGGCCCTTGCGTCCGAGCCGCAGGTGGCCGCGCAGACGGCCGGCCCCGGCCGCGCCGGGACGGCCTTGAACCCTGCGCCGCCAGGCGGCCGTCATGCGCTGCGGGCCGGCCGTCGGCCGGGTGTTGGTGTGTGCATCGCTCCTCATTCTAAGGTCCGGCGGGTCATTCTTCGCGGGCACCCGTAGGCCGGCCCGAGTCGCACCACCGGCGGTCGGGACCATAAAGTTACTCACCAGTAGTGAAATCGAACACACCCGCCACGGGCCACACACTAAGGTTGGTCGTACCCACTTGCGGGTCTATGGATATCAAAGGAGCTATCGTGCGAGAAATAATTGTCCCGCCCCTGGTCACCGTCCCCCCGGAAACGAACGCGACGGACCTGGTCCTGCGCCAGGCCGCCAAGGCATCCAACCCTGCCCTCTTCTCACGGCTTGACGCCGCCGGCCAGTGGCAGGACATCCGGGCCACTGATTTCCTGGCCGACGTTTCCCTGCTCGCCAAAGGCCTGATGGCCAGCGGTGTGGCGGCCGGCGACCGGGTCGGCATCATGTCCCGCACCCGCTACGAATGGACCCTCGTTGACTTCGCGATCTGGTTCGCCGGCGCCGTCTCGGTCCCGATCTACGAAACGTCCTCCCCCTCGCAGGTGGCCTGGAACCTCGGCGACTCGGGCGCCGTCGCAGCCTTCGGTGAGTCCGCCCACCACGAGGACATCATCCGACAGGCCGCGACCTCCGAAGGCCTGACCGGGCTGAGGCACGTCTGGCAACTCGAAGGCGACGCCCTCGACGAGGTCCGCGCCGCCGGCTCCGGGATCAGCGACGAGGCACTCGAGGCCCGGCGCAGCCAGGCCTCCCTGAACGATCTCGCCACCATCATCTACACCTCGGGCACCACCGGGCGGCCCAAGGGCTGCGAACTGACCCACGGCAACTTCGTGGAACTGTCCGACAACGTGCTGGCCACCTCGCTGGGCCAGACCGTCCACGAACACGCCAGTACCATCATGTTCCTCCCGCTGGCGCACGTCTTTGCCCGCTTCATCTCGGTCCTGGCGGTGGCGGCCGGCGTGACCGTCGCGCACACCCCGGACATCAAAAACCTGCTGCCGGACCTGCAAAGCTACCGGCCCACCTTCATCCTGGCGGTGCCGCGGGTCTTCGAGAAGGTCTACAACTCCGCCATGACCAAGGCCGAGGACGGTGGCAAGGGCGCCATCTTCCACCGGGCCGCGGAAACCGCCATCGCCTACTCGCGGGCCCGGCAGGCCGGCAAGGTGGGACTGGGCCTGCGGCTCAAGCACGCCTTGTTCGACCGGCTGGTCTATGGCAAGCTCCGCGCCGCGATGGGCGGCCGGGTGGCGCACGCCGTCTCCGGAGGCGGTCCGCTGGGCGCACGGCTCGGGCACTTCTTCCAGGGCATCGGCCTGCAGATCCTCGAGGGCTACGGCCTGACGGAAACCACCGCCCCGGTCACCGTCAACACGCCGTCGCTGATAAAGATCGGCACCGTCGGCGCACCGATCCCCGGCAACGCCGTGAGGATTGCCGACGACGGCGAGATCCTCGCCAAGGGCGTCTGCGTAATGCGGGGCTACTTCAACCGCGACGACCTCACGGGCGAGGCCTTCGAGGACGGCTGGCTGCGCACCGGCGACATCGGCCAGCTCGACGACCAGGGCTTCCTGACCATCACCGGCCGGAAGAAGGAAATTATCGTCACCGCCGGCGGCAAGAATGTGGTGCCGGCGCTGCTGGAGGATCAGATCCGTGCCGACGCGCTGGTCTCCCAGGTGCTCGTGGTGGGCGACAACCGGCCCTTCATCGGCGCCCTCGTGACGCTTGATGAGGAGGCCCTCCCGGGCTGGCTGCAGCGCCACGGGCTCCCGGCATCGACCACGGTGGCCGAGGCCACCGAGAACCCCGCGGTCAAGGCCGCGGTCCAGGAGCTCATCAACCAGGCGAACCAGTCCGTCTCCCAGGCCGAGGCCATCAAGTCCTTCCGGATTGTGACCTCAGACTTCACCGAGGCCTCCGGGCACCTGACACCGTCCATGAAGGTCAAGCGCGCCCAGGTGATGAAGGACTACGAGGACGTGATCGAGGAGATGTACGCCGCGAAGCGCCCCACCCACGCCTGAGACGCCGGCCCCACGCAGAGCTGCATAACGCAGAACTGCACCACACAGAACTGAAAGGGCTCCCCCGGCCGCAGCCGGAGGAGCCCTTTCTGCTGTATGCCGCTGCCGTTATTCGACGACCAGCAGCAGGTCGCCGCCCTGGACCTGTTCGACGGCGCCGACGGCGAGCCGGGCCACGGTGCCGGCCACCGGCGTCGTGATGGAGGCTTCCATCTTCATGGCCTCGATGGTCGCGACCGTGTCCCCGGCCTTGACCGCGTCGCCGGCCTTGACCGTCAGGGTGACGGCGCCGGCGAACGGCGCGGCGACCTGGCCCGGCTGCGAGGCGTCGGCCCGTTCGGCCGCCTTGACGTTGCTGACCACGGAACGGTCGCGGACCACCACGGGCCGGGACTGTCCGTTCAACGTGCACATCACGGTGCGCATGCCCTTCTCGTCCGGCTCCGACACGGCTTCCAGCGAGGCGATCAGCCGGACACCCTTCTCCAGTTCGATCTCGTGTTCCGCGCCGCGCTGCAGCCCGAAGAGGTAGTCGCGGGTGTCCAGGACGGAGAGGTTGCCATAGGATTCGACGCTCTTTTGGTAGTCCTTGGTGGGACCGGCAAAGAGCAGCCGGTTGAGGGTCTGCTGCACCGTCTTGGAGTCGCCCTTGAGGGCCGCACTGTCCTCGGCGCTGAGTTCCACGTCGCGGACCTTGATGCTGCGGCCCTGCAGGGCCTTGGTCCGGAACGGCTCGGGCCAGCCGCCGGGCGGGTCGCCCAGTTCGCCGGAGAGGAAGCCGATCACGGAGTCCGGGATGTCGTACTTCTGCGGGTTCTCGTTGAAGTCCGCCGGGTCGGCGTTGAGGCCCACCAGGTGCAGGGCCAGGTCGCCGACCACCTTCGAGGAGGGTGTGACCTTCACGAGCCGGCCCAGGATGCGGTCCGCGGCGGTGTACATGTCTTCGATCGCCTCGAAGCGTTCGCCGAGGCCGAGCGCCATCGCCTGCTGGCGCAGGTTCGAGAGCTGGCCGCCGGGGATCTCATGCTGGTAGACCCGGCCCGTCGGCCCCGGCAGCCCCGATTCGAAGGGGGCGTAGACGCGGCGCACGGCCTCCCAGTAGGGTTCCAGCGCGCACACATTGGCCAGGCTCAGCCCGGTGTCGCGCGGGGTGTGGGCCAGGGCGGCGACGAGGGCCGAGGCGGATACCTGGCTGGTGGTGCCGGCCAGCGAGGCTGAGGCCACGTCCACGGCATCCACACCGGCATCCACGGCCGCCAGCAGGGTGGCCAGCTGGCCGCCCGCGGTGTCGTGGGTGTGCAGGTGGACCGGCAGGTCGAACCTCTCCCGCAGGGCCGTCACGAGGCGTGCGGCGGCCGCGGGACGCAGCAGTCCCGCCATATCCTTGATCGCGAGGATGTGCGCGCCGGCGTCGACGATCTTCTGCGCCAGCTCCAGGTAGTAGTCGAGGGTGTACAGCTTCTCGTCCGGATCGAGCATATCCGCGGTGTAGCAGAGGGCCACCTCGGCCACGGCGGTGCCGGTGTCGCGCACGGCGCGGATGGCGGGGGCCATCTGGTTGACATCGTTGAGGGCGTCGAAGATGCGGAAGATGTCGATGCCGGTTGCAGCGGCCTCGTTGACGAAGGCGACCGTCACCTCTTCCGGGTACGGCGTGTAGCCGACGGTGTTCCGGCCGCGGAGCAGCATCTGCAGGCAGATGTTCGGCAGAGCCTTGCGCAGCGCGGCCAGGCGGTCCCAGGGGTCCTCACCGAGGAAACGCAGGGCGACGTCGTAGGTTGCGCCGCCCCAGGCCTCGACGGAAAGCAGTTCCGGGAGCAGCTTGGACTCGGCGGGCCCGGCCGCTACGAGGTCGCGGGTGCGGACGCGGGTCGCCAGCAGCGACTGGTGCGCGTCGCGGAAGGTGGTGTCGGTGACGGCGACGGCCACCTGGTCGCGGAGGGCCTTCGCGAAGCCTTCCGGCCCGAGTTCGAGCAGCCGCTGGCGCGAACCGGCCGGGGCGTCGGCGTCCGCCAGGACGGGAAGCTTGTGCGCCGGGTCGCTGTGCACGGTGAGCTCGCCGTTGGGCTTGTTCACCGTGACCTCGGCGAGCCAGGTCAGCAGCTTGGTGCCGCGGTCCGCGGAGACGCGGGCCTTGAGCAGTTCGGGACGTTCGTCGATGAAGGAGGTCGCAACGTTGCCCGCGACGAAGTCCGGATCATCCAGCACGGCCTGCAGGAAGGAGATGTTGGTGGACACACCGCGGATCCGGAACTCGGCGAGGGCGCGCCGGGCGCGGGCGACGGCGGTCGGGTAATCGCGGCCACGGCAGGTCAGCTTCACCAGCATCGAGTCGAAGTGCGGGCTGATCTCGGCGCCCGAATACACGGTGCCGCCGTCGAGCCGGACACCGGCGCCGCCGGCCGAACGGTACCCGGTGATCTTGCCGACGTCGGGCCGGAAACCGTTCGACGGGTCTTCGGTGGTGATGCGGCACTGCAGGGCGGCGCCACGCAGCTTGACGGTCTCCTGCGAGAGGCCCAAGTCGGCGAGGGTTTCGCCGGCGGCGATCCGCAGCTGGGCCTGGACGAGGTCGACGTCGGTGACTTCCTCGGTGACCGTGTGCTCGACCTGGATGCGCGGGTTCATCTCGATGAAGACGTGCTGGCCGGCCCGCTCGCCCACGGTATCGACGAGGAACTCCACGGTGCCGGCGTTGACGTAGTTCAGCGCCTTGGCGAATTTGACGGCGTCCCGGTACAGCGCCTGCCGGATGCCCTCGTCCAGGTTGGGCGCGGGGGCAATCTCGATGACCTTCTGGTGGCGGCGCTGAATGGAGCAGTCGCGCTCGAAGAGGTGCATGACGTTGCCCTCGGCGTCGGCGAGAATCTGCACCTCGATGTGCCGCGGCCGCAGCACTGCCTGCTCAAGGAACATGGTGGGATCGCCGAAGGCCGCGTCAGCCTCGCGCATCGCGGCCCGCAAGGCCTCGGGCAGCGCCTCCCGGGTGTCCACCCGGCGCATGCCGCGGCCACCACCGCCGGCCACGGCCTTCGCGAAGATGGGGAAGCCGATTTCGTCCGCGGCGGCGATGAGTTCCTCGACGTCCTTGGACGGCTGGCTGGATTTGAGCACCGGGACGCCCGCCTTGCGGGCGGCTTCGAGAGCGGCGACCTTGTTCCCGGCCAGTTCCAGGACCTCGGCGGGCGGACCAACGAAGGTGATGCCGGCGGCAGCTGCGGCACGGGCCAGGTTGGGGTTCTCGGAAAGGAAGCCGTAGCCGGGGTAGATCGCGTCGGCGCCGGACTCCTTGGCCACCCGGACCACCTCGTCCACATCGAGGTAAGCCCTGACCGGGTGGCCTTCCTCGCCGATCAGATACGCCTCGTCGGCCTTCTGGCGGTGGATAGAGTTACGGTCTTCTGTCGGGAACACGGCGACGGTCTTGGCACCCAGCTCATAGCTGGCGCGGAAGGCACGGATCGCGATTTCGCCGCGGTTAGCCACCAGAATCTTGGAAAACATAATTCTCCTGCATCATTGCGCGGTCGGTAAGTTGTCACAGTTTCTAAGACCTGTGCGCGCTTACACAAATCTTTGTGGCGACCATCACAGCATTATGCTTCATTTCGTACGCAATAAGCAGATCACCGGCGTAATGGCAGCGTCCGGGAGGGATCCCCGATATCGAGGCGGCCGCCGGCCCGGATGAGGCAGGTTTAGCCGGCGCATCAACATATGATGAATGGGTGGGTGGCGCATGCACGCCCCCGGCCCAAGGAACGCACGGGCCGGCATGACCCCGTCCCGGCAACCGGCGTTAGGTATTGGTTTTTCAAGTGCAAGTAGTCAGCATCAGCAGCCTCAAAGGCGGGGTCGGCAAGACCTCCGTGACAACCGGACTGGCGTCGGCCGCACTCGCAGCCGGCATCTCCACCCTCGTGGTCGACCTTGACCCGCACGCGGACGCCAGCACAGCCCTCGGCGTCCGTCCCGGCGACCAGCTGGACATCGGCCGCATGCTCAAGGCCCCGCGCCGGGCACGCCTCGCCGACAACGTGGTCCCCAGCGGCTGGGCGGAGCCCGGCCGCGCCGGCTCCCCCAACGGCTCCGCCAACCCTTCCGCCAACGGCGCAGCCGCACCGGTCCTGGATGTGGCCGTCGGGTCCGCCTACACCGGAATCTACGACCGGCCCGATCTGGGCCGCCGCGACCTGCGCCGGCTCTCCTCGGTACTGGCCGGTGCCGGACAGTATGATCTGGTCCTGATCGACTGCCCGCCCTCGCTCAACGGCCTGACCCGGATGGCCTGGTCGGCCAGCGACAAGGTCACCCTGGTCGCCGAGCCCGGACTGTTCTCCGTCGCGGGCACCGAGCGCACCCTGCGCGCCATCCAGCTGTTCCGGCAGGAATTCGCGCCCGGTCTCTCACCGGCCGGCATCGTCGCCAACCGGGTGCGTTCCGGTTCTTCTGAACACAGCTTCCGGCTCGCCGAGATGCAGTCCATGTTCGGCGAACTGTTGCTGTCACCGCACATCCCGGAGCAGGCCAACTGGCAGCAGATCCAGGGTGCGGCCCACTCGATCCATCACTGGCCCGGCGACTCCGCCAAGAACGCCGCGGCCCTGTTTGACGCGCTGCTGGAGAACCTGCTGCGGGCCGGCGATACGGAGTCCGCGGGCCTGGTCCGGGACCGCAGCCGGCGCTGAGCCGGACGCCCCAACAACTCCCCCAGCAACGAACTGAGGCCGCCTTCCCGACGGGAGGCGGCCTCAAACAGCTCTGAAGGAACGTGGACTATCCGATCTTGCGGGCCGCCCGGCGCTTGCTGAGCTCGTCGTCCGGGAAGGACTGGTCCGTGGCGTGTTCGCTCGGAAGGGCAGCGAGGCTTCCCTCGACCTCGCGCCAGACCCGGCCGACGGCGATGCCGAAGACACCTTGTCCGCCCTGGACCAGGTCGATGACTTCATCTGCCGAGGTGCATTCGTAGACGCTGGCGCCGTCGCTCATCAGGGTGATCTGGGCAAGGTCCTCGACCCCCCGCTCCCGGAGGTGTTCGACGGCGGAACGGATCTGCTGGAGCGAGACGCCGGTGTCGAGGAGCCGCTTGACGACTTTGAGGACGAGGATGTCGCGGAAGCCATAGAGGCGCTGCGAACCGGAACCGGCGGCGCCGCGCACGGCGGGCTCGACGAGGCCGGTGCGGGCCCAGTAGTCCAGCTGTCGGTAGGTGATCCCGGCGGCTTTGCACGCCGTCGGGCCGCGGTAGCCCGCGTCTTCGTCCAGGACCGGAAGATCTTCGGTGAACAGCAGGCCCTGGGCACCGCTTGCGGGCACAGCTACGCCGGCCGTCGAGGCCTGCTTGAGCTCGCCTGCTTCGCCTTTCGGACTCACGTGGATCCTCCTTGTCATGAGTTCCCGCGGGAACTTGCAGCAACAGCGCGTCTTTCGGGACACGCGTCGGTCCGGGACGGCGTTAAAATCATCCGTAAGGCCGGACCCGGCTGCACTGTCCAGTGTGACTTGCGCGGCTGTTGTATGCAATGGGAACTTGTACCTTCGACGTTAGGCCTGCCGGAGCCCAAGGTCAAAGACGTTGGGGCTATTGCCGGGGCGTGTCGAAAGTTTCGACCTCGACTTTAAGCTTTGGGCCGCTTCAGCCGGCAAAATCCTCGGGTTCGACGTCGTCGAGGAACTCCCGGAAGCGGCGCAGCTCCCCCTCTTCGTCAACAGCGGGCCCCGGCTGGGCTTCTTCGCCGTCGTCGTGCTCGGTGATCCGCACGCCGGCTTCCTCCATCACGGCGTCGGCGCACCAGATCCGGCATTGCGCCCGCAACGCCAGGGCCAGGGCATCGGAGGCCCTGGAGCTGACGGTGGTGCCGTCGTCGAACTGGAGTTGGCCGTAGAAGATGTTGTCCTCCACCGCCACGATGTTCACGCTGACGATGGTGTGGCCAAGTGCCTCGACGACGTCCACCAGCAGGTCATGCGTCATGGGCCGCGGCGGGACCACACCCTGCTGGGCCAGGGCGATCGCGCTGGCCTCCGGGGTGCCGATCCAGATCGGAACATGGCGCTCCCCGTGCAGTTCCTTGAGCAGGACAAGCGGCTGGTTGGACGGCAGCTCGATCCGCACGCCGACGATTTCCACCTCGATCATCAGCTGTCCATCCTCGAGATGCGGTCCTGGACCAGGGCCCGGTGCAGGGATAGGCAGAGCTCGCTGATCTCCCGCGCAGCCTCGGCGGCACGGGCGTGCGAGGCGGCGTCCTTACGCGACATCAGGGTGGCCACCGCCCGTTCCACTAACCCGAATTCACGGTCGGCAGCGGCCTGGAAGGGCCTCAGGTGGCGGGGTTCCAGGCCGTGGCTTTCCAGCTGCACGCACGCGCGGGCGACCTGCAGGGCGTGTTCGTCGAAATTGCCGTTGACATGCCCGATCAGGCCGAAGCTAAGCAGCGACTCCAGCAGCGGGACGCTTGCCCCGGACTCGGCGCGGAGCTGTTCTTCGCTTAGCCGGCGCACCCGGTTGCTCAACTCCGAGGCGAGTTCCGCCGAGACGATCCGCGGTGAAACCGTGACGCCCGGGGGCAGGTTGTCCGGGCGTTCGCCGCGGTCGATTGCGTCGAGGTAATCCTTGATCACCTTCAGCGGCAGGTACTGGTCGCGCTGCAGGGCCAGCACGAAGCGGAGGCGTTCGACGTCGCTCTCGGAGTACTGACGGTAACCCGCAGGGGTTCGCTGCGGGTTGATGAGTCCTTTTTCCTCAAGGAATCTGATTTTTGACGCGGTCATGGACGGGAAGTCGTCGCTCAGTTGAGCCAGGACCTCCCCGATGTTCAGGACCTGGGGTCCGCGCCGTTCGGCTTGTGCCATGGCCACCGGCAATTACCCCGATATCAGACGTTGCCTGCGGTACGGGCAGGGCTGAGGTAGAAGGTGAGCCGGAACTTGCCGATCTGCACCTCATTACCTGACTTCAGCTCCACGCTGTCGACACGGTCGTGGTTGACGTAGGTGCCGTTCAGGCTTCCGGTGTCCACTACCTCGAAGCTGCGTGGCGTGCGGCGGAATTCGACGTGGCGGCGCGAGACCGTGACGTCGTCGAGGAAGATGTCCGCATCCGGGTGGCGGCCCGCCGTGGTCACATCCGAGTCGAGCAGGAAGCGGGCGCCGGAGTTGGGGCCGCTGTGCGCCACCAGCAGGGCGGACCCGGCCGGGAGCGATTCGATGGACGAACGCTCCTCGGCCGAAACCTTCGGGGTGATGGTGGGCTCGTCGCGCACTGGAGTGAGGTGGATCGACGTGGTCTCCGAGGCTTTCACGCCACCCGTGCCGTAGTCACCGGTGTCGTTCTGTCCGTGCCCAACCATTGAGTCCTCCTCATTCGTTGCAGGTGTCCCCCCTGCAAACAACGCATGCCGTCCGGAAAAGCCTGGCAGATCCGGTAGTCAGTCCCGCGGCGTAGTCACACCCCGTGAACCTTAGGCTTTAGCCTACCTGCTGTTCGTACTCCGATGCACTGAGCAGCGACTCCACGGCGTCAGCCTCCGCGAGCTTGATTTCGATCAGCCAGCCTTCACCGTACGGATCCGAATTGATCAGGGCCGAATCGGTGTCCAGCGCCTCGTTGCGGGCCACCACTTCACCGCTGACCGGCGCGTAGATGTCGCTGACGCTCTTGGTGGATTCGACTTCCCCGACGACGTCGTTGGCCTTGACGTCGCTGCCGACCTCCGGCATCTGGGCGTAAACGACGTCCCCGAGGGCGTCCTGGGCAAAATCCGTGATCCCCACGCGCACGACTCCATCGGCGTTCGGGGCGGTAATCCATTCGTGTTCGGCGGTGTAGGACAGCTCTTCGGGAATGTTGCTCATGGCGGGCCTTTCGTCGGGTCAATCACCAAGGTCGACGGCGGCCAATCGATCGGGCCGCCGCTGAAAGTATAGGCATATCCGTTGCCGCCCGGGAGGACTCTGGCATGATGGGGCCATGGCGGCACCAGCACCCGTTGCGGAGGGAATTGCCCATGCCTGAGCTACCGGAAGTGGCGGCCCTGGCGGACTTTTTGGATGCCCGCCTGCGCGGGGCCGTGCTGGCGAAGGTTCAGATCGTCTCCTTCGCGGTGCTCAAGACGGCGGATCCGCCGCTCTCCGAGCTGGAGGGCAGGACCGTGACGGGGGTGCGCCGGCACGGCAAGTTCGTGGATCTCGAGGCCGACGGGCTGCACCTGGTCTTCCACCTGGCCAGGGCGGGCTGGGTCCGGTTCACCGAGGCCCCCACCGGGACGCTGCTGAAAATGGGCAGCGGGCATATCGCCGCGCGGCTGTCGTTTTCCAGTGGCACGGGCCCGCTGGGCCTGGACCTGACCGAGGCCGGCACGAAGAAGAGCCTGGCGGTCTACGTGGTCCGGGACCCGGCCGACGTTCCCGGCATTGCGGCGCTGGGCCCGGATCCGTTCAGCCCCGGGTTCGACGTCGATGCCCTGGCCGCGATCCTGTCCGCCAGCTCCCAGCAGATCAAGGGTGTGCTGCGCAGCCAGGGCGTTATCGCCGGGATCGGGAACGCCTACAGTGACGAGATCCTGCATGCGGCCCGGACCTCGCCTTTCACGATCGCGAGCTCCCTGGACCGGCCGGCCGTGCAGCGCCTTTACGACGCCATCCACGAGATCCTGGGGACGGCGCTGGCGGAAGCCCGCGGGAAGCCGCCCGGTGAGTTGAAGGATACGAAGCGCAGCCATATGCGGGTGCACGGCCGGACCGGCGAGGCGTGCCCGGTGTGCGGTGACACCGTGCGTGAGGTGTCCTTCGCGGACACCGCGTTGCAGTACTGTCCGGCCTGCCAGACGAAGGGCAAAATACTCGCCGACCGGCGGACGTCGCGTTTCCTGAAGTAGGCGTTTCCCGAAGAGAAGTAGGCGCGCCAGGGAAACAGAAAACCCCGCCATTCCGTTGCCGGAATGGCGGGGTACTTTCTGTTGGTCGGGCTGACAGGATTTGAACCTGCGACCCCTTGACCCCCAGTCAAGTGCGCTACCAAGCTGCGCTACAGCCCGCTGGTTCCACCGTTCTCCGCTCTTGATGAAGTTCTTCTGGCTTTCCACAAGATTTCATCCGAGCAGTCCGGCCGAACCACCTCCAAAAGCTTACACGATGCCGGAGGGTGCCCGTGACACTTTCTGCCTGTCACGGAACCTTTTTTCCCTCGGCGGGCGCGCCGGGAACTAACGCTTCTTGCCGCGCTTTTCCCGGACCCGCATGTTGACCTCGATCGGAGTGCCCTCGAAGCCGAAGGTTTCGCGGAGCCGGCGGGTGATGAACCGGCGGTACCCGGGGTCCAGGAAGCCGGTGGTGAACAGCACGAACTTCGGCGGGCGGCTGGACGCCTGGGTGCCGAACAGGATGCGGGGCTGCTTGCCGCCGCGGACCGGGTGCGGGTGGGCTGCCACGAGCTCGCCGAGGAAGGCGTTGAGGCGTCCGGTGGGGATGCGCTTGTCCCAGCTCTCCAGCGCGGTGTCCAGCGCCGGGACCAGCCGGTCCTTGTGCCAGCCGGTCTTGGCCGAAATGTTCACGCGCGGGGCCCAGGCCACGTGGGCGAGGTCCTGTTCGATTTCGCGTTCCAGGTAGCTGCGGCGTTCGTCGTCGAGCAGGTCCCACTTGTTGAATGCGAGCACCAGCGCGCGGCCGGACTCGATCGCCAGCTGCAGGATGCGCACGTCCTGCTCGCTGAGCACCTCGTCGACGGCGAGGAGCACGACGGCGACCTCCGCCTTTTCGAGCGCGCTCTGGGTGCGCAGCGAGGCGTAGAAGTCGGCGCCCTGGGCCATGTGCTGGCGGCGCCGGATGCCGGCCGTGTCCACGAAGCGCCAGGTGCGGCCGCCGAGCTCGATGAACTCATCGACCGGGTCGCGGGTGGTGCCGGCGGTGTTGTCGACGACGACGCGCTCGGAGCCGGCCAGCTTGTTCAGCAGCGAGGATTTGCCGACGTTGGGCCGGCCGATCAGGGCGATCCGGCGGGGGCCGCCGCTGCGCTCCAGGCCTTCGATCGTGGAGAACTCCGGGAGCGTGTCCATGACGTGGTCGAGCAGGTCGGCGACACCGCGGCCGTGCAGGGCCGAGACCGGGTAGGGCTCGCCGAAGCCGAGGCCCCACAGCGCGGCCGAGTCGGCCTCCTGCGCGAAGTCGTCGACCTTGTTGGCCACCATGATGACCGGCTTCTTGGACTTGCGCAGCATCTTCATGACGCCCTCGTCGGTGGCGGTCGCGCCGACGGCCGAGTCCACCACGAACAGCACGGCGTCGGCGAGCTCGACGGCCATCTCGGCCTGCTCGGCGACGCGGGCGTGGATGCCGCGGGCGTCGTGCTCCCAGCCGCCGGTGTCCACCACGGTGAAGTTCCGGCCGTTCCAGGTGGCCGAGTACATCACGCGGTCGCGGGTGACGCCGGGGGTGTCCTCGACCACGGCTTCGCGGCGGCCCAGGATGCGGTTGACCAGGGTGGACTTGCCGACGTTCGGGCGGCCGATGATGGCCAGGACCGGGTCAAGCTTGACCGGGCCGTCGAAGTCTTCGTCCTCGTAGCGGCCGCTCAGCAGGGCCGCGTCTTCCTCGTCCAGCTCGTAGTCGTCGAGGCCGGCGCGGAGCGAGGCCGCGCGGAGATCGGCTTCCTCGTCGTCCAGGGCAGCGAGATGCTCCGCCACCTGGTCCGTGCCGGTGGGCGTGTATTCGTCTTCGCCGGCGCCAAAATGGCCGGGGGTTTGAGTCGTATCGCTCATTGCACTTTCCTTAGGTGGTGATCTGCCGGCGTCCCGGCTACTGCTGTCTGGCGTTCTTGCGGGGAATCCGCGTCGGGCAGGCGCTGCCCGCTGCATTGAATTGCGTCCTGGACGTGCCGCGCCAAAGCTGCGCGGATCTCGGTTCCCACCCTGTCCATTGAAGCACGCCCGGTCTCTCCGGGCCTGCGGCTGACGGTGAGGGCTCCGCCGAAGCTGACATGCAGCCTGCGGCCGGGCCGGGGAACCGTGTTGAGGTGCTCGCCGCTGATCCTGGTTCCGAGGATGGCCACCGGGATCACGGTGGCCGCCGAGTTCAGCGCGAGCCAGGCGACGCCGTTGTTGATCGTCGCCGCCTGTCCGCTCCCCCGGGTGCCTTCGGGGAGGATCCCGACGCACCGTCCGGCGTCGAGGACGCCCTTGGCCCGCTGCAGCGCCGCCCGGTCCCCCGAGCGGTCCACCGCCAGCTGGCCGGCGGCCTTCAGGATTAGGCCAGGGAAGCCAGTGAACATCTCCTTCTTGACGAAGATGTGCATCGGCCTCGGCGCGGCGCCGAACATGACGGGGCCGTCCAGGAAACTGATGTGGTTGGCGGCGAAAATTACGGGCCCGGCTGCGGGAACGTTGGCGCGGCCTTTGACGGTGGTCCGGTAGACCAGGTGGTCCAGGATGAAGCCGACCGGCCGGCTCCAGGCCATGGTCCCGGCCAGGAACCAGCGGCCGGGACGCTGCGCCCCGGCTCCGGCCTCAGTCACGGTTGAGTGCCGTGTGGTTGATGACCGTGTGCACGATCCCGAGGGCCGCATCGACGGTCTGGGCGAAGTCCAGGTCCGAGGAGTCCAGGGTCACCACGCCGTCGGCGGCCTGGGTGAAGTTCACCACGGTGGAGTCCTTGGCGTCCCGCGCCGTGACCTGCGCCGCGAGCTGTTCGGCGTTCTGGCTGCCGCCCAGCTGGATGCCGCGGCGGCGCAGCCGGGCTTCCTCGCTGGCGGTGAGCAGCATGCGGACCTCGGCGTGGGGCGCGACGACGGTGGTGATGTCCCGGCCTTCGACCACCATGCGCCGGTGGTGCTTTTCGATCAGTTCGCGCTGCCGCCGGATCAGCTCGGTGCGCGCGCCGAGCGTGGTGGCGACGGCGCTGACCGCCGCGGAGATGCTCGGTTCGCGGATGGCCCTGGTGATGTCTGTCCCAGCCACGCGGACGTATTCTTCCCGCGGGCTGGTGCTGATCTCGAGCTGGAGGCCCTCCGCGGCGGCTTCGACGGCTTCGCCGTCCGCCAGGTCCGTGCCGTTGTCGAGGCAGTGCCAGGTCAGCGCGCGGTACATGGCACCGGTGTCGAGGTACGCCAGCCCGAGCCGGCGCGCCACCTCTTTGCTGACGCTGGACTTGCCGGAGCCGGAGGGGCCGTCGATCGCCACGACGAGGCTCTTGCCGGGGCGGACGACGTCCACGGTTTCAATAAGTTCCTGGGTCATTACTGGAGTACCCGCCATCCACGGTCGTTGAGGGCTTCGATGAGCAGCTCGTGTTTGTTGGGCAGCACGGAGATTTCCACCATGCCGACATTCTGGCCCGAGGAGTGGTCCAGCCGGAGGTCCTCGAGGTTGACGCCGATCTCGCCGATCTCGGTGAGGAGCCGGGCGATCTGTCCGGGCGTGTCGTCCACCAGGACGGTCAGCCAGGAGTAGGCCTGCGGCGGCCCGCCGTGCTTGCCGGGGATCCTGGCCTGTCCGGCGTTGCCCTCGCTGATCAGCTGGGCGAGGTCCAGCCTGGCGCCCGGCGCCGTCGGATCCTCAAGGGTTCCGATCAGCCGGTTCAGGTCCTCGCGGACGCCGTGCAGGATCTCCACGACCTTGTCCGCATTGGCGCCGAGGATCTGCACCCAGAGCGTCGGGTCGCTCGCGGCGATCCTGGTCACGTCCCGCAGTCCGTTTCCGGCCAGCGAGAGGGCGTGGGCGGGAGTTCCCTGCAGCCTGCTCGCCACCAGGGAGGACATGACCTGGGGCAGGTGCGAGACCAGGGCCACGGCTTCGTCGTGTTCTTCGGCACCGAATTCGGAGACGATGGCACCCAGGTCCACGGCGAGGGCGCGCGCGGCCAGCAGGGCCTCGGGCCTGGTTTCGGCCGCGGGGCACAGCACCCAGGGCATTGAGGTGAACAGTTCGCCGCGGGCGGCAACCGGGCCGGATTTTTCCCGGCCGGCCATCGGGTGTGTGCCGACGTAGCGGCCCAGGTCGGCGTCGCGGGCGCGCAGTTCCGCCTGGATGCCGGCCTTCACGCTGGCGATGTCGACGACGACGGCCTGCGGGTAGTCCGCGAGGGCGCGGGCGACGACGTCGGCCGTCACGTCCGGCGGCGCGGCGACCACGACAAGTTCCGGCGCTTCGCCGTCAAGGCGCGCCAAGGGCAGGCCGGCGCCGATGTCGACGGCGACGGCCTGGTTGGTGGGCGACGGGTCGGTCAGGAAGACTGCGACGCCGCGGCCGCGGAGGCCCAGCCCGATACTGGTGCCCAGCAGCCCGGTCCCCACGACCACCACCGGCCCGTTCAGGTGGCCGCGGCCGTGGGTGCGAAAAGCGGACATGCCCTACAGCCCCACGGATGCCAGCAGGTGGCCGACTTCCTGCTTGCCGAGGTTGCGGATGCTGCCCTGGCGCTGGTCGCCCAGGCCGATGGGGCCGACCTTGACGCGGACCAGGCGCAGCACCGGGAAGCCGACGGCGTCGAAGAGCCGCCGCACAATGCGGTTCTTGCCGGAGTGCAGCACGACCTCGATCAGCACGTGACCCGGGGTCGAGTCGACGAGCTTGAAGGAATCCACCGCGGCCATGCCGTCTTCGAGTTCGATGCCGGCCTTGAGCTGGGCGCCGACGCCCTGCGGGAACGGCCCGCGGACCTGGACGAGGTAGGTCTTTGGAACCTCGTAGGACGGGTGCGTCAGGCGGTTGGCCAGCTCGCCGTCGTTGGTCAGCAGCAGCAGCCCCTCGGTGGCGACGTCGAGCCGGCCGACGTGGAAGAGCCGTTCGCCGTGATGGTTGCGGACGAAGTCGCTGATGCACGGGCGGCCGTCCGGGTCCTCCATCGTGGAGACGACACCCTTGGGCTTGTTGAACACCATGTAAACCATGTTTTCGTCCAGCTGGATGCGCAGGCCGTCCACGTGGATCACGGCCGTCTTCGGGTCGACGCGCACACCGAGCTCGGTGACAACCTGTCCGTCGACCTCGACGCGGCCCTCGGCGATCATTTCCTCGCACACGCGCCGGGAGGCGACGCCGGCGGAAGCCATGACCTTCTGCAGGCGGGTGCCGTCGGCATCGTGCAGTTCGGACTGTGGCACCTCGGCGCGAGGACCGCGCTTGCGGGCCGGCTTCCGAACGGGGCCCAGGCTCTGGCCGAAGCGTTCGCCGCCGAAAGCGCGGGAGCCGACGGCCTTGGCCGCGCCGGCGCCGATGCGTGCCTTGGGCTTCAGCGCGCCGGGGGTGCCGGGAACCTTGCCGGCACCGGGCTTGCGGGCTGCCGCACTGCGGGCGGCCGGCTTGCGGGCAGCGGGCTTTGCGCCGCCCTTCCGGTCGGCCAACTCCGGGGCCCTGCCACCGGCGTCCGGGTTAAGATCCGGATCGACGAATGCCTCTTCGCGCGGCTTGGGGCGCTTGAAGGGGCGGTCGCCACCGCCCTTGCTGAAGTCGCGCTGGCCGCGGCCGGCGGCGCCGGCACCCGAAGTGCGCGCTGATTGTTGTCCGGCGCTGGTGCGTCCCGAACTGTTACGTGGTGAACCCTGGCGTCCCGCCTGTGTCATGACCCGTCCTTAGTTTGAATACTCTCTTACGTAGGCAGCATTCCTGCCTACATTCTTCCTGCGTCGTAAAACTCTGCAATGCCTTCGAGCCCCGGAAGATGGGGTGAAAGCTGCGGCAATTCAGCCACCGAGCCGATTCCCATGCGTTCGAGGAAATACGACGTCGTGCGGTACAGGATGGCCCCGGACTCGGGATCGTTTCCCGCATCCTCGATCAGTCCGCGCTGGGTCAGTGTCCGCACCACGGAGTCAACGTTGACCCCCCGAATTGCCGACACCCGCGCCCTGGAAACGGGCTGCCGGTAAGCGATGACGGCGAGCGTTTCGAGCGCTGCCTGCGTCAGCCTGGCCGTCTGACCTTCCAGCACGAATCCGCCTACGACGTCGGCGAACTCGGCGCGGGAGTAGATCCGCCAGCCTCCGGCGATGTTCCGCAATTCAAAACCCCGGGGGGCGGCACTGTTGCCGACATTATTGTCGTTCAAGCTGGCAACGTCCGCATCCGGGGCATTAACAGTATAGCCGTTATACTCACGCTGCAGTTCAGCCAGGAGGGACTCGACGACGTCGACGGTCAGGTCCAGTCCGGCGGCGAGGGCCGTGGCAGTGGCCGGTTCGTCGATCACCATCAGGACGGCTTCGAGGGCAGCGCGGGCTCCGCCGGGCAGGTTCGCGACGTCCGGCCGGTTGTCAGGCAAGGTGTCCGGCAAGGTGTCAGGACCGGTCTTAGGCAATCGTTCGGTCACGGCTGCTCCTCGTATTCTTCGCTCAGGTTTTCACTGTTCCAGTCCGCGTCCTCGGTACTCCAGTGCACGGACAGCTCGCCCAGGGGCAGCAGCTGGTCGAAGGTCACCGCTTTGTCCCGGAACATTTCCAGCAGGGCGAGGAACCGCGCCACCACCACGAGGGTGGATTCGGCGTCGGCGATCAGGGCGCGGAAGGTCAGGGCCTGGCCCAGCCGCAGCCGGAGGCCGATGATTTCGGCCTGTTCGCGCACGCTCACCGGCGTCCCGTGCAGGTGCGCCAGGCCGACCTCGGTGGGGGCTGCTTCCTTCGGTTTCAGCGCGGCTTCGGCCAGGGCCGCGAACTCCTGCGGGCTGTGCTTCAAGACCAGTTCCGGCAGCAGCGCCGCAAAATGGCCCTCCATCGCGACCTGCCGCGGGTAGCGCCGGCCCTCCAGCTCGAGGGTGGCGTCGATGAGCCCGGCCACGTGTTTGAACGCCTTGTACTGCAGCAGCCGGGCGAACAGCAGGTCGCGGGCCTCGAGCAGCGCGATGTCCTCGTCATCCTCGACTTCGCCGGCGGGCAGCAGCCGGGCGGCCTTGAGGTCCAGCAAGGTGGCGGCGATGACCAGGAACTCGCTGGCCTCATCCAGGGCCCAGTCCTCCCCCAGCCGCTGCAGCCCCTTGATGTACTTGATGAACTCGTCGGTGACCGTCGCCAGCGCCACCTCGGTGATATCCAGCTGGTGCTTGGAGATCAGGCCCAGCAGGAGGTCGAACGGCCCGGTGAAGTTCGCCAGCCGGACCTCGAAGCCGGGCTTCTTCCCGGGCGGCGCCAGCTCCGGCTGCGCTGTGGGGGTGCCTGTCGCCGTCACGGCCTGGCTAGGGTGCACCGCCGCGCGAAATCAGCTCTTTGGCCAGTCGGCGGTAGGCGTCGGCGCCCGGGTGGTTGCCGGCATAGGTGGTGATCGGTTCGGCGGCGACGGTCGCGTCGGCGAACTTGATGGAGCGTTTGATGACGGTTTCGAAGACCGTGTCGCCGAAGGCTTCCACGAGTCGGGCGATGACCTCGCGGCCGTGCAGGGTGCGGGCGTCGTACATGGTGGCGAGGACGCCGTCGACCTGCAGTCCCGGGTTCAGCCGGTCCTGCACCTTGTCGATCGTCTCGACCAGCAGCGCCACGGCGCGCAGGGCGAAAAATTCGCAGATCAGCGGGATGATGACGCCGTGCGCCGCGGTCAGCGCGTTGACGGTGAGCAGTCCGAGCGAGGGCTGGCAGTCGATCAGGACCACGTCGTAGTCGTCCTCGACCTTCTTCAGCGCCCGGTCCAGCACCTGTTCCCGGGCCACCTCGTTCACCAGCTGGACTTCCGCGGCGGAGAGGTCGATGTTGGCCGGCAGCAGGTCCACGTTCTCGACGCCGGTCTTCTGGATGGCGTCGCGGATGTCCACCTTGCGGTCCATCAGCACGTTGTAGACCGTGAGGTCCAGCTCGTGGGGGTTCGTTCCGAAGCCCGCGGAGAGGGCGCCCTGGGGGTCGAAGTCGACCAGCAGCACCCGGCGGCCGTATTCAGCCAGGGCCGCGGCCAGGTTGATGGTGGACGTGGTTTTTCCCACGCCGCCTTTCTGGTTGACCATGGCGATAACCCTCGCCGGGCCGTGGGAGGTCAGCGGCGCAGGCTCCGGGAAGTCGCGTTGGGGGCGCCCGGTGGGGCCCATGATGGCGTCGTCCAGGTCGAGTTCGGTGCCTTCCAGAGTGGCTGAACCCTGTTCGCTGCTCACGTATCTATCCACACTTTCGATGACGGTGATTTTCGTGCCCGATCCGGCCGCCCGGCGCGGATCGCTACGTTATTCCTCCCAAGGTTACAGCCCCCGACACGGTATTCCGCGGACCTTGACAACCGCCGTTCCGCGCGCCTTGACCCTCTGGTTGAGGTCGAGGGTTGTCCTGTGGCGGGTCTGCGGAGCACCAAAAACCGCCCGGGCGCCGTGTTAGCGTCCGGACGGTTTTTGTGGGAGGTCCGCCGGCAGAGCGCTGCCGATCCGGCGTCGCTCAGGCGCCGGCAGGAACCTTCTGGGCGGGCTGCTGAACCGTGTCCGACACGGCCCCGTGGGCCGGGTTCATGGTCAGTTCATCGAAGGGAGCCGCCCCGGAGAGCACGCGGTCAACCTGATCGCCGTCGATTTCCTTGACCCACGTTCCGATGATCACGGTGGCCACGGCGTTGCCCGTGAAATTGGTCAAGGCACGGGCCTCGGACATGAAGCGGTCGATTCCGACGATCATGCCCACACCGCCCAGCAGCTGGGGTGCGTGGGCCTGGAGACCGGCGGCCAACGTGGCCAGACCGGCACCGGTCACACCGGCGGCACCCTTGGAGGCGATGATCATGAACACGAGCAGGGAAATCTGCGCGCCCAGGTCCATCGGGGTGCCCATGGCGTTGGCGACGAAAAGGGATGCCATGGTCAGGTAGATGGCGGTGCCGTCGAGGTTGAAAGAGTAGCCGGTGGGCACGGTCACGCCGACGACGGGCTTGGACACCCCAAGGTGCTCCATCTTGGCGATCAGGCGCGGCAGGGCCGCCTCGGAAGAGGACGTGGAGAAGATCAGCAGGTATTCCCGTGCCAGGTACCTCATCAGCTTGAAGATGCTGACACCGGAAACCACCTGGAGGATGCCGCCGAGAATCACCACGATGAACAGTGCGCAGGTGATGTAGAAGGCGATCATCAGGGTAAACATGCTGATGATCGCCTGGATGCCCGTAGCGCCCACGACGGCGGCGATCGCACCGAAGGCACCCACGGGTGCCAGCCACATGATCATGATGAGGACTCGGAAGACGAGGGCCTGGCCGTAGCCGATGGCCTTGAGGATCGGAGCGCCCTGGGTGCCCATCTTCTGGAGGGCGAAGCCGACCAGAATCGCGGCGAGGAGCGTCGGCAGCACCGGGATATCGCCAGGGATGATGCCGAGCAGGAAGTCGACGGTGCTATCCGTCGCGGCTTTCTTGTTGGGGTCGTACGGCGTCAGCTTCAGGCCGTCGCCCGGGTGGATGAGGTTGCCGACCACCAGGCCGATCGCCAAGGCGAAGGTGGACATGACCAAGAAGTAGCCCAGGGCCAGGCCGCCGACCTTGCCGACGGTGGCAGCCTTGGCGATGGAACCGATACCCAGCACGATGGTGCAGAAGATGACCGGACCGATCATCATCTTGATGAGTTTGATGAACCCGTCACCGAGCGGCTTGAGGTTCTTGGCAACTTCGGGGAATAGCAGACCGACGACGGCGCCGAGGACTACGGCGACAATGACGGCAATGTACAGGTAATGCGATTTGTCGAGTCCTTTGCGCGCGGCCTTCACTGGCGCGGTTGACTCTCCTCGTTGAGAAGCCATGATGTGTCTCCTTGTGGATAATCTGGAAGATGCCGGGGACCTTGGTCTGAGCTGATGGCGTCAGTCCGGTGTGCTATCCATCATTCGGGAGCGAGTGATCTGGATCACCGTTGCGTTCATATTGGTCATGGAAGGTTCTGATGCGGCACAAGTGGAGCATCGCGCGCAGGCTGTTCGTCGCTCATTTGCTGTTCATGCTCGCCTTGACGGCCACTGTCGGCACGGCCACGTTCATTGACGCCCGGGACCACGCCTATGACGAGGCGGGCCGGCGGATGGCCGGCATCGCCACGTCCGTGGCCGACAACCCCTTGGTCCTGCAGGCGGCGAGCGCCGCGAACCCCACCGCCCTGCTCCAGCCCTACGCCTTGGAAATCATGCACGATGCGGGTGCGGATTTCGTCACCATCATGGCTCCTGACCGGACACGGTGGACGCACCCCAACGACGAAGAACTGGGAAAGCCCTACATAGGTTCGATCGACGCCGCGCTGAAGGGGCAGGTCTTCACGGAAATCACAGCGGGCACCCTGGGGCCGTCAGTGCGCACCATCGCTCCCGTCAAGGACCACAACGGAATCGTGAAGGCGCTGGTTTCAGCCGGCGTGACGGTGCGGACCGTTGATGTGGCCGTCTCGGGTAGGCTGCCGGCGCTGCTGACCATCGGTTTGGCACTGCTGGCGGGCGGTTCGGTGGCGTCCTGGCTGCTGGAGCGGTACCTGCGCCGGGTCACGCGGGGCTGGGGCCCGGAGCAGCTGGCACAACTCTTCGCCTACTACGAATCGGTACTCCACTCGGTCCGCGAGGGTGTGATCCTCATTGACGGCAGGGGCCGGGTGGTCATGTACAACGACCAGGCCGCTGTGCTTCTGGGCCTCCCCGAGCAACCAGCTCCGGGCAACCCCACCGATGGCCCCCCGGAGGGGCGCCCCTCCGGGGGGCCATCGGTGGGGTTGCCCGGAGCTGGTTGCTCGGGGAGGCCCAGAAGCACAGCGGCC
>JAPLAM010000108.1 GCA_026393275.1 Arthrobacter sp.
GTACTCGCCGCGGCGTTCCTTGGCGATGACCGTGGAGTAGACCTGGCCGGTCGTGACGTTGGCCGACCCTTCGAGGTTTTCATCGAGGAAACGCTCGTAGTGGCCGATGTCGAGGTCCGTCTCGGCGCCGTCGTCAGTCACGAAGACTTCGCCGTGCTGGAAGGGGTTCATCGTGCCCGGATCCACGTTCAGATAGGGATCGAGCTTTTGCATTGTTACAGACAAGCCGCGTGCCCGCAGGAGGTGACCGAGGCTCGAAGCCGTCAGTCCCTTACCGAGCGAGGACGCCACACCACCGGTGACGAAGATGTGTTTGGTCGTCTTGGACGAGCCCGGGAACCGGGAATTTACACGGGAATTTGATCGCTGCACCACGGAATTCGAGCCTATCACCATTTCCGTCTTCCTCGAGTCGATAGAACCCTGCGTCGATAAAACACCGCTGTGATCGTCGTCCCAGTCCGCCGGTTTTCCGGGCCGCCGGCCGGCCGCTCACGCTTGCGGCAGCAGCTTGGCGTCGTCCAGGAGCTCCTGGGCGTGTGCCCGGGCCGATTCGGAATCTTCCTGCCCGGCCAGCATGCGGGCCAGCTCCCGGACCCGCTCGGCCTCGTCCAGCAGCTGCACATCGCTGGAGGTGAAACCGGTGGCTGTCGCCCCGTCCGCGCCGCGCACCGAGGTCTTGGTGACCCGGATGTGCTGGTCTGCGAAGGCCGCAACCTGCGGCAGGTGGGTGACCACGAGGACCTGGACATGCCGGGCGAGCATCGCCAGCCGTCGCCCGATTTCGACGGCGGCACGGCCGCCCACGCCGGCGTCGACCTCGTCGAAAACGAACGTGGGGACGGGGTCGACGGCAGCCAGCACCACCTCGATGGCCAGCATCACGCGGGAGAGTTCGCCGCCGGAGGCGCCCTTGCCGAGCGGCCGGGCCGGCGCGCCGGAGTGCGGCTGCAGCAGGAAGGAAATCTCGTCGGTGCCGAACGGGCCCAGCTGCTCACCGGGGTCCACGTTGATTACCAGGGTGGCGTCGGCCATGGCCAGCGCGGTCAGTTCGGCGCTGACGCGGGCGGAGAGGTCCTTGGCGGCCTTCTTCCGCGTCTTGCTGATGCCGGCCGCCTGCTTGCGGAGGTCCGCCTCGGAACGCGCAACCTCGGCGTCCAGCGCCTCGATCCGGGTGGAGTCGTCCTGGAGCTCGTCATAGCGGGCCCGGGCCTGCTCCGCCCAGACCAGCACCTCGTCGATGCTGGGCGCGTACTTCCGCACGAGCCTGGCCAGCGCGGCCCGGCGCTCTTCGATCTCGGCGAGGCGTTCCGGGCCTTCGGTGTCGAGGGCGGCCTGGTAGCTGGCCAATTCGCCGGCGATGTCGGTGAGCAGGAATCCCACCTCGGCCAGCCGGGCGGCGGCCGAGCCCAGTTCCTCGTCGTGTTCCGCGACGTGCTCCAGGGTGCGTTTCGCGGCATCCACCAGCGTGGTGGCGTCGGCTTCCTCGCCGAAGTCCTCGGAGATGAGGGCCTGGTGGGCGGTGCTGGCGGCGATCCGCAGCTCTTCGACGTTAGCGAGCTTGACGGCCTCGGCCTTGAGCGATTCATCCTCTCCCGGCTGCGGGTCGACGGCGTCGATCTCGGTCAGGGCTGCCTCCAGGGATTCCGCCTCGCGCAGCCGTTCGCGGGCGGCGCTGCGGAGCTCGTCCAGCTCTGCCTGGCTGGCCTTCCAATGCGCGTGCAACTCCTGGTAGGCGGCCAGGGAGCTGGCCAGGCCCTCCCCCGCGAACTTGTCCAGGGCCTCGCGCTGGGCCACCGGACTCTTGAGCCTAATCTGGTCCGACTGCCCGTGGACTACCACCAGCGTCCCGCCGATCTCGGCGAGGACGCCGACCGGTGCGGTGCGGCCACCCAGGTAGGCGCGGCTGCGCCCGTCGGAGCCGACGCTGCGGGCAAGCAGCAGCTCAGCGCCGCCGTCGAACTCCTCGACCTCGGCCCCGGCCTCACGCGCCCGGGTGATCGCGGGGTGGCCCGCGTCGAGTTTCAGCACAGCCTCGGCGGAGGCGCGCTTCGCGCCGCTCCGGACCGCGCCGGCATCGGACCGTGCGCCAAGCAGGAGGCCGACGGCAGTGACCACCATGGTCTTGCCGGCGCCGGTCTCACCGGTCACGACGCTCAGGCCGGGGCCCAGCGGCAGTGTCGCGTCGGTGATGACGCCGAGGTCGCGGATTCTCAGTTCTTCAAGCATGAGTCACTTCGCAGTCGAGGGGTCGGTCGGTGCACCGAGGTCCGCATACGGCGGTTCCGCGTTCTGCGGGTCCGCATACGGCGGTTCCGCGTGCCGCGGAGGGGTGGGCAGCCCACGGCTCGGCCGCAGGGTGCGGACCACCGGCGTGGGCCCCGTGTGGATGACGTCGGGCTGCGGCACCGGGCCGCGCCAGCCTTGGATGGGCAGTTCGAACTTGCGGACCAGGCGACCGGAGAACGGGGTCTGGTGGGTGCGGGCCAGCCGGACCGGGGTGGCGGACCGGGTGACTTCCACGCGGGCGCCGGGCGGCAGGTCCACGGAGCGCCGGCCGTCGCACCACAGCACGCCCTGGGCGTCGGTGCGGTTGAGGATCTCGACGGCGAGCCGGGACCTCGGCGAGACAACCAGCGGCTTGGCGAAGAGCGCGTGGGCGCTGATCGGCACGATCAGCAGCGCCTCGACCTCCGGCCACACTACTGGGCCGCCGGCGGAAAACGCGTAGGCGGTGGAGCCCGTGGGGGTGGCAAGGACCACGCCGTCGCAGCCGAAGGACGTGAGCGGGCGTTCGTCCACTTCGGTGACCACCTCAAGCATCCGTTCCCGGTTGCCCTTCTCGATGGCCGCCTCGTTCAACGCCCAGGTGTGCCAGATCTTCTGGCCACGGACCCACACCTGCACATCGATGGTCATCCGCTCCTCCACCGTGTACTGGCGGCTGGCGACCCACTCGACGGTCTGGGCCAGGTCCGCCCGCTCGCTTTCGGCGAGGAAGCCGACATGGCCGAGGTTGACGCCCAGCAGCGGCACATCGACTTCGCGCACCAGTTCCGCGGCGCGCAGGATCGTGCCGTCGCCGCCCAACACCATGACCAGTTCGACATCGGGAAGTTTGACGTGGTCGTGCAGGACCTCGACGGGCTGGTCCAGTTGTCCGAAGAACCGGACCATATCGCCGAGCTCGGATTTTTGCATCACGGGGACAATGCCGGAGGCATGCAGCTGGGCGCACGCTTCCCAGGCGGCCTTGAGTGACTCCTCGCGGCCGGTGTGGGCAAGGATGAGGACACGCCTGCTCATCGGGTTCCGCCCTTCTAGTGCTTTTTGGGCTGCTCTTGCTTGCGGTAGTACTTCCACTGCTAGGTCCAGATCGTTCCGAGTAACGCAGCAACCGCCGCGTCCCGCTCCTCGATCTTAGGCAGGTCTGTCCGGTTCCCGCGTTTTATCCACAGAAAGTACTCGACGTTTCCGTCCTGGCCGGGCAGCGGGCTCTGCGCCAGGCCGTGCAGATCCAGGCCCGCATCCATTGCCGCGGCGGCCACCTTGGTGACCGCGAGCCGGCGTTCCCGTTCGGAGCTGACCACCCCGGTGCGGCCCAGCCGGTCCTTGCCGATCTCGAACTGCGGCTTGACCATCAGAACCAGGTCCCCGCCGGGCTCGGTGCACGCCGCGAGGGGCGCCACTACCAGGGTCAGCGAGATGAAGGACAGGTCCGCCACGGTCAGTGCGGCCGGGCCGCCGATCTCGTCCGGGGTCATGTAGCGCACGTTGAGGCCCTCGTGGACCGAGACCCGAGCGTCGTTGCGGATTTGCGGTACCAGCTGGTCATGCCCGACGTCGACGGCCACCACATGCGCGGCGCCGCGCCGCAGCAGCACCTCGGTAAAGCCGCCGGTGGAGGCGCCCGCGTCGAGGCAGCGTTTGCCGGAGACCTCGACGGCGGGGAAGGCGTCCAGCGCGCCGGCCAGCTTGTGGGCGGCGCGGCTGACGTATTCGTCTTCGCTGGTGGTGGCTACCTCCAGTGCCGTGCCGTCCTGAACCTGCAGGGAGGCCTTTGCGAGCACGTCGGCGCCCGAGCTGACTTTTCCTTCAGCGATAAGCCGCGCGGCGTGGGTGCGGGACCTCGCCAGACCGCGGCTGACGAGCTCCTGGTCAAGCCTGTTCATGGTCGGGTGTCCCCCGCAGGCTGGCCGGCCACGTCCTCGTTGAGGGCTTCGGCCAAGCCGTCGTGCAGGCCGGCATAGACCTCGCCGTGGGCTGACACCGGCAGCTCCGGCAGGGTGCCGAGGCGACTGAGCAAGGCCTCAACGGCGGGGTCACCGATGGCGGGGTTCCCTGTGGTGGCGGGCCAGTCCACCCGCGTCCCGGCGCTTTCGGAGGTGTCGTCGGTGGAGGGGTTCAGCTCGGTCATGCTCTCCAGTCTAGTGATTGAGCCACTCGAGGCCGGGCGCCCGGGCGGTTTGCGTTTCGGGATTGGCGGCCCACCAGGCGGCGCAGGCTGCACGCCACGAGTCGAGGTCTGCAGGGTCCCCGCTGATGCGCACAGTGGCCTCCTGCACCTCCGCCGCGGCGGCGCCGCAGCGGAACCGTGCGCCGCCGTCGTGCTCCACCGCCGGGTAGGGACGGTAGAGATCGGTGAGGTCGTTGATCAGGAAGGTGGGCCGTTCCCGGGTGCGGGCGGCGAGGACGGACTCCCTCGTGTCGACTCCGGTCAGCACGGCCACCGTGGCAAAGCCTGCGTTGTTGCCGCCGAGGATGTCGGTATCCAACCGGTCACCGACGACCAGCGGCCGCTCGGCGGCCAGTCTCTTGGCGGCGGTATGAAACAGCGGCGCCTCGGGTTTGCCCGCCACGAGGGGTTCCCGGCCGGTGGCGGCGGCGACGGCGGCAACCAGCGTGCCGTTGCCGGGTGCCATCCCGCGGGCCTGCGGAATAGTCAGGTCCGTGTTGGTGGCCACCCACACGGCGCCGGCCGCGACGACGTACGACGCCTCCGCGAGGTCCTTCCAGCCCAGGTCGGGATGGAAGCCCTGCACGACGGCGACCGGCTGCTCGGCCTCGCTGCGGACCGGGACCAGGCCCGCGAGCTCGATTTCGCGGGCCAGCGCGTCGCCACCGGTGATCAGGACTCGGGCGCCGGCGGGCAACAGGGAAACAAGGAGTTCGGCGGCCGCCTGCGGCGAGCTCACCACCTGCTGCTCCTCGGCAGGAGCGCCGAGCTCGCGCAGGTGCTGCGCCACCTCAGCCGGCGTCCGCGAGGCGTTGTTCGTCACGTAGCCAAGCCCGACGCCGATTTCGGCGAGCCGTTTCAGCGATTCCACAGCGCCGGGAATGGCGTGCGGACCCGCGTACACGACGCCGTCCAAATCGGCGAGGAGCGCGGCGAACCCGGAAATCAGCTCAGCTTCGGCCATGACTGGCTAGTCCTCGGCGCGTTCCGGCGCACTGGACTCCTCAGCGTGGGGGTCCTCCGTCTCGAGCTCGCCTGTTTCCAGCTCGTCAGCTTCGACTGAATCCTGATCGGACTCGGCGTCGTCGGACTCGAAGAAGTCGGGCTCCTCGTCGTTGGAACCGGCCTCAAGATCGTCCCCGGCGGACTGTGCTTGAGCGGTCTCGGGGAGCCCGGCTACCGCTTCGGCACTGGCTGCACGGGGGGTCTGCTCACCGTCGGAAGCCGCGGTCTGCTGGGCAGCCTGCTCCTGCAGAATCCGGCGCCGCTGCCGTTCCTCGCGGGCTTCCTCTTCCTCGTCCCAGCCGAGGTCAATGATGTCCGGCTCCTCGTCGACGTTCAGGCCGAGGGCGTTCTCGGCGACGACGGCCTGACGCTGCCACTTTCCGGCCTCGGCGTCCCGGCCGGCCGCCGTCAGGGCGTCGCCGTAGGCGCGGAAGAGACGCGGGCTGTAGGAAAAGGCGCGGTTGATGTCCAGCTGCGCGATTTCCAGCTCGGAGACGGCGGCGTCGAGCTGACCCAGGTCTGTGCGGGCGCCGGCGGCGACGATGGCCAATTCCACCTTTCCCGGAGCATCCAGGTCTTTCGCTTCTTCGGAGCGGGCCATGTCCAGGGCCCGGTCCGGGCGGCCGAGGCCACGCTCGCAGTCCGCCATGACCGGCAGATGCATGTTGGAGCCGCTGATCCTGCGGTAGGTCCGGAATTCACGCAACGCCTCGCCGTAGTGCCCCGCCGCGTACGCGGTCAGGCCGACGGCTTCGCGGACCGCCGCGAGACGTCCGCCGCGTCGGCTGGCGGCAAGGGCGTGTTGGAAGGCGAGTTCCGGCTCGTCGTCAATGAGGCGACCGGCCATAACGAGGTGGCGGGCCACCCATTCGGCGCTGTTGTCTTCGAGCGTCTTGATCTGGTGCTGCGTGGCGCGGTCCAGTTCCTTGCCCGTGACGTCGTCGTCGATCTGGGGTGAACGTTCGCGGTCGGGGCGGTTGGCGCTGCGCAGGTCCCTGGCATTCGGCTCACGCACGGGACGGTCTTCGGGACGGTCACGGCCGAACTGGCGGGGACCGGAGTCACCGCGGTCGAAGCTGCGTGCCGGCCGGTCCTCTCGGTTGCCGAACGGCTTGCGGTTGTCGCCACCACTGAAGGGCTTACGGTCTCGGTCGCCACCGAAGCTACGACGCTCCCCACCCTCACGCGACGGACGATCACCAAACGGCTTACGATCACGATCAGCACCACCACTGAACGGCTTCCGATCACGATCGCCACCAAAGCTGCGACGCTCGCCACTCTCACGCGACGGACGATCACCAAACGGCTTACGATCACGATCGCCACCACCACTGAACGGCTTACGATCACGATCGCCACCACCAGCGAACGGCTTACGATCACGATCGCCACCAAAGCTGCGACGCTCCCCAC
>JAPLAM010000046.1 GCA_026393275.1 Arthrobacter sp.
GAACAGCGGCCGGATGTACGCCGGGACAAAGCCGGGGAACTCGAACGCGCGGTTGTAGCCGCCCTTGCGGGCTTCGTCGCGGATGGAGTTGCCGTAGTCGAAGACCTCGGCGCCGGCGTCCTGGAACTCGACCATGGCCTGTACGTGCTTGGCCATCGAGGCCTGGGCCTTCTTGGTGAAGCCTTCCGGGTCGGCGGCGGCCTCGCGGTGCCACTCCTGGACGGTGATTCCCTCGGGCAGGTAGCTCAGGGGATCGTGCGCGGAGGTCTGGTCCGTGACGATGTCCACGGTGAGCTCGCCGGCGTTGTGGCGGCGCAAGATCTCGGGGAAGACGGTGGCTGCGTTGCCGACGTAGCCCACGGACCAGCCGCGGCGCTCCTCCTTAGCCTTGAGCACTTTGGCGATGGCGGCGTCGAGGTCGGTCTCCACCTCGTCCAGGTAGCGCTTGCCGGCGCGGCGACGCAGGTGGCTTTCGTCGACGTCGACGATCAGGCAGGCGCCGTCGTTCAGCGTGACGGCGAGCGGCTGGGCGCCGCCCATGCCGCCGCAGCCGCCGGTGAGCGTCAGGGTGCCGGCGAGGGTGCCGTTCTCGTCGCCGGTGAGCTTGCGGGCGATCGCGGCGAAGGTTTCGAAGGTGCCCTGCAGGATGCCCTGGGTGCCGATGTAGATCCAGGACCCGGCGGTCATCTGGCCGTACATCATCAGGCCCTCGGCCTCGAGCCGGCGGAATTCGGGCCAGTTGGCCCAGTCGCCGACGAGGTTGGAGTTGGCCAGCAGGACGCGCGGCGCCCATTCGTTGGTGCGGAAAACCCCCACGGGCTTGCCGGACTGGACCAGGAGGGTCTCGTCCTTTTCCATGGTTTCCAGGGTGCGGGTGATCGCGTCGAACGCGGCCCAGGACCGGACCGCGCGGCCGGTGCCGCCGTAGACCACCAGGTCATCGGGGCGCTCGGCGACCTCGGGGTCGAGGTTGTTCATGAGCATGCGCAGCGGGGCTTCCGTCTGCCAGCTCTTGGCCGTGAGCTCGGTGCCGCGGGCTGCTTTGACCGGGCGGGCACCGGTGGTGAAATCGGCGGGTGCCATGGAGGCTCCTTTGTTGCTGGGCTGCTTCCGGGGAAGCGGTTCTTCTCTCAACTAAAGCGCGTCCGGCGCCCCGGAAACAGGGGGTCTCCACGGCCGCTGTCCGGGATGCCAGACCCAACCGACTCGCACTACTTGTCGTTTTGGGCACTCAGAACGCCACCTACTGCGAGCTAGTTGGGGCCGGGCGCCCGTGGATCCGGACCGAAAGATCGTCTGCGGCCTTCTTGACCCGCGCGGCCAGGGCCGGCCACTGCTCCGCGGGCAGCTTGTCCTCCAGGAACGTCACGGCGACGGCGGCCGTCGGCCAGCCCGCGTGGTCCGTCACGGCTGCCGCGATCGAGCCGAAGCCGGGCGTCACCTCGCCGTGCTCGGTCGCGTAGCCGCGCTGCCGCACCTGTTCCAAGTGCGAGGACAACGCGGAGTACTTCATGATGGCGCCCTCCATCTCATGCCGGGCGCTGAACGCGGCGGCATTCGGATACAGTGCACGGACCTGCGACTTGGGCAGCGCCGCCAGGATGGCGCGGCCGCTGGCGGTGAGGTGGCTGGGCAGTCGGACCCCGACGTCGGTCACCAGCGACGGGCGGTTCTTGGCCCGCTCCTCCACGATGTAAAGCACGTCCCGCCCATGCAGCACGGCGAGGTGCGCGCTCTCGCCGATCGCGTCCACCAGCGCGGCCAGCAGCGGCCGGCCGAGCCGGGACAGCGGTTCCTGCCGCGAATATGCCGAGCTGAGTTCGAAGGCGCTGATGCCCAGGCCATAGCGCTGCTCCTCGTGCAGGTGGAGGACAAACCCGTTCGCCTCCATCACCCCGAGGAGGTGGTAAACGCTGGAACGCGGCAGTCCCAGCGCTGTGGCAATGTTCGACGCCGCCATCGGCCCGCGCTTGGAGGCCAGCAGTTTGAGGATCCGCAGGGTGTTCTCGGCGGCCGGGACCTTGGACGCAGTGCTGGCCGCGCGGGCGGGCCTGGCGGGCCTGGCCGCGCCAACCGGAACGGTTCCGGCGGCTCCGGCGGGCGGGGTGATGGCGCTGGCGGTTTGCATACGTTCCTCTTCGGCGTCGGGCAGTGTCCGGGATCCCGTACTCCAGCATGCACCCCGGCGCCGGGAATCGGAAAGTAGGCCTTCTGGGTAGTGTCTGGAATACCAGACATTCGGACCGGGGATACCCTTCCGCCGCCGGAGCACACCGCGGCCCGCCACACCCCGCGGGACTTCCGCCCCTAGCCGGGCCGCGGCGGCGGTGCTTCGCTGAACGGAGCCGCCGGAACGCGAGGAGGTCCGCCGTGCGCTGGTTGATTGCCGCCCCAGCCGGGGCGAAGGCCACGGAAGTTCGGCGCGGGCGGTCCCGGAGCGCCGAGCTGAAGGCTGTGAAGGCGGTCCACACTTTCGCCTGGTTCACGATCGAGGCGGCGGTGGCCTACGTCCTCTATGCCGGCATCCGCGGCCGCTCGGACCGGAAGGCCGGGGTGGCAGGGGCCGTGGTCTTCGCCGAAACTGCGATCTTTGCGGCCAACGGCTTCCACTGCCCGCTGACGGCGGTCGCCAAAAGACTGGGCGACGCCACCGGCTCCGTCACGGACATCTACCTGCCGAAGTGGTTTGCCCGGAACCTCCCGGCGATCCATGTGCCGCTGCTCGTGCTGGCCGTCGCGCTCCACTGGCGGAACCTGCGCCGGCAGGCAGGTAAGTAGCGTCCGCCTGCGGCCCGAGTGATTGGCGGAACTAAAGGGGTAGCTGTTACTCGTGTTACTCCCCGCGCCGGACCCTAACGTGGGTTGCACGACGTTACCGGACCCATCGGCGCCTCTGCTGGGGAGTCTTCCGATTGGTCCGGATCGCCGGGGCCCCGCCGCTGACAACAGCGGCGGCGGGCCGCCCGCCGCGCTGAGGTGAGACTTGGCGCCCCGGTCTCAGAAACTGGGCACAAAGTCTCACCTCGGCAGCAGCGGCTCCAGCGTCCGACCCCATGACCGCGCTGGCGCGCTATCTGGCGGACCAGCCGCCATCCATGGTGTAGCTCGCGCCCGTGACCATGCCGGCGTCGTCCGAAGCCAACCACGCCACCAGCGAGGCCACCTCCTCGGGTTCGACCAGCCGCTTCACAGCCGCCTCGGTGAGCATGATCCTGGTCAACACCTCGGACTCCGGAATGCCGTGCACCTTGGCCTGGTCCGCGATCTGCGACTCGACGAGCGGGGTCCGGACATAGCCGGGGTTGACGCAGTTGGACGTCACCCCGTGCGCACCGCCTTCCAGCGCCGTCACCTTGCTCAGGCCTTCCAGGCCGTGTTTGGCCGAGACGTAGGCGCTCTTGAACGGCGACGCGCGAAGCCCGTGGACCGAGGAAAGGTTGATGATCCGGCCGAATCCGCCGGCATACATGTGCGGCAGCGCGGCGCGGATCAGCAGGAACGGCGCCTCCAGCATGAGGGTGATGATGCGGCGGAAATCGGCCGGATCGAAGTCCTCGATCGGGCTGATCCGCTGGATCCCTGCGTTGTTGACCAGGATGTCGCAATCGAGGCTGAGCGTCTCCAGGGCTTCGACGTCGAACAGGTTCACCGCCCAGGCGGTTCCCCCGACCTCGTCGGCGAGGGCGGCGGCGGCGGCTGCGTCGACGTCGGCAACCACCACCTTGGCACCCTTGGCGGCCAGGGCCCGGACGCAGGCTGCGCCGATCCCGCCGGCGCCGCCGGTGACCAGTGCCTTGCGGCCGTTGAGCGTATTTTCCATTGCCAAGCCTTCCAGTTCAGAAATTCGCGGCCCCCAGCGTGAAGCAGGCGGGTGGCTGCCGCCGCCCAACCTCAACGTTAGGCGGCGGCCCGATCCGCGCCTGTGATGCACGGCACTAAAGTGGGCTTCATCGAGTATCGCCGCACATTTCCTGCGGTTCAATGGCCAAACCGGCACGACATATGTGCAGAATTGCAGATATGAATGCAAATCCGGACGACCTCCTGGTGCTGCTGGCGGTCTCGCGCTCTGCCAGATTTACGACGGCGGCCCAGGTCCTGGGCCTGAACCACACCACGGTTTCGCGCCGGATCGCGGCATTGGAGAAGGCCCTCGGCGGCCGCGTGCTGTCCCGGGCCTCCGGCGGCTGGGAACTGACCGAACTCGGCGCCGCCGCCGTCGCCGTCGCGGAGCAGGTGGAGGGTGCCGTGCGCTCGCTCGAACAGCCGGGAAAGGCGCCCGATCCGGTGACCGGAGTCGTGCGCATGACGGCCACGGACGGTTTCAGCGCCTACATCGCCGCCCCCGCGGTGGCCGCTCTGCGGCGGGACCATCCGGGACTCAGCGTGGAGATCATCACGGTGACCCGCCGCGCGCTCCAGCAGCGTTCCGGACTGGACATCGAGGTGGTGGTCGGTGAGCCGCAGGTGCACCGGGCCGAGGCAGCCCGGCTCGGCGAGTACATGCTGGGCATGTACGCCTCGCGGAGCTATCTAGCCGAGTACGGGACGCCGGCCTCGGTGGACGAACTGAAGGAGCATCCACTGGTCTACTTTGTGGACTCAATGCTCCAGGTGGACGACCTCGATGCCCCGCGCCGCCTGGTCCCGACCATGCGGGACGGGCTCAGCTCCACCAACGTCTTTGTCCACGTGGAGGCGACGCGGGCTGGCGCGGGCATCGGTTTCCTGCCCTGCTTCGCCGCGGACCTGCACCCCGACCTGGTCCGGTTGCTGCCGGAACAGTTCGCGGAGCTGCTGCCCTACTGGATGGTCCTGCGGCCCGATTCGCTGCGCCGGCCCGCCGTGGCCGCCGTCGCCCACGCCCTGCGCCAGCAGACGGCTGCGCACCGCGAGGCGCTCCTGGGACGGGGCGGGAACGCATCGGCCGCTCCGTAAACGCCGTCTTTCCAGCCTGAATAAGGGCCGTTACGGAGCAGTCGACGACGACGTCGGGCGCCCGGCTTCCGGGGCGGGAGCAGTCGACGACGTCGGCGGGTCGTGGCGGACGGCCGCGCCGACGGCGAAGGCCCGCACCCTGGCGTCGTCCCAGATATGGGCCGGCACCGCGCCGCCCAGCAGGCGCCGCGCGAGGCCGGGGTCGTCGTCGAACGGCACGTCGCTACCGGCGATGATCATATTGCCGTAGCGCCGGCCCTTGAGCATGGCCGGGTCCGCAATGATTACCGTGTGCTCGAAAGCCGCTGCTATGGTGGCGGCGTCCTCCCGGGCGTTGCTCAGGGCAGGAGCGTCGCCGGAGTTCACCAGGTAGAGCCCTCCGGGGGCCAGGACGCTCCTGGCATGCTGGGTGAACTCCGCGGTGGTGAGCGGCCGCGGGGTAACAGCGCCCGCGAACACGTCGCGAATGATGAGATCCCGGGTCTGGGGCGTGAGGCTCTCCGTCACGTCGCGGGCCTCCCCCACGCGGAGGCGCAGCAGCGGCGCCTTGGGCAGGTCGAACCAGCCGCGGACGTACCCGGCGAGTTTGCCGTCCAGTTCCACCACCACCTGGCGGGCCTCCGGATAGGCGGCGTGGAAGTAGCGCGCCAGTGAGCATGCTCCCCCGCCGAGGTGCAGGGCGCGCAACTTTGGCCGCGCCGCCGGCGGCCAGCGCGACTCCACCAGGGCGGCGATCCAGCGCATGTATTCGAAGTCGAGGAACAGCGGGTCGGCCAGGTCTATGTGGGAACTCATGACGCCGTTGATCCGCAGCAGCCAGCCGGTTGAATTGTCCTGGTCCGGGATCAGCTCGCAGTCGCCGGTGTCGATGTAGTAGACGCCCGCCACGGGGCCGTCGGGGCGGCTGCCCTTCGGTATTTCCACTACTCCCGGCATCGAGGTGCCGGCGTTTCGGCCGGCTGCCCTGCCCCGCTTCGCCATCAGCCGTCCGCCGCGTCACTCATGGTCCAACCCTAGCTGGCTGCCGCGACGGAAGATTTTCCGAAATTGCTTGGCATCGAATAGTCAGTGTGCTTACTATGAGGTAGTAATCATGCTTACTATTCGAGTTCGGCGTCGCGGCACACCAGCCGGCGCCAGATCTACCACCAGATCTACAAGGAAAGAGAGCGACGATGACAGAGAACCAATGGCCCCAGGACAGCACCTACGGCACCCCCGGGTTGACCGAGGGCGAGACTGAACTGCGGGCGCCCTCGACGTTCCCGTCTGCTTACAGCGGGACGTCCACCACCGAGACGTCCTCGAAGACCGACGCAGCGAAGGGAGAGGCCGGCGAAGTGACCCGGCAGGCAGCTGATTCGGCCCAGAACGTCGCCCAGACAGCCAAGGACGAAGCGGCCAACGTTGCCGGTGAAGTGAAGAGCAACGCCAAGGACCTCCTCGCCCAGGCGCGGACGGACCTTACCGCTCAAGCCGGCACCCAGCAGCAGAAGGCTGCCCAGGGCCTGCATTCCATCTCCAGCGAACTCCGCTCGATGGCAGATGCCTCGGACGAGCCCGGAGTGGCGAGCGACCTGGTCCGCCAGGCTGCCGAGCGCTCCAAATCTGTCGCCACTTGGCTGGAGAACCGCGACCCCGGTTCGCTGCTCAACGAGATGAAGTCCTTCGCCCGCCAGCGGCCCGGCACGTTCCTGCTGGCCGCCGCAGGCGCAGGCATCCTGGCCGGACGCCTCAGCCGGAGCCTCAGCGCCGGAGCCCCTGATACGGCGTCCAACGGCACCACCGGCACGGCCGCCCAGTACAGCGCGCCGGTCACCCGGGTGCCCGATGCCGGCGTCGCGGTTCCCCCGCCGCCTGTGACCTACCCGGAGACGACGACCGCCGGCTTCGCGGACACCTACCCGGAGAGGACGACGGTGGGCGCCGCTGCGACCTACCCGCCGAACCCGCTTGAAGGCTCCGGAAGCCAGGCCGACCAGTGGGCAACCGACCCGCTGGCTACAGATCCGCTGACTGCCGATCCGTACCGCACCGATCCGGCAGCCGACCGTGAGGATCCGTTCGACGGAGGGCGTCGATGAGCAGCGAGATGCCCATGGGCGCCCCGACCCCTCCTCCGGCGGCCCACATCAAGGCGGAAACCAGCTCCCTGGGTGACCTGCTCGGCGACGTTACGCGGGACATGTCCACCCTGATGCGTCAGGAAGTGGAACTCGCCAAGGCCGAACTGAAGCAGACCACCAGCCGGGCCGGCAAGGGCAGCGGCATGCTGGCCGGCGCCGGCGTCGCGGGCCACTTCGTCCTGCTGTTCCTCTCCCTCGCACTCTGGTGGGGGCTGGGAACGCTGATGGGACTGGGATGGTCTGGCGTCATCGTCGCCGTCATCTGGGGCATCATCGGCGCCGTCTTGGCCTCCATGGGCCGCAAGGAACTCAAAGCGATCAAGGGCATGCCCCAGACCGCGGCGACGATCCAGGAAATCCCCCCGACCCTCAAGCCCAGCCACTAGAGCGAGGAAAACACAATGAGTGAAAACCCGGATGCCATCCGCGCCGACATTGAAGCAACCCGCGCCCGGCTCGGCACCAACGTCGACGCCGTGGCCGACAAGGTCACCCCGTCGCACATCGTCCAGCGCCAGACCGACCGCGTGAAGGACGCCGTCTTCGGAGTGAAGGAGAAAGTCATGGGAGCAGCCGACCACACCGCAGGCAGCGTGCACTCCACGGGCGGCAGTGCCGCCTCGCACCTGAACGACGCCGGCTCCGCCGTCGCCGACGCGCCGCACCGGGCCAAGGTCAAGGCGCAAGGGAACCCTCTCGCCGCCGGGCTCATCGCCTTCGGCGCCGGCCTGCTGGTGTCCTCCCTGATTCCGGCCAGCCAGAAGGAACGCGAGGCGGCGGACGCCCTCAAGACGGCCGCCGAACCGCTCACCACGGAACTGAGCCAGGCCGCGCAGCACGTGGCCGAGGGGCTCAAGGAACCGGCACAGGAAGCCATGGAGAACGTCAAGGCCACGGCCGCTGACGCCGCCCAGAACGTCAAGGGCGAAGGCCAGACCGCGGTCTCCGATGTGAGGGACCGCGCCGCAGACGCCAGGGACAACGTCCAGCAGGCGTAGCCCGCCCGGAAAACGGCCGGTTGCCCTCGCAGACGCGCTGGGCAGCCGGCCGCTGCGCTTAACAACGAAGGAAGATTCCGATGGCCAAGAACCTCACCCAGGCGGACACCGGCTCCAGGGGCGACGCCGAGTCGGCCGAGAGCAGCACCACCAAAGCCCGCACGGCGCCCGCTCCCGACGATCCGCGCAAGCCCCGCCGCCCCACCGATGTCACCAAGCCCTCCTGGAAGTACATCGCCAAGAAGACCCTGCGCGAATTCACGAAGGACAAGTGCCCCGACTTAGCCGCGGCGCTGACCTACTACGCGGTGCTTTCGATCTTCCCGGCGATGCTGGCGCTGGTGTCCCTGCTCGGGATCTTCGGGGATGCCCAGAAGACCACCAACGCCCTGCTCGACATCGCCAAAGGCATCGCGCCGGGCCAGACAATGGACTCCATCAGCCAGGTGATCAAAGAGCTGGCCAGCTCCTCAAGCGCCGGCTTCACGCTGATCCTCGGCATCCTGACCGCTCTCTGGTCAGCATCCGGCTACGTCGGCGCCTTCGGCCGGGCCATGAACCGGGTCTATGAAGTCGATGAGGGCAGGCCGTTCATCAAGCTCCGCGGCACCATGCTGGCGGTCACCGTCGCCAACGTGCTGATTGTGGCCGTGATCGCGGCCATGCTGGTCCTGAGCGGTCCGGTGGCCGAGCAGGTAGGCAACCTGATCGGCCTCGGCGGGACCTTCCTGACAATCTGGAACATCGCCAAATGGCCGGTCATGTTGGTGCTGGTCATCCTCGCGATCGCCCTCCTCTACTACGCCACCCCCAACGTGAAACAGCCGAAGTTCCGCTGGCTGAGCATGGGCTCGGCCATCGCCGTCGTGATCTTTCTCCTGGCTTCCCTGGCCTTCGGCTTCTACGTGGCCAACTTCAACAGCTACAACAAGACCTACGGCGCGATCGGCGGCGTCATCATCGCGTTGCTGTGGCTCTGGATCCTGAACATGTCGCTGCTCTTCGGTGCCGAGTTCGACGCAGAAACCGAACGCGGACGCCAGCTCCAGGCCGGTATCGAGGCCGAGGAAACCATCCAGCTGCCGCCGCGTGACACGAAGCAGAGCGACAAGCTGCAGGCCCGCGAGGAAGAAGACATCCGCCGCGGCCGGGAGCTGCGGGAAGAGCACACCGTCCGGGACAATTCCCGCAGCCGCCCGGGGGACCAAAGCCCCTAGCCTCTCCGCACCGGCATGGGCTGTACTGGGGGGAAGCACGCTGGGGGTGCGAACGTCCGCCTACCCGGGAGGATTCATGCCGGCACCCGCAGCAGGTTCCCAGCCAGCGGCCGTTCGGGAAAGGGAAGCCCTGTGCGGGCCTGGTGGGTTGCGCAGCCGGGGCCAATAGCGGGTGGCCCGCTGGTGTCCGGCGGGCGCCCGGATCCGATCCCTGGCCGGGGGGAAGTCCTCGTGCGGGTGCGGGTCTGCGGAGTCTGCCGCACGGACCTGCACTTGGCTGAGGGCGAACTGGTGCCGCGGCGCCCCGACGTCGTCCCCGGCCATGAGGTGGTTGGCGAGGTGATCGACAGTGGCCCGGGCGCGGCCAGGTTCAGGCGCGGCGAGCGGGTCGGGGTGGCCTGGCTCGGGGGCACCTGCGGATCCTGCCGTTTCTGCCTGCGCGGCCAGGAAAACCTGTGCCTGTCCCCCACCTTCACCGGCTGGGACCGCGACGGCGGCTACGCCGAACTGATTACCGTCGCAGAGGACTTCGCCTACCGGATTCCGGAGACCTTCCAGGATGAGGAAGCGGCCCCGCTGCTGTGCGCCGGCATCATCGGCTACCGCGCGCTGCAGCGCGCGGAGCTGCCCATCGGCGGACGGCTGGGCATCTACGGCTTCGGCGCCTCAGCGCATCTCGCCGCCCAGCTGGCGCTTTACCAAGGGGCCCGGGTCTACGTCATGACGCGATCGCCGGAGGCCCGGCGCCTTGCCCTGAACCTCGGCGCCACCTATGCCGGCGGGGCCGACGACGAGCCGCCGGATCCGCTGGATGCCGCCATCCTGTTCGCACCCGCGGGTGGCCTGGTGCCCCCGGCGCTGCGTGCCCTGGACCGCGGCGGGACCCTCGCCGTCGCCGGAATCCACCTCAGCGACATCCCGCCGCTGAACTACGCCGCCGAGCTTTTCCAGGAGCGCCAGCTGCGCAGCGTCACGGCCAACACGCGGGCCGACGGCGAGGAGTTCTTCCGGCTGGCAGCAGAGATTCCGCTCCGGCCCACCACAGTTGCGTACCCTTTTGAGGCCGCCGACCGGGCGTTGCGGGATCTCGCCGCCGACCGGGTCACGGGCGCCGCCGTCATCCGCGTGGCCCCCTGACGTCCCACCCAACTGACTCGCAGTAGGTGCCGTTTTGAGGGCCCAAAACGGCACCTACTGCGAGTTACTTGGGTCAGCGGACGCGGCGGAGGAATTCGTGCTCCTCGCCGGCCCGGAGCAGCACCTTCCGGGAGCCCACCCGGACCAGGACGGGGGCGGCGTCGCCGGGCGCGGCGGACACGATCAGCCGGGCGGGTTCCAGGTGCACGGCCAGCAGCTGGTCCCGGTAGCGGACCTGGAATTCGACCCGCCGGAGTTCGGCCGGCAGCCGGGGCGTGAAATGGAGGGCGTCGCGGGTGATGCGCAGCCCCGCGAAGCTGCGCTGGACGACGTCGATCGAGCCGGCCATGGCGCCCAGGTGGATGCCCGAGCTGGTGGTGCCGCCCTGGGTGTCGTCCAGGTCGGCGTCCAGGGCCTCGCGGAAGGTGGCCCAGGCCCGTTCCGGGTTGCGCTGCGCCAGGACCGAGGCGTGCGCCACCCGGCTCAGGGTGGAGCCGTGGGCCGTCCGGGCCAGGTAGAAATCCACGGTCGCGGCCATCTGTGTGGGGGTGACGGTGTAGCCCAGCCGGTCGAGGAACGCGAGGAGCTGGTCCTCGCCCAGGACGTAGAGCAGCATCAGGACGTCGGCCTGTTTGGCGAGCCGGTAGTGGTTGGTGCTGTCGCCCTCGGCCTCCAGGATGAGGTCCAGCCGCTCGATGTTGCGGTAGCTGCGGCGGTAGTGGTGCCAGTCCAGTTCCCGGAGCTCGCCGTAGCCGGCGAACTGGCTGATGATGCCGCCGGCGAGGAACGGCACGAACATACGCCGGCTCAGCCGCGCCCAGTGCGTGATTTCCGCCGCCGTGATCCCTAGCCGGGCGCGAAGGTCCTCCATGTCGAAGCCTTGGACGGAGCGCATGATCCATTCGGCCTGGTCGAACACCCACGCGGCCATGATGTTGGTATAGGCGTTGTCATCCAGGCCGCCGCCCGGGTCTCCGGGGTTTCCGGTGTGGTACTCGTCCGGGCCCATGACGCCCCGGAGGTGGAACCGGTC
>JAPLAM010000026.1 GCA_026393275.1 Arthrobacter sp.
GCCCAGGCCCGGCTGAGATTCGGTCACAATTGAACGCCGGAGAGCCGCCGGCGATAAACTGGGGCTAACAGGTCACGCCGTCCTGAAGCCAAACGTCCAGAAGTCAAGGCCGTGCCTGACTTCCGAAACTCCGATTTGATCCAGTGAAGGTCCGCGCATGAGTACGCCCACTACCGAAGTGCACACAGCCGCTATGCCGCATGAGCTGCCCGCGGTTCCCGCCGCCACCAAGCACCTGGTCGTGAAGAAGTTCGGCGGTTCCTCCGTGTCGGACGCGGAGGGCATCAAGCGGGTCGCCCGGCGCGTCGTCGACGCCCACAATGCCGGCGACGAAGTCGTCGTCGTGGTCTCCGCCATGGGCGACACCACCGACGAACTCCTGGACCTTGCCGGCCAGGTGACCGACTCCGCTCCGGCCCGGGAAATGGACATGCTCCTTTCCGCCGGGGAGCGCATCTCGATGGCGCTGCTCGCGATGGCGATCAACAAGTACGGCGCCTCGGCCCAGTCCTTCACCGGGTCCCAGGCCGGCATGATCACCGACGGCATCCACGGCAAGGCCCGGATCATCGACGTCGACCCGCACCGGATCCGCACCGCCCTCGACAAGGGCCACATCGCGATTGTCGCCGGCTTCCAGGGCATGCGCCGTGTCACGCACGAGATCACCACCCTGGGCCGGGGCGGTTCGGACACCACGGCGGTGGCACTGGCCGCGGCCCTCGACGCCGACGTCTGCGAGATCTACACCGACGTCGACGGGATCTACACCGCGGACCCGCGAGTGGTCCCCTCCGCCCGTAAGATCGACCGCATCTCCAGCGAGGAAATGCTTGAACTCGCGGCCTCCGGCGCCAAGATCCTGCACCTGCGCTGCGTGGAATACGCCCGCCGCTTCGGAATGCCGCTGCACGTCCGGTCCTCATTCAGCCAGAACGAAGGCACCTGGGTCCTGCCCAGCGCCGATGACAAGATCACGATTCAAGAGGGAGTTGCCTTGGAGCAGCCAATCATCTCCGGCGTTGCACACGACCGTTCCGAAGCCAAGGTCACGGTGGTCGGCGTTCCGGACATCCCCGGCAAGGCCGCGGCCATCTTCCAGGTGATCGCCGACGCGCACTCCAATATCGACATGATCGTCCAGAACGTCTCCACCCACGGCACCGGCCGGACGGACATCTCCTTCACCCTGCCGATCGTCGAAGGGGCCGACGCCCTCGGCGCCCTCCGCGCGGCCCAGGCCGAAATCGGCTTCGAGAACATCGAATACAACGAAAAGATCGGCAAGCTGTCCCTGATCGGTGCCGGAATGCGCTCACACCCGGGCGTCTCCGCACGGTTCTTCGCCGCGCTCTCCGAGGCCGGGATCAACATCAACATGATCTCCACCTCGGAAATCCGCATCTCGGTGGTGACGCACGCCGACCTGCTCGACGACGCCGTGCGCGCCATCCACAAGGCGTTTGGCCTGGACAGCGACGACGAGGCAACGGTCTACGGCGGCACTGGCCGCTAGACGGCCGGCCGGCGGCCACCACACCGTCCGCGGCCACACAAAAGGGAGCGGCCAATGCCGCTCCCTTTTCGGTTCCCGCGCCCGGGCGGGGGTCAGACTTGTTCCTTCGGGAGGTCCTCCCGGCGGACGGCGTAGTGATGCCCCTGCGAGTCCGTCTCCACTTCGAAGCCCGCAAGGTCGCTCTCCGAGGCGTGCTCATAATCATCGTGCGAGTGCACGACCGGCGCGGCGACGTCCCCCCGCGAGGCAGGACCAAAGAGGAACCACGCCCAGGATGACGGGTGCAGGTGCTGCCTCAGTGCAGCCCTCCTGAGTGCATGTGCCACATTTCCACCCCCTTCCCGCTGACGGGTCAAGCGGAACAGACGTGGCGCGGGCCGCGCCAGTGCCCCAATTTTACGCCCGGCGGCGGCAAAAGGCTCGGGCGGCGGCGGGCGGAATGGGAACCTGCGCGAGCAGGCGGCCGAGGGTGAGGGCCGGCCTAGCGCAGGGACTTGTCCTCGGGGTTGCGGGGTACCACGTAGGTGCTGCCGTCCGGCCGATGGAGGGTCTCCCACTGCTGGGCCTCCGCCTCCCGTTGCGCCAGTAGCTGGCGGTTCTGCTCCGTCATCTCATGGCCGAGCGAGCTGCGGTTGGCGGGGCCAATGATGGCCCGCAGTTTCCCGGTCGCACGCATGAACCGCTGGGCGGCGTTTTCCTTGGCCATCGCTACCTACTCCTTCGAACCTGACTTCGTACCAGTGTACGCTAATCATTAGGCCACTAACTATTTTTGAGGAGGGCCCAATGCCCGACGCCGCCGGAAACGCCCCCGTAGACGAGGATCTCCTGCTGGAGCGTCAGCTCTGTTTCGCCCTGACCGTCGCGTCCCGCAGCGTGGTGGGCGCCTACAAGCCGGTTCTGGACGCCCTCGGACTCACCCACCCGCAGTATCTGGTGATGCTCTGCCTCTGGGAATCGAGTCCCCGCTCCGTCCGCGATATCAGCGACGCCCTCGCCCAGGAACCGGCCACCATATCGCCGCTGCTGCGGCGGCTTGAAGCGGCAGGCCACATCACCCGGCAACGGGCCGAGGGCGACGAGCGCAGCCTCGCCGTACGCCTGACCCCCAGCGGCGCGGCGCTGCGGCAGCAGGCAACAGCGGTCCCCGGAACCATGATGGCCCGGCTTGGCCTGGACCGTGCGGAGGTCGGCGAGCTGCACACCTCCATGATGCGGCTCATCGCAGCCACCCGGTCAGCGGACACCGGGCCGGCCAGCTAGGCCAGCGCCCGGCCCGTGCCACGCCCGCGCCGCGGCGCTAGAATTGGGTGAAACCGAGGAGAACGGCCAATGCGCAAGACCCTGATTCCCGCCTTGCTTGTCCTGCTGGCGGCGGCCGGCCTGAGCGCCTGCTCACCCGGCGACTCCGGCCAAGGTGCCACCACCGGGCCAGGCCAGGGCTCGTCCTCGTCCAGCGGGCCGGCCGCGGGCACCCCGTCCGCCGATGCCGAAACCACCGCCCCGGCACCGTCGCCCTCGGTCGCGGCCCCCACCGCCGGCCCCGGCCAGGGCGACGCCGAGCTGGCCATCATGGTCAAGCCTTCCACCAGCGGGCAGGCCGCCAATTACACGCTGGTCTGCCAGAAGGGGGTTCCGGCGGCGGAAAGCCAGCACCCCACCGCGGCCGCGGCCTGCACCGCACTGAAGGCCAACGCTGCACTCCTCAGCCCCGCCCCGGCACCCAAGGACAAGGTGTGCACGCAGCAGTACGGCGGCCCGGCGGAGGCCACCGTCACCGGTTCCGTGGACGGTACAGCCGTGGAAGCCAAATTCAGTTTGCGGGACGGCTGTGAGATCGCCCAGTGGCAGGCCGCCAAGGATGTCCTGGGATCAACCGGCGGGGCTGTCTAAACTGAGACACCTCACGCAGGAGGACTGGCTGCAGCGCGAAGCCGCCCACCAGCAGCGCGTCCGGGCCTACTCGGATCCCTACCTCGCGCGCCGGTCGGCCGGCCGAAAGCACCCGGTGGAGGATTTCCTCTTCACCTACTACACGCAGAAACCCGGCCAGCTGCAGCGCTGGCACCCGGGCGCCGGCGTCGTACTGTCCGGGCCGGCCGCTGCGGCACGCGCCGGCTGGAAGTATTACCGCGTTCCCGACGCCGCCGAACTCGCCGCCGCGGGACTGGCGCCGGGCACGGACGCCGTGACGGTCGACGTCGAACGGTTCCTCAGCGAACGGCGCGACGCCGTGCAGTTCGCCGGGGTCATCCTCGCGGGGACCCAGGCCCGGCCCGCACAGTTTGGCTGCTTCGGACTGCACGAGTGGGCGATGGTCTACCGGCAGGACAAGTTCGAACTGCGGCACGAGTACCTGCAGCTGCGGCTCGGTTCGGAGCGGACCGACCGGGTGGTCGAGGAGAACCGGATCCGCTGCTCGCACTTCGACGCGTTCCGTTTCTACACCCCGGACGCGGTGCCGCTGAACAGCCTGCGGCCAAGCCGTGAGAACCAGCGGTCCATGGAACAGCCCGGCTGCCTGCACGCGAACATGGACCTCTACAAGTGGGCCTACAAACTTTCCCCCGCGCTGCCCGGCGAACTGGTCATGGACTGCTTCGAGCTGTCCTGGCGGATCCGTGCCATGGACATGCGCGCCTCCCCCTACGAGCTGAGCGAGTGGGGCTACCCGCCCATCCGGATCGAGACGCCGGACGGCAAGGCCGAATACGTGGAGCAGCAGCGGGCCTTTGCGGCCGCCTCGCAGGAACTGCGCCAACGGCTGCTCCGCGAACTCACCCCGCTGCTGGCGGCCGCCGGCGCCTCAACTCCACCGCTCCCCGGAAGGACGCCATGACCGACCCGACCGGAACGAACGGCCCGCACGACGTCGACCTCTCGATCCGGCTGACCGAGGCGCCGGGCGCCGCCGAGTTCAGCTTCCGTCTGGTCGCCGACGGCGGCACGGCTGCACCCGGCTCGACCCTGCCGGACCCTGCCGCCGCGCTGGCGGCCCTCCGGCAACACGGCGAGGAAGTCTTCTTCCCGCAGCCCGGACCACCCAAGCTGTGCACCCAGCAGTACGGCGGCCCGCAGGTAGCCGTGGTCACCGGCCGCTATCTGGGCCGGGAAGTCCACAGCGAGTTCAGCCGCACCGACGGCTGCGAGATCGCGCGCTGGCGGGCCATGGCGCCGCTGCTGGGCGGCACCACGGGCTCCACGGGCGCCGTCTGAGGCGCGAGCAAAAGAGGCGCAGGCCTAAGAGGCGAGAAGCTTAAACGGCAATGGCCGGCGGTTGGAGCTGGCCCCGGCAAAGGTGATCCGGCCGATGTAGGAGCCGGCCGCGAGACCGGTCCATTTCAGTGTGACCTTGCCGGCCTTGCCGCTGGTCAGCTTCAGCGGGTTCGGCGAGAGCGTCGCGTTACCCACGTTGGCGCCGAGCACGGCGGCATCGACGGAGGCCTTGCGGGCCTTGCCGTCGGGGCTGGAGTACAGGTGCGCGTAGATGGTGTACTGGCCGCCGGCCGGGTTCGCGATCGACAGCGACTCGCTGGACGAGGACGTCGCCACCTGCTCGACACCCCGAGGAGTGACGACGTACATGTCGAAGTCGGCGCCGGGGTCGGAGGAGATGACGGAGAACTTCGCCAGCGGCACCCCGGCCGGAACCTTGACGGTTTTGATGAACGTCGAGGCGTCGGCCTGGGCGGTGAACGGACCCGGGACCAGCTCCACCGCGGAGGAGTCCGCCTTGGAGAGGCCGTCCAGCGTCATGCTGGTCGGACTGTTCGTGCCGGAAACCACGGTGATGTCACCGGAGCCGGTAGCCGAACTGGTGGTGAGCGTGACATCTTTCGGCGCCACAACGGACTGCGGACGGACGGAGATCGGCGAGGTGACGGTCTTGCCGGCACCCTCCCAGGTCAGCGAACCCATCGCGAACTTACCCAACGCCGCACCCTGGTTTTCGAAAGTGACCTTGAAGGTGCGCTGCTCGCCCGCTGCCTTGAAGTTCAGAGCGGCCGGAGCCACGCTGACCTTAATGCCCGGGACATTCGCCGAGACCTTGTAGACGCCCGGCGTCAAGGCGGTCACCGTGCGGGTGACCTCGATCTTGCCGGTGAGGTTGCCCAACGAGAAGGACGGAACGTTCATGTCCCTGGCCTTGGTGCTGGTCGGCTGCTTCATGTCCACGCCGGTGCCCTGGATGAACTTCTTGTAATCGCTGAGGTCGGCGTCGTAGACCAGACCCGGATCCACCATGCGGGCCGGATCAACCTCGCCCGCGCCGGTGGCGTGGACGTCGGTGTCCTTGGACCCGTCGGCAAGCTTGACCTCGGACGCGGTCGTCATCATGGCGGACTTCACCATGGCCGGCGACCAGCCCGGGTTCTTACCCAGCAGCAGCGCGCCGAAGCCGGCAACGTGCGGTGCGGCCATGGAGGTGCCGGACATGAAGCCGAACTTGGCCCCGTCCGAGCCGATCGGCGACACGCCGGCGAGAACAGCAACACCGGGCGCCGCGACGTCGGGCTTCAACAGGTCCGAGTCGGTGGCGAGCAGCGGGCCCCGCGAGGAGAAGCCGGCCATCTGCGGCTGGGCCTCCAGCGGCAGTCCCGTGGTGTCCTTGTTGACCAGGGAAACCTTGATGGCCGGGGTGGCCGTCACCTTGTCCTTGATGGTCTGGCTCGCGGGCGGGTTCACGTGGACGGTGGGGACCGCGTGCTGATCGGTGTCCAGCGAAGAGTTGCTGAGGTTCACCAGGATCATGCCGACGCCGCCGCCACGGGAGACTTCGGCGCTCTTGGCAACGCGGTCAACAACGCCGCGGTCGCAGACGACAACCTTGCCGGCGACCTTCGCCGGGTCGAGCGTGCCGGGGCCGCACAGGGCGGGCGACGACGGCGCGTTGGCGGCCGCCGCATTGGCGGCCAGCACGACGCCGGCATCCTTGACCTCGCGGTTCATGATGCTGGCGCCTCGGAACTTGGAGCCGTCGGAGAATTCGACAGTGCCCTGGAGCTCCTGGGAGAAGCTGGTGGCGGCGACGGTGGTGACCCACGGTGCGCCGTGGTTCACGGTGCTGGCCGTGGGGCCGGAGTTGCCGGCGGAGGCCGCAACGAAGATGCCCGTCGCGGCAGCGTTCAGGAACGCCATCGAGACCGGGTCGACGACGGACGTTGCGGACCCGGAGATCGAGTAGTTGAGGACGTCCACGCCGTCCGCGATGGCCTGTTCTACGGCCGCGACCGAGGAGGAGCTGTAGCAGCCGCCCGTGTTGGGGTCGTTGTCTTCCCAGCAGACCTTGTACACGGAGAGCTTCGCGGCGGGTGCGATGCCGCTGCTCAGGCCGAAGCTCCGGCCGTCCACGAACGTCTCGACGTTGGCATTGCCGGCGGAGGTGCTGGCCGTGTGGGTGCCGTGGCTGGCGACGTCAACCGGGGAGAGCTGCTCCAGCGGCGAACGGTCACCTGCCGGGACGTAGCGCAGGAAATCGTCGGCAAAGTAGTGCGCGCTCAGGACCTTGGAGTTGCAGGCCGAGCCGTCGAAGGCTGCGCCGGTACCGGTGCCCTTCTGGCATTCGCCGGTGAAGGTCTCGCCGTCGGCCTTGAGCATCGCGATCTTGCCGTCCGCCGTCCGGTAGGGGACGCCGACGACCGGCTGGCCCACCAGCGGCTTCACCGGGTCACCGGCGAAGAAGGCGCTGTCCGGGGTGTAGCCGGTGTCGATGACACCGACCACGACGCCCTTGCCGGCCGCATCCTGGCCGCCGAACTTGGTGTTCCAGGTGCCGCTGGCCCCGCTGAGCTTGAGGAAATCGGTGCTGGAGTAGTCCGGGGCGTTTTCTGTGTCGGGGGCAACCACCAGGACGCTCGGGTCCTTGGCCAGCTTGATGGCCTGGTCCGTGGTGAGCGAGGCGCTAAAGCCATTAACGGCGGAGGAGTAGCGCCGCTGGATCTGGACGTTCTGCTGCGCGGCAACGTCGGACTGCTTCGTTTCCAGATGCGCCCGGTACTTCTTGACCTCGTCCTTGTTGACGTCGAGTTTCTTGCCCTTAGCAGGCTTCGTGGCGGGCAGTCCGTCCGTGGAGCCCTCGTAGGTGGCCGCCGGCTGTTCGGCGAGGAGGACGATGTAGCGGCCGTCCGGGTAGCTGGCGGGATCCAGATTCTTCTGTGCGATTCCGGCGACGGTGGAACCTTGGGCCGGCGCCGCGGTGGCGGGCGAGATGGCGACAGTTGAGAGGAGAACCGGCAAGCCCAGGGTCAGTGCCACGACCCTCCGGAGTCCCCCGCTTCGAAGGAAGCTCTTTCCTGGTGATTTCACGAGTGGTTTGAACCTTTCAGAAGGAACGGTCCCGGCGCCGTTGCCGGGTACGACGGCGGGAACGGGTGCGGGATCAGGAGTCGACTCTCGCTCACCGGCGGATACCAGCCGAGTCATACAGTACAGACTGATAGCCAGATATGACATAGGACACAGTTAATAATCGAAATCTGTCACACGCCTCGACAAGGAGCGGCTGTCCGGGAACATGGCAAAGCCGGGACGGCGGGGCCGCCCCGGCAAAGGTGCAACTGCTGTGGGGTTTTAGGCGCTACCGACCGGCGGCGGGCTACTGCCGGGGCGTGCGGACAACCTCGCTGATCCAGGCGCGGGTCTTGTCGTCAAGAGGTGCGGCCACGTTGCTGGACCTGGCCGCACGGTCGGCCTTGATCTTCTGCAGCACCATCCGGCCGAGGCCGGCGAAGACGGCGGCGGCGACCACGGGAAGCAGCACGGATTTCGATTTCTCAGCCATGCGGCCATCCTACTGAGCGCCCTCCGCGGAGACCATAGCCGCTGGCGGGCCCGGACCCGACCCGGCGTCAGGGCTCCGGTCCGGCCCCCGGGGTCACGAATGCGGCGCGGTGCACCGCGCCCGGTAGAATGAGCGTGCAAGCTCGCGGAGCGCCCGTTCCATGTTGTTTAAACACCGTTGTCCTCATCACACAGCGGATCGGCGTGAGACGGCATCGCTCCGCTGCGCCCTTTACCCAATGCTCACGCACAGGAGTTGCCGGATGCCCCGGATCGTTGTCGACGTCATGCCCAAGCCCGAGATTCTCGACCCGCAGGGGAAGGCCATCGTGGGTGCGCTGCCCCGCCTGGGCTTCACCGCGTTCAGCTCTGTCCGCCAGGGCAAGCGCTTCGAACTGACCGTCGACGGCGAGGTGACCGAGGAGATCCTGGCCCAGGCCCGGAACGCCGCGGAAACCCTGCTCTCCAACCCGGTCATCGAGGACGTCGTCAACGTCGAGGTCGTCGAGGCCTGAGATGACTGAACTCCCCCTGATCGGCGGGGCCGCCCCCGTCGCCGCGGACACTCCGGGTGCCCGCAAGCTCGCCGGCGCCAAAATCGGCGTCGTCACCTTCCCCGGCACCCTTGATGACCGCGACGCCGTCCGGGCCGTCCGCCTGGCCGGCGCCACCCCGGTGGCGCTCTGGCACGCTGACACCACCCTCGGGGACGTCGACGCCGTCATCATCCCCGGCGGCTTCTCCTACGGCGACTACCTCCGCGCCGGCGCCATCTCCCGCTTCGCGCCGCTGATGGCCAAGGTGATCGACGCCGCCAACTCGGAGGCTAGGCTGCCCGTGCTGGGCATCTGCAACGGCTTCCAGATCCTCACCGAGTCGCACCTGCTGCCCGGCTCGATGATCAAGAACGACCACCTGAAGTTCCTGTGCCGCGACCAGGTCCTGCGGGTCGAGAACAACACCACCGACTGGACCCGCGACTACGCACCGGGCCAGGAAATCACGGTCCCGCTGAAAAACCAGGACGGCCAGTACATCGCCGACGAGAAGACCCTGGACGCGCTGGAGGCCGAGGGCCGCGTGGTGTTCCGCTACGTCGGCTGGAACCCGAACGGCTCCCGCCGCGACATCGCCGGCATCTCCAACGCCGCCGGAAACGTCGTCGGGCTTATGCCGCACCCCGAGCACGCCGTCGAAACCGGGTTCGGCCCGGAAACCGGCACCGGCACCGAGGGCCTCGGCTTCTTCACCTCTGTCCTGAACAAGATCGTGGGAGACAACAAATGACGGAGACACCCGCAATGGCGCCCGCGGAGAACACCAAGAAGTTCAACATCGACACCGTGGAGCACGCCGCCCGGACGCCGGACACCGAACTGCCCTGGGCCGAGCTGGGCCTGAAGCAGAACGAGTTCGACGAGGTGGTCAAGGTCCTGGGCCGCCGCCCGACCGGCGCCGAACTCGCCATGTACTCCGTGCTGTGGAGCGAGCACTGCTCTTACAAGTCCTCCAAGAACCACCTGCGCCAGTTCGGCGAAAAGGTGACCGAGGAGATGAAGAAGGACATGCTCGTGGGCATCGGCGAAAACGCCGGTGTGACCAACCTCGGCGACGGCTGGGCCGTGACCTTTAAGATCGAGTCGCACAACTCGCCGTCGTTCGTGGAGCCCTACCAGGGTGCGGCAACCGGCATCGGCGGCATCGTCCGCGACATCATCTCCATGGGCGCCCGTCCTGTGGCCGTGATGGATCCGCTGCGCTTCGGCGCGATCGACCACCCGGACACCGCCCGCGTGATGCACGGCGCCGTGGCAGGCATCGGCGGCTACGGCAACTCCCTCGGCCTGCCGAACATCGGCGGCGAAATGGTCTTCGACGCGGTGTACCAGGGCAACCCACTGGTCAACGCCCTGGCCGTCGGCGTCATGCGGCACGAGGACATCCGCCTCGCCAAC
>JAPLAM010000047.1 GCA_026393275.1 Arthrobacter sp.
CACGTCGAACACCCGCGGCACGATGGCCCGGCCGACGGCGCTGCGCAGCACCGGGGTCAGGTCGAAGAAGATCCGCTGCCCGGCCTGGACGTACGGCGTCGGGCCGTCGTGCGGCGCGGGCACGTCGAAATGAGCGGTCCGTGCCACGGACGAGGCGATCAGCCGGAAGCCTGCCAGCCCCATCGGGGTCAGCGGCCGGGTCAGGCCCTGGGCGAGGCTGAAGCAAAGGTAGACCCGGGTCCCGTCGGCAATCCGCTGCCGCTCCGGCAAGGGGTAGAGCGTGGTGATGGGCCGGGACTGCGTCAGCCACGGCACGCCGCCGCCGTCGATGGCCCATTCAAGGTCCTGGGGTGCGGCGAAGTGCAACTCCGCGCGCCGGCCGAGCAGCTCTAGCGCCAGAAGCTGGGCGTCGTTGATGCAGGGCTCCGAGCCGGCGCCGGACTGGACGATCCGTTCGGTTCCGCCACCCGGCAGCGGCCGGATGGCCACCCCCTTGCTCCCGATCCGGCGCTCCAGAACCCGTCGGGCGGCGCTGTCGACGACGAAATGGTCTGGATTGACCGCCCCGGAGACCACCGCCTCGCCGAGCCCGGGGCTGGCGTCGATGACCGCCTCGCGCCGTCTGCCGGTGACCGGGTTCGCGGTGAACAAGACGCCGGCGACGGTTGCGTCCACCATCCGCTGGACCACGACGGCGAGCGACACGGCTGCAGGGCTGATCCCGTGGGTGGCGCGGTAGCTGACGGCGCGGTCCGTCCAGAGCGAGGCCCAGCACTGCCGGACAGCGGCCAGGACGGCGTCGACGCCCACCACGTTGAGGAAGGTGTCCTGCTGGCCGGCGAAGCTGGCGAAGGGCAGGTCTTCGGCAGTGGCGGAGGACCGAACCGCCACCGGGACGTCGGTGCCCAGCGCCGCGTAGGCGTCGCGGACGGCCGCGGCGACATCTGCGGGGACGTCCGCTGCCAGAACCTGGCGGCGGGCGTCTGCGGCGAGGGAGGCGAGCCGTGGAAGGTCGTCCGGCGCGGTCGCGGCCAGGCCGGCGTGCACGGCGTCGAGCCCGGCAGTTGAGGTAGCCCGCCGGTAGGCCAGCGTGGTCAGGCAGAAACCGGCCGGAACCGGCAGCCCGGCGCGGATCAGCTCACCGAGATTGGCGGCTTTGCCGCCGACGTCGGAAAGCAGCGCCGCGCCGGCCAGGTCGAGGGCGAGCACCGGGCCCGGACCCGGTTTCTGCCGCGGTTCAGTTGAGTACGGTTCAGTTGGCTGCGGTTGCTGCCCCATCTGCGGGCTCTCCGTTCAACGAGGAAGCACCCGATCCCGGGTCCGGGTCCGTGCTACGAGTCGCCGAGCATGGGTCCGAAGCTGGGCCGGTCGGCCAGCCGCGGGTCGTCGCGGTCCGGGATCACCATGACGGGGCCCTTGGCGTGGTGCAGGATGCCGTCCGAGGTGGATCCCAGCAGCATCTCGGCGAAGCCGCCCCGGCCGCGGGTGCCCACCACCACGAGTTCCACGTGCCGGCTCGCCTCGACGAGGATGTCCACCGGGGAGCCGTCCACGAGTTGGGTTTCCACCTCGAGGCGAGGGTAATGGCTCTTGAGCCACGCGACTCCGGCGTCGAGCTGTGCCTGGATATCGGCGAAGAGGGCCTCGCGGTCCATGGGCGCGGGAACCCAGGCGAGCGACCCGCTGTATTGCGGAACGGCGCAGATCAGACGCAACGGTGCCGAGAGGCGTTCGGCCTGGGCGGCTGCTTCGAGGACCGCCACCCTGGCCTGTTCCGAGCCGTCCACGCCTACCACCACGACGTTTTCGACCGGCTGGCGGCCGGATTTTTCCCGTTCGGCCCGGATGTGCTTGTCATCGGTGGCCACGCCAAGCCGGTCGCCGCAGATCAGTGGCACGGTGACGGTGGCGCATTTGGCGTGCGCGGGCAGCGCACTGCTAACCGACCCGAGGAGCCGGCCCACAAAGCCGCCCCGGCCGCGGGTGCCGAAGACCAGCAGTTCGGCCGTTCCGGTCATCTCCAGCAGGACGCCGGAAGCATCGCCGTTCTCCACCGAGGCGTCCACCTCGATGTCGTAGCCGGACACCTTGTCGAGTGCCTGCTGCAGGATGGCTTCGGCGCCTTCGCGGATCACCGAGTCGTCCACCGTCGCGTACCCGCCGTCCAGCCCGGAAGCGGCAAAGACCGGCACCGAGTAGGCGGTCACGATGTGCAGCGGACGGTGCCGGCGCTCCGCTTCCCGGGCGGCCCACACTAGGGCGCAGTGGCTGTGGTCCGACCCGTCCACGCCCACCACAATCCCCCGAGGGGCGGAGTGCTCGCCGGCGGCGTCTCCCGGCTGGTCCGGATGCACCTGTTCTCGGGCCATGGGGTCCGCCTCCTCGCGTAGCGTGGCTCTGTTGCGGCTATTCTGCCAGAACTCCCCGGCTCCAGCGGCCACCGGCCCGGCGGAAAAGGTTTACGCAGTGTTTACACATTCGCCAGACTGGCCCGCAACCTTGCGGACAGGCGGCGTTCGGGCGTGCCAGGTTTCCGGATAACCGCGGAAAACCGCTAAATAACAGCAGAAACTCTGAGACGGAGGGGCCCTGTTCATCGCCCGAAATCTTGGGTATGGTCTGATTCATTGCTGAACCGAGACTCGTCTTTCAGATCGCAGGCTCCCGCGGAGCGCGTCAAGACGGATCGACGGAAAGGCGTCCCGGGTATCGGCCCGGAACCCGCATCATCGGAGGAAGGACCCCGCAGTGTCGAGCATGCCTGTGAACGGCGGAATCGAACGGACCAGCACCCTGGTCATCGGTACGGGGCTGTCCGGGCTGGCGGTCGCCAGCGAGCTGCAGCGGAGGGGGGTCAGCGCCATCGTGGTGGACGGACTGGACCTGCTCGGCGCCGGGAACCCGGCCAACACGTCCTCGCTGCAACGCTGCGACGCGGCCGATGCGGCCACCCTCAGGGAGCGCAACGAAATCCTGCGGCACCTGCGCAACTACGCCAGCAGTCATAACCTCGACGTCCGCCACCACGTCCGCGCCCTGCAGCTGGACCACCTGGACGCGGGCAGCCCGGCCGACGGCGATCCGGACTTCCACGAAACCGGGCAGCCGGTGCAGCAGTGGGCCATCAGCACCCCCAACGGCGTCCTGTACGCCGACCACCTGGTCCTCACCCGCTGCGCCCACAGCCAGTTGCGCCGCATGCTGGCCCAGCTGGGCGTCGCCGCGGGCCAGAACCTGATGGCCGCCATGCACGCCCTGGGCATGTACCTCGTCGGGGTCGGCGAACTCATCACCCCCACGCCGAAGGAAGTCCTGCGCCAGGCCAAGCTGGTGGGCCAGGCGATTTCCGCCAAGGTCCACCCCGACGGCCTGCCCTCGCTGTTGCCCGGCGGCTTAGCCGTCCCGGCCTAGGAGCCTGACCCCGGCTGGCCGGGCGAACCGGCATGGCCGGCGCCTGTCCCGCCGTCGTTGGAACCATCCTGGCCGTCGCCGGAACCGTCCCCGTCGTCCTGGCCGTCGTTGAGGCGCCGCTTCGCCATCAGGCCCAGGGTCACCAGGATGCCGATGGCCACGGCGACGAAGAGGACGATGCTCCACGGGAAGGGTTGGGAGGCGTCCGGCGCCGGGGACGGCGCAATGGTGGTGCCCGGCTCGGCGGTGCCCAGCGTCGGCACCGTACCGGCCGCCGGAGCCGTTCCCGCAGCGGCGGAGTCTCCGCCGGCTGCCGCGGCGGTAAAGCTGAAGTTGCCCTCAATCGGGTGGCCGTCGGCACTGACCACCCGCCACTGCACCGTGAAGAGCCCGGCCGGCGCGCCCGGCCGCAACTTCTGCGAGACGACGTTGTCCACGATCTGCACCCCGCCGTCGGCCCAGTTACTGCCGGCGGCGTCGCTGACCTTGATCTGGGTGCCAAGCGTCAGCGGAGGGTTGCTAAGCGTCAGGGTCACCGCGGCCGGCGGGGTGGGCACCGTCGCGCCGGCGGCGGGACTGGTCGACTCCACGGCGTCGTGGGCCGACGCCGGACCGGCGCCCAGGAGCGCAGCACCCAGCAGGATCGAAACCATCGTGATCAAGCCCAGCAGGGCGCCCGGAAGTTGTCTGACGATACGCATTACTGGCCTGCTCCTAGTGTTGGCTTCCTTACAGACTAGGCGAGTTTGGCGGGTGGGCGCCGTCACGCCCAATAGGATTTAGCTAACACCCCATTTCCCTCCCGGAGGACCAATGCTTAAGCAGGGCTCTGCACTCGACCGGTATTTTAAGATCTCCGAGCGGGGGTCGAACTTCTCGCGCGAGATCCGTGGCGGGTTCGCCACCTTCTTCGCCATGAGCTACATCGTGGTGCTGAACCCGCTCATCCTGGGCGGCCCCGACTCCTCCGGCGCCACGCTCGGCTTCCCGGCGGTGGCGGCCGCCACGGCTTTCGTCGCAGGCATCCTCACCATCCTGATGGGGGCCTGGGCCAAGCATCCCTTCGCGCTGGCCACCGGCCTGGGCGTCAACGCCTTCGCCGCCGTCACCGTGGCCACCAACCCGGGACTGACCTGGCCGGACATGATGGGCCTGATCATGCTCTCCGGTGTCACCATGCTGATCCTGGTGCTGACCGGGTTCCGCACCGCGGTGTTCAAGGCGGTCCCGGACGGGCTGAAGACGGCAATCGTCGTCGGCATCGGCCTGTTCATCGCGCTGATCGGGCTGGTGAACGCCGGCTTCGTGCGCCGCATCCCGGATATCGCCGGCACCACCGTCCCGGTCGGCCTGGGCTTCGACGGCAAGCTCCTGGGCTGGCCCACCCTGGTGTTCGTCTTCGGCTTGGTCCTGACCATCGCCCTGGTGGTCCGCAAGGTCAAGGGCGCCATCCTGATCGGCATCATCACGTCCACCGTCCTGTCCGTGATCCTGGAATTCACCCTGCACATCGGCCCCAGCGTTCAGCCGGGGAAGCCGTTCAACCCGCAGGGCTGGTCGCTGGTGGCGCCCAAGTTCACCGAATGGGCCGCGCCGGACCTGTCCCTGATCGGCAAGGCCAACCCCTTCGGCGCCTTTGAGCACCTTGGCGTGGTGGCCGCCGCGCTGCTGGCCTTCGTGATCCTGCTGAGCATCTTCTTTGACGCCATGGGCACCATGGTGGGCCTCGCCACCGAGGCGGGCACCATCGACAAGGACGGCAACATCCCCAACGTGGACCGCGTCCTCCAGATTGACGCCCTTGGCGCGATCGCGGGCGGCGGCGCGTCGGTGTCCTCCAACCAGATCTTCGTCGAGTCCGGTGCCGGCATCGGCGAGGGCGCCCGGACCGGTCTGGCTTCGATCGTCACCGGCCTGCTGCTGCTGATCGCCATGTTCTTCACCCCGCTGATCAACCTCGTCCCGTTTGAGGCGGTGGCGCCGGCGCTCGTCGTCGTCGGTTTCATGATGGTTTCCCAGGTCGGCAAGATCGACTGGCAGGACTGGGGCATCGCGATCCCGGCGTTTCTGACCTTCACTCTGATGCCGTTCACCTACTCGATCGCCAACGGCCTCGGCGCCGGATTCATCTCCTTCGTGCTGATCCGGATCTTCCAGGGCCGCGCCCGCGAGGTGCACCCGCTGATGTGGGCCGTCGCCGCCGCGTTCCTGCTGTTCTTCGGGGTCGGCCCGATCGAGGCCGCGATCGGCGTGAAGTAGCTCCGGGTCCAGTAGTCCCGGGCCTCCGCCCGCACGTCCCGCCGAGATGGCAGGTCGCCGCAGTGTTTCCCGAGAACATTGCCGCGACTTGCCATCTCGGCGCTGTTTAAGGACAGCGTCCGGGATTCCGGACACCCCGACGCCGGCGCTGCTGGTTTTCCGGCCCAGGCTGCGGTGAGCTAGGGACATGCCCTCGCCAGCCAGCACCGCCGACGTCCCGCCGCAGCCCTGGACCGGACGGTTCGACGGCGACGGCGCCGAGCACCGCCGCTGGTGGCAAGCCGTAACCCCCTACGCACCGCGCCCGCTCCCCCGCCCGCTCCCGGCTGCCCCCGCCGGTGCGCGGCCCGCCGTCATCCTCGGGTTCGGCAGCGATGCCGGCGTCCGGCGCAACAAGGGCCGGGCCGGGGCGGCGGCCGCGCCGGCCGCCATCCGCGCCGCCCTCGGCCCGCTCGCCTTCCATCTGGCCCGGGACGTCCACGACGCCGGCGACGTCACCGTGGACGGCGACGAGCTCGAGGCCGGGCAGGCGCGAGCTGGGCTTGCCGTCACCGGGCTGCTCGACCTCGGCGCCCTGCCCGTGGTCCTGGGCGGCGGCCACGAAACCGCATTCGCCAGCTACCTCGGGCTGGCCGGTTCCGCCGCTGTCCGCGACGGCCTGCGCATCGGCGTGCTGAACCTGGACGCCCACTTCGACCTCCGCGACGAGCCCGTGCCCAGCTCCGGCACCCCGTTCCTGCAGATGGCCCGGGCGGAAGCCGCCGCGGGCCGCGAACTGCAGTACGCCGTCGTCGGGATCTCCGAACCCAACAACACGGGCGCGCTGTTCCGGACCGCCGCGGACCTCGGCGTCGACTACCTGCTGGACGAGGACTGTTCAGCGGAGGCGGCCGAGGCCTTCGTTGCCGCGTTCCTGGCCCGGCTGGACGCGGTGTACCTGACAATCGATTTGGACGTGCTGCCGGCGTCGGTGGCGCCCGGTGTGAGCGCCCCGGCCGCCTACGGCGTCCCGCTGCCGGTAATCAGCGCCGTCTGCCGGCAGGTGGCCGGGAGCGGGAAGCTGCTGCTGCTCGACGTCGCGGAGCTGAATCCGGAGTTCGACGTCGACGGCCGCACCGCCAGGGTGGCCGCGCGGCTGATCAATACGCTGCTGCGGTAGTCGGCGCCAGCACGTCGGTCACGAAGCGCAGGATCTCCTCGCCGGCAAGGATGCCGTTGGCCGCCGTCACGGTCAGGTTTGGCCGGTTGTAACCATCGCTGTCGAGTTCCCCGTGCGCTGGCCGGAGCGCGATGTCCGCCAGTTCGAGGATGCCCGCATCCAGGCGCGAGTCACCCGCCGCCACCAGGAGGCCTGCCCCGCACCGCCGCCGGATCTCCGCCACTGCCGCTTCCTTGGTGATCGGGGCCGGCACGCAGTAGAGCTTTCGGCCCTGCAGGGACGTCGTCCAGCCGCGGGCGTGGCACCAGGCGTCGAGTTCCGCCAGGTACCCGTCCGGCAGTGCCTGCCGGTCAACGATCGAGTACGCGAGGACGTCTTCGGCGCTCCGGACCCGGAGGATCGCCGGGACCGCCGCGGCGCCGTTGAGGTGCCCGAGCACGGCGTCCAGCGGCGCGCAGTCCGACCCCAGAGAGCGCTGAATGTGGCGTGACCAGTCGCGGTCCGGCTCACCGTCGTGCAGGAGCACGGCACCGTTCGTCGTCACGGCGTACCCTCGGCCGAAGCCGGGCACCCGTACCCGGGAGAACTGGGCCCGGGTACGCGTGGTGACCGGCACGAAGACGCTCCGCTGCACGATCCCCTCCAGCAGCTCTTCCGCTGCCCGGGTCATGAAGGACAGCGGCGCCGCGTCGTAGACCTCGGCGACCACCATGCGGGGTGCCAGGTGGTCGCTCCCGCCGAGCGCCATGGAGTTCGCCGAGTAGATCAAGGTCCGGTCCAGGTCGCTGGCCACCATGACCTGGGCACCCTGCGGGCGGGCGCTCATACGTCCGCCGCTGCCTTGCCGTCGGCGCCGGTGGCTCCCGGGGTATGCAGCGGATGGATCAGGCCCACGCAGCTGTAGGCCAGTCCCGGAACCTCCTGCACCTCGACGCCGCGCTGATCCGCCAGGTGCAGAACGTGGGCGATGTCGCCGAGTGCGTCCGGACGCACCAGCACCTTCCACGGCACCCGCCGAAGGAGCACCCTGGTGGTCTCCCCGACGCCGGGTTTGACCAGGTTCACATTGTTGATGCCGAACCGCCGGCTGATGTCCTCGACGGCGGCCCAGCCCGCCCAGTCCGCTTCGGGCAGCTCCTCAACCCGGGTGGGCGCGGAGACCCCCGCGGCCAGGACCTCGTCCCGCACTGCGGGGAACTGCGCGGCGACGGCGGCCAGGAAGTGGTTCGAGACGTCGCTGCCGGCAAGCTCCGCGTAGAACTTGGCGCCATGGAAATCGCCGGGGCCGATCAGCTCTTTGTTGTAGACGGTGCGGGAGACGAGGCCGGAGACGGTCGAGTTCAGGCAGGCCGAGGGGACCAGATAGTCCTCGCGTGTCCCGAAGATTCGGACGCAGTGTCCCGGGTCAGCGAGGACCGCGAGGTCCGGGCGGAAGTCCGGCCCGTCGGTTTGCCGGAAGAGGTCGACGGCGGCGGCGAGTTCGCGGGCGATGGCGCCCTTCCCGGTCCAGCCGTCGACGAACATGACGTCTTCCGGCCGATGCCGGGCGGCAAGGTAGCCGAGGGCGGTCTGGTCGATGCCCAGCCCGCGGACGATGCTGACGGCGTAGTGCGGCAGCTCTAGGCCGTGGACCTCCCGGGCCCACCGCTTCATCAGGATTCCCACGGGGGTGCCGGCGCGTGCCAGGGACACCAGCACGGGCGCGTGGCCCCGCAGTTTCAGGACCTGCTCGGTGAGGGCGCCGACGGCGTGCGCAATCCGGCGGGCGGAGCTCTCCAGCGCCGCCTGGAAGAGGGCCCCGTACTCGGCTGAGGGTTCGAACTCCTGCGGCAACGACTCGGCGTAGCTGGCCCTGCCGGACTGGATGGCGGCCTCGCGTTCGGCCTTCGGCGCCTCAAGTTGCGCAAAGCTCAGGTCTTTCAGCAGCCACTGCACGTCCGCCGCCGGATAGGACCCGAAGGTGGGGCCGCGCAGCGGCGCCGGGAACGGGGGCTGGCCCGGCAGCAGGACCAGCCGGACGTCCGCTGTGCTGTCCGCGACGGCGTCGGCGATCTTGCCGGGGGCCACGAGCCCGGCGGCCGGGGTGCCCGGCTCCGCCATGATCAAGACCGTATCGAAGCGCTCCTCGGGGTGCATGAAATTGTAGGCAAACCGCGGCCCCGGCCCGTCCGGAGCATCGTCGTCGCTGCCAAAGGCGACGGCGGAGCGGACGGCATAGCCCGGTTCATCCAGCGCCGCGATCGGGGACCGGGTGCTGGTGGAATAGCGGACATCGGTGTCGGGGCACAGCTCCTGGAGCCTGGCCGCGACCGCCAGCGGGAGCGCCATGAACTCCTCGGTGGCCAGCACCAGAACCCGTGCTCCGGCCGGGGCGGTGCCGAGGGAGGAGGCGAGGGCGTTCGCGATCCCTACCGCCTGCTCCGGATCCGGGCGCCCGGCAACGCCGAATCGGGCGCTGCGGATGGGCGGGACGACGCAGTTCAGGTCCACCAGCTGGATCCGGCCGCGGCCGGTCCCCGCCGTGGGCGGGACCGGGAGTCCGCCGATCAACTCCGCCGCGTCCGCTGCGAGGGTGCCCGGCAGCTGGATGCTTCCGTGCGCCAGGGCCACCGCGCTGATTTTGGTGCCGAGTTCGGCGGCGAGGTCGTCGAGGCGGCCCCGGTCCGCCGCGGAACGCAGGTCAACCAGGGAGGCGACGACGTACCGGCGGTGCGGTGCCGTGCCGTGCAGCTCCCGGATGGTGTTGATGATCGTGGCGCCGGTGCTCAGCTCGTCATCGACCAGGACCACGGTCTCGGCCAGGTCCAGGGCGGCGCGGCTGGTCGGCAGCAAGCGGTGCGAGGTGGCGTGCGAGTGCAGTTCCTCGAAGGCGCCGTAGGGCGCCACCGAGCCGCTGTTGTGCCGCGTGGAGTGGATGTAATAGGTGCCCAGTTGCCCTGCGACCAGCTGGCCCAGCCCGGTGGCGGTCTCCGCGTAGCCGATGGACACGACGCCGGGAAGCTCTGTCTGCTGCCGGACGAGCAGTTCGCCCAGTCCGGCGACGGCGGCCATCCGCGTCCGCCGTTCATCCTGGCCCGGGCCCTGGTCCGGGCCGGCGCCGCGGCACGCGTCGCCGTCGAGCAGGCGCCCCAGCCTCTCCGCCCCCTCGTCAATGACGGCGGTCAGCGAGTCGGCGGTCAGCGAGCCGTGCCGCGGCGGCCCGGCGGTCAGGGATCCGGCCGCGTCCCGCAGTTCCCGGCGGACCAGGAGCCCCAGCAGCTGGCCTGCCGCCGTCGCGATCCCGGGTTCGGTGGGGACGTGTTTGGCGAGGACCCGGGAGACCAGCAGGTGGGCCCGCTTGGGATTGCGGCGCAGCGCAAGCCCCACCAGGGCTTTCACGGGCAGCACGCTGCGTCCAAGGTCGGGGACGACGTCGACGCCGAGGGCATCGCGCACGTAGCCGCCGCTCCAGGGCGCGTCCGTGTGGAGTGCCTTCACCTCATGCTCGCTTCCAGTAGTTCGACAAAGTTGACGCCGGGCCGGGCCACCCCGAAGGCCCGTGCGCGCAGCAGGGTGCGCTCCGCCCACGCCCGGTGCGGCTTCGCCTCGTTCATCTTGTTTCCGTAGGACGACGCCTTCACGCCGCCTCCGGCGCTGCCGGCGATATCCAGCGCATCGAGGTATTCCTCGTGGCTCACCACGCACATGGAGTGCACCACAGGCACGTGGCTGGGATGGATGACGGTCTTGCCCAGCAGGCCATTGGCCAGATCCAGCTCGATCTCCCGGATCAGGCCGTCCAGGTTGTCCATCAGGATGCGCTGGCGGAGCTCGCCCTCATTGGCGGCCTCGAACGGCGTGGATCGCAGCTGCGGCCGGAGGACCCGCTCGGTGTTGACGAAGTGCTCCCAGACGGGACCGGAGATGACCCAGCCGTCATTCGGGCGCCCGAAGATGTTCACGACGTCGCCAATGATGTTGGCGACGACCTTGACGTTGTAGATGGTCAGGTCGCGGGAACGCCGTAAACCGAAGGCACTGGACATGTCCGTGGCACCGATCCGGACACACAGCACCAGCTCACGGAACTCCTCGACCAGGGCGAGGTTGTCCGTCAACACCCGGACCCGCGACTCCAGATGCGTTGTCGAAAGGTCCTCGATGATCGGCATGGCCCGCAGCGGAGGTTCCGTCGACGCCGTGGTGCGTCCGGTCTCCTCGTTCAAGAGCTGCAGTGCCGCCAGGAACCCCCGTCCGCGCCCGGTTTCATTCTCGAACTTGGGCAGGACGAAGCCGTAAACGACGCTGAGCGCGGCGCCGGCCCGGCGTCCGACGTCGAGCAGTTGTTCGGGCGTGCGGCACCGGATGAAGATCAGCGGGAGCTCGTCCGGATCGTCCAGGGCCAGTTCGGCCAGCGCGGCGAGCAGGTTCTCCTCAGCGGCGGGCACTTCCTCGTCCGGAACGGCGTCCTCGAGGCAGATGACCGTGCTCAAGCACCCGGCACCGGCTTGTTTCCGGATTCCGGCTGCCAGCGAGCTTCTCGTGGCGGGCGCGTACAGAGTGGCCCCCAACGCCACGGCCAGCAAACCGGCGTCCGAGGTGCGGTGAAGGGGTTCGGGACGCAGGTGGAAAAGCCTGTCCTTGACGGATTCAGCCAAGGCTTTGAAGTGCTGCATTGTCCCCTAATTTGTTGGCTGCATTCATTGCTGTGCCGGTCTCCCGGATTAGCGCAGAAGCACCCGTTGGTCCAGCGGAATGGTCATCGTGAAGCCGAACCTGGCCCAGATGGCGGCATCGGGGGCATCCGCCGGAACGAACTCCGCTCGCAGCTCCAGCACCGCACCGACCCGCACGACATAAAGAACGCTCCGCAGTCCGGCATGGTTCCGGGCAGCAACCGCTGCGGCGGCGCCGTCGAAGACCCCGATCGTCAATGGTGTTTCCCCGGCGACGAACAGGACCCGGCGCAGGAGCCGGACGTGCCGCAGGGACACGATGCCGGCACCGTCCTGGAGGCCGGCAAGGGGCCTGTTTCCGGCGGTGCTAACCGGGGTGCCGGCCTGGAGCCCTTCGGCGTGCTGGGCGCCCGTGGTGAGCCTATTGTCCTCCCACGCCACGGAGCGGGCACCGGCCACCAGGAGCGAGCCAATCGCCGATTGCCTTGGGTTCAGGCGCACCACGGGGTTCGCCTCCCCCAGCTCACGCAGGCTGCCGAAGTCCGGCGCCGGGAAGAGCCGGTCCGAGACCGCCGGGGCTGGCCGGGGGCCTCGCGTGGATACCGCTGCGGCGCTGGTGGACGGGGCGCGCGCCGGTCGGACGCCGAGCGTCAGCCCGCCGGATACGGCAGGTGGGGCACCGAGCGTCAGCCCGCCGGACGCGGCCGCGCCGGATGCCGGGGCAGCGCTGCGCGACGACGGCACGGCCGGCTCAGGCTGCGCCGCGGGCTTCCGGCGTCGGCTGAGGTAGCCAATATCGGTTCGCAGCGCGGATCGATCCAAGGCCATGGCTAGAGCTTCAACTGGAAGTCGGCGGCCACGGCGGCGAGCCCGGCCTCGTAGCCCTGGCCAAGGGCACGGAACTTCCACCCGCCGGCGTGCCGGTACAGCTCCCCGAGGATCATGGCGTTGATCTTGTCCAGGTTTCCCCGTGGCACCGTGAAGCGCAAAAGTTCCCGGTCTTGTTCGGTGGCGACGCGCAGGTAGGCGTTCTTGACCGCGGCGAAGGTGCCGGGTCCCCGGACATCCGGATCCACGTAGAGCAGGACCGTGATCTTGGCGACCGGTTCGGGCACCTTGTTGAGGTCGACGTCGATCTGCTCCTGGTCCTGGGCCCCGGCGAAGGAAATGCTGCCGTCGGGGCTCACGATCTGGTTGAAGAACACGAGGTGGTCATCCGAAAGGGCGCGGCCGTCCTTCCCGCACATGATCACCATGGGCACCAGCTCGGCTTGCGGTCCGCGGCTCGGGACCATATCCCAGCCGATCCCCAGCAGCACCTTGTCCAGCCCGGGGTTCTCGGCAGTGAGGGCGGCGTTGCTGCCGGCAACCATAGAAGCCACTAGTGTCCTTCCAAATGAAGACCATCGATATCGAATTTGTCCCGGAGGAACTGGCCGTGCACCGCCAGCTCCGTGACCGCCCCGGTGCGGACCTGGTTGTCCAGGTTTTTGACCGTGGAGTAGAGCGTGTTGAGCTGCTCCAGCAATGCCGTCGTCTCGGCGGACTCGTCCTGCCGTGACGCGGCGGCCAGCATCAGATAGGCGCGCAGCGGCGACGGCAGGTAGTCGGTGATGACGGCGTTCAGCAGGACGCGCTGCTCCGTGGACGCCCCGGACCCGCCGATGTAACCCATCAGGGCGCGCAGGACGTCGACCAATTGCAGCAGCTGTGACACGACGACGGTCGGCAGTTCCGATCCGTGGCCCAGGGCCGTCTGCCTCAGGTCCTCGAGCGCGGCGCCGGTGAGTGTCAGCTCATCCGCGGCCGGCTCGGCGGCGAACCGGGATTCGGCGTCGGATACAGCGGCGGAGCGGGGAACCGCTCCGCCGCCGAACAGCGAACCTAAGAATTTTGCGACCATAGCCCGTAAGCCTAATTCTCAGGGGCGATGGCTGCTAATTCCCCTCCTGCTGGCGCACCCTGTCCAGGTAGGGGCGGGCGCGTTCCAGACCGGTTTCAAGGGCTTGGACGGTGCCTTCCATGCTCTTGTTGGCCTGGGACCGGAAGGTGTCGATGGCGTCCATGGTCTGGAAGACGTTGTCGAAGGCCTTCTGCAGGGTTTCGACGCTGACCCCGGAGCTCGCCGCCTGCTGGTGGATCCGCGCGGTCTGGTCCTTGAGCATCTCGGATGTCTTGAGGATCATGTTGTTCGTCGTCGTATTGATGGCGTCGATTTGATCCAGCACCATCTTCTGGTTGGCCAGCGCCTGGGCCACGATGACGGCGGTCCGCAGCGCGGAGATCGTCGTCGTGCGGGCCCGCTCGACGCCCTTGATCAGTTCGGTGTTGTTCTTGCGGATCATGTCGATCGCGAGGTAGCCCTGCACCGAGACGGCCAGCTGGGTCAGGATGTCCTGGTGGCGCTGGCGGATCGGATACAGCACGTCCGAGTCGAGCTTGCCCGCCTCTTCGATCTGGCCCTGCATCTTCATCTCATCGATCCGGCTGGCGGTCGCAGTGTCCAGGGCCTTGGCGAACACGGCATATTCGCTCAGTCCCTGCATGGTCTCCCACAGCTGCGTCTTTTCCTGCGCGAGCGAGGCATTGTCCTTGAGCAGCGCGTCCTGGCCAGCCATCAGGGACTTGATGATCTTGTCCAGCTGGGTCTGCGCACTCTCGTACCGCTGGAAATACTTCGCGAGCTTGTTGCCGCCCGGGATGATCCCCAGGATTTTCCGGCCGACGCCCAAGTCGGCGTTGTTCGGCGTCAGGTCCTCCACGGTGGAGCGGAGCTCACCGAGCGTTGAGGCAACCTGCACCTGGGCGTTGCTGCCGGACTTCTTCGCACCGGCCAGCGACGTGGATGACCGCTCCAGCAGTCGGCTGGAGGTGTTGGCGGAGGCCACCAGCTGCTGACCGCCAAGCCGGTTAATGCCGTCGATCTTGCTGGAGTACTCGGGACTGAACGGGCTCATCGCCGACACCTCGCTGATGAAGGCGCGGGCCTGGGCGTTGATCTCCTGCTGGCGTTCGGCCGGCACCGGGACCATCCCGGGGGCGTCGTCGACCTTGACGATGTCCACGGTTTCCGGCGCGTTCAGCACCAACGGCGTCGATGCCGCGGCCTCCGGCGGTGTCAGTTGCATGCTCATGGGTCCGTCTCTCTTTCTATGGTCTGGGGTGCTTAGCCGAGCTGGACGCCGAAGTCCGCGGCGATGCCGGCGAGGCCGGTGGCGTAGCCCTGGCCGACGGCCTTGAACTTCCACTCGCCGTTGTGCCGGTAGAGCTCCGAGAAGATCATGCAGGTCTCCGGCGCCGCGTCTTCGCTCAGGTCGTAGCGGACGACTTCCGCGTCGCTTTCCGAGTTGACCACGCGGCAGTAGGCGGCGCGCACCTGGCCGAAGTTCTGCCGGCGGGCTTCCGCCTGGTCGATAGAGACCACGAACACGATCCGCTCAACATCCGCACCAACAGCGGAGAGTTCGACGGCGATCACTTCGTCGTCGCCGTCGCCCTCGCCGGAGCGGTTGTCGCCCTGATGGACTATTGAACCGTCGGCGGCCGCCGGCTGGTTGTAGAAGATGAAGTCCGCGGAACTGCGGACCTTGCCGTCGGCGCCAAGCAGGAGCGCCGAGGCGTCCAGATCGAAGGCATCACCCGTCGTTGTGCGGGGGTCCCAGCCCAAGCCGACCAGAACCTTGTTCAGCCCCGGATCGGCTTTGGTGAGCGAGAGGTTACTGCCTTTGGTAAGTTTCAGGCCAGCCATGGTTGTTCTCCTTTTTCAATCTGGTGGAAGTGCGGTGCACGGCCCGGCGTTGCCGGGCCGTGGCCTCTAGTCCAGCGAGATGCCGAAATCCGTGGCAACGCCGTGGAGCCCGGAGGCGTAGCCCTGCCCCACGGCACGGAACTTCCATTCGCCGCCGTTTCGATAAATCTCGGCAAAAATCATGCACGTTTCCGCGGCTGCATCTTCGGTGAGGTCGTACCGGACAACTTCGTTGTCCGTCTCCTGGTTCACGACCCGGCAGAAAGCATCGCGAATCTGGCCGAAGTTCTGGCGCCGCGCGTCTGCCTGGTCGATCGAGACGACAATGACGATCTTCGCGATGTCCGCAGCGACCGCCCCGAGGTCGATCAGGATTTGCTCGTCGTCGCCTTCGCCTTCGCCCGTGCGGTTGTCACCCTGGTGCACCACCGAGCCGTCCGGTGTGGACAGTTGGTTGTAGAAGATGAAGTCCGCATTGGAGCGGACCTTTCCGTCTGCCCGGATCAGCAGGGCCGAGGCGTCAAGGTCAAACTGCTCACCCGCGGTGGTCCGCGGATCCCAGCCGAGGCCGATCATTGCCTTGCGGAGCCCCGGGTCGGCTTTGGTCAGCGACAGGTTGCTGCCCTTACTCAGAGTCAGGCTGGACAAGAGGTACTCCTTCGGTTTGTTGTATATGTTCAACGGCGCAGCGGGGCGCCGGTTAAAGCTGTCTAGAGGGAAGCCGCTGCGGCGCCGCGGACCTCGCCGGGGGTGCGCCCGTTCGCCGGCGTGCCGATGGCCTGGAAGTTCCAGACGTTGCCGTTCCGTGAAAGCTTGGACATCACCATCGCCGTATACCGGCCCGATTCGGTGAGGTCGTAGCGGGCGACCTCGGGGCTTCCCGCCACCGAGTCGTCGATCACGCGGCAGAAGGCGTTCTGGACCATGTCGAAGGTCTGCTGGCTGTAGCTCGTGATGACAAACACGATGTGCGCGACGGCCGGAGACACGCTCGGCAGGTTCACCATGAGGGTCTCGTCGTCGCCGTCGCCTTCACCCGTCAGGTTGTCCCCCGTGTGCCGGATGGAGCCGTCCTTGCTGGTGAGCTGGTTGAAGAAGACCGTGTCCAGGTGCTGGCCCGCGGCGTCGAACAGGAGGGCGGAGGCATCGAGGTCGATCTCCACCGTCTTGGTCCCGCCGAAGAATCCCCGTTTGGCGGGGACCGCAGAGTCCCAGCCGAGGCCCAAACGGACGTTCGTCAGCGAATCACCGTTCTGCTTGGTCAGAGACAGCGACTGGCCTTTTTGCAAACTCAATCCCATTGAAATGCCCGCTTTCCTTGTGATGGCAGTTGTTGTTGTGTCTGGGGGTCCGTGGCGCTAGCTCTTCGCCGGCTCGAGTGGCTGAGCCGGTTCGGCGGCCTTGGCCTTCTTATTGCGTCGGACCGAGCCGGCAAAGGCCGCTCCGATGAACACGACGCCGATCAGGCCGGTGACGACCTCGTTGACCGGGACCACAATCGTGACCAGCAGGATGACCGCCAGGGCGCCGATGGCCCAGTGGGCGCCGTGGTCCAGGTATTCGAACTCGTCCAGCGTGCCCTGCCGGACCAGGAACACGGTCAGGGAGCGGACGAACATGGCGCCGATGAAGCCCAGCCCGAGGGCGATGAGGATGGGGTCGGACGTGATGGCGAAGGCGCCGATGACGCCATCGAAGGAGAAGGACGCATCAATGACTTCCAGGTACAGGAAGAGCATGAAGGCGGCCTTGCCGGCCAGTTGAGCGGCGCCGGAGGGACCCGAGTGAACCACCAGGTCCGCGTCCGCGGCGTCAATGTCGCCGTCTTGATCGACGTCGAAGAGGTTCCCGAGGCCGTTCACCAGGAAGTACGTGATCAGGCCGAACAGGCCCGCGAGCAGGACGATGCCCTGCTTCTCGCCGGACACCGCACCGGCAATGGCCAGCGCGGCAAGGCCGGCGATGAGGGATGCGCCTTCAAGTTTGCCCAGCCGGGCGAGCGGGACCTCGAGGAACTTGATCCACTTGATGTCCCGGTCGGCCAGGATGAAGTCCAGGAACAGCATCAGGAGGAACATTCCGCCGAAAGCCGCAATCTGCGGGTGGGCTTCGTGCAGCAGGAATCCGTAGCTGCCCGGGGTGTTCGGGTCGCCCTTTTCCATGGCCAGGCTGACGGCTTCGACCGGGTTCAGGTTGGCGGTGACCCCCACGATGAGCAGGGGGAACAGGATGCGCATGCCGAAGACGGCAATGATGATGCCGACGCTGAGGAACATCTTCTGCCAGAACGGGTTCATCCGTTCCAGGATCCGCGCGTTGACCACTGCGTTGTCGAAGCTCAGGCTGATTTCCAGAATGCCCAGGATGAGGCAGAGGATCAGCGCCTGGGGTCCGCCGTACAGGAAAGCGACCACCAATGCGATGAGGGTGACCGCGAACGACCAACCGAAAGTCTTGAAGAACACGCTGGAACAACTCCTGAAACGAAAGGTCCCGGCCTAGCAACGCTGGCAGGATGGCAGTAAACGTCCCGGAAGTTACCCCCAAGACTTCGTGCCCTCAGCATAACCGGCGGGTACGACGCCCAATAGCCCGACGCTCCACCCCGTTTATAACAACAGCGATTCAATCCAGGAGCCGCTCCTGGCCCGCGCACCCTCAGATGGCGGTGACCGGCGCCTGCCCCTCGTCGCCGTGCCGTTCCACGGCCCGGCGTAACCGCAGCCGGTCCAGCCGGTTCATCACCGGCGCCGTCGTCGCGCCGTGCAGCACGATTGACATCGCCACGACGAGTCCCACGAAGGCCCAGAGCTCGTGCGCCTGGGCGCCGAAGTTCCCGTGGCCAAGGGCGTAGGCGAGGTAGTAAAGCGAGCCGATACCGCGGATGCCGAAGAAGGCGATGGCGATCCGCTCCCGCGGGCCGGTCTTGCCCCTGGCCAGCCCGAGCCAGCCCGCCAGGGGGCGGACCAGCAGCAGGAAGGCCAGCGCCACCAGCACCTCGGCCCAGCCGATCCCGGCCAGCAGGCCGCGCGCGACCGCCCCGCCCAGCAGCACCAGAATGACGACCGTCATGAGCCGCTCCAGCTGCTCCACGTACGAGTGCATCACCCGGTGGAAACCGTGCGTGCGCTCGGCCGCCCGGATGGTGACGGCGCAGACGAACACCGCGACGAACCCGTAGCCTTCGACCATCTGCGTCACGCCGTAGGCCAGGAAGGTCGCCGCCAGCGCCACGAAACCCTCGGCGTGGTCGGACACCCGAACGCTCTCATGCCGGGCCGTGAAGAAGAGCCGCCCCAGCAGCTTCCCCATCGCCAGGCCCAGCAGCACGCCTATGCCGATCCGCCAAAGCACGTCCACGGCGAGCCAGTGCCCGAACCAGCCGGACGGCGAGGCGCCCACGAAACTGATGGCGATCGCGAGGTAGACAAAGGGGAACGCGAGACCGTCGTTCAGGCCCGCCTCGGAGGTCAGCCCGAAGCGGATCTCGTCCTCCCGCCCGGTTCCGCCTTCCTCGTCGGCGGGCTCCCCGACCTGCACCTCGGAAGCCAATACCGGATCGGTGGGGGCCAGGGCGGCGGCCACGAGGAGCGCGGCCCCCAGCCCGAGCCCCAGGAACCACAGTCCCAGCAGGGTCAGGCCGATGATGCACAGCGGCATGGCGAGTCCCAGCATCCGCCAGGTCGTCGACCACTCCCGGCGTCCGAGCGGCCGGTCCAGCGCCAACCCGGCGCCCATCAGCGAGATGATGACGCACACTTCGGTCAGGTGGGTGACGAATTCCCCGTGCTGCAGCGGGTCCGGGTCCGGCAGGGCGGGCAGCAGGGTGAACGCCAGCATGCCTGCGCCCAGGAACACGATGGGCATAGACAGCGGCGCGTTGCGCAGCAGTTTGGGCAGCACCGCGGCGATGAACACTGCGATTCCGGCCGCGGTGAAGACAACACTGGAAGCTTCGAACATGCGCATGCCCTCCTGCCGCAGCCGTGACGCCGCCTCGGAATGGGGCGGGGCACCGTCACAACGGACCGGCGCCCCCTCGCCTCAAAAGTTATACCGCCAAGGCACATTATGGGCGCCCGTCAGGGACGCCACGCCGGGCAGACTAGAATAGAGGGCGGCCAAACGGCCAGATTCTACGAAAGACCAGTTAATGAACACACACACCATGCAGACCGAGGCCTCTGACGCTACGTCGATCAAGCTCTCCTTTGCCAGTGCCCACGAAGTCCACCGCGGCCTCGAAACCGCCGTCAACACGCTGATCGCCTCGGCCGCCCAGGACCGCCGTTGCGGGATCCGGGTTACCCGCCACGAGCCCGGCGCCTACACGGTGGCGCTGGATGAAACCGTGCCCTTCGGCGAGACCCACGAAGCCATGGCCGCCTAGTCCGCGCGAGCCGGCAGACGCCGAGGGCCGGTGAGGGGTACTCCCCTCACCGGCCCTTCGCTATTGCCTAGCTCCGCCGCACCTGCACGCCGTCGGACTTGAGGAACAGTTGCGCTTCCGGCGCTGCGCCCGGCACCAGCCAGAGCACGTTGCCGCTGGCCGAGACTTCTTCAACGTCTCCGGTCGCGAGCAACTGTGCGTGCTTGATGATTTCGACCTTGTCCCCCGCCTTGAGGCTGCTCCAGTCGGAGACCGTGGCGGCGAATGCCGTGCGCCTGGACATGACCGTCGCGCGTGCTTTCATGAACTTCTACCCCTTTGTAGGTTCCTGCCACAACATCGTTGGTGTGGGCTTGATCATATTTTTACTACACTTCCCTCGCCCCCGCTGGCCGTGTGGCTGAACATTTCGGGGGCGCCGGGAAATCCCCGCCTGCCGCGTATTTTCTTTGCCGTCAGGCCAGATTTCCGACGGCGGATTCGGCCGCTGCGCGGACCTTGCCCGTGGCAACCAGGCGGTCGGCTGCCTCCAGCTCGGGCGACAGGAACCGGTCGGTTCCCGGCCCGTCCACCACCGATCGCAAGACCGCGATCACCGCGGTCCCGGCCGGGCCCGGCGTCAGTTCGCCGCCGGAGAGCTGGGTGCGGATATCAAGGGCCCGCGCCGCGGCCACGAGCTCGATCGCGAGGACACGCCTCAGGTTCTCGACCGCACGGCGCAGCTTGCGGGCGGCATGCCAGCCCATCGAGACGTGGTCCTCCTGCATCGCCGAGCTCGGGATCGAGTCCACCGAAGCCGGGACGGCCAGCCGCTTGTTGTCCGAGACCAGCCCGGCCTGGGTGTACTGCGCGATCATCAGGCCGGAATCGACGCCGGGGTCCGAGGCCAGGAAGGCCGGCAGCCCGTGCGAGCGGGCCGGGTCCAGCATCCGGTCGGTGCGGCGCTCGGCGATGGAGCTCAGGTCCGCGACGGCGATCGCGAGGAAGTCCAGCACGTAGGCCACCGGGGCGCCGTGGAAGTTGCCGTTTGAGCTGACCCGCCCGTCCGGCAGCACCACGGGGTTGTCGATCGCCGCAGCCAGTTCGCGGGAGGCCACCAGCGCGGCGTGGTCCACGGTGTCGCGGACGGCGCCGGCCACCTGGGGTGCGCAGCGCAGCGAGTAGGCGTCCTGGACCTTGGTGTCGTTGATCCGGTGCGAGGCCACGATCGGGGAGTTGGACAGCACGCGGAGCATGTTGTCCGCGGCGGAGGCCTGGCCCGGATGCGGGCGGAGCGCTCCGTGCAACTCGGGCAGGAACACCTGGTCGGTGCCGAGCAGCGCCTCGACGCTGAGCGCGGCCGTGATGTCCGCCGTCGTGAGCAGTTGCCGGAGGTCCGCGATGGCCATCAGCAGCATGCCCAGCATGCCCTCGGTGCCGTTGACCAGCGCCAGGCCCTCCTTCTCGGCCAGGGTGACGGGTTCGATCCCGTGCGCGGCGAGGAGTTCCGCGACGGTGCGTTCCCCGCGTCCGCCGTACAGCTCGCCGTCGGGGCCGGTGGCTTCGCCTTCGCCCATGAGGACCAGGGCGCAGTGGGACAGCGGCGCGAGGTCACCGGAGCAGCCGAGCGAGCCGAATTCGCGGACCACCGGAGTGATGCCGGCGTTGAGCACGTCCACCATGGTCTGCAGGACCACGGGGCGGACGCCCGTGCGGCCGGAGGCGAGGGTCTTGGCGCGCAGGAACATGATGCCGCGGACCACCTCGCGCTCCACGGCCGGGCCCATACCGGCGGCGTGGCTGCGGATCAGGGACTTCTGCAGCTGGGTGCGCAGCTCGGTAGGGATGTGCCGGTTGGCCAGCGCGCCGAAACCGGTGGAGATGCCGTACGCCGGGGTCTCGCTGTGGGCCAGGTCGTCGATGTGGGCGCGGACCTCGGCGACGGCGTCCAGGGCGTCCTGGGCGATGGTCACCTTGGCGTCGTGGCGGGCGACGGCGACGACGTCCTCGGGGGTGACGCCGCTGGAGCCAAGGGTGACGGTAAGCGGTTCGTGGGTGGTGACGGTCACTTTGTGGATCCTTCGTTCATGGGAATACGGACGCCGCGTTCCCTGGCGACCTCGACGGCGCGGTCGTAGCCGGCGTCGACGTGCCGGATGACGCCCATGCCTGGGTCATTGGTGAGGAGCCGCTCGAGTTTCTGCGCGGCGAGGTCGGTGCCGTCGGCGACGGAAACCTGGCCCGCGTGGATGGAGCGGCCGATGCCGACGCCGCCGCCGTGGTGGATGGAGACCCAGGTGGCGCCGGAGGCGGTGTTGAGCAGGGCGTTGAGCAGCGGCCAGTCGGCGATCGCGTCGGAGCCGTCGGCCATGGCTTCCGTTTCGCGGTACGGGGAGGCGACGGAGCCGGAGTCGAGGTGGTCGCGGCCGATCACGATGGGCGCCTTGACCTTGCCCTCCGCCACGAGCTGGTTGAACAGCAGCCCGGCCTTGGCGCGGTCGCCGTAGCCCAGCCAGCAGATGCGGGCCGGCAGGCCTTCAAACTCGACCCGTTCCTGCGCCGCGTCGATCCAACGGTGCAGGTGCTTGTTCTCCGGGAACAGTTCCTTGATCGCCGCGTCCGTCACAGCGATGTCCTCGGGGTCGCCGGAAAGCGCCACCCAGCGGAACGGGCCGAGGCCCTCGCAGAACAGCGGCCGGATGTACGCCGGGACAAAGCCGGGGAACTCGAACGCGCGGTTGTAGCCGCCCTTGCGGGCTTCGTCGCGGATGGAGTTGCCGTAGTCGAAGACCTCGGCGCCGGCGTCCTGGAACTCGACCATGGCCTG
>JAPLAM010000062.1 GCA_026393275.1 Arthrobacter sp.
ACTGCTGTACCGTATGAAGCACGCCAACTTCTCCGAAGTTGGCGCTCTTGAGTGGATTGCCTAACTCTGCCACCGCTCAAGGTCCGTTCGCATCACATCGTCTGGCAGGGGCGGGGGAACCAATTTTGGTCTTCGCAAGAAGACCTAGGGGTTAAGTCGCAAAGCTTCCCAGGAAGCAGCGCGGCCGGGTGACTCCCATCCGAATCCGACAGCTCACCTCGTAGGCATTGGGAGAGGCTACTTTCGTGTCTTCACGCCACAATGCTGCGCGTTCTCGCGCTGGCGCGGCTCAGTTGAGCCCGCTGCACTCCAAGCTCCGTGTTGCCCTTGCCGGCGCCCGGACTGGATCGCACAACGCAGTTCCCGCTTTTGGCGCGTCTTCGCAGTACACCCTTCGCTAAAGAAACCCGTTTCGGGGCGATCCGGCGTACCCCCAAGATGCCGGAGCGTCCTCAGTGCCGCCTGTACAACAGCGCGGACTAAAGGCTCACGAAAGAGAGAACTGAATGACTACTCGTGCAACTGCACGCCACCGCGCGGAGGTCACCAAGACCAACTCGCTGGCTGTCATTGCCAAGGCCGTCGGCGACAACGCCGGTGGTATGGGTCGCCAGGCCGCGGTTATCGCTGCAGCCTCCGGCCTGGTACTGACCAGCGGTATCGCAGCCAACGCTGCCGAGACCAACGTTCAGCGCGAATCGACTTCGGCTTCCGCCCTGGAAGTACAGTCCACCGCACCGGCCACGATCTCCGCGGCCTCCAGCATCGCGATCTCCTACGACAAGACGTCTGTCACCACGGCCCCGGGCCCGGTCGTCGAGGCTGCCAAGCCTGTCGTCAAGGTCCAGGAAGCTGTCGCTTCCACTGAGAACGCCGCTGCCAACGGCACCGGCACCGCTGCGACGGCTTCGCTGGCCACCAAGGCTCCGGCTGCTGTGAGCGGCATGGGCGCTTCGATCGCCGCGGCTGCCTACGCGCAGATGGGCGTGTCCCAGGACTGCACCATGCTGGTCACCAACGCGCTGGCCGCGGTGGGCATCAACTACCACGGCTGGCCGGCAGGTTACCTGTCCCTGGGCCGTACCGTGAGCGCCGCCGAGGCACAGCCGGGCGACCTCGCCTACTACCAGAACGGCGGCATGGGCATGGCCCACATCGCTGTATACGTCGGCAACGGCATGGCCGTCCACGGCGGCTGGAACGGCGGCACCACCGCGCTGTACAGCGTCAACGTCGGCTCCGGCCCGGTCTTCATCCGCGTCGGCGGCTAAGACCCAGGCCCGGCACCAGCCGGAAGCATTCTGAGGGACCCCTGCCGCGGCAGGGGTCCTTTTGCTTTGTGGCCCCGTCCTGCGGCCCCGGCACGAAACTCTCACAACGAACAAATTCGGCAATCCGGGCCTTCGGTGTTTACTCTTGTGGTGTCGATCCATAGCCCGACCATGCAGAGGGCAGCCGGCCCTCGTGCCCCTGGCGGGTGCGGCCGTGAAGAGGTATGCGGATGCGCACTCTCGTTCTGAATGCTGGATATGAGCCGCTGGCGGTAGTCACCTTCCGCCGGGCGCTGGTGCTTGTGCTGACCGGAAAGGCCAGCGTGGTGGCCGAAGGGGATGACCCCGTGGTCGGTCCGCAGGAAATCCTCGGCCGCCCGACAGTGATCCTGCTGAACCGGTACATCAGGCCCCGCTACAACACTCTGACGGCGGTCAGCCGCAGGGGAGTGCTTCGCCGGGACAATCACCGTTGCGCCTACTGCGGCAAGGCGGCCCACACCATCGACCATGTCCAGCCCAAATCCCGGGGCGGCGCGGACTCCTGGGAGAACCTCGTGGCCGCCTGCCTGCGCTGCAATAACGCCAAGGGGGACCACACGCCCGCCGAAATGGGCTGGAAACTCGGCTTCGTTCCGGGCCCGCCGAAGGGCACCATCTGGCAAATCAAGGAACTGGAGAAGCCCGCCCCGGCCTGGGACCCGTTCCTGCTGCCCGAAAAGGCGCACTGAGCACACTGCTGACCCGGCTGCAGCCGGCTGCCCGGGGGCCGGCCACCGCAGGGGCGGTTAGGCTGGGCGTGTGGAATACGACGCCGTTATCCTCGCCGGGGGCCGGTCCTCCCGGCTTGGCGGCGCGTGCAAGGCCGGGTTGACGGTCGACGGCGCCACCCTGCTTGAGCTGTCCTTGCGGGCGGCCGGCGGCGCACGCCGTGCCGTCGTCGTCGGACCGGATCCCGGCGGACTTCCGCCGGGTGTGCTGGGCTGCCGCGAGGATCCTCCGTTCTCCGGTCCCGCCGCCGCGATCGCCGCCGGACTCTCCGCCCTGGCCGAAGCCGGGGCCGGAGCGCCCGCAGCCCCGGCCCCCGCGCCCCTGACCCTCGTGCTCGCCTGCGACATGCCGCGGGTCGCCGCCGCCGTGGGCGCCTTGCTCGACGCGGTGGCCAACGGCGCGGACGGGGGCCTCGACGGTGCCGTGGCGGTTTCGGCGGACGGACGCCGGCAGCCCCTCGTGGGGCTTTATGGCACAACCGCGCTACGACGCGCCGTCGCCGATGCGGCCCGGCAGAACACCCTGGAAGGGGGCTCCGTCTTCGCCCTCCTTGCTAGTCTTGAGCTGTGCACGGTTCCGGTTCCGCCCGGTTCCACTGACGACGTGGACACCTGGGAAGACGCCTCCGCCTTAGGGGTGTCCAACCCCGGCCCGGTTCCCGGCGACGGCGCCGAATTCGACATTGGAGGCAAACGGTGAAAAGCCAGGATGAAACGCTCGAAGACTGGTGCCGCGCGCTGCTCCAGGCCCTTGAGCTGGACGACGTCGAGATCGACATCGACGAAGTGCTGGGTCTGGCCGGCGTGGCCGCCCACTCAATCGTCCGGCCTGCCGCGCCTCTGACCACGTTCATCGCCGGCTTCGCCGCCGGACTGGCTTCCGGTTCCGGCCAGGCGACCGACATCGTATCGATGCAGGCAGCCATGGGCGTGGCCCGGAAGCTGGCCAAGGAATACGCCGAGGCTCCCGGGGCATGACGCCCGGGCCCCCTCACGGCAGGACCGGCGCGGACCAGGCTGATTCCGAGCGGACCGCCGCCGGCCCGGACGTCGGCTCCACTGCCGAAACCGGTGCCGAAACCGCTGCCGAAACTAGCGCCGACGTCGCCGACCCCGCGGCGGCGCCGCACCGGCACCTCGCCCACAGCTGGCAGGAAGCCCGGCAGGTGGCCTTTGAATGCGCCACGCCCATCCCGCCCGCGCCCGTGCAGCTCCGCCACGCGCTGGGGCGCACACTGGCCGAAGACGTAACAGCCCTGCACGACATGCCGCATTACGCCTCCTCCGCGATGGACGGCTGGGCCGTCAACGGCAGCGGTCCGTGGATTCTGGCCGAGCCCGGCCAGCGGCTGGCCCCGCACCAGGCCAGCCCGATCGTCACCGGCGGTCTCATCCCGGCGGGCGCGAAGGCCGTGCTCCGCAGTGAGAGCGGCAACATCGCCGCGGACGAAGACGGATTGCCGGTCCTGAAACTGGGCGGCGGCGCCAGACCCGGGGAACCGCGCAACGGTGAACACATCCGCCCGGCCGCGGAGGAAGCGCCGGCGGGGCAGGCGCTGATCAAAGCTGGCGCCGTGCTCAACCCGGCGCACCTTGCCCTGGCCGCCCTCGCCGGGCATGATGCCCTGCCGGTGCTCGGCAAACCGGTGGTCCGCCTCGTACTTACCGGCTCCGAGGTCGTCAGCCGCGGCGTCCCGGAGCCGGGCGAGGTCCGGGACACCTTCGGACCGCAACTGTCCGCCGTCGTCGAAATGCTCGGCGGGATCTGCGCCGGTGAGGTCAAAATCGGCGACAGCGACGCCGAATGGCTCGCGGCCCTCGAAGATACCGACGCATCGGGCCCGGGGGCCGGCCCCGGGACAAGCCCGGAGAGCGGCGGCGAGCTGGGCGCCGCCGGGCAGTTGCCGGCAGACGTCGTCATCACCACCGGCGGGACGGGACGCTCGGGCACCGACCATCTCCGGCGCACGGTTGCGGAACTGGGCGGCCGGCTCCTGATCGACGGGATCGCCATGCGCCCGGGCCACCCCGCCGTACTGGCAGAGCTGCCGGACGGGCGTTTCATCATCGGATTACCCGGGAATCCGCTCGCCGCCATGATGGCGTTGTCCACCATCGGCGCCCCCTTGCTGGCCGCCCTCGGCCATGCGCCGCCGCCGGCGGTGACCGAGGTCCCGTGCGGCACCATGATCGATCCCGACCCCGGCCGGACCAGGCTGATGCCGTTCCGCATGCTCTACGGCATGGCCTCGCCGGCGCAGCACACCGCTCCCGGCATGATGCGCGGACTGGCCGCGGCCGACGGCGTCCTGGTGGTCCCGCCGCACGGCGTACAGCTGGGGGAGCCGGTACCGGCGTTCCCGCTCCCGTGGGGCGCCGCCCTCCCGGAGCCGTCCGCCGCGAAAGCTGCCGCGAAGCCCGCCACGAAGCGGGCCGCCAGGAAGCCGGCCGCGGACGGCCCGGTCGACTGGAGCGGGCTGCTTGGCTGAGGGTCGGGCGAAGTCCAAGATGGAAGCAGGGACATCCGGCCGCCGCGGGCGGCCGGACCGGTCACCGTGATGAGACAGAACACATTGCAGACGAGGAGTATCCGATGGGCCGCGTGACACAGCGCCGCAGAGTGCACAAGATTGTCCTGGACGGCTCGCCGCAGGCGCTGCAGTTCCCGGTCCGGCACCGGGAGGATGTGCTGGCGGTCGAGGAGCCCCTCGAGATCCGGCTGGGCAGCCTGTCCTTCTCCGTTACGATGCGGACGCCGGGCAACGACTTTGACCTGGTCGCCGGGTTCCTGGTCTCCGAGGGCGTTATCTGGACGCCGGAGCAACTCGTCTCGCTGCGGTTCTGCGCCGGGGAGGACGAGGACGGCGTCCAGACGTTCAACGTCGTGGAAGCGCAGTTGCGCCCCGACGTCGTGCGGCCGGACACGGGCCGCAACGTCTTCACCTCCAGTTCCTGCGGGATCTGCGGCACCGACTCGATCGAGGCCGTGCGGAAGTCCTCGCACTTCAGCCCCGCCGCGGACCCGCTGACCCTGCCGGTGGAGACGCTGGCCTCGTTGCCGGACCGGCTCCGGGAAGCCCAGGCGGTGTTCGACGTCACCGGCGGCGTCCACGCGGCCGGGCTGTTCCGGATTTCCGACGACGGCTCCGCCGAGCTGCTCTGCCTGCGCGAAGACGTGGGCCGGCACAACGCGGTGGACAAGGTGGTGGGCTGGGCGCTGCGAGAGGGCCTGCTGCCCTTGAGCGGAACCGTGCTCCAGGTCTCCGGCCGGGCGTCCTTCGAACTGGTGCAGAAGGCGTCGCTGGCCGGAATTCCGGTGCTGGCCGCCGTCAGCGCCCCCTCCAGCCTGGCAGTGGAACTCGCCGAGGCCAGCGGGATGACGCTGGCGGGGTTCAGCCGGGGCACCTCCCTGAACGTCTACGCCGGCCACGGGCGCGTGTCAGTTCCGGCGGCAGTCGGGTAGGGCGCGTTGGCTTAACCGCGGCAGTCGACGTAGATTTTGTCCATCGACTGGACCCGCGGGTCTAGTCGGACGTCGCAACACCGGCACCATCGCTAAGAGGATCACATTGCACGACGACCGCCGTCTCACGGAAGTCCGGCTGGACCGCTTTCTGCGCGAACGCATCCTCCCCGCGGTGTACCCGCGCACAGCCCCGCTCGCGCTGAGCAGCTGGGACGCCCCCGGCGAGCCGGTCCCGGTGCTCGAGGCGCTGCGGCAGGAGTTCGGGCCTCAGGAGCAGGGGGCGCCGTGGGGACGGCCCTGGAGTACCAAGTGGCTGCGGCTCCAGGGTGAAGTGCCTGATTCCTGGGGGAGCCGGGAGGATACCGCCGTCGAAATCCTGGTGGACCTGGGCTTCAGCGCCGACCTTCCCGGGTTCCAGTGCGAGGGCACGGCCTGGCGGGCCGACGGCACCGTCATCAAGGCGCTCTCTCCGCGGAACCAATACATCCCCCTGAAGCTGCTGGGCGGCGGCATGGCGGTGGATTTCTACGTTGAGGCGGCAGCGAATCCCGACCTGTCGCAGGGCTGGACCTTCGCGGCCACCCCCTACGGCGACAAGGCGACCGCCGGCGCCGAAGCACAGTACCGGCTGGGTCCGATCGTGATCGCCGAGCTGAACTGCGCCGTCTGGGAGCTCCTGCAGGACATCGAAACGCTCCGCGGGCTCATGCATGAGCTGCCGATGGAGCTGCCCCGCCGGCACGAGATCCTGCGCGCGCTGGAACGGATGCTGGATGTCATGGACCCGGACGACGTGCCCGGCACGGCTGCCGCGGGCCGGGCGGCGCTCGCCGAGGTGCTGGCCCGGCCGGCCTACGCCTCGGCCCACCAGTTGGTCGCCACCGGCCACGCGCACATCGACTCGGCCTGGCTGTGGCCCGTCCGGGAAACCATCCGGAAGTGTGCGCGGACGTTCTCCAACGTCGTGGCGCTCATGGACGAGGACCCCGGGTTCGTGTTTTCCTGCTCCTCGGCACAGCAGCTCGCCTGGATCAAGGAGTACTACCCGGAGCTGTTCGGCCGGATCCGGGAAAAGGTCCGGACCGGCCAGTTCGTCCCGGTGGGCGGCATGTGGGTCGAATCGGACAGCAACATGCCCGGTGGTGAAGCGCTGGCCCGCCAATTCCTGGAGGGCAAGAGCTTCTTCCTGGCCGAATTCGGCGTCGAATGCCGGGAGGCGTGGCTGCCGGACACCTTCGGCTACTCCGCCGCGCTGCCGCAGATCGTCAAGGCGGCCGGCAGCCGCTGGTTCCTGACCCAGAAGATCTCCTGGAACCAGGTGAACCGGATGCCGCACCACACCTTCAGCTGGGAAGGGATCGACGGCACCCGGCTCTTCACACACTTCCCGCCGGTGGACAGCTACAGTTCCGAAATCAGCGGCCGGGAACTCGCTCACGCCGAACGCAACTACCGGGACCACGGCCGCGGCAGCATGTCCCTGCTCCCATTCGGTTACGGCGACGGCGGCGGCGGCCCCACCCGTGAAATGCTCGCGGCGGCGCGCCGCACCGCAGACCTGGAAGGATCGCCCAAGGTGCGGCTCGGCGCTGCGGCGGACTTCTTCGCCAGCGCCGAGGAGGATTACCCGGACCTCCCCGTCTGGGTGGGCGAGATGTACCTCGAACTCCACCGCGGCACCTACACCAGCCAGGCCAACACCAAGCGCGGCAACCGGCGCAGCGAGCACCTGCTGCGGGAAGCGGAGCTGTGGTGCGCCACCGCCGCGGTCCGGGCCGGCGCCCGCTACCCGGCGGGCGAACTCAAGCGGCTCTGGCGGCTGGTACTGCTGCAGCAATTCCATGACATCCTGCCCGGCAGCTCGATAGCCTGGGTGCACCAGGACGCCGAACGGAACTACGCCGCCGTCGGCCGGCAGCTGGAGGACATCATTGCGGCCGCCGCCGCCGCCGTACTGGGGGAGGGCGAGCAGGAGTTCCTGCTTAACGCCGCCCCGCACGCGCGCGACGGCGTCCCGGCCCTCGCCGCCGCCGGACCCGTCCGTCCGGCCGCGCCCGTGCAGGCCGAGGCGGCCGGCGGGGGCTACGTGCTGGACAACGGGATCATCCGCGCCGTGGTCAACGCCGACGGCCTCCTGGTGTCGCTGCGGGACCACGGCAGCGGCCGCGAGGCCATCGCGCCCGGGGAATTCGGCAACCTCCTGGAACTGCACCGGGACACCCCGAACGAATGGGACGCGTGGGACATCGACGCGTTCTACCGCCGCAACGTCACCGCGCTGATCGAGGCGCGCTCCGTGACGCTGGAGCGGTCCGGCGACGCCGCCGCCGTCGTGGTGGAGCGGCTGGCCGGTTCCTCCGCCGTGACCCAGCGGATCCTGCTCGAACCCGGGGCGCCGTCGCTGAAGATCTCCACCGCGGTGGACTGGCAGGAACGCGAGAAACTGCTCAAGCTCGGCTTCGCCTTCGATGTCCGGGCCGACCGCTCCGCCTCCGAGACCCAGTTCGGCCATGTGTTCCGGCCGACCCACCTGAACACTTCGTGGGAGGCGGCCAAGTTTGAGATCTGCGCGCACCGCTGGATCCACGTGGCCGAGCCCGGCTACGGCGTGGCGGTCAGCAACGCTGCCAGCTACGGCCACGACGTCACCCGCAATATCCGCGAGGACGACGGCGGCACCACCACCACCGTCCGGGTCTCGCTGCTGCGGGCGCCCAAGTTCCCCGACCCCAACGCGGACCGCGGGCCGCACGAACTGACGGTCACGGTGCGGCCCGGCGCCAGCATCGCCGACGCCGTCGAGGAGGGCTACCGCACCAACCTCGCCCCGCGCGTGGTCAAGGGCGCCCGCGGCGTCGAGCCGCTGTTCACAGTCTCCAACCCCGGCCTCGTGATCGAGGCAGTCAAACTCGCGGAGGACGGCTCGGGCGACGTGATCGTGCGGCTCTATGAGTCCCTCGGGGAGCGCTCGTCCGGCGTAGTGTCAGCCAATTTCGGCACTTCGGCAGTGCGCACCGTGGATCTCCTGGAGCGGCCGGCGGAGGCGCCCGGCGTGACAGCTCACCATAGTGACGCGGAGCTGACGCTGCGGCCCTTCCAGCTCCTGACCTTGAGGTTTGTGCGCTGAGGTTTGTGAGGCGGACCGCGCAAGGCGATCAGAAACTTTCGATAAAGGGCGGTTAAACAGGCTGAGTGGGAGCGGTCCGACTGGACCGCTACCACTCATCCCCCCAATGGCGTTGAACGTTCTGCCGGCACCGTAAGACTGAATCCCCATTCACGACGCCGGCTGGCGTTTCACACATTCATGATTCTCTCACGATCTAATGATTATGTGAACGTCGGAACCTATAATTTACGGAACGTTGCGGGAGCGTTATACGGCGGCCGGGCGAGTTGTCCGGAAATCCAGAAGACCAGCACTCCCAGGACGTAGCCGAGCACAGCCAGATAGTTGACGAGCAAGCGGGCCGGATCCCAGGAATCCGGCGCAAAGGACGCCGGAACGCTCGCGATTGCCGCTGTGGCTCCCGCCAGCGTCGCGGCGGCGCCGGTCCGCACCAGCCGCGGCAGGTGTGCCCGGACCGTCGCCAGCAGGGCAGGCAACAGGGTGATCGAGACGAACGCTGGATAGCTGCGCCCAGCGGCCGCGTAGAACGGGGCAAGCGCGGCGTTGCGGCCGCCATCGTTCGAGAGGGCCTCGAGCCCCGCCGAGGATCCCCGGGTGTCCATCAGCAAGAACGTCACCGTCACGGCCAGGCACGCGAAGGCCAGTCCCCAGCGTCCCGCACGGCCAATGAGCAGCCGCCGGGCCCGGGCGGCGCCGAGCCCGGCCGCCAGCCGCAGCCCCACCAGGAAGACCATCGCGAAGACAATCAAACGCAGGATCAGATTGGTGAGGTTCCAACTCCCTAGCGCCCCGTCGATGGCCGCGTACGGTCCGGGAATGCTGAGCAGGCTGCACACCGTGGCGAGGAAGAGGATTCCGAAAATCACCCGGTTGCGGCCGCGCAGGGCGTCCGGGACCCGCACCAGCAGGGCGATGCCGCAAACGATCAGCGTCCCCCACTCAAGGACGGGCATGGTCCTGGGTCTCCTGGGCCGGCGGAGCGGCCCCCGCGGCCGGCCTCCGGCTTCGCGGTGACGCGCGTGCCCGCAGTTTGTCAGACCAAATCAGGGCCAGGCCCAGCACGTAGCAGAGAATGGCGGTGTAGTTCACGATGAACCGCAGGAAGCCCAGCGTGGGCGGGATCACCGGCGACAGCAGGCTCATGGCCATGGCCACGGCACCCACGGCCAGGAGGCCCGCTGCCGCCCGGATGAGGGGAGGGAGGCTACTTCGCACAGCCCGGATCATGGCCGGAAAAAGTACCAAAGAGACGTAGCACTGGTACAGCCGTCCAGCGGCACCGTAGTACTCAACCAGTGCGGCGTTACGGGGATCCTTTGCTGCGACGGCCTGCAGCCCGGCAGAGGAACCCGCCGTGTCCATCATCAGAAATGTCGCGATGACGGCGACCCCGGCCAGGCCAAAGGCCACGGCGCCGGGTCGGCCGGTGAGCAGGCTCAGGGCACGGCTGGCCCCGAAGCCCTTCGCGATACGGATGCCCACCAGGAGGATGGCACCGAAAATAATGAAACGGAGGCCCAGATTTGCCACGTTTCGGCCTCCCAGCACCTGGTCGAGGGCCAGGTAAGGCGCTTCGACGCTGAGCAGGATGGCGAGAGTCATGAGTAGCAGGATGCCAAAGAGCGACCGGTTTTCTCCGCGGATAGCGCTCGGTACCCGGGCCACGGCGAGGGCGCCGCAGACTGCCAGGGTGGACCATTGTAGAAGCTCGATCATCCCAGGTTCTCCCAGATCTTTTCCGTTTGTGCGTGTTCTTGTTCCTGCCGCCGTAGCGTCCTGCCCAGTGTTTGCAGCCGGTCCCCGGCCAGCACGGTAAGTTCTCCGTCGGAGAGTGCCGCCACCGCCGACTGCCGAGCGCCGGGCAGCCAGCCCGCTTCGGCCTCCGTGATCAGCCCCGTCGCGACGAGACCGCCGGTGAGGCCTACACCCGCGGCGCGAGAGGTGGCGACCGCCAGTTCCGGCGATAGCCGGTTGGCGGTCAGCTGGGCCGAATAGTTCTGCGGTGCGACACCGGTGGCGGCAGATACGCGGTGTCGGAGCTCGCCGTCGTCGATGGCGTCCACCCAGTTCCGCACCGATGTGGCGTGCGGGGCAGGGCCCAGCGCGAGGATGGCCGCATCCCCGGGTGCGGTGCGGGCAATCACTGCGCGCAACAGGTCCGTTGTCGCGACTTGACTGACCAGCTCGGCGGGCGTGGGCGGCGGAGCCGGACCATCCAAGCCGGCATAGCTTGCAAATCCGGCAAGGCCCTCTAGCGGGTTCAGCCCTAGAGCCCGGCTGATGCTCACCAGCGTCGACTCCGCGACCTTGCCGCGCACCAACTGCTGGGCCAAGGTGGTGCGTTTGACGCCCGAGATCCTGCAGATGTCGGCGGTGTTCATCGCCGGCGCAACACTGTGAAGCCAGTGTTGGAACGCCTTGGCGGGTAATGGCATCTGGGGCTTCCTGCGTAGTTGCGGTCAGAGAGTTGGGCCAGCTTGCGATTTTACCTGCTCGTCTTCTTCAACTATGCTAAATGCTCGAACCCGCTGGTCCGTACACCCCCCAAGTCCGGACCAGCGGGTTCTTCTATGCCCGGCCGAAGGGGGCCGGGTTTTAGCCGGTTTTTCGGCGGGTTCTAGGCGGGCCTTCGGCCGTGGGCCAGCGCCCTGCGGCACCCGGGTTGGGGCCGCGGTGAGAGAATGGACTAATGACTGCAACCCTTGTTGCCAAGGACCTCTCCGGCGGCCACGACCACCGCACCCTCTTCGCTAAACTATCCCTCACCGTCGCGCCCGGCGACGTCGTCGGCGTCGTGGGTGCCAACGGCGCCGGCAAGTCCACGTTGCTGCGGCTGCTCGCCGGCGTCGACCAGCCGCAAGAGGGCACTGTCAGCCTTGCCCCCGCGGACGCCTTCGTCGGCTGGCTGCCACAGGAGCACGAACGGATCGAGGGCGAGACTGTCGGCGGTTACATCTCGCGGCGCACCGGCTGCGGCCAGGCGACGGCCGCGATGGAATCCTCCGCGGAGGCCCTGGGAACCGGCGCACCGGGCTCCGAGGACGCGTACTCGCTGGCGTTCGACCGCTGGATGGCCTCCGGCGCAGCGGACCTGGACGAGCGGATCCCGCCGGTCCTGGCGGACCTGGGGCTCGAGGTGGGCCCCGTCGCCGAGATGACCGGACTATCCGGCGGACAGGCCGCCCGGGTGGCGCTCGCGGCCCTGCTGCTGAGCCGCTTCGACATCGTGCTCCTCGATGAACCCACCAACGACCTCGACCTCGACGGCCTGGCCAAGCTGGAGGCCTTCGTCCGGGGCCTGCGCGGCGGGGTGGTGCTGGTCTCACACGACCGCGAGTTCCTGGCCCGCTGCGTGACCACGATCGTGGAACTGGACCTCGCGCAGAACGCGGTCGCGGTCTACGACGGCGGTTACGAGGCCTACCTGGAAGAACGCGCCGTAACCCGCCGGCACGCCCGGGAACGCTACGAGGAGTTTGCCTCCACCAAGGCGGATCTCGTCTCCCGGGCCCGCACCCAGCGTGAATGGAGCTCCCAGGGCGTGCGGAACGCCATGAAGAAGAATCCGGACAATGACAAGATCCGCCGCGCGGCGAGCACCGAGTCTTCCGAGAAGCAGGGCCAGAAGGTCCGGCAGATGGAGTCACGGATCGCCCGGCTTGAGGAAGTCGAGGAACCGCGCAAGGAATGGCAGTTGCAGTTCAGCATCGGTTCGGCGCCGCGCTCCAGCGCCGTCGTCGCCACCCTGCGCGACGCCGTCGTGCACCAGGGGGACTTCACCCTGGGGCCGGTGAACCTGCAACTCAACGCCGGGGAACGGATCGGAATCACCGGGCCGAACGGCGCGGGCAAGTCCACCCTGCTGCGCCTGCTGTTGGGGGTGCAGCAGCCCGACGCCGGCGACGCCTCGATGGGTGCCTCGGTGGCGGTCGGGGAAATCGACCAGGCCCGCGGCCTACTCGCCGGCCACCTCAAACTTGCCGACGCCGTCGAGGCGGTACTCACCGAGCTGTCGCCGGCGGAAGTCCGCACCCTGCTGGCCAAATTCGGTCTCAAGGCGGACCACACCTCCCGGGCCGTAGATTCGCTCTCGCCCGGCGAGCGGACCCGGGCCGCGCTGGCGCTGCTGCAGGCCCGCGGCGTGAACCTGCTGGTCCTCGACGAGCCCACCAACCACCTCGACCTTCCCGCGATCGAACAGCTCGAGGAAGCCCTCGACAGCTACGACGGCGCCCTGCTGCTGGTCACCCACGACCGCCGGCTGCTGGAAAACGTGCGCCTGGACGTGCGCTGGAACGTCCTCGACGGCGTCGTCACCGAACTGCTCGGCGCCAGCACCCCGAAAGGCACTAACAAAATGAGCACTAACAAATGAGCACTAACAAATGAGCATGGACAGGGTCGCCTGGAGCTCCCTCTACAACATCACCCGTGCCTCCAGCGGGTCCCAGCCGTTCTCCAAGGAGACGATCAAACGGGTCTTCGGCTTCGCCCGGCCGCATCGGAACCGGCTGATCGCGTTCGTGCTGTTGTCCATCGTGATGGCGGTTCTGGCGGTCGCGACGCCGGTGCTCGCAGGCCAGGTGGTGGACGCGATCATCGCGCATACGGACGCGGGGACGGTGATCTGGCTCGCCGTGTGGATTGCGATCGTGGCCGTGGCCGAGGCGGGGATCGGGCTGGTGACGCGCTGGCTGTCCTCCGTCATCGGCGAGGGCGTAATCGTGGACCTGCGCACCAAGGTCTTCGACCACGTGCAGAAAATGCCGATCGCGTTCTTCACCCGGACCCGCACGGGGGCGCTGGTCAGCCGGCTCAACAATGATGTGATCGGGGCGCAGTCGGCCTTCGCCGGCACGCTCTCCGGCGTGGTGAGCAACGTGGTGGCGCTGGTCCTGACGCTCGTGGTGATGCTCAACAAGTCCTGGCTCGTGACCGTGCTGGCCATCATCCTGCTGCCGATCTTCCTCATCCCGGCCCGCCGGATGGGCTCCAGGCTCGCAGAGTTGCGCCGCGAGGCCGCGGACCACAACGCCGCCATGGGCACTCAAATGACCGAACGCTTCTCCGCCCCTGGAGCCACCCTGGTGAAGCTCTTCGGCCGGCCGGACGAGGAGTCCCGCGAGTTCGCGCTCCGGGCCGGCCGGGTACGGGACATCGGCGTCCGCACCGCCATGCTCCAATTCACCTTTGTCACAGCCCTGACCCTGGTGTCCGCCCTGGCCCTGGCACTGGTCTACGGACTGGGCGGCTGGCTGGCCCTTGGCGGGCAGCTCGCAGCGGGCGACGTCGTGGTGCTGGCGCTGCTGCTCACCAGGCTCTACGCTCCGCTGACCGCGCTCTCCAGCGCCCGGGTGGAAATCATGAGTGCGCTGGTCAGTTTTGAGCGGGTCTTCGAGATCCTGGACCTCAAGCCGCTCATCCAGCAGAAGCCGGATGCGGTGGAGTCGCCACGCGGTCCGCTCTCCGTGGAGTTCGACGACGTGCGCTTCTCCTACCCCGCGGCGGACAAGGTCTCGCTGGCCTCCCTCGAGGACGTCTCCACGCTGGACACCCGCGGCGGCGAGGAGGTGCTGCACGGGATCAGCTTCCGGGTGGAACCGGGCCAGACCGTGGCCCTGGTGGGCTCCTCGGGTGCGGGCAAGTCCACCATCGCGCAGCTGCTCTCCCGGCTGTACGACGTCGATTCCGGCGCCGTCCGCTTCGGCGGCCGCGAGCCCGGCACCGGCGTCGACGTCCGCGACCTCACCTTCGACTCGATGCGCGCCACCCTGGGCATGGTCACCCAGGACGGCCACCTCTTCCACGAGAGCATTGCCTCCAACCTGCGCCTGGCCCGCTCGGGCGCGAGCGAGGAGCTGATGTGGGACGTGCTGCGCCAGGCCCGGCTCGAGGACATGATCCGCTCCTTGCCGGATGGCCTGGACACCGTGGTGGGGGAGCGCGGCTACCGGCTCTCCGGCGGCGAACGCCAGCGGCTCACCATCGCCCGCCTGCTGATCGCCCAGCCGCGGATCGTGATCCTGGACGAGGCCACGGCCGCACTGGACTCGACCAACGAGGCCGCGGTGCAGGAAGCCCTCGGCGTGGCGCTCGAAGGCCGCACCGCCGTCGTGATCGCCCACCGGCTCTCCACGATCCGCGCCGCCGACGCCATCCTGGTGGTCGAGGGCGGCACGATTGTGGAGCGCGGCACGCACAACGAACTGCTCGCCGCCGAAGGCCGCTACGCGGAGCTGTATCGGACCCAGTTCGCCGAGGCCACCGCGGTGGCCGCCGAGGCGGTGCCGGAGTCCTAGCTGTTCGGGGCCGGGGGCACCCCGAGGAGCGGAAGCACGTGGTCCGTGAGTAGGGGTGCCAGGTCATCGGGGAGTCCGGCGCTGAGGTCGAGCCAGCGGATTTCGGCGATCTCGGCCGAGGCGTGCGCGGTCCAGCTCCCCGGAGCGGTGAATACCGTGGCTTCGATCTGGGTGGCGGCCTCGTTGGCCGCCTCGGCGAGCCAGCTGCCGAAGGGCTCCAGATCCTCGGGCGGCACGATGATTCCGACTTCCTCCGCCAGTTCGCGGGACGCCGCCTGGGCAGCGGTTTCCCCGGCCTCGGGCTTGCCGCCCGGATGCATGAACTTGTCCGTGCCGCGTTTGCGGACGGTCAGCAGGCGGCCCGTGGCGTCAAAGACGCAGACCGCGGAGACAACAATGCGGGGATTCACGGCTGCCGGAACGACGCCCCGCCCCGCGGCGCCGGCCGGTGCGGCTGCCGGTGTCGCAACCCGGTGCAGCACGGATTCAAGCAGCAGATCCTTGGCCGGGCCGGTGACATCCCAGCGGTAACGGAACTCGGCCGGACCGACGCGGGTGTAGCGGACCCGGTAAGTGTCCGGATCGCACCAGTGGCTGTCCTGGTTGTCTTGGGTGCCGAAGCCGATGCGATGGAAGGGGAGGCCGTCGGGGAAGAACATGTCCATGGTGTCCGGCGTTGCCGCCGGCCGGAGCAGGTACTCGCGGCTGGCCGGCCCGGAAAAGGCTGCTTCGGCGGCCGGATTCCACCGCACGGTGCCCTCTTCACGGAAACTCAGGCCGCCGTCGTTGGTTTCCGTAAAACGGACGACGCCGGTGAAGGTTCCGCGGCTGCCGGTGGCCCGGTCCAGCATGGTGCGGGCCACCGTCCAGTCGCCCAGCAGGTAGGCGCGCACCTCAAAGTGCGGGTCGGAGCGCAGTTCAAAGTCCGGGCCGGAATCTTGTCCGGCGCCCGGCATCTGGGAGTTCAAGTGCCCTCGATTGGAATCGAACCAACGACACCGGCTTTAGGAGAGCCGTGCTCTATCCACTGAGCTACGAGGGCGGGTGTGCGGGTGGGCAGCCTTCGGCCGGCCCGTTCGGACACGGATACCAGCATACAAGGTGAGGGCGCGTACTACGCTCTTGGCATGACTGCCTCTTCCACCACGACGGCCCGGGAACTCATCTATGTCCCCGATGTGGCCTCCACGAGGTTCTACCTGGGAGCCCTCGCCAAACTCAGCGTGCTCCAATACTTCGTTGCCGAGGCGGCGGTAATCGGCGCGTGGGCAGGCCGGGAGCCGTACAGCCGCCGGACCGGATACATCAGCGACCTGGGCGCCCTGGGTTGCGGCGGGTTTTCGGGCCGCGATGTTTGCTCGCCGGCGCATCTGCTGATGAACGCCTCGTTCGTGGTCCAGGGGATCGGCATGATGGTCGGCGCGCTGCTGCTCAGCTCCGCCGTGATCGGCATCGCCGGCCGGGCCGGGGCGCGGCTCGCCGTTGCGCCGGGGCAGCGCTCGCCGTCGGCCGCCGCTCTTGTTGCCCGGTCGCTGAGCCTGGCTGCCGGGGCAGGGACGGTGGTGGTGGGGTTCGTCCCCGAAGATGCCGGTTCCGGCTGGCATCTGGCGGGCGCCCTCACGTACTTTGCCGGCGGCGGCTTGGCCCTGTTGCTGATCGGCTGGCTGTGGCGCCGCCAGACGCCGTTGGGCTGGTTCATCTTTGCCTGCGGCGCCGTTTCCCTGGCCGCGCTGATCACCGGCGGAGTGACGGGGATGCGGGTGCCGGAACCGGGCACCATCGAACGCCTGATGGGATACCCCATCACGATCGGCATGGCGGCGCTGGGACTGGTCCTCGCGCAGCGGGTTCGGCACGAGCTGGCAGCACGGAAGGCGGGTGCAGGGACAGACGCCTGAGGAGACACCTGTTGTCACGCAATCGTGGGACGCCGCGCTTTTTTCTTTCGACCAATCCGTGTCACGGGGGTGTCCGATGTCTCATCCGGACGCCGGCTTGGACTATTATGAGGGCATTCGCCGGAACGCGCTCCGGTGCCTCGTGCAGGAGTTGGCTCCGGAGCACGCCGAATTGCCGACTTTAGTCTTTTGGGGACAGATGCCTGATCAGCTAGTTGTGCCGAGCCTTGCAGCGACTGCCTCCCGCGGCGCCACTAGCGCCCCGGCGCGCGGCGGCGCCGCCCTTCGGGTAGTGGTCCGATGACAGTTGAAGCCCCGGTCGCGCCGGACGAGGAAACCCCCGAGGTAGTCCAAACGGTCGATGGTGCGCCAGGCGACGCGGCGCCGTCGTCGTCCAGGCCCCTGGCGGAGACGAGCCTGGCCGGACTGGGCCTGGCGGACCCGGCGGCAGCTGCAGAGCCCGTCATCGGCGTCCGGCAGTTGAAGTGCGGCATCATCGAAGTCGCACTTCCGCCGAACCAGGAGATCGAAGGCCCCGAAGCGCGGGTGGCCGGCGCAGCCGTCCGGGCGCTCGCCGACGGCAGGCGGATGCCTGTGATGCTGGTGATCTCAGGCGCGGTTGGTGTCAGCGTGGAAGCCCGCCAGGTCTATGCCGGCTCCATCGCCGCGTCGGCGTGCGCCATCGTGGGGGAGACCCCCGTGGACCGCGTGATCGCGCACTACCTGCTGCGCTCAAAGTCCGACACGATCCCGGCAGAGTTCTTCCGTTCGCGGACAGAAGCTCTCGAATGGTTAAGGCCGTACACGAGTGAATAGTGATGTCCCCGACCCTCGGCTGCATACCCTCGTTGAGGGAATTGTCCGGATCGCCAGCGGTGATCTGAGTACCAGGATTCCGCACTCCGGCGCCCGCGACGACGTCGCTGCCGTCATTGCGGGCATCAACCTGATGGCCGATGACCTGCAGACCATTTACCAGGAGCTGGAGGAACGGGTCGAAAGCCGGACCGCCATGTTGCGCCAGGCCCAGGTGGAACTGGAACGGATGGCGCTGACGGATCCTTTGACCCAACTGGCCAACCGGACGGCGCTGAACTCGGTACTCAGCCACGCGCTCGCGGAGACGACCCGCGGCGAACAGCCGCCGGCCCTGCTGGTGCTCGACCTCGATTCCTTCAAGGGCATCAATGACACGCTGGGGCACAGCGCCGGGGACGACGTCCTCCGCGTCATTGCCCGGCGGCTCCAGGACGCGGTCCGGACCACAGACACCGTGGCGCGGCTGGGCGGCGACGAATTCGCCGTGATGCTGCCAAAGTCAAACCTCGTCCGGGCCCGGCGGGTGGCCAACAGGATCCTCAAGGCGCTCAGCGAGAGCCTTGAAATCGGCGACCTCCGGATCACGTGCGGCACCAGCATCGGCGTGCGGGTCGCCGAACCTGGCCAGTCCGCCGACGACCTCGTGATGGAAGCAGACACGGCGATGTACGCCGCCAAGGCACAGCCGCACAGCGGAATCAAGGTCTTCGAGCCGGCGTTGCTGTATGCCCGCAGGCTGCAAAGCCTCATGGTCACGGAGATGCGCCAGGCGATCCAACAGGACCAGCTGGTGTTGTATTACCAGCCGGTAGTGGAGCTCGCCACCGGGAGGATCGAGGGCGTCGAGGCGCTGGTCCGCTGGAATCACCCCGAGCGCGGGCTGCTGATGCCGGACCAGTTCATTCCGCTGGCGGAAGAGACCGGAATGATCGTGGAGCTGGGACACTGGGTGTTGCGCACCGCGGTCCGCCAGCTCCGCGACTGGCAGGAACGGCTGAGGGTGGACCCTGATTTCTCCGTCCGGGTCAACATTTCCACCACCGAGCTGCAAAACCTCGAGCTCATTGAGCACGTCCAGGACATCCTGCGCGAGACGGGCGTGGAGGCCAAGAATCTCATTATCGAACTGACCGAGTCCATGGCTGTCACCGGCGGGGACGTGGACAAGTACTCGCTCAGCGGGTTGCGGCAGCTGGGCGTACAGCTCGAAATCGACGACTTCGGCACAGGGTATTCCTCGATCAGCTATCTGCGCCGGCTCCCCGTCAACGTGGTCAAGATCGACCGCAGCCTGATCGACGGGCTGGGAGCGGACGAGGAGCAGGGCCGCTTTGTCGAGGCCGTGCTGCACCTGATCCACGCCTGCGGGCTCAAGGCGGTGGCCGAAGGAATCGAGACGGCCGAGCAGGCCGAGGAACTGGTCGGGCTGGGGTGCGCCAGCGGACAGGGCTATTACTTCGGACGGCCGACGCCCCCTGAAGCTGTTGAGGCCC
>JAPLAM010000089.1 GCA_026393275.1 Arthrobacter sp.
GGCTGACCCGTCGCCTCGCCGGCGACAAGATCGTCTTCAAGGGCGACGCCAAGGTCATCCGGAAGATGCTCGGCATCTAAGTTCCAAGTTCGGGATCGATTGCCATCCGGCAGCGGTCCACTACCAAAACGGCTTCTCAGGCCAGCCGGGTATCCGGCAGTAGACGCTTGGGATCAGAAATTTTCGAAGGAGTACGCACGTGGCACGTGTGAAGAGGGCGGTCAACGCCCACAAGAAGCGCAGGGTTATCCTCGAACGCGCAAAGGGCTACCGGGGACAGCGTTCACGCCTGTACCGCAAGGCTAAAGAGCAGCTGCTGCACTCGTTTGTGTACAGCTACGGCGACCGCAAGAAGAAGAAGGGCGACTTCCGCCGCCTGTGGATCCAGCGCATCAACGCCGCATCCCGCGCCAACGGCCTGACGTACAACCGCCTGATCCAGGGCCTCAAGGCCGCTGAGGTCGAGGTTGACCGCCGCATGCTGGCCGAGCTGGCCGTCTCCGACGCCAACGCCTTCGCCGCGCTGGTCAAGGTCGCCAAGGACTCGCTGCCCGCCGACACTTCCGCACCGGCCGTCCAGGCCGAGGCTGCCGCGGCCCCGAAGGCTGCGAAGAAGCCCGCCGCGAAGAAGCCGGCTGCTGCAAAGGCCGAGTAGCAACAGACTCACAAAGCTAGGCCGTTCAAGAACCGCTCGCGAGAGCAACTAAGGTTCTACTATGAACGAAACCGGGCGCCCGCAAGACTTTCCACTCTCCAACCCCCGAGCTGATCGGGTGAGGAAGGTGGCACAGCTTGCCGGGCGCCCGGCCCGTTTAAAGCGCCGCGAGTTCCTGGCGGAGGGGCCGCAGGCCGTGCGTGAGGCCCTGAAGCTGCATCAGAAGCGGATTGCCGCGGGGGAGCCCGGCATCGTCTATGAGGTGTACGCGAGCGAGTCCTGCCTGGACCGGCACCCGGACCTGGAGACACTCGCAGAGGGCACCACCGCCTACCTCGCCACCGACGAGGTGCTGGCTGCGATGGCGGACACGGTCACCCCGCAGGGCATCCTCGCGGTTTGCGGTTTCCTGGACGTTGGCCTTGATCAGGTGCTGGACGCGGACCCGAAGTTGGTCGCGGTCCTGTGCCAGGTCCGGGATCCCGGAAACGCAGGAACCGTGCTGCGCGCGGCCGACGCCGCCGGCGCCGACGCGGTGGTTCTCACCGGGTCCAGCGTGGACATCTACAACCCGAAGGCGGTCCGTTCCACCGCCGGATCGCTCTTCCACCTCCCGGTCGTCCTGGGCGCCGACTCCGCGGAAGTTGTGGCCCGGTGCAAGGAACGGGGGATCAGTGTGCTGGCGGCGGACGGTTACGGCCAGCTGAACCTGGACCGGCTCCAGGACGAGAACGCCGCACGGCGTCTGGGCATGTCCGCCGCCGGATCCGGCTACGCCCTGGAGCAGCCGACCGCGTGGCTGTTCGGCAACGAGGCGCAGGGCCTGTCGGAGGAGGAACTCGCCCTGGCAGACCACCGGGTGGCCGTGCCGGTTTACGGGGCCGCGGAGAGCCTCAACCTCGGCACCGCGGCGACGGTCTGCCTCTACGCCAGCGCGCGGTCCCAGCAGCGCCCCGCCCAGGCATAGCCAGGTTTAAACGGGGACGACGGCGGGGCCCACCAATCGGTGCGGCCCCGCCGTCGTTCCTTCACTGCCGGGCACTGCTGCCGGCGCGGTGACTTGGGAGATTATGTGGTCTTGTTGCGTCCGGTGACGGCGCCGTAGATGCCGGCGACTACGAGGCCGCCAACAATGGCCAGGATCCAGGAACCGAGATTCCAGAATTCCATCTTGCCGCCGCCGAAGAGCAGGTCGCCGATCCAGCCGCCGACAATGGCTCCGACAACGCCGAGGATGAGGCTGGTGACCCAGCCGCCGCCGACCCTGCCGGGCATGACTGCCTTAACAATTGCACCTACTATGAGTCCGAGAATGATCCAGCCTAGAAAGCCCATGTCTCCTCCTACATATTCTTCGGCATTCCCCTTAGGAATCCCGAGTATGGCTTCAAGCTAACACACGGTGTTGGCCCATGTCAGCAACATCACACTCAATCGTTACCTGCCATTTGGGGCCCCGGCGCGGTGCGGGATCGGGCGCCGGACGGGTACGGTATTCCTTGCGGGCCCGGGCATTCGACGGTGATCCCCGCCATCCCGAAAATACCTCCAAAGGAGAAGCTCTCTTGGCTGCAAACGGCGGTACCAAGGCGATTGTCGCGGCGCTCACCGCCAACCTGACGATCGCCGTCCTGAAGTTCGTCGCGTTCGTCCTGACGCTGTCCTCGTCCATGCTTGCCGAGGCCATCCACTCGGTCGCCGACTCGGGAAACCAGCTGCTTCTGCTGGTCGGCGGCAAGCGCGCCAAGAAGGAAGCGAGCCCGGAGCACCCCTTCGGGTACGGCCGGGAGCGGTACATTTACGCTTTCATCGTCTCGATCGTGCTCTTCAGCGTCGGCGGCCTGTTCGCGCTGTACGAGGCGTGGGGCAAGCTCCAGGACCCGCACGGCATCGAAGGGGCCTTCTGGTGGGTTCCGCTGGCGGTGCTACTTGGCGCCATCGTCGCCGAATCCTTCTCGTTCCGGACCGCCATCAAGGAGTCCAACCCGTTGCGCGGCAAGCAGAGCTGGGTCCAGTTCATCCGCAACGCCAAGCAGCCCGAACTGCCCGTCATCCTGCTGGAGGACTTCGGCGCCCTGCTTGGCCTGGTCTTCGCGCTCTTCGGGGTGAGCCTGACGCTCGTCACCGGCAACGGCATCTGGGATGCCCTCGGCACCGGCATGATCGGACTGCTGCTGGTCGGGATTGCCGCGGTGCTGGCGGTGGAAACCAAGTCCCTGCTCCTCGGGGAGTCCGCCACCAGGGTGGATGTCGCAAAGATCCGGAGCGCCATCGAGTCTGACGGCACCCACATCATCCACCTCAAGACCATGCACCTGGGCCCGGAGGAACTGCTGGTGGCGGCGAAGATCAGCGTGGGCGCCGCCGACTCGGGCCGGGAGATCGCGGCGGCAATCGACGCTGCCGAGGTCCGGATCCGGGAGGCCGTGCCGACGGCGCGGGTCATCTACCTGGAACCCGACCTGGAGCGCGTCAGCGCCGGCTGACTAGCGAGGACTTTCAAGGGGCCGCTGGGCCGGGGGCACGCCGCGCGGGCTACCCGGCCAGCGGCCTCCGGCGTTCCACCGCACCGCTGAGGAGAGCGACGCCGAGGCCCAGGACCGCGAGCACCGCCCCCACCAGCGCCGGGGCGACGTAGCCCCAGCCCCAGGCAATGACGAGCCCGCCGAGGAACGCGCCCAGGGCGTTCGCTACGTTGAGGGCCGCATGGTTCAGCGACGACGCCAGCGACGGCGCACCGGGGGAGGCGTCCAGGAGCCGGGTCTGCAGTGCCGGCACCAGCATGGAGCCGGCGGCGCCCACGACGAAAACCATCACGTAGGCGGACCACGGCCAGTGCACGGCCACCGCGTAGACCACCAGTGCCACGGCCACCCCCGGCAGGACCCAGTAAATGGTGCCCATGACGGACTTGTCCGCGATCCGGCCGCCGACGATGTTGCCTACCACCATGCCGACGCCGTAAAGCGCGACGACGAGGGGCAGCCATTCCGCGGGAATGCCCGCCACCGAGGTCATGGTGTGGGCGATATAGGTGTACGTGGCGAAGAAACCGCCGAAGCCGACCACCCCGATCAGGACGGCGAGCCAGACCTGCAGCCGCTTGAGCGCCGCGAGTTCACGGCGGATGCTGGCATCGGCGTGGGGCTTCTGGAAAGGAACGAACTTCCAGAGCATGGCCATGGTGGCGATGCCGATTACACCCACCAGCAGGAAGAGCAGCCGCCAGCCGAAGCTCTGGCCCAGCCACGTCCCGAACGGCACGCCGATGACGTTGGAAACGGTGAGGCCGGCCATCACCATCGAGATGGCCCAGCCGCGCTTGGTGGGGGCCACCAGGGAGGAGGCAATGACCGCGGCCACGCCGAAGAAGGCGCCGTGCGGCAGGCCGGCGGCGAACCGGGACACCAACATGGTGCCGTAGTCCGGGGCGAGGAAGGAGCTGAAATTGGCGAGGCTGAAGAACAGCATGAGGCCCAGTGCGAGGTACTTGCGCGGCAGCTTGGCGCCGACGGCGGCCAGAACCGGGGCGCCGACCACCACGCCCAGAGCGTAGGCGGAAATCAGGTGCCCGGCCTCCGGAGTGCCGATGCCGAGGCCGTGCTCCACCTCCGGGAGCAACCCCATCATGGTGAACTCCGTGGTGCCGATGCCGAATCCGCCCATGGCGAGCGCGATGATGGCGAGGGTGAGGTGGCGGGTGCCGGTATTGGGCGTCGCGGGGGCGTCTTTGGTGGTGGTCATCCGTCTGCTTTTCGGGAACGATCCCGGCTGGAGCCAGGAGTGGGTCCCACCATTGTCCCCCGCCGGTGCCGGCCGGGGCGCCCCTAGACTGATGGACGTGACTGAAATTATCAACGTTGTCGGCGGCGCCGTCGTGGATTCGCTGGCCGCCCCCCGGGCCCTCCTCGTGGCCAGGCGGACGGCGCCGCCCCAGTTTGCGGGCATGTGGGAGTTCCCCGGCGGCAAGGTGGATCCCGGCGAGGTCCCGGAACAGGCCCTGCACCGTGAGCTGCTGGAGGAACTCGGCGTCGAGGTCCGGCTGGGGCCCGAGCTGCCGGCCCCTGTCCCGGCCGGCTGGGCGCTCAACGGGCGCGCCGCCATGCGGGTCTGGTTCGCCGAGCTGACGGCCGGCACCCCGCAGCCGCTGGAGGACCACGACGAGCTGCGTTGGGTGGCGCTGACGGATCCGGAGGAGGTCCTGGGCCTGCCCTGGATCCCGGCCGACCTGCCGATTGTCGAGGCACTGCTGGCGGCCGTCTCGGCGCAATCCTCGCCAAACTAAGCGCTCTGTGGCTACGCTGGGGCCAACCGGGAGGAGCTGGGCGTGCGGGTCGGTGTCAGACGGGAACAGCATGCGGGGGAACGCCGGGTTGCGGCGACGCCGGAGACGGTGCGGCAGCTGACGGGCCTCGGCCTGGCGCTGCTGGTGGAATGCGGTGCCGGCGCCGAATCCGGGTACGGCGACGCGGACTATCAAGCGGCCGGCGCCAGCCTCGTCCCGGAACTTCCGCTAGAGGCGGTGGACGTCCTGCTGCACGTCCGCCCGCTCACGCCGGAAACTGCCGCCGCGCTGAGGCCACGGACCGTCACCATCGGTTTTGCCTCCCCGGCGTCGGAACTGCAGACCGTGGGATGCCTCGCCGCCGCCGGTGTGACGTCCTTTGCCCTGGAGCTCGTTCCGCGGATCTCCCGGGCCCAGTCCATGGACGCCCTCAGCTCGCAGTCCCTCGTCGCCGGCTACCGGGCCGTGCTGGAGGCCGCCATGCGCTACCCGCGGTTCTTCCCGCTCTACATGACGGCCGCCGGAACGATCCCGCCGGCCAGGGTGCTGGTCCTCGGCGCCGGCGTCGCGGGGCTGCAGGCGATCGGCACGGCCAAGCGGCTCGGCGCCCGGGTCTCGGCCAACGACATCCGCGCCGCCTCCGCCGACGAGGTTGCCTCCATGGGCGGGACCTTCATCAACCTGGAGTTCGGCACCCGAGCCGCGGGCACGTCCGCTGAGGGCAGCGGCGGCTATGCCCGTGAACTCGGCGAGGACCGCGCCGCGCGGCAGCGCGACCTGCTCGCCCCGCACGTCGCCGCCGCGGACGTATTGATCACGACGGCGGCGATTCCGGGCCGGGCCGCACCACTGCTCGTCACCGCCGCGATGGTGGCCGGCATGCGGCCGGGGTCCGTCGTCGTGGACCTGGCCGCCGAGTCCGGCGGCAACGTCGAGGGCGTCATCGCCGGCCGGGACGTCCTGGTGCCGGTGCCGGGCGGCGCCGTGACACTCGTGGGGTTGCAGAACGCGGCGTCGGCCGTCGCCTCGGACGCCTCCCGCCTGTACGCCAAGAACGTCGCCAACCTGCTCGCCCTGATGACCGCGGACGGCACGGTCGCGCCGGACTTCGACGACGACGTCGTGGCCGGAGCCTGCCTGACCCACGGCGGCGCCGTCCGGCACGCCGGCACGGCAGCAGCTATGGAGGCCCACAGCTAATGGATACGGTCACGCTGCTCACGGTGGTGGTGCTCGCCGTGTTCGTGGGCTTTGAAGTCGTTTCGAAGGTCACCAGCAAGCTGCACACCCCGTTGATGTCCGGTGCGAACGCGATCCACGGCATCATCCTGGTCGGCGCGGTCATCGTGGCGGGCCAGGCCGTCGAGCCGTGGCTGCTGGCCGTCGCCCTGCTGGCCGTGGTCCTCGCGACCGTCAACCTGGTCGGCGGCTTCGTGGTCACCGACCGGATGCTGGAAATGTTCGGCCCGCGGAAGGCCGCCCGCGCGGCCGCCTCGACCGACTCTGCGATCGACTCCGCGACCCCGGCCGGGACCGGCCCGGAAGGAGGGGAGCGCCCATGAGCATTCTCGCCCCGGGCTGGACCGCGCTGCTCTACCTGGTGGCCGCTGTCTGCTTCATTCTCGCGCTGAAGGGCCTCAGCTCGCCGCGGACCGCGCGGCGCGGCAACGCCATCGGCGCGGCTGGAGCCGTGGTGGCCGTGCTGACGGTGTTCCTCTCCGCCCGGCTGGACAACGTTCCGCTGATCCTTGCCGCCATCACCGTCGGGACCGCCCTCGCCGTTCCCGTCGCCCGGCGCGTGCAGATGACCCAGATGCCCCAGCTGGTCGCCCTGTTCAACGGGGTGGGCGGCGGCGCGGCGGCCCTGGTCGCGGTGCTGGAACTTGGTCACGGCGGGGATTCCTGGGTGCGGCTCGCGATCGCCTTCACGATGCTGGTCGGGGCGGTTTCCTTTGCCGGGTCGGCCGTCACGGTCGGAAAGCTACAGGAGCTGATCAGCACCCGCCCGCTGCTCTTCCCGGGCATGCCGGCCGTGATGCTGCTGGTCCTGGCGGGCGCGCTGACCGCGGGCGGCGTCGTCGTGCTGACCGGTTCGCCCGGCTGGGCCGGCGGACTGCTGGTCCTGGGCCTGGCCGCGGGGCTGCTGCTGGTGCTCCCGGTCGGCGGCGCCGACGTGCCGATCGTAATCTCGCTGCTGAATGCCTTCACGGGCCTCGCCGTCGCCGCGTCCGGGATCGTGCTGGGCAATGTGCTGCTGCTCGTCGCCGGCACACTGGTGGGCGCGAGCGGCACCATCCTGACCAAGGTGATGGCCTCCGCCATGGGGCGCGGCGTGGCCGGCATCATGTTCGGCGCCTTCCGGGGCGGATCCACCGCAGGCTCCACCACGCTCAGCGACCGGCCCGTGCGCTCCGCCTCGGCGGAGGACGTTGCCGTCCAGCTCGGCTACGCCCAGCGTGTGGTGATCGTGCCGGGCTACGGCCTCGCCGTGGCGCAGGGCCAGCACACCGTGGCCGAGCTCGCCACCGCCCTCACCGCCAGGGGAGTCGACGTCGTCTTCGCCATCCACCCCGTCGCCGGCCGGATGCCGGGGCACATGAACGTGCTGCTGGCGGAGGCGAACGTGCCCTACGAGTTGCTGCGGGAACTCGACGAGGTCAACCCGGAGTTCGCCAGCACGGACGTCGCCCTGGTAGTGGGCGCGAACGACGTCGTCAATCCGGCCGCGAAGTCCTCGCCTGGGTCGCCGATTTACGGGATGCCGATCCTGGAGGTGGTCCAGGCCCAGCAGGTGGTCTTCCTGAAGCGCTCGATGCGCCCGGGATTCGCCGGCATCGAAAATGACCTCCTGCATGACCCCAGGACCACCCTCCTGTTCGGCGACGCGAAGGATTCCCTTTCCAAGGTCCTCGGCGCGGTCAAGATCCTGTAGTGCAGGGTCGTGGGGCGCGGCGGCCGTGCGACCGGCCGTGCCCGACTCCGTCAGGCACGGCCGGTCAGAACAGCGTGGGCTGGGCTGCCGCGGCCCCGGCACCGGCTGCGGCCCGGTCCGCGAACGCTCCGTGCGCCGCCGGTTCGGGGATGCTGCCCGCCGGGTACTGTGCCTCCTCGTCGCGGGGATCGTCGTTAAGGTCCCGGTGGCTGAACCCGGCCGAGCCGAGGAAGCCGTGCCGGGACTTGAAGTACCGGATCCGGCCCGCGAGCCAGGCCCGGTATTCCTTGGAAGCGTAGGAGCCGCTGCCGTACAGGCGCCGGTATTTGCCGGCGAGTTGCGGGTGCTCCTTGGCGATCCACTGCATGAACCATTCCCGGGTGCCCGGTTTGAGGTAGAGCGCTCCGGCCGTGACGCCGGTGGCGCCGGCAGCCGCGAGTGAGCCGAAGAGCGAATCCAACGCTTCGTCGGAGTCCGAGAGCCACGGCAGGATGGGCATCGCCATCACGCCGCAGGGAAGCCCGGCCTCACGCAGCCGGGAGACCAGCTTGAGCCGTGCGCGCGGGCCCGGGGTTCCCGGTTCCACTGCCTCGGAGAGCCGCTCGTCCGTCATGGCCAGCGAGATCCCCACGCCCACGGGGACCTGGGCAGCCGCGTGCTTGAGCAGCGGGATGTCCCGGGCAAGCAGCGTGCCCTTGGTCAGGATGGACAGGGGAGTGCCGGAGTCGGCCAGGGCGCCGATAATGCCGGGCATCAGTTGGTACCGGCCCTCGGCACGTTGGTAAGGGTCCGTGTTGGTGCCCAGGGCGACGTGCCGGCGCTGCCAGGAAGGCTTGGCCAGCTCCTTGCGCAGTACCTCGGCGGCGTTAATCTTGACCACCACCTGGCTGTCGAAGTCCAGGCCGGCGTCGAAGTCCAGGTAGGTGTGCGACTTGCGGGCGAAGCAGTAGACGCAGGCGTGGCTGCAGCCGCGGTAGGGGTTGACTGTCCACTCGAACGGCATGCGGGAACCGGCGGCCACCTTGTTGAGCACCGATTTGGCGGTGACCTCATGGAAGGTGACCCCGGCAAACTCCGGGGTGGAGACGGAGCGCACCAGTCCGGCCAGCGGCAGCAGGGCGGCCGGACCCGGCGCCGCTCCGGCGGGTTCACCGGCAACCCCAGCTGCGCCGGTCGGTTCGCTTGGCCGGAGTGCTTGCGCGTCCCATCTCATGGATACATTCGAATATATGTTCGATCTTAAGTCAAGGACCATGGTCCCCGGAGGACAGCCCTGCGCGGACTAAGCGTTGTTAGGCTGGGCCCATGATTCTCCTCACCGGCTTCGAACCGTTTGGCGGCGAAACCACGAATCCGTCCTGGGCCGCGGCCCGGCGGGCGGCGGCGCTGCTGCGCGCCGACGGCCACGACGTCAGCGCCGTCGAGCTTCCCTGCGTCTTTGGAGACGCGCTGACGGTGCTGGCAGCCGCCCTCGAGAAGCACCGCCCGGAGCTCGTGGTCTGCGCGGGGCAGGCCGGCGGCAGGGAGCGCATCTCGCTGGAACGGATCGCGATTAACTGCGACGACGCGCGGATCCCGGACAACGCGGGCAACGCGCCGGTCGACGAGCCGGTGGTCCCGGGCGGCCCGGCGGCCTACTTCAGCACCCTGCCGGTGAAAGCGGCGCTCGGCGCGCTGCTCGCGGCCGGCATTCCCGCCGAGGTATCCCAGACGGCCGGGACGTACGTCTGCAACCATGTCTTCTACGGCCTGATGCACGCCTTGCGGCAGAGCCCCGGCGTGCGCGGCGGCTTCGTCCATGTCCCGTTCGGGCCGGACCAGGTCCGCCCGGGAAGCGGTGTTGCCTCGCTGCCGCTGGACCAGATGACGCAGGCGCTCGCCGTCGTCGTCCGGACCGCGCTGGCGACGACGGCGGACCTCAAGCTGGCCGCCGGCGCCACGCACTGACGCAGCCCCTCGGGTCCAGCAACTTAGTCGAGGAGTTCCCAGACGACAGCGACGGCCGCTGTGGCGCTGGCGCCGCCCGCTTCGACGGTCAGCGGCTCCGACGCCACGGCGCGCTGCATCGCGGCCAGTGGAATCGGCTGGGCCATGCCGGACTGCTGGGTCACTGAGACGGCGCCGCCCAGCCGGGCGCCGGCCAGCGAGGCATAGTGTTCGGCGGCCGTGCGGGCGTCGTTCCACGCCGCCTCCCGGGCGCGTGCGTGGACCGCGGCGGGATCCGCAAAGCCGAACTCCAGCCCGTTGAGGCGCACGTCGTCTCCGCCGGCCGCCACCGCGGCGGCAATGAGTCCGGAGGCCGCGGCCAGGTCGCGGAGCCGCACGGTGAGCATGCTGGAGGCCAGATAGCCGGAGATCAGTTGCCCGCGGCCTTCCTGCCAGCTGACCTCGGCCCGTAGGTTCAGGCCCGAGTTGGTGATGTCCGGATTCGCGACGCCGTGGTCCCGGAGGACTGCCGTGATCGCGGACGAGGCACGGGCGGCGTCCCCGTAGGCCGCGTCCACCCCGGCGCGCCGGCATTCGACGCCGATGGAGAGCATCAGCAGGTCCGGCGCGGCTTCCGCGGTCCCGGATCCGGTGACCGAGATGGATCGGGGGGTTTCCGTCATGTCATGCCTCGTTCCGCTCGACCCTGCCGGCAGGGGTCTCGAGATTGTTCTTGGAATCGTCGTTGGAAGGATTCCCGCGAAGGGCGGGCGGGTAGCCGCCGGCCTGGAGCCCGGCCCGCCGCTCAAAGAAATTCGCCGATCCGGGGTTGCCCGTCCGCCACAGAGACCAGGCGGCCGCCAGGAAATACAGCGGAAGGAACGGCACACCCAGGCACCAGGCGTACTGAGTGCTGTGGCCTTCCTCGTGGCCCAGCAGCACCGGGTTGGCCAGGGCCTCCGCCGGCCCCGCCCGGAACAGCACCACGTTGCCCACGGTGAACGCCGCGGCGAAAGGCAGGCGCCAGCGGTAACCGGTGGCCAGCAGCAGGCCGCGGGGGCCGCGACGGACCGTGGTCCGGGCGCAGACGGCCAGCAGCAGCCCCAGCGGGGTTGATGCGTTCAACAGGTTGGCAAGCTGCCGCAGCCGCTGTCCGGACGTCATGAGGCCATGGTAGCGGGGCAGCCACGGACGGGCGGGTTGTTTGTCCATCTGGGCCGTGCCCGTCACGTTCGGGCCGCCGGGGACGTTCAACTAGACTGGACGGGAGCGCCCGCCGGGAACTTCCGGTGAGCCCTGACCTTTGTCCTTGCCCTTTGTCGATGACAGGTGCGCCGGCGGACTTAGCCCGCGGTGCCTCCGCCGTCGGCATGAACCGACTCGTAGCTAAGAACAGTAGATGACTGAAACTTTGCCGGGCGCCGCCGTCCCGAACCCTCTGGATGAAGCCGCCATAACCGCCGCCGTAGACCAGGCCGTCGCCGCCATTGCCGCCGCCTCGACGCTCGATGAACTCAAGGCCGTGCGGCTCGCCCACGCCGGGGAAAAATCCGCGCTGAGCCTGGCCAACCGCGAAATCGGCGGCCTCCCCAAGGACCAGAAGGCCGCCGCCGGCAAGCTGATGGGCGCCTCACGCGGACGTGTCAACAAGGCGCTCGCGGACCGCACGGTCGAACTCGAAGCGGAGAACGACGCCCGCATCCTGGTCGAGGAAACCGTCGACGTGACCGCCGCCCCGCGCCGCCGTCGGGCGGGTGCGCGGCACCCGCTGTCCACCCTGCAGGACCGCGTCGCGGACATCTTCGTCGGCATGGGCTGGGAAATCGCCGAGGGCCCCGAGGTCGAGTCGGAGTGGTTCAACTTCGATGCGTTGAACTTCAAGCCGGACCACCCGGCCCGCGAAATGCAGGACACCTTCTTCGTGGAGCCGCCCGAGGCTCACCTGCTGATGCGCACCCACACCTCACCGGTGCAGGTCCGCTCCATGCTGGAACGCGAAGTGCCGATCTACGTGCTGTGCCCGGGCAAGGTCTTCCGCACGGACGAACTCGATGCCACGCACACCCCGGTCTTCCACCAGTTCGAGGGCCTCGCGATCGACAAGCGCCTGTCCATGGCGGACCTGCGCGGCACCCTGGAGCACTTCGCCCGGCAGATGTTCGGTGACGAGGCCCAGATCCGGCTGCGCCCGAACTACTTTCCGTTCACCGAGCCGTCCGCGGAGCTGGACATCTGGCACCCGGGCGCCAAGGGCGGTCCGCGCTGGATCGAATGGGGCGGCTGCGGCATGGTCAACCCCAACGTGCTGCGCGCGGCCGGCATCGATCCGGACGTCTATTCAGGTTTTGCCTTCGGCATGGGCATTGAACGCACCCTCATGTTCCGCAATGAGGTCGGCGACATGCGCGACATGATCGAAGGCGATGTACGTTTCAGCGAGCACTTCGGGATGGAGATCTAACCATGCGTATCCCACTTTCCTGGCTGCGTGAATTCGCAGCGGTACCGGCCGGAGCGACGGCCGAAGATGTGATGGCCGAACTGGTCAAGGTCGGCTTTGAAGAGGAAGCGGTCCACCGCCCCGCCGACGCGCTCCAGGGCCCCGTCGTGGTGGGCCAGGTGCTGAGCCTGGTCAAGGAACCGCAGTCCAACGGCAAGACCATCAACTGGTGCCAGGTCCGCGTGGTCCCCGAAGGCCAGCAGCAGACGCTGACCGGTGACGGCATCGATCCCTCCGGCGTGCAGGGCATCATTTGCGGCGCGCACAACTTCGTGGAAGGCGACAAGGTGGTGGTCACCCTGCCCGGGGCCGTGCTGCCCGGCGACTTCCGGATCTCCGCCCGCAAGACCTACGGCCACCTCTCCGCCGGCATGATCGCCTCCGTCCGTGAGCTTGGCATCGGCGAGGACCACGACGGCATCCTGGTGCTCTCAAGGATCGGTCTGGACCCGGAAATCGGCACCGACGCCATGGAACTGCTGGACCTCTACGACCAGGCCGCGGAAATCAACGTCACGCCGGACCGCGGCTATGCGTTCTCCATCCGCGGCGTGGCCCGGGAATACGCCCACGCCACCGGCACGACCTTCACCGATCCGGCGTCCCGAGTGCAGGCGCCCGCGGAACTGTCGGGCGGCTACGGCGTGAAGCTCAACGACGACGCGCCGATCTATGGCAAGGCCGGCTGCGACCGCTTCGTGGCCCGCACCGTCCGCGGCATCGACGCCACCCGGCCGACGCCGCCGTGGATGAGCTCCCGGCTCCGGCTCGCCGGCATCCGGTCCATCTCGCTGCCGGTCGATATCTCCAACTACGTCATGCTGGAACTGGGCCAGCCGCTGCACTTCTACGACCAGGACAAGCTCTCCGGCGAAATCGTGGTCCGCCGCGCCGTCACCGGCGAAAAGCTCAAGACCCTGGACGGCAAGGAACGGACGCTCGACGTCGAGGACCTCCTGATCACGGACGGCTCCGGCCCGATCGGCGTCGCCGGCGTGATGGGCGGCGCCGCCACCGAGGTCAGCGACGCGACGTCGACCATCCTGATCGAGGCGGCGCACTTCGAGGAAGTCTCGATCGCCCGCTCGCGCCGCCGCCACAAGCTCCCGTCCGAGGCGTCCAAGCGCTTCGAACGCGGGGTTGACTGGCACGTCGCCCACGTGGCCGCCCAACGCGCCGTCGACCTGCTGGTGGAGCTCGCCGGCGGCACCGCCGCCGCCGAGGGCACCGACGTCGGCACCGCGCCGGACGCCGTCGCCGTCGAGCTGCCCGCAGCCTTCGCCGCGGAACGCATCGGCATCGACTTCACCGAGGACCAGATCCTCACATCGCTGAAGGACCTCGGCGCCGTCGTCGAAACGACCGACGGCGGCTACAGCGTGACGGCGCCGAGCTGGCGCACCGACCTGGAAACCAAGGAAGACCTCTCCGAGGAGATCGCCCGGCTGGTCGGCTACGACAAGATCCCCGCGACCCTGCCCGTGGCGCCCCCGGGCCGCGGACTGACCCGGGTGCAGCAGCAGCGCCGCCGGCTGGTCCAGGCCCTCGCCGACGCCGGCCTCACCGAGGTCCTCGCGTACCCGTTCGTCTCCAAAGCCGCCAACGACACCTTCGGTGTCCCCGCGGCCGGCACGGAGCGGAAGGCACTCAAACTGGCCAACCCGATCAGCGAAGAGCACGGCTACCTGCGGACCTCCATCCTGCCGGGCCTGATCGAGGTCGCCAAGCGCAACCACTCCCGCGGCTTCCGCGACCTCGCGCTCTTCGAAACCGGGCTGGTCTTCCTGCCCGGGGCCACACTGGGCACCTCCACCATCCCGCCGCTGGGCGCCAAGCCGTCCGAGGACGTGCTGGACGCCCTGTACGACGGCGTCCCGGAGCAGCCGCTGTACCTCGCCGCCGTGCTGACCGGCCACGATTCCCCGGCGGCACCGGCACACACGCCGCGCGCCTGGGACTGGGCCGACGCCCTGGACATCGCCCGGCTCGCCGGCGACGTCCTCGGCGTCGAACTGGTGGTCGGCCAGGGCCAGCACCAGGCCTTCCATCCGGGACGGGCTGCACAGCTGGCGCTGCGCAGCGGTGAAGTGGTGGGCTATGCCGGCGAACTGCACCCGAAGCTGCTCGCGGCGCATGACATGCCGGCCCGCTCGGTGGCGCTGGAACTGAACGTCGACGCCCTGTTCGACGCCGCCGCCGACGTGATCGTCGCCCGGCACATCTCCAGCTACCCCGTCGCCACCCAGGACGTGGCCCTGGTGGTGGCCGCCGACGTCGCCGCGGATGAGGTACTGGCTGCCCTGCGCGGCGGTGCGGGGGAGCTGCTCGAGGAGGTGTCCCTGTTCGATGTGTATGCGGGCAAGGGCATCGAGGAAGGCAAGAAGTCGCTCGCGTTCAACCTGCGCTTCCGCGCCGACGACCGCACCTTGACCGCTGACGAAGCCTCGGCCGCCCGCGACAGCGCGGTCGCCGCCGCCCACGAGCGTTTCGGCGCCGTACAGCGCTAAATAGGGAAACTCCGGAAGGGCGGGACCATGGCATCGCAGCTGATTGTGCGGGCCGTCCCGCCCTTCCGCGTCCCCGGCGGACCCGCTGCCGCCGTCGGCAAACTGCTGGACTCCGCCCGCGGACTGCTGGACGACGTCGAGCTCGCGCGTGCCCGGGGAATGGAACCACTTCCGCGGGCGGCATTCCTGACCGGCCGCGTGGCCCAACGGCGGTTCGCCGCGGAACTGCTGGACGTACCGCCGTCGGAGCTCACGGCCGCCTACGACTGCCCGCAGTGCGGCCCCGGAGTCTCGCACGGCCGGCCCGGCTACACGCTCGGCGGTGCGCCGGCGCCGGTGCTGCTGAGTCTCTCCCGCAGTGCGGGCTGGGTCCTGATGGCGGCCGTGCGGGACCCTGCCCCCGGGCAGCGCCTCGGCGTCGATGTGCAGGACCCGGCGGGCACGGATTTTGACGGCTTCGACGAGGTAGCGCTGGGTCCGGCGGAACGTGAGAGCCTGCGCGGCTTAGCCGCGGCGGAGCTAGTGACCGGACGGGCCCGGCTCTGGGCCCGCAAGGAGGCGTGGCTCAAGCTGCGTGGGACCGGGCTCAGGGTCGCGCCTGACACCGTGGACGTACTGGACAACCCCGCGATCCGGGACCTGCCGGCCGCCGAATCCGGACTGCCCGCACGATTCGCCGCCGCCGTCGCCCTGTCCGGGCTCCCGGACCGGGACTAACGGCTCAAGGAACAGCGGGTGGCCGGGGGTCAACCGGGGGATCAGCCGGCCGGCAGGGGCGGCAGGGCCTCTTCATACAGCCAGGGATGCAGCACGGTCTCGGCGTCCATCCCGGTGGCCAGGTCCGCGGCCAGAATGAAATCCTCGGTGCTGACCGAGCCGTGCCGGTGGCTGCCGGTCCAGTCGTGCAGGAGCGCGAAGAAGGCCAGATCGCCGCAACGGAGGCGTACCGCGTGCAGGGCGAGGGCGCCGCGCTTGTAGATGCGGTCGTCAAACATTAGTTCGGGCCCCGGGTCGCCGACCAGGAGGTCCTGGTCCTTCTGGTTGAGCTTCCGCCAGGCCGCCTTGGCCCGGTCGGCCACGGACATCACCCCGGCCTCCTCGGACCAGATCCACTCCGCGTAACAGGCGAAGCCTTCGTGCAGCCAGATGTCCTTCCACGAGGCTGCCGTCAGCGAATTTCCGAACCACTGGTGGGACAGTTCGTGGGCGATCAGCCTCTGCGATTCCCAGTCGGTCGCCAGGTGGTTGCGGCCGAATATGGACAGGGACTGGGCTTCCAACGGGATTTCCAGGGCGTCTTCGGTCACCACCACGGTGTAGCCGGGGAAGGGATACGGGCCGAAGCAGCTGGTGAAGGTGCGCATCATCTGTGGCTGGCGGGCGAGCCCGGCGCGGGCCTCGGCGGCCAGCTCGACCGGCACCGCTGCGGCCTGGGCGACGTCGCCGGCGGCCCGGCCCGGGTTGAGCTGCAGCAGCTCGTACCGGCCGATCTGGACCGTGGCGAGGTAGCTGGCCATCGGCTCGGCTTGCTCGTAGACCCAGGTTTCGCGGCTGGACCGGGCCTGGTGCGAGACCAGGACGCCGTTGCAGACGGCCCGGTAATTGGCGTCGGTGGTGATTGAAATGCGGTAGCTGGCTTTGTCCCGCGGGTGGTCATTGCAGGGGAACCACGACGCCGCGCCGTTGGGTTGCCCGGCGACCAGGACGCCGTCGCTGAGTTCCTCCCAACCAACCTCGCCCCACAGTCCGCGGCGGGGTGCCGGGTTGCCGTCGTAGCGGATGTCCAGGGTGAACTCGTCCCCTGGCAGCAACGCCGTGTCCGGCACCACGATCAACTGCTCGGCCCGCTGGGTGAACTTGCGCACCTTCTGACCGGGCATCAGCACCTTGACGGCCCGCAGCCCGGTCAGGTCAAGGACAATGGCGGAGCTCTGGCGTCGGGTGACCGCGTGCAGCGTTGCCCGGCCGCTGAGGTGGTTGCTGTTGATCCGGTAATCGAGCTCCAGTTCATAGCGCGTGACGCGGTAGACGTCGGTGCCGTGGCCGGGCATGTAGGGATCCGGGGCGGCCACCGGCCTTTCTGCGGGCAACCCAGCGGGCACTCCAGCGGAAAATTCCTCGGCTGATGCGGTTTGACTCATGAGACGGCCTTCGGTGATTGCGGTTAGCGTGGGGGTGCCTTCCAGATCGTGCAGGGTCGTGCGGTTACTTTGGCTTGGGCGCCGGGACGTCGGGTCCGCCCCACGGCCTGACCGGATTTCCCATCCAGTACGTGGCGGCCGGCACCGTTTCACCCCTCATGACCAGAGACGCCGGTCCCACTGTCCCGCCGTTGCCGATCCGGGCGCGCGGCAGGATAACCCCGTGGGGGCCCATCGTGGACCCGTCTTCGAGCGTAACAGTGTCGATGCTCATGACCCGGTCGTGGAAGAGATGGGTTTGGACCACGCAACCGCGGTTGACCGTCGCGCTGCGGCCCAGGCTGACGAGGTCCGCCTCCGGCAGCCAGTAGCTTTCGCACCACGTGCCGGCGCCAATCTTGGCGCCGAGGGCGCGCAGCCACCACACGAGCGCCGGAGTGCCGGAGGCCGCACGCGCGAACCAGGGTGCACTGACCATCTCGATGAAGGTGTCCACCACTTCGTTCCGCCAGATGAAGGAGCTCCACAGCGGGTGCTCGCCGGGCCGGATGCGTCCCACCAGGAGCCACTTGGCGACGACGGCGCTGCCGGCGGCGACCGCGCCGGCCAGCAGGACCACGACGCCGCCCAGGAGGGCCGCCACGGCGTAGTTGAAGGTGCCGGCGAGCCAGTCCAAGGCCACGAGGACGCCCGCGGCGACGGCGACCGTGAGCACCACCGGGGCGAAGCGGCAGAGCTCCCACAGGGTACGGGCCAGCCGGAGCCGCAGGGGTGGCTGGAAAGTGCGGGTGTCATCGGACGCGACGGCGGTCCGCCGGAGCCGGACCGGCGGGCTGCCCAGCCAGGAGGTCCCGGCTTTGGCCTTGGCAGGGGTGGCGGAGAGCACCGCCACGAGGGAATTCTTGGGCACGTTGCGGCCCGCGGCGGTCATGCCGGAGTTGCCCAGGAAGGAGCGTTTGCCCACCTTGGCCGGCGCGATCTTCATCCACCCGCCACCGAGTTCGTAGGACGCGATCAGGGTGTCATCGGCCAGGAAGGCGCCCTCGCCCACGGTCGTCATCTTCGGGATCAGCAGCACGGTGGAGGCTTCCACGTTCCGGCCGATCCTGGCCCCGAGCAGGCGCAGCCAGACGGGCGTGAAGAGGCTCGCGTAGACCGGAAAGAGCAGGTCGCGGGCTAGGTCGAGGACCCGCTCCGTCGCCCAGACCTGCCAGCCGATCCGGCTCCGCACCCGGTAGTAGCCCGTGCGCAGCCCGACGCCGAGGAGGCGTGTGACGGCGAGGACCAGCAGCAGGTTCGCGCCGAACCATACGAGCGCGGCCAGCGGGAGCGAGAGGGCGAGCTGCGGCAGGGCGGCGAGCAGCGATTCGCGGCCCTGGATGAAGCGGAACATCACCAGGGCCGCCGCCGCGGCGGACAGGTAGGGGATCAGGGCCAGGACGGCGGAGGCGGAGGCGAAGCCGGCGAACCACAGCCGGCCGATCAGATGGTGCTCCGGCGGAGGGGCCGGCCAGCCCTGTTTGGCCTTGCCGCGGCGTTCGGCCGGGGACCCGGCCACCAGGTGGCCGGACTTGACCCGGCCGAGGACGGCGGAGCCCGGCTCCACCTGGGCGCCGGCGCCGATGCTGGCGCCGGGCATGAGCGTGCTGCGGGCACCGACAACGGCCTCGGCGCCGATGTGGATGGCGCCGATATGCACCGAGTCGCCGTCAATCCACCAGCCGGAGAGATCGACCTCGGGCTCGATGTTGCAGCCGGTTCCGAGGGACAGCAGTCCCGTCACGGGCGGCAGCGAGTGCAGCTGTACGTTCGTGCCGATCTTGGCGCCGAGTGCCCGGGCGTAGTACGGCACCCACGGGGCGCTGGCGAGGCTGATGGCGCCGGCGAGGTCCTGGATTTGTTCGGCCAGCCACAGGCGCAGGTGCACGCGGCCGGAGCGCGGGTAGCTTCCGGGGGTCACGCCGCGCAGCAGCAGGCGGGCCGCGGCCACCGAGATCGCCATCCTCCCGGCGGGGCTGACGAATACCAGCCACGATGCCGCCACCCACCACCAGGACAGCGTGGGAGCTTTCGTGAAACCGGCGAGGGACGCCAGCAGGTTGTTTGCCACCATCAGGTAGGTGAGCCAGCGCATCCCCACGAGGATGTGTAGCGGAATGCCCAGCAGCGTCTGCACCCATTGGGCGCGGCGGGACGTGGGACGCACAGAACGCTCGCGGGCCGGAGGGGCGCCGCCCTCCGGGAGGGACTGGCGTGCCGTGTCGATGAGGGCCCCGACCCGGGGCGTGGCGTAGATGTCGGCGACCGTGATCGTGGGGTAGCGGACGCGCAGGGCGGAGACGAGCTGGGCTGCGGCCAGCGAGCCGCCGCCGAAGGCGAAGAAGTCGGCGTCGAGGTCCGCCACGGTCCCGCCCAGCACCGCGGCCCATTGCTCGACGATCCAGGCGGCGTCATCGGGCAGGTTCAGCGGCGCCGCGGCCGCGTCGGCGGCGCCCGCGCCGGCCAGCGGCCATGGCAGCGCGTGCCGGTCCACCTTGCCGCTGGTCTTTGTCGGCAGGGCGTCCACGACGGTGAGCATCGGAATCAGCGGGGCGGGCAGGCTGGTGCCGAGCAGTTGCCGCGCGGCTGCCAGATCCAGCTCCCGACCTTCGACCGGCGAGAGGTAGCCGACCAGCACCTGGTTCCCGGCCGCCGTCGTCCGCACCGCCGCCGCGGCGCCGGCGACGTCGGGCAGCGCCTGGAGCGCTGAGTCGACTTCGCCGAGCTCGATCCGGCGGCCGCCCAGTTTGACCTGTTCGTCGGCGCGGCCGATGAACAGCAGGCCTTCCTGCTCGTAGCGGACCAGGTCCCCGGAACGGTAGGCCCGGGACCAGCCCAGGGCCGGCAAGGGAGCGTACTTCTCGGCGTCTTTGGCCGGGTCGAGATACCGGGCCAGCCCGACGCCGCCGATGATCAGTTCCCCGATCCCGCCCTCCGCGACCGGCACCCCGTCGGAGCCGACGACGGCGAGGTCCCAGCCGTCCAGCGGCAGGCCGATCCGGACGGGACCCGGGCCGCCGAGCGGCGCCGCGCAGGCGACGACGGTGGCTTCGGTGGGTCCGTAGGTGTTCCACACCTCGCGTCCGTCCACAGCCAGCCGGTCCGCGAGTTCGGGCGGGCAGGCCTCTCCGCCGAAGATCAGCAGGCGGACGCTTTCCAGGGCTTCGACGGGCCACAGCGCCGCGAGCGTGGGCACCGTGGAGACGACGGTGATGCCGTGGTTGATGAGCCAGGGGCCCAGGTCCATGCCGGTGCGGACCAGGGCGCGGGGCGCCGGAACCAGGCAGGCGCCGTGCCGCCACGCGAGCCACATCTCTTCGCAGGACGCATCGAAGGCCACCGAGAGCCCGGCCAGCACCCGGTCCTGGGGTCCGATCGGCTCGGCTTGGAGGAAGATCCGCGCCTCGGCGTCGACGAAGGCGGCGGCCGAGCTGTGCCGCACCGCGACGCCCTTGGGCGTGCCGGTCGAACCGGAGGTGAAGATGACCCAGGCGTCGTCGCCGGGGACCGGCTGCCGGGCGGCCGGGAAGGGCCGGGGATGGGCGGCGTCCGTGACGATCGTGCCGCCGGCGCGCAGGATGCCGGAAACCCGGGCCTCGCTGAACACCAGCTTGGCGCGCTCGTCGGGGTCGTCGGCGTCCACCGGGACGTAGGCGGCCCCCACCAGCAGCACCGCCAGGATCGAGACGTAGAGCTCGTTGGTACCCGACGGGATCCGGATGCCGATCTTGTCTCCCGCGCCGAGTCCGGCCAGGTGCAGCTTCTTGGCGGCGGCGCGGACCTCGTCCATCAGCTGGGCATAGCTGAGCGACCGGTGGCCGTCGTCGAGCGCGGAGGCGTCCGGGAAGCGGCCGGCGGTGTCCTGCAGGACATCGATCAGGGTCCGCTCCGGCGGGGCCGCGAAGGCGCCCGGGAGCTGCGGTTGATACACGGGGCCGGCCGGGGCGGCGGGATCGGCCGGGGTTCCGCTGCCGGCCGGCGGTTGCTGCTCGATCACAGGGTGATTCTCCTCGCAGCAGATGAACGGGAGATTTCGGCGACGCTACAGGGCACGATCAGGGAACCAGGATGACCTTGCCGGTGGTGCGCCGCTGCTCCAGGTCCGTGTGCGCCGACGCGGCGTCGGCGAGGTCGTAGCGGGCACCGATCCGGACCTTGAGGCTGCCGTCCGCCACGGCGGCGAACAGCTCGCCGGAGCGCCAGCGGCGTTCCTGCGCGTCGCGGAGGAAATGGGTGATGGTGGGCCGGGTCAGGTAGAGCGAGCCGCCGGCGTTGAGCCGCTGCGGGTCGAACGGCGGAACCGGGCCGGAGGCGGCGCCGAACAGGACCAGGGTGCCGCGGATCCGCAGCGCGGCCAGGGATTCGTCGAAGGTGTCCTTCCCGACGCCGTCGTACACCACGTGGGCACCGGCGCCGTCGGTCAGCTCGCGCACCTTGGCGGCGAAGCCGTCGTAGCGCAGCACGTGGTCAGCGCCGGCTCCGCGGGCCAAAGCCTCCTTCTCATCGGTGGAGACGGTGGTGATGACGTGCGCGCCCCTGGCCTTGAGCAGCTGGATCAGGAGCAGGCCGACGCCGCCGGCGCCGGCGTGCAGCAGCACGGTGTGGCCCGGTTCCACCTTGAAGGAGGAGTTGATGAGGTAGTGCGCGGTGATGCCCTGCAGGGGGAGCGCGGCCGCGGTGAAGTCGTCGACGCCGTCGGGTACCGGCAGCGCCTTGTCCGCGTCCACGAGGGCGTACCCGGCGTAGCAGCTGACACCCTCGGCGGTGGCCACCCGGTCCCCGGCGGAGAACCCGGTCACCCCCTCGCCGAGCTCCTCCACGGTTCCGGAGGCCTCGGAGCCCGGGGTGAAGGGGTATGCGACCTTGTAGACGCCGCTGCGCTTGTACGTGTCAATGAAGTTCACGCCCACCGCGGCGACCTTGACCAGCAGCTGGCCCGGGCCCGGGACGGGTCGGTCGACTTCCGCGACTTCGAGGACCTCGGGGCCGCCGGACTGCCGGGCGACGATTGCGTGTGTCATGGGTCTCCTTGCTGAAATGTCTCCACTCCGGGGAGGAACATTCCCTGGCCCGGACCCTAAGACCATCCTAGGGACACCCAGGCGCCCGGCGCAGCGTTGCCTGGCGTGATGCTAGTAACGGCGGGTAACGGTGGCCATGGGGCATTCGAAGTGGCGGCCCGCGGCCAGGCCGACGTCGTTGAGGTAGCGGACGATGATGCCGTAGGACTGCAGCAGCGTGGTCTCGGTGTAGGGGACCTGGTGCTTGGCGCAGAATTCGCGCACGATCACCGCTGCCTTGTCCAGCTGCGGGCGCGCCATGTCCGGGAAGAGATGGTGCTCGGCCTGGCGGTTGAGGCCGCCGAGCAGGATGTCCATGAAGCGGCCGCCGGAGATGTTGCGCGAGGTCAGGACCTGGCGGCTGAAGAAGTCCACCCGGCTGTCCGCGGGCAGCACCGGCATGCCCTTGTGGTTCGGCGCGAACGAGGCGCCCATGTAGAAACCGAAGACGGCCAACTGCACGCCGATGAACGCCAGCGCCATGCCCCACGGCAGGAACGTGAAGGTGAGGACCGGCAGCACGCTCAGGCGCGCCAGCAGGATGGGAAGTTCAACCCAGCGATGCGTGACTTTGGCGCGGCGGAACACGAACTTGACGGAATCGATTTGCAGGCCGAGGCCCACCAGGAACAGCAGCGGAAAGAAGAACCAGCCCTGCTTGCGGGTGAGGAGGGCGAACCGGCCCTGCCGGTCGGCAACCGCCTCGGTGTGGAAGGCGATGGGCCCGGGCGCGATGTCGGGATCCTTCGAAATGACGTTCGGGTGGTTGTGGTGGGCGCCGTGCTTCTGCTCCCACCAGGAGTAGCTCATGCCGGCCACGGAAGTGGCGAGGAGCCTTGCGGCCCAGTCGTTGGCGCGGCGGGAGGCGAAGATCTGGCGGTGTCCGGCCTCGTGGGCCAGGAAGCTTAGCTGCGTGCAGAGGATGCCCAGGGCGGCCGCGATCAGGAGCTGGAACCAGCTATCACCGATCAGGGCGAAACCGAACCAGGTGGCCGTCATCAGCAGGAGCAGGACGGAAAACAAGGTGACGTAGAAGCCCACCCTGCGTTCCAGGAGGCCTGCGGCCTTGACGCTCTTCAGCAGTTCCGAATAGCTCAGGACGACGGCGTTGGGCTGCCGGACCCGCGCCTGCGGGCGCGGCGGCGTGGCGGGGGAAAGTGTGGTGGTCGGGGTCATGAAACGCATGCCTCGTAACTGTTTACGGGCAACGTTGCGGCTGGCATTTGCAGCGGCACGGTCTGGATCACCCTCAACCCAGCATACGCCGAGGGTTCCCTCCGGGACGATGTGGAGCGGACGCGGCCCAGTGCATGCATAAATATCGGGTTCTATGCATAGTCTTGCTGTATACTCGTGGCTATGACTATTTCTGTTGCCGTCTCCGGTGCCAGCGGCTACGCCGGCGGCGAGGTGCTCCGTCTCCTGGCCGCCCATCCCGACGTCACCATCGGCGCCATCACCGCGCACAGCAACGCCGGTTCCAGACTAGGGGAATTGCAGCCGCATCTCCATGGCCTGGCGGACCGGATCCTCGAAGACACCACCGTGGATAACCTGGCCGGGCACGACGTCGTATTCCTGGCGCTGCCGCACGGGGCGTCCGCGGAGATCGCGGCGCAGCTGCCCACCGGCACCTTGGTCATCGACGCTGGGGCGGACCACAGGCTCGAAGACCCGGCGGCCTGGGAGAAGTTCTACGGCTCGCCGCATGCCGGCACCTGGCCGTACGGCCTGCCGGAGCTGCCGGGCCAGCGTGAAGCGTTGCGCGGCGCAACCCGGATCGCCGTGCCCGGCTGCTACCCGACGTCGGCCCTGCTGGCCCTCACGCCGGGGTTCAGCAACCAGCTGCTGGAGGCGGACGACGTCGTGATCGTTTCCGCGTCCGGCACCTCCGGGGCCGGCAAGGCCGCGAAGGTGAACCTGATCGGCGCCGAGGTGATGGGCTCGATGAGTCCCTACGGCGTCGGCGGCGGACACCGGCACACCCCGGAGATCGAACAGGGGCTGTCCAACGCACTCGGGGCTCCGGTCACGGTCTCCTTTACCCCCACGCTGGCACCGATGAGCCGCGGCATCCTCACCACCGCCACCGCCAAGGTGCGCCCGGGTGTCACCGCCGAGGAACTGCGTACCGCCTGGGCCGAGGCGTACGACGAGGAGCCGTTCGTCCACCTGCTGCCGGAGGGGCAGTGGCCCGCCACCAAGTCGGTGCAGGGTTCCAACCATGTCGTGATGCAGCTGGCCTTCGACGAGCACACCGGCCGTGTGATCGTGACGTGCGCCATCGACAACCTCACCAAGGGGACCGCCGGCGGCGCCGTGCAGTCCATGAACATTGCCCTCGGTCTGGCGGAAAACGCCGGCCTCGAACTGCAGGGAGTCGCACCGTGAGCATCACCGCACCCAAGGGATTCCGCGCCGCCGGTGTCACTGCCGGCCTCAAGGCCTCCGGCAACCCGGACCTCGCCCTCGTCGTCAACGACGGGCCGGCCAAGGCGGCCGCCGCCGTCTTCACCTCCAACCGGGTAGCCGCCGCGCCGGTGCAGTGGTCCCGCGAAGTCATCAAGGATGGCCGGGTGGACGCAGTCATCCTCAACTCCGGCGGCGCCAACGCCTGCACCGGGCCGCAGGGCTTCCAGAACACCCACACCACGGCCGAGAAGACCGCCGAGGCGCTCGGCGTCTCCGCGACGGACGTTGTGGTCTGCTCCACCGGGTTGATCGGCGAGCAGCTCCCGATGGACAAGATCCTGGCCGGGATCGGTTCCGCCGCCGCAAGCCTCGCCGTCGACGGCGGCCCGGCGGCAGCCACCGCGATCATGACCACGGACACGGTCTCCAAGCAGGCGGTCTTCACCGGCGCCGACGCCCAGGGCACCGAATTCACCATCGGCGGCATGGCCAAGGGCGCCGGGATGCTCGCGCCCGGCCTGGCCACCATGCTGGTTGTCCTCACCACGGACGCGGAGGTCCAGCCCGAACTGCTCGACGTCGTGCTCCGGGACGCCACCCGCGTCACCTTCGACCGGGCGGACTCTGACGGCTGCATGTCCACCAACGACACGGTGGTGCTGCTCGCTTCCGGCGCCTCAGGCTCCGTGCCGTCCGCCGTCGAGTTCGGCAAGGGCCTGACCCAGGTCTGCGCGGAACTGGCCCGCAAACTGATCGGCGACGCCGAGGGAGCCAGCCACGACATCGCCATCCGCACTTTCAACGCCGCGAGCGAAAAGGACGCCGAGCTGGTCAGCCGCGCCGTGGCCCGCTCCAACCTCTTCAAGGCGGCCATTTTCGGCAAGGACCCGAACTGGGGCCGCGTGCTGTCCGCCGTTGGCACCACCGACGCGGCCTTCGAACCGGACCAGCTGAATGTCTCGATGAACGGCGTCCAGATCTGCCGCAACGGCAGCATCGGCGAGGACCGCAGCCTGGTGGATCTGGAGCCTCGCGAAGTCCTGGTCGAAATCGACCTGCAGGCCGGCGCCGCCGAGGCCACGATCTGGACCAACGACCTCACCCACGACTACGTCGAGGAAAACAGCGCCTACTCCAGCTGATCCCCTCAACGGGATGACCAAAGGGACGAACTGAGGGACAAAGGGAAGGACGAACGCCCATGAACACGCAGACCCGCGAGACCACCTCCATGTCCGACGCGCAGAGCAAGGCCGGCACGCTGATCGAGGCGTTGCCCTGGATCCAGCGCTTCGCCGGGACCACCATGGTGATCAAGTACGGCGGCAACGCCATGGTCAACGACGAGCTCCGCCGCGCCTTCGCCGAAGATGTCGTCTTCCTGCACCACGTCGGCATCCACCCCGTGGTGGTCCACGGCGGCGGCCCGCAGATCAACGCCATGCTCGGCCGGCTCGGCATCGAATCCGAGTTCAAGGGCGGCCTGCGCGTCACCACCCCGGAGGCCATGGACGTGGTCCGCATGGTCCTCACCGGCCAGGTGGGCCGCGAACTGGTCGGCCTGATCAACTCGCACGGCCCCTACGCCGTCGGGATGTCCGGCGAAGACGGCGGGCTGCTCCGCGCCGTACGCACCGGCACCGTGGTGGACGGCGAAGAGGTGGACCTGGGCCTGGTCGGTGAAGTCGTCGGGGTGAACCCGGACGGCATCCTGGACATCGTGGCGGCCGGCCGGATCCCGGTCATCTCGACCGTTGCCCCCGAAATCGAGGACGACGGCGGCGGCGACCCCGGGGCAAAGCAGGCGCAGACCACGGGCCAGGTGCTCAACGTCAACGCGGACACCGCCGCCGCCGCCCTCGCCGAAGCCCTCGGCGCCTCCAAGCTCGTCATCCTGACCGACGTCGAAGGCCTCTACGCCAACTGGCCGGACCGCTCCTCGCTGATCTCCTCGCTCACCGCCTCGGAGCTGCGCGAACTGCTGCCGGGCCTGGAATCGGGCATGATCCCCAAGATGGAAGCGTGCCTCAAGGCCGTCGACGGCGGCGTGGAACGCGCGCACATCGTAGACGGCCGGCTGCCGCACTCGATGCTGCTGGAAACCTTCACCACCGCAGGCATCGGCACGCAGGTGGTCCCGGATGAGGAAAACAAATGAGCCAGATTGAAGCGTCACCCGAACTGACCGAAATCGTGGAGCCGCACGGCCACGCCACCGGCGCGCAGTGGCTGTCCCGCTACTCCGCCTCCCTGCTCGGCGTCTTCGGCACCCCGCAGCGCGTGCTGGTCCGCGGCGCCGGCTGCCTCGTCTGGGACGCCGACGGCAAGGAATACCTGGACCTGCTCGGCGGGATCGCGGTGAACGCACTGGGCCACGCCCACCCCTTCGTCACCTCGGTGATCTCCAGCCAGCTGGCCACCCTGGGCCACGTCTCCAACTTCTTCACGAGCCCCACCCAGGTCGCCCTGGCTGAGAAACTTCTGGACCTCAGCCAGGCCCCGGCCGGGTCAAAGGTGTTCTTCGCCAACTCCGGCACCGAAGCCGTCGAGGCGGCCTTCAAGCTGGCCCGGCGCAACGGCGGTTCAGGAGCGGCGCCGCGCACCAAAATCATCGCCCTCGACGGAGCCTTCCACGGCCGCACCATGGGTGCCCTGGCGCTGACCTCGAAGGAGGCCTACCGGGCACCGTTCGCGCCGCTGCCCGGCGGCGTCGTGCACGTCCCCTTCGGCGACATCGAGGCGCTCCGGGCCGCGATTGACAGCACCACCGCCGCCGTCTTCCTCGAACCGATCCAGGGCGAGGCGGGCGTCCGCCCGCTGCCCGCCGGCTACCTGCGGGCCGCCCGCGAAGCCACCAGCGCCGCCGGCGCCCTGCTGATCCTGGACGAGGTCCAGACCGGCATCGGCCGGACCGGCAAGTGGCTGGCCAGCGAAGACGCCGGGATCGTCCCCGACGCCGTGACGCTCGCCAAGGGCCTGGGCGGCGGCTTCCCGATCGGCGCCCTCATCACCTTCGGGCCCGAGGTATCCTCGCTGCTCTCCGCCGGCCAGCACGGCAGCACCTTCGGCGGCAACCCGGTGGCCACCGCTGCGGCCCTGGCCACGCTGCACGTGCTGGAAAACCAGCACGTGCTCGCCCACGTCCGGGAGGTGGGGGAGCACCTGCGCTCCGGCCTCGCCGGGATCGACGGCGTCACCGACGTCCGCGGCGAAGGCCTGCTGATCGGTTTCGACCTCGACGCCGACGTCGCGCCCGCCGTCGTTGCAGCGGGACTCGACGCCGGGTTCATCGTCAACAGCCCCGGCCCGCACACCATCCGGCTCGCGCCCCCGCTGATCCTGAGCACGGACCAGGCCGACCGCTTCCTCGCCGCCCTGCCGGCCCTCCTCCAGACCGCAAAGGACGCCCAGTGACCGCCACTGAAAATTCGACCGTGACTTCGACCAGCCCGGTTCGCCACTTCCTCAAGGACACGGACCTCAGCCCGGCCGAACAGGCCGAGGTGCTGGAGCTCGCCGTCCGGATGAAGGCCGCCCCGTACAGCGTCCAGCCGTTCGCCGCCGAGGGCAGCGGCCGCAAGACCGTCGCCGTGATCTTCGACAAGACCTCCACCCGCACCCGCGTTTCCTTCGCCACCGGCATCGCGGACATGGGTGGCAACGCGCTCATCATCAACCCGGGCGAGGCGCAGATCGGCCACAAGGAATCGGTCGAGGACACCGCCAAGGTCCTCGAACGCATGGTGTCCACCATCGTGTGGCGCACCGGTGCCCACGCCGGCCTCGTCGCGATGGCCGGGAACTCCCGCGTGCCGGTGATCAACGCGCTGTGCGACGATTACCACCCCTGCCAGCTCCTGGCCGACCTGCTGACCATCAAGGAACACAAAGGCGACCTGGCCGGCCTCACCATGAGCTACCTCGGCGACGCGGCCAACAACATGGCCAACTCCTACCTGCTGGCAGGCGTCACCGCGGGCATGAACGTCCGCATCGCCGGGCCGGAGGGCTACCTGCCATCCCCGGAGATCATCGCCGCCGCCGAGGACCGCGCCGCGGAGACCGGCGGTTCGGTGCTCGTAACCATTGACGCCGCCGAGGCCCTCCTCGGCGCCGACGTCGTCGCAACCGACACCTGGGTCTCGATGGGCCAGGAAACGGAGAAGGAAGCGCGGATGAACCTGTTCCGCGACTACTCCGTGGACGCCGACGCCATGAAGCTCGCGGCGCCGGACGCCGTCGTGCTCCACTGCCTGCCGGCCTACCGGGGCTATGAGATCGCCGCGGACGTCATTGACGGCCCGCAGTCGGTGGTCTGGGACGAGGCCGAAAACCGGCTGCACGCCCAGAAGGCGCTGATGGCGTGGCTCATGCACCGTTCCGGCCTGGCCGTCGTTGACGGGCTGGCGCCGGTGGACGGGCTTCACTGATGTCCGTCCAGCCCGCCGCGCAGGGGGCCAGCCCGGCCACCAAGACGGCACGGCAGGCGCGGATCACCGCGATCCTGACCGGCGAATCGGTCCGCTCGCAGGCCGAACTGGCCGCCCTCCTCGCGGACGACGGCGTGCAGGTCACCCAGGCCACGCTGTCCCGCGACCTCGTGGAGCTCGGCGCCGTCCGGGTCCGCGGCAAGGACGGCGTGCTCGTGTACGCAGTGCCGGGGGAGGGCGGCGAACGCGGGGCCAAGAGCGGCGTGACCCAGGAGATCCTCGACGCCCGGCTCGCGCGGCTCTGCGGGGAACTGCTGGTCACAGCCGAGGCGTCCGCGAACCTGGTGGTGCTCCGCACTCCGCCGGGCGCCGCCAATTTCCTGGCCCTCGCAATCGATCACTCCGTGATGCCCTCGATCCTGGGCACCATCGCTGGGGACGACACCGTGCTGCTGGTCACCCGCGACCCGCTGGGCGGCGCCGCCGTCGCCGCCCGCTTCCTGCAGCTGGCCGAAGAGGCCGGCCAATAAGCCGCGTAACGCACCCGCTTGTGACAGGCTTGAAACAGAGATTTTCCCAGACTGACAGCATCACCAAACAACATAAGGAGCATTTCCGTGACTGAGCGTATTGTTCTGGCCTACTCCGGTGGCCTGGATACTTCCGTTGCCATCGGCTGGATCGGTGAAGCCACCGGCGCCGAGGTCATCGCCGTGGCGGTCGACGTCGGACAGGGCGGCGAATCGCTGGAGACCATCCGCCAGCGCGCGCTGGGCTGCGGCGCCGTCGAAGCCTACGTCGCCGACGCCAGCGACGAGTTCGCCAACGAGTACTGCGTGCCCACGCTGAAGGCCAACGCCCTCTACCAGGGCCACTACCCGCTGGTCTCGGCCATCTCCCGCCCGGTGATCGTCAAGCACCTGGTCAAGGCCGCCCGCGAATTCGGCGCCACCACCGTCGCCCACGGCTGCACCGGCAAGGGCAACGACCAGGTCCGCTTCGAGGTCGGCATCCAGACGCTTGGGCCGGACCTGAAGTGCATCGCCCCGGTCCGCGACCTCGCCCTGACCCGCGACAAGGCCATCGCCTTCGCCGAGGAAAAGGGACTGCCGATCGAAACCACCAAGAAGAACCCCTACTCGATCGACCAGAACGTCTGGGGCCGCGCCGTCGAAACCGGCTA
>JAPLAM010000114.1 GCA_026393275.1 Arthrobacter sp.
CATTCGTACTACTCGCCGGCCACAACCGGGCCGACTTCCGGGAGACCCAGAGTAGCCATGATGGTAGCACGGTCCGTGTTCGAAGACAGCCATTCAAGAGTAGGGCGAACTGACTTAGCCAACCACCTAAGCTTGGACTCCCGGTCTGAACGTCGACGAAAGCCGGGTACCAAATCCTGCTCGCCGGCCGAAGGAAACACGGGACCCAGCCCGCGATTGGCGCAGTACGTGTAGAGCATGCTCTGAACCCACGACGCGCGGTCCCGGAGGTCAACGTAGCGCTTGGCTTGAATGAGTGCGTTCGGCCCCTTGACTTCCACTTCGTACCGCCAACAGCCCGCATACCGGAGCGCTCCGGGGTCGTCGTCGTTGGCTACACACTCCGCCTCTTTGTTGTAACACCGAAAGTACCAGTCTGACGTGCGCTTGCCCAGATAGCACGTATCGCCCCCCTTCCCGTCCTCTTTGTGGCTGGGCTCCGCGGACGTCGGGTTATCAGCGAAGTGCGCGAGGGCTTCACCATAGTGAATTGTCCCGAGGTCGGGTTGATGGGGCGAGCATCGGGCAGTCAGCGCGAAGTCAACGCGGGAGACGTTTGACGCGAAGCTTACTAGATGTTCGATGTACAACTCGGCCAGGTCGCCAGACAACTTCAGTAACCCGCCGTCAGGTCGCCGGCCGAACGCGACCCGCCCCGCCAACCACATCTCGTATCCGTGGGTACGGAAGCGCTCTACCTTCGCCCCTTCGCCTGTCTCCCGTTGGGCCCAGATATCAGCGCAACGTTGGGCCCGGTCAATTGTCTCCGGTGTGTGGAATGAACACGTCAGCGCGTCGGCTTGCGATTCTATGATAGAGACGATAGAATCAGTCATGGGCAATCCCCCTTGCCCCGTGGTAGCCCCGAAGTGTCGAAGTCCGGGCTACCGCGTGCACTGTGGAAAACCTTTCACCCTATACTATAAGGGTAGGGTGACTCTAGATAGCGCGTCCCCCGCCCGGGGCTCCGCGAAGCTAGTCCCACGCTCGCCGCTTGGCAATCCTTCCGGCTGTGGCCGGAAGGAAAGGCGGTATTTTGCGTTCGCTGGGTCGTCAAGGGACGCTCCGCGGGAACCTACCCCAGCCCTAGCCGTGGGCTGGGGGCCCTTCCCGCTACGCTCGCTGCGGCGCCCTTGACGAGAGACGGACCGTGCGCTTACTGGTCTGTGTCAGGCAGTCTGACGCGACGCATCGCGCGGCCGGAGTTCCGGTCGCCGGCGCGTGGTAGACATGTAGACCCGGTCTTGACCATTGACGCACCGGTTGACCTGAATCCCCGGTGTTGTCCAGGCGTAGGCCGCTTTGCTGTAGCAGTCTACCCACAAGCTAGGGTAGCCCGTGCACGTGCAGAATACTGCGCGCCGTCTGTAGCCCTTCGGGAGGCGGGGCATGGTGAATGCGGCCGCAGTTCCGCCAACGTAGGCGGCACTGTGGCCGTAGACGTAGATAGCCTTGACGCCAAACCGCCAGACATGCCCGAGGTCATCCGTGTACGTCCAGGACCGCCGGTGGCCCGGCGCGGTAGTAGTGGGCATCAGAGCAGAACCCCCGTTCTAACGACGGCGGTTGTCAGGGGTTGGGCTGGCCGTGCCCCTGTCGGCCCGTCATGCTGGCCGGTAGGTTTGCCACGTGGCCAGGGGCACGGTCAACGTTCTAGGCTGCTTGGCGCGTGGTGTCGCGGGGCTCTTTCTCCGCCCGGGCGCGGTCGGCGGAGACGTAAGCGGCATCAACGCCATTCACGTCCCGTGTAACCGAGGTCCCGGGGGTTGCATAGAGTGTTGCCGCGGACGTGTAACACTGGATGTACTTATCGGGCTTCCCGCTTGACGTACACGCGATGGCGCGCATACGGAAGCCCTTCGGAAGCTTGGGCACAGTCGAAGCCGCGGCCGTCCCGCCGTACTTCGCGCCGTCCGTCCCGTCCAGGACGTAAACCGCCTTCGCGCTGACGCGATAGGATACGGCCCGGTCGGTCACGTACGTCCAGGCGACCCGGTTGTTATCGGCTTTGGTAGACGCCATGGGGAACCTCCACTTGGCACATATGTGCGTAGGCGCGCCGTCGGCCGCGATGGCCACCCAACGGTTTGCCAGGACCCCGGGCCCAGGGGACTCAGTCTATCGTGAACGGTGTAACCGTGCACGTCGATATGTCGCGTAGAACCACGCAAACCCCAAACGCGTGGGCCATGTGCTTGGGTAGGTAAAACGCAGAAGCCCAGCCCATGAACTGGTACTCTTCCGCGCGGCCGGTCGCGTCTAGGAAAGCCAACCAACCGCCCCGCCACGTGTAGTGGGACCCATCCGCGCCAAAGCCGCCGGCTCCGGCCTTGTCGGCGGTAACGTCCATGAGAATGCCGTCCATGGCTTCCGTGATGATACCACTTTCGGTAAAGTCTACGGGCGTTCCCAAACTCACACCGTCCAGACCGGGCCACACCGGCGGCAGACCGTCTGTCACTGTCGCAAGCGCCGCCCACGCGCGCCCGCTGACGAAAGGCAATTGCCACTCGGCGACGAGACAACGCCATTGGCAGGCCGGGTCCTCATCAGGTCGCCCCCAGACGATACCGGGGGTCCCGTATCCCCCCGGGCCCACGTGGTCCCAGGTAATCTCCGGGGCGAAGCCGGTTAGGAAGTCGACGAGGCTCATTTCGCCGTCCCATGCCGTCCAGTCTAGGTTGGTCGGCGGGAGGACGGGTCCGCCCGGGCGCAAGGGCGAGACCGCGCCCCACGCGAAGTCGGAACCATAGTGGCACAGCGCAAACCACGGCCCGTGTTTGTCTGGCCACCCATCGGCTTGACTCTTTCCCAAGAGCTCAGCGTGTATCTGGTAGAGGACTTGCTGTAGCTGCTGGGTTTGCTCGTAATTACCCCACCACGGGTTGTCCAACAGCGCAGAGAGGACGGCCGCCGACGTGGTACCGGGGTAAGGGGGAGGGTCGGGGGGTGGCGGAGTGTAACCGCTCAGCGAGTTGATGAGGTCTGTAAGGTTGGCCACGTCGATCGCCAAGTCGCCGTTTGTGTCGTCAAGTATGCTCTTCAGCGCGTGTAGCCCTTCCGTTGGGCTGGCGAGTAAAGCCTTACTCTCGCCCGCGAGTAATTCCGTGGTAACGAGGTCTGTTTGCTTAGCTTGCTTCGCCTGCTCGCCCCGGATGACCTGGACGATCGACATGACCGTCGTAACGATTGCGACAATGTCCTCGACAAGCGGTCCTATCCAGGCCATGGCTAGAAGTCCCCACCGAACGCGAGCGCCCCCACGACATCGGCGGCCCCGAGGGTAACCGTAACCCCCACCTTGAGCGTGGTCCCACCGGCGAGTATCAGAGCGCCCGGGGCGACCGGAAACACGGCGAACGCGTCAACCGCGGGAACGGCCGGGTCAAGGCCGGCTCCCGCGGGAACCGCGACCGTTCCCAGAACGTACGCGGTTCCGCTGTCCAGGACCAGTTGGACGACGACCGGGGCGGCCGCGTTGGACGTCAACATGAGTGCGTCGATACGCGTGCCCCGCTGACCCCCTTGCGTCACGTACTTCGGAACCGTGGTATCCGCGATTGTCAGTGAGGTCATCGGGTTGACCGCGGAGTGTTCGTCGTAGACGCCTAGGCCCATCCTGGTAGCCCTCCCGCAACCGATTCTAGAATTCGAAGCCCGCTTGCTCTAGGGCGGAGCGCTCCATGTCGTGTAGGCCCTCTTCAAGGCCGTGTACCGCGGGGTCGCCCGCGACAGTGAGTACCCCATCCCGTTCGGCCGCCTGGTATTGCAAGAGTAGCATGGAGCCCACGAAAGCACTTTCGCTACACCCAATGAAAGCCGCTTGCATGGTAACCCACTCCCAAACCTTCGAAGGGAGACCCACGCGGTAGCGACGCACCGCCCATCCGTCAGGGGTTGCCTTGCCCCTAGACATGGGAAGCCTCCCGCGTGGTCCGCTCCGCGCGCCTACTCCGGGCTAGGTCAAGGGCGACCCCTTCCCGGAGGTACAGACGGACAACAGTGGAGAGGTCTGTGTCCAGACTCGCGCCCGGGTGGCGCATGTCCCGGTCAAAGTGCGCCCAGTCGTCAAGGGAGAGTCTGATACTGACCCGCCGTTGCTGGTACTTCGGAATCGCGTCCGTCCAGCCCGCCATAGTGTGCCCCCTTTGGAACCCGCCCGATGGCCGCCCGGTCATTCTATGCGGGTCCCCACACACGGATTGTAGGGCATCGGCGGGGCACGGACCATGACCCATTCGTACTACTCGCCGGCCACAACCGGGCCGACTTCCGGGAGACCCAGAGTAGCCATGATGGTAGCACGGTCCGTGTTCGAAGACAGCCATTCAAGAGTAGGGCGAACTGACTTAGCCAACCACCTAAGC
>JAPLAM010000059.1 GCA_026393275.1 Arthrobacter sp.
CGCGGACGTATAGCCTTGCACCATGAGTCCCGCGCATCCGGAGAATTGGCCCGTACTCACCCTGCAGGGAGCTGTCGACGAACAGCTGCTGCGGGACGTCAAATCCCTTGTGGCCGCCGCCGAGGAGTCCGACGGCAACCCGCCGCTCTCGGAGCAGACCCTCGTGACGCTCCGCGCCGCGGAAGCCGGCCCGCACACCGTGCTGGCCATGGCCCTCTACTCCCCCGACTATTCCGGCGACGACGCCGGTCGTGATGCTGCGGACCACGCCGCCGCCCTGCGACCCGCGGGCTCCCCGGCGCCGGCCCGGGCCCGGGGCAACGACCTGGCGGGTTTCGCCGTCGTCGTCGAAGAACCGGACGGTACCGGGGTGCTGGAGGTGGCAGTCCATCCGAGCTACCGCAACCAGGGGGTCGCTGACCGGCTGGTCGGCGAGCTGCAGAAGGTGCGCGGCTTCGCGGGCCTCAAGGCGTGGTCGCACGGCAACCACGAGGCCGCCGCGGACCTGGCCGCCCGCTACGGCTATGCCCCGGTCCGCGAACTGTGGAAGATGCGGCTCGCCACGGCGGCCTCGGAGCTGCCCGACGCCGCCCTGCCGGAGGGCTTCTCGCTGCGCAGCTTCGCGCCCGGCGCCGATGAGGAGGCGTGGCTGGCCGTCAACCGGGCCGCGTTCGCCCACCACCCGGAACAAGGCAACATGAGCCGCGCCGACCTGGACGCCCGCATGGCCGAGCCGTGGTTTGACCCGGCCGGCTTCCTGCTCGCGGTCGACGCCGCGGGCCGGATCCTCGGCTTCCACTGGACCAAGGTGCACCCCCGGCACGGCGAACACCCGGCGATCGGCGAGGTGTACGTCGTCGGTGTCGACCCCGAGGCGCAGGGCACCGGCCTGGGCAAGGCCCTGACCGTCGCCGGCATCCAGTACCTGCAGCAGCAGGGCCTGCACGCCGTGATGCTGTACGTCGACGCCGACAACATCCCCGCCGTCGCCCTCTACCGGCGGCTCGGCTTTTCGCGCTGGGACGTGGACGTCATGTACGCGCCGGTCGAAGGACAGTAGTCGGACCGGCCGCCGGATGCCCGGCGACGGGCGGAATCCGGGCTCGTCCGGCCCCGATTGCTTGTAAGGTTGAGGCTAAATCGCGCCAGCATTAGGAGAGACCATGCAACGGGAATCTGCCGGGACGGCCACGTCTGGAGCCGCTACCCAGGGCAAGGCTGCGCGTCCGGCGCGTGCCCAGTTCGGGTCCTCCGAGGTGCCGGCCTCGCGCGCCACACAGGACCGGATCGACATCCCCGAGTTCGCTCCCAACCTGGAACCGGAAGGCGACATCAGCCCCGACCGTTTCCTGGACCGGGAACTGAGCTGGCTGGCCTTCAACGCGCGCGTCCTGGAACTGGCCGAAGATCCCGACCTCTACCTGCTGGAACGCGTCAGCTTCCTGTCCATCTTCGCCTCCAACCTGGACGAGTTCTTCATGGTCCGCGTCGCCGGGCTGAAGCGCCGCATCGCCACCGGCCTGGCCGTCCCCTCCCCCGCCGGCCTGAGCCCCATGCAGGTCCTGGAGCAGATCGGCGAGGAGGCCCACCGGCTCCAGCAGCGCCACGCCCGCGTCTACGCGGAACAGATCCGCCCGGCGCTGGCCTACGAACACATCCACCTGATGCACTGGGAAGAGCTTGACGAGCAGGCCAAGGACCAGCTCAGCGCCATGTTCGCCGAGAAGGTGTTCCCGATCCTGACGCCGCTGGCCGTCGATCCCGCCCACCCGTTCCCATACATCTCCGGTCTGTCGCTGAACCTCGCCGTGGTGGTCCGCAACCCGGTCAGCGACAAGGAGCTCTTCGCCCGCCTCAAGGTCCCGGACCAGCTGCCGCGGCTGATCTCCATCGACGGCCCGCGCGCCGGCTCCGTGCCCGGCAGGGTGGCGCGGTTCATCGCGCTTGAGGAAGTCATCGCCGTCCACCTGGACCAGCTGTTTGCCGGCATGGAGGTGCTGGAGCACCACACCTTCCGCGTCACCCGCAACGAGGACGTCGAGGTCGAAGAGGACGACGCCGAGAACCTGCTGCAGGCGCTGGAAAAGGAACTGCTGCGCCGCCGCTTCGGCCCGCCGGTGCGGCTCGAGGTCACCAACGACATCAACCCCAACATCCGGGCGCTGCTGATCCGTGAGCTGGGCGTGGAGGAATCCGAGGTCTACTCCGTCCCCGCCCCGCTGGACCTGCGCGGACTCTCGGTCATCGCCGGGATCGACAGGGCGGACCTGCACTACCCCAAGCACGTCCCGCACACCTCCCGCTACCTGAACGAGTCGGAGACCGCGAAGCCGGCCAACGTCTTCGCGGCCATGCGCCGTCGCGACATCCTCCTGCACCACCCCTACGATTCCTTCTCCACTTCCGTGCAGGCCTTCCTCGAGCAGGCAGCCGCGGACCCGAAGGTGCAGGCCATCAAACAGACCCTGTACCGCACCAGCGGCGACTCGCCCATTGTCGATGCCTTGATCGACGCCGCCGAAGCGGGCAAGCAGGTGCTCGCCCTGGTGGAGATCAAGGCCCGCTTCGACGAGCAGGCCAACATCTCCTGGGCCCGGAAACTGGAGCAGGCCGGCGTGCACGTGGTGTACGGGATCGTAGGCCTGAAGACCCACTGCAAGCTCTCCCTCGTGGTCCGCCAGGAAGTGGACGGCCTGCGCCGCTACTGCCATATCGGCACCGGCAACTACCACCCGCGCACCGCCCGCTACTACGAGGATCTCGGCCTGCTGACAGCAAATGAGCAGGTGGGCGAGGACCTGTCCAAGCTCTTCAACCAGCTTTCCGGCTACGCCCCGAAGTCCACCTTCAAGCGGCTGCTGGTTGCCCCGCGGTCCGTGCGTTCCGGGCTGATCGACCGGATCGAAACCGAAATCCGCAACGCCCGGGCCGGGATCCCCGCCCGCGTCCAGATCAAGGTGAACTCGATGGTGGATGAAGCCATCATCGACTCCCTCTACCGCGCTTCGCAGGCCGGGGTGCCGGTGGACATCATTGTCCGCGGGATCTGTTCGCTGCGCCCCGGCGTGCCAGGTCTCAGCGAGAACATCACGGTCCGTTCCGTCCTGGGCCGCTTCCTGGAACACTCCCGCGTGTTCGCCTTCGCCAACGCCGGCGAGCCGGTGGTCTACATCGGTTCGGCGGACATGATGCACCGGAACCTGGACCGCCGGGTGGAGGCCCTCGTGCAGCTCCGCAGCGGGGACGACACCTCGTATGTGCTGGACTTGCTGCGCCGGTACATGGATTCGCGCACCGCCAGCTGGCATCTGGACAATAGCGGCGATTGGATTCGTCACCACCTCGCGGAGGACGGCACCTCGTTGCTGGACATCCAGTCATGGCTGCTCGCGTCCCGTTCGCGGCAGCGCTCGGCGAGCCTGCGCTAGGGCCGCCGGTTGTGAGTAGCGATTCCCTGGTCGCGGACCAGACGGACCATCCCGGCGAGGCGATTGCGGTCGTGGCGGCGGGCGCCCTGCCGTGGCGCGTCAACAAGGACGAACTTGAGGTCCTGCTGATCCACCGTCCCCGGTATGACGACTGGTCCTGGCCCAAGGGCAAAATCGACCCGGGCGAGACGGTGCCCGAGTGCGCGGCCCGGGAGGTCGAGGAGGAGATAGGCCTCAGGGCACCCCTCGGCATCCCGCTGCCGCCCATCCACTACCACGTGCAGGCGGGCCTGAAGGTGGTGCACTACTGGGCTGTCGACGTCGACGGCGCCCCGCTCCACCCGGACGGCAAGGAGGTGGACAGCGTCTTGTGGTGTTCGCCGGAGAAGGCGGCCGGCCTCCTGAGCAACCCCGGCGACCGTGTCCCGCTGGAGCACCTCGTCGCCGCCCATTCCCGCGGTGAACTGGCAGCGTGGCCGTTGCTGGTCATCCGCCACGCGAAGGCCAAGCCGCGCTCGTCCTGGTCCAAGGCCGAGGGCGACCGGCCGCTGGCCGCCACCGGAACCCGCCAGGCCCAGGCCGTGGGGCGCCTGTTGCAGGCGTGGAAGCCCTCGCGGCTGGTGACCAGCCCGTGGCTTCGCTGTGTGGCCACGGTCGCGCCGTACGCCAAGGCCGTCGACGCCAAGGTGAAACTGGACGATTCCCTGACCGAGCACCGGCATGGCCGGACCCCGCACAAAGCCGCGAACCTCGTCGAGGCCCTCATCGACAAGGAACGCGCCGTGGCCCTGTGCACGCATCGTCCCGTCCTGCCTACAGTCTTTGCGCAGCTGGGCAAGCACATGAACGCCCGGCTGCGGGCGCAGCTGCCGTCCGCCGACCCCTATCTCTCACCCGGCGAAATTCTGGTCTGCCACGTTTCACGTGCCAAGGGCAAGATCGTCGCCGTCGAGCAGTTCCGGCCCTTCGACGACTAAGGGCATGACCCGGAGGGTCGTTGAGTGCGGCGCGGCGGGCAGTTCTCAGTAGACTGGGTGCGTGAGCATCCCAACGCCCTACGAAGACCTCCTGCGCGATGTCCTGGAGCACGGCACGCACAAATCGGACCGCACCGGGACGGGTACCCGCAGCGTGTTCGGCCGGCAGCTCAGGTTCGACCTGGGTAAGAGTTTCCCGCTGATCACCACCAAGCGCGTGCACTTCAAGTCCGTCGCGGTGGAGCTGCTGTGGTTCCTGCGCGGCGACAGCAACGCGAAGTGGATGCAGGACCAGGGCGTCACGATCTGGAACGAATGGGCCGGGGCCGACGGCGAACTCGGCCCCGTCTACGGCGTGCAGTGGCGCTCCTGGCCCACCCCCGACGGCGGACACATCGACCAGATCGCGGAGCTGGTGGAAAACCTCAGGAGCAACCCCGACTCGCGCCGCCACATCGTCTCGGCCTGGAACGTGGCCGAGCTCAAGAACATGGCCCTGCCGCCGTGCCACGCCTTCTTCCAGTTCTACGTCGCCGACGGCAAGCTCTCCTGCCAGCTGTACCAGCGCTCGGCGGACACCTTCCTGGGCGTGCCCTTCAACATCGCCTCGTACGCCCTGCTGACCTGCATGCTGGCCCAGCAGACCGGGTTGGAACCGGGTGAGTTCGTCTGGACCGGCGGCGACGTCCACATCTACGAGAACCATCTGGACCAGGTCCTCACCCAGCTGCGCCGGGAACCGTACGACTATCCGCAGCTCAGGATCACCCGCAAACCCGAGTCCATTTTCGACTACACCCTCGAAGACTTCGAGGTGGTCGGCTACCAGCACCACCCCACGATTAAGGCGCCGATAGCCGTATGAGCAACGAACCCAGCCATCCCATCGAACCGGTCGATTTCACCGAAGAGCTCCGCGGCGCCCTCACCGGCCTCGGGTTGTTGTGGGCGCAGACCAACACGGGCGTGATCGGCCTGGCCGGGTCCATGCCCTGGCACCTGCCCGAAGACATGGCGCACTTCAGCCGGCTCACGGCCGGGCACCCCGTCGTCATGGGCCGCAAGACCTGGGATTCGTTCCCGGACAAGTACCGGCCTCTCCCCGGCCGGACGAACATCGTCATCACCCGGCAGGAAGGCTGGGCCGGGACGCCGGAGGCGGAAGGCGCCGTCGCTGTCCGGTCACTCGATGACGCCCTGCTGGAATCCCAGTTCGCGCCGGGCCAGGAGATGGTCTGGATCATCGGCGGCGGCGAGATCTTTACGCAGTCCCTCGACCTCGCCGACGTCGCCGTTGTCACCACCATCGACACCACCACGGAAGGCGACACGTTCGCGCCGGAACTCGGTTACGACTGGACCGCGGAGGCCAGCCTGCCGGCCGACGGCTGGCTGACTGCTGCGAACGGCACCCGCTACCGCGTCACGCTGTGGCGCCGGACGGAGGGCAAATAATGCTGCGGAAACCTGAGACCCTGTTTGTCCTCGGCTACATGCTGCTGCCCCTGCTGGCGTTGCTGTCCGCGATCGTGGGACTGACCATGATCCTCGGCGGCAACAAAATCGCCGGCGCGGTGGTCCTCGTCGTCGTCACCCAGGTCTTCGCCTTCGGGGCGGTATTCGCGCTGCGACGGCGCAAGAGCGCGCTGCTGGCAGAGTCCGACGGCAAGTAGCGGCCCGCCCCGCCGGCCCGTGACGTAACCGACTGCGGGCCCGCCGCCGCAAAGTCTAAACTGGCCCAATGACTACAGCAGCTACCCCGTCCGTCGGACTGGTCGGTTGGCGTGGCATGGTCGGCTCCGTCCTGATGCAGCGCATGCAGGACGAGGGCGACTTCGCCAACATCAACCCCGTCTTCTTCTCCACCTCGAACGCCGGAGGTGCCGCCCCGGATATTGCCGGCGCGGCGGCAGGCGCTGCCGGCAAGCTGGAGGACGCGTTCGACGTCGAGACCCTCGCGAAGCTGCCGATCATTGTCACCGCGCAGGGCGGCGACTACACCAAGCAGGTCCACGGCGAGCTGCGCAGCCGCGGCTGGGACGGCCTGTGGATCGATGCCGCCTCCACCCTCCGGATGAGCGACGACTCGATCATCGTGCTGGATCCGATCAACCGCGATGTCATCGACGCCGGCCTCGCCGGCGGGGTGAAGGACTACATCGGCGGCAACTGCACGGTCTCCTGCATGCTGATGGGACTCGGCGGCCTGTTCAAGAACGGCCTGGTCGAGTGGGGCACCTCAATGACCTACCAGGCCGCGTCCGGCGGCGGCGCCCGGCACATGCGTGAACTGCTCAGCCAGTTCGGCACGCTCAACGCCGAGGTCAGCAGCGAACTGGACGACCCGGCGTCGGCCATTCTGGAGATCGACCGCAAGGTCCTCGCCCACCAGCGCACCGACATCGACGCCACCCAGTTCGGCGTGCCGCTGGCAGGCTCGCTAATCCCCTGGATCGACGCGGACCTCGGTAACGGCCAGTCCAAGGAAGAGTGGAAGGCCGGGGTGGAAACCAACAAGATCCTGGGCACCACCGGCGCGGACCGCGTCATCATGGACGGCCTGTGCGTCCGGATCGGCGCCATGCGCTCGCATTCCCAGGCGCTCACGCTCAAGCTCCGCGAGGACCTTTCCGTCGCCGAGATCGAGAAGCTGCTCGACGCGGACAACCAATGGGCCACCGTGGTGCCCAACACCAAGGAAGCCTCGATGGCGGACCTCACCCCGGTGGCGGCGTCCGGCACCCTGGACATTCCGGTGGGCCGGATCCGCAAGCTCGAAATGGGTCCGGAGTACATCAGCGCTTTCACCGTGGGAGACCAGCTCCTGTGGGGCGCCGCGGAGCCGCTGCGCCGCATGCTCAACATCGCCACCGGCACGCTCTAGCGCAGCCAGGGAGCTTCGACCCCCAGAAACCGCCGGTATTTCGCGGCCTGCAGCTCAAAGGATTTCCGAGCCGCAGGCCGCAGCCCGTTAACGCCGTCGAAAGGCTCAGGCACGACGGCGGCGCCGCGGCCGTTCCCGGGCCCGGCCCAGGTGCCGACCACCTGGCCGCCGGCCACGATGGTCTTCTTGAACACCCCGTTGCCGCCGGGGACGATCTTGTCCGCGTGCTGCGCCGGCAGCACGATGGACCGGTCCGTGTAGCCCAGCAGGAACTCGTCGAATCCCGGCAGCGCCAGCACGGTGCGCTGGCGAGGCACGCCGTCGTCGAGCAGGGCCGCCGTCTCCGGCGAGAGCCAGTACCGCGACCCCTCGAATTCCAGTTCCGCCAGTTGCTCCCGCACTTCGGCCAGCGCCGCCCGGGTTTCCGTCAACGGAATTCCGGACCACCAGGCGAAGTCACGCTCCGTGGCGGGACCGTGGCTTCGGAGGTAGCGCAACAGCCACTCCGCAATGCCTTCCTCGCGGTCCAGCCGCCGGGAGTCTTTGATCCAGTCGCCGAAGGCCACCACCAGTTGCTGGTTCCCGGCCAGCGGCCCCTGCACCAGCCACCCGCGCTGGCACAGTATGGACAGCAGATGGATGCCGCGCTGGCCCGCCGTGGACTGGCCGGCCTGTTCAAAGGTCTGGAACACCTCCGCCCGGCTGGCGGCCGCCCCGCCCGCGACCCGCACCAGCGCGGCCTCGGCTGCGCCGTCAACATCCGCGGCTGAGATGCCGAGTTCCCGGTGTCGCCCGGCCAGGGCCTTGATCAACCGGCCCGAGGTGATGTCCAGGATCCACCGCAAGTCCTCCGGCGCGAGCAGGTGCAGGGTGCCGCGCATCGGCCACGAACGGACGATCTCACCGCGATCCAGGGCGGCCCGGACATCGGCGACCCGGGAGCCCGGGACGCGCTGCCCCACGGCCCACAGCGAGGCCTGCAGGTCCTGCGCCTGCAGGGCGGTCATCGACCGGACGGCTCCGGGGGCGGAACCGAAACCGGGACCGGCGAGTCCTTGCGAGGCCAGGCGGAGCCGGCCCATCACGGCCCGGCTCAGCCGGGTACGCCTCACTGCTGCCATGGGAACATCCTAGGGCCGGCCCCGACCTGCCGGTCAGCTCCGGCACCTGCCCGGTCCGCGTCCGGGGCTCTCCCAGCCTGCGTCCAGCCGGGTTCCTTAAAGTGAATGAATGACTTTGGGTGATGTGTGGCCGCGGCTGCGGCCCCTGTGCAGGAGGCTGGCCCTGCTGGGCTGGGTTTCCAGCGCGGCCGGGATGGCGGCCGGCCTTGCCGTCGCCATCGCCGGCGGCACCCGTCTTTCCCCCCTGATGGCGGCGTTCCAGACGTCGTCAGCGGTCTGCATGGCCGTCGCGATCGCCAGCTTCGTCATGGCGGCCACTCTCCAGCCGCGGCCCCCGGCACGGCGAGACGCCGAAATCGAGCTCGATCCCGCCGCGGAGTTCCCGGCCACGGTGCAGAGTTTCCTGCTGGGCTCCGTGGTGCTGCTGGCCGGAGCGGTGGCCTTCGCCTGTGCCGGGCTTGTACTGCGCAGCGGCCCGAGCGCCCAGTCCGTCGCGTTCTGCCAGGTCTTCCTGCTAGGCGCGGCGGCTTCCGGCTTCACCTTCATGCTCTTCAGCAAGGTGGCCCCGCGCCGCGGCAAGAACTAGGTTCGAAGCCCGCAACAGCAGGTCGGTTAGGCTGGCCGGATGACTTTGGGGAGTTTGCTGGCGGTATTGGGTAGGGGCCGGATTCTGTGGATGATGCTGGCGAGCCTCGCCGTGCTCGCCGGAACCGTTTCAATGGTCGGGGCTCTGCTCAGCCAGGCCAACAGTAAGGACTCGGAGCCGTATCTGGCCGGCGGGGTGATCGGCCTGGCCGGCGCCTATGCGGTGACCACCTTGGGCGCCCAGGCGGCGGGCACGCTGGGGGTCAGGGTCCGGCTGGTACGCGACTGGCGTGTGCACCCGCATCTGGTCCGGTTTCTAGTGTTGCTCGCCGCCCTGGGAGCGCTGGCGTCGGCGGCGGCGATGCTGACAGCGGCCACCGGCGTGCTCGGACCGCTGCGGCCCACCAGTCTGGCCTCGGCTCTCTTCTACCCAACCATGGCCGCCCTTGGCTGGGCCCACGGCCTGGCCGCGGCGTCGGCGGCCAAACGCGGAACGCCCGCCCGGGCGCCCGCGCCTTCCCTGTAGTGCTCGACTTTAGAGCTCGATGCCGATCAGCAGCGGCTCCGGCTGCAGCTCGACGCCGAAGCGTTCGACGACGCCGCGGCGCACCTCGCGGGCGATCGCCAGCACGTCCTCTGCGCTGGCGACGCCCCGGTTGGTGATGGCCAGGGTGTGCTTGGTGGACAGCGAGGCCCGGCCGCCGGAGACGCTACCAGCCTCCAGCCCGAAGCCCTTCCCATAGCCGGCGTTCTCGATCAGCCAGGCGGCGGAGAGTTTGGTCAGCCCGTCTGTGGCCGCCGGGTAGCGGGGGGCGTCCTCGGGCAGGCCGGCAGCGACGCCGGCCGGCACGATCGGATTCGTGAAGAACGAGCCTGTGGAGTAGGTGTCTGGGTCCGTCGGGTCCAGGACCATGCCCTTGGACGCCCTCAGCCGGAGCACCTCGCGCCTCACGTCGTTGGAGTAGGCCCGCTTGCCGACCTCCACGCCGAGGGTCCGGGCCAGCTCGGCATAGCGGATTGGAGCGCTCATCCGGCCCAGCGGCAGCTGGAATTCCACGGTGAGCACCACGTAGCGAGGAGACCCGGCGGAGGTGGTTTGCTTGAGGATGGAGTCCCGGTATCCGAACTTCAGCTCCGAACTGGTGAACGTCTGCACTGCGTTGCGTTCGCGGTCCCAGGTGCGCACCGCGGCGATGGTCTGCGACACGTCGGCGCCGTAGGCCCCGACGTTCTGCACCGGAGTCGCGCCGGTGGCACCGGGAATCCCGGACAGCGCCTCGATGCCTGACCAGGCATGCTTGACGGCGTGCTCCACCAGCGCGTCCCAGTCGTGGCCAGCCTGGACCACGACGGCGACTCCGCCGCAGGAGTCCTCCGCGTTGACCGCGAAGCCCTGCGACGCTATTTTCAGGACGGTGCCCGGGAACCCTTCGTCTGCGACGAGCAGGTTGGAACCGCCGCCGATGATCAGCAGGGGCTCGCCGCCGGCGTCGGCCTCACGGACGGCATCGATGATCTCCGCCTCGGTCCGGGCTTCGATGTAGGTGGCGGCGGGGCCGCCGATGCGGGCCGTGGTCAGGGCGGAAAGCAGTGTCTGGGTCACCTCTCCAGCCTAGCGGGGTTCGGGTCAGCTGGCCTTGCGGGCCACCGGCGAGAGCAGGAAGCTGACCACGAGCATCACCATGACAGCCAGCAGCGAATGCAGGATGCCGACGTGTTCGGCCAGCAGGCCCAGCAGGGGCGGCCCGCAGAGGAACGCCCCGTACCCGATGGTGGACACCACGGAGACGCGTGCCGCGGCCTTGACCGGATCGTCCGCGGCGGCGGACATGCCCACCGGGAAACCCAGCGAGGCGCCCAACCCCCAGATGGCCAGGGCAATGTACGCCAGCCACGGAACCGGCGCGAAGACGAACAAGCCCAGCCCCGCCACGGCCAGCGCCGCACACCAGCGCATCACCGGGACCCGGCCGTAGCGGTCCAGGACCAGAGTGCCGGCAAAGCGGCCGACCGTCATGAAGGTCACGAAGAGACCGTAGCCGGCGGCTCCCGCGGCGTCGGACTGGCCGTGGCCGTCGGCGAGCGCCAGCGCCACCCAGTCCCCGGCTGCCCCCTCGGCAAGGGCCAGCCCCAACACCAGGACGCCCAGCAACAGGGTCCGGCGCTCCCGCCAGGCCTGCGCGATCTGCCGTTTGTTGTCCAGAGGGACTTCCGGGCCCGTCGTGGCCTGGCTGATAATGGGCAGCGGGCCGGTGGAGGGATCGTCGAAGGTGTCCGGGCCGGCCGGCCTGAAGGCCGTCTCCTCGGCGACCGGGGTGATGTCGGCACGGAACCAGCCGGCGGCCGTGGCCACGGAGCCGGCGACCAGGGCGCCAACAACGGCCAGGTGCCAGAAGACCGGCACTCCTGCGCCGGCGGCCCAGGCGCCAGCTCCGGCGCCGGCGACGGTGCCCAGGCTGAACGAGCCGTGCAGCCGGGGCATGATGTGCCGCCGCACCGCGCGTTCGACGGCCGCGCCTTCCACATTGGAGGCTGTGTTCCAGCTGGCGGTGCCCAGACCCACCACGGCCAGTCCGGCCGCGACCGCCAGCGGGTTGACCAGGACCGAGGTTCCGAACCCGGCGAGGACCAGCCCGGTGCCGACCATGATGCTGCCGATCCGGATGGTCTGCTTGGACCCGAAACGCAAAACGATCAGCCCGGACGCGGACACCGAGACAAAAGAGCCCAGCGTCATGCACAACAGCAGCAGGCCTACGTTGCCGGGCGTCAGGTCCAGCCCGTCACGGATCGCCGGCAGCCGGGACACCCAGCTGGCGAAGGCGATGCCGCTGAAGCCATAGGCGACGACGACGGCGTTGCGCCAGCGGGTCACCTCGGCGGACTGCGCGGCACGCACCCTCACGGCAGCGTCATCCGGTCAGGCCAGCCTGACGACGGCCTGGGCCTTCATGAGGACCTTTTGGCCTCCTGAGAGGACGGTGAGGTCCACGCGGGCGGTGCCGGCGTCGGCGTCGAGCGCTCCGATGGCGCCGCTGACCTCGATCACCGCACCGGCAGCCGCGTCCCCTGTCGTGTCGGCCACCGGGACCGGTTTGGTGAAGCGGGTCTGGAAGTCCACCACGGCGGCCGGGTCGCCGGCCCAGTCGGTCACGAGCTGGACGGCAGCGCCCATCGTGAACATGCCGTGGGCGATCACGCCGGGCAGGCCGACGCCCGTGGCGAACGCCTCGTTCCAGTGGATCGGGTTGAAGTCGCCGGAGGCGCCGGCGTATTTGACCAGATCGGTGCGGGTGACCTCGATGCTGCGGCTGCCGAGGGCCTGGCCGACGGTGAGCTCTGAAAGTGTGGGGCGCATGGCTACTGTTCCTGTCCGCGGACCAGGATGGACGAGGTGGTGGTGGCGACGGCTTCGCGTGCCCCGGTGCCGGGCTCGCTGCCCGCTTCGGTGCCCGCTTCATTGCCGCGCACGGCGAAGATCTCGGAGCGGGTGGTGATCATGGCGCCGCCGCCCATGGCGCGGACCCCGTCGACGTGCAGCTCGGCGACGAGCCGGTCCCCCGCGACGATCGGGCGGTGGTGGACGAAGCGCTGGTCGGCGTGGACCACGCGGGAGAAGTCGATACCGGATTCCGGGTCCTCGATCAGCTGCGCATCGGCGCGCTGCGCCACGATGATCGCAAAGGTGGGCGGGGCCACGAGGTCGCTGTGGCCCAGCGCCCTGGCGGCGTCGACCTCGAAGTGTGCGGGGTGGGCCGCCTTGACCGCGCGCGCGAACTCGCGGATCTTCTCGCGGCCGACGTCGTACACCTCTGCGGCAGGGTAACTACGGCCCTGCAGATCCGGATTGATAGTCATGGTTCCAGCCTAGCGCCCTGCTTCCGGCCGGCCCGCCGCGTTGCAGCTGGGGGCGGCCCTTGCCGCCTAGCGATATGATGGAAACATCAATTCAACAATTCATGTGGCAGTGTCTTCGTCGCATGCACAGAGAGCGCAGGCCAGCCGTGATTTCCGCAGCGCAGACCCCCTTGTACGAAATCAAGGCCAATCTCTTCAAGGCCCTCGCCCACCCGGCACGGATCCGGGTGCTGGAACTCCTGGCGGCCGCCCCTGATACCGCCGCGCCGGTCAGCTATCTGCTGGCCGAAACCGGGCTGGAAGCCTCCCTCTTGTCCCAACACCTGGCCACGCTCCGCCGGCACCGGGTGGTGACATCGATCCGGACAGCAAACGCCGTGACTTACCGGCTGGCCCACCCGAAGATCGCCGAGCTGCTCGCCATTTCCCGAACGTTCCTGCTGGACAGCCTGGCCGATTCGGGTGAACAGCTCCGCCTCGCGCGGGAGCTGCCGGCCGCGCACCTCCCGGGTTCAGCCTCATGACCACCGGGACTGCAGCCCGCGGCACCCGCGGCTACCTTGCCAGGTTCCTCCCCTCCGGCCGCGACTATGACGGCCTGCGCACCTCGTGGCGGACCGATCTCATCTCGGGCATCACCGTCGGCATCGTGGCCCTCCCGCTGGCCCTCGCCTTCGGTGTGAGCTCCGGGGTGGGTGCCGAGGCCGGGCTCATCACAGCGGTGGTGGCCGGTCTAGCGGCCGCCGTCATGGGCGGCTCCCACGTCCAGGTTTCCGGGCCCACCGGTGCCATGGTGGTGGTCCTGGCCCCCGTGGTCGCCTCCCACGGCGTCGCCAGCATTGCCCTGGTCTCGGTGATGGCGGGGCTGCTGGTCATCATTCTCGGCCTCAGCGGCCTGGGCCGCGCCGTCGCGTTCATCCCATGGCCCGTCGTCGAAGGCTTCACCCTGGGCATCGCCGCGATCATCTTCCTGCAGCAGGTGCCGACGGCCACCGGCACCACAGGTGTGCCCGGCCACAATACCCTGCTGGCCGCGGTGGAAAGCGCCTCCAGTGCGACCGCTCCGACCGTATTGCAAACCCTGGCCGTGGTGGCCGGCGTCGCGGCAGTGATGGTCTTGCTGCCCCGGCTCAGCAAGGCCGTCCCGGCGAGCCTGGCAGCCGTGCTGCTCGCCACCGTGGCCGCCGAACTCCTGGATCTGCAGATCCCGCGGATCGGCGCACTGCCACACTCCCTGCCCGCCCCGTCGCTGCCGCCCCTGGACCCGTCGGCGCTGGGCGGCCTGCTGATGCCCGCAGTGTCCGTCGCCACGCTTGCGGCGATCGAGTCCCTGCTATCGGCCCGGGTAGCCGCCGGCATGGCCGGTCCCGACGGCCGGCCCACCGGAAGGTACAACCCGGACCGCGAACTCACCGGCCAGGGGCTGGCCTCGGTGGCAGCCGGTTTCTTCGGCGGCATGCCGGCCACGGGCGCGATCGCCCGGACCGCCGTCAACGTCCGCTCCGGAGCCAGGACCCGGCTTTCGGCGATTGTCCACGCCCTCGTGCTGCTGGCCATCATCTACCTGGCGGCGGGGCTGGTGGGCAGGATACCGCTGGCGGTGCTGGCCGGAATCCTGATGGTCACGGCCACCCGCATGGTCTCGCGGCAGACCGTGGCGGCTGTCCTGCGCTCCACCCGGGCCGATGCGTTCGTTTTTGTCCTGACCGCGCTGATCACCGTGGCGTTCGACCTGATCGTGGCGATCGAGATCGGGCTGGTGGCGGCGGCGCTCTTCACGCTGCGCAAGTTCGCCTCGCTCAGCGGGGTCCAGCGCGAAGATATCCCCGGCCCGCCCGCGCCCGGCGACCGGCACATCGCCATCTTCCGGCTGGACGGGGCCATGTTCTTTGGCGCCGCCGAACGGGTTTTGCAGGAGATCAGCCAGGTCAAAGACATCCAGGTCGCGATCATCCGGCTCTCGCAGGTCCGGATGCTCGACGCGACCGGCGCCCACACGCTGGTCGAAGTGATCGCGGCGCTGGAGTTGCGCGGCGTCACCGTGTTGCTCAAGGGCGTCCAGCCGCAACACCTGGATCTCGTGACCAATGTGGGCGTAATCCGCTCGCTGCGGCACCACAAGCACTTGTTCGGCAGCCTGGCCGAGGCCGTGGAGCACGCCCGGAGCCACGTGGCGCGGCGCGCAGCCGCTACCGCTTGAGGTTCTTCCGGATCGTCTGGCCGCGGACCACGATCCCGGCGACATGCAGCACAAGTCCCAGCCCGATGACCGCCAGCGAGGCCAAGGCCAGCCCCTGATTACCGGTGTTGTTGCCAACCAGATTCAGGACGATGCCGGCGGCGATCAGGCCCATGGCACTGAAAACGATTACCTTGTAGGTGGTTGAGGCCGTGGCCCAGAATTCGTTCAGCACTGTGCCATTCTACGTTGCGCGCAGCGGCCGCCGGTCCGGGACCGGCTACAGGGCCGGCTGCACCCCGAAGGCTATCGCGAGCTTCATGATCTTCTCGGCCCGGCCCAGGCGCGGCAGGTCGGAGCCGTCACGGATGACACGGCCGTTGGCCTCGAAGTCGGCCATGAAGTCGGTGGCCCAGGCGACGTCGGAGGGCGTGGGGCTGATGACCTCGTTGATGATGTGGGTCTGGTCAATCTGGAGGCAGAGCTTGCCGGTCATGCCCATCATCACCGTGATGCCGGTCTGCTCGCGCAGGATCGGGTGGTTGGTGCCGACCGTGGGGCCGTCGATCGGGCCCGGCAGGTTACCGACGCGGCTGGCCACGACCAGCTTGGCGCGCGGGTAGGCCATCGCCTCCGGGGTGGCGGCCATGCCGGTGTCGCGGCGGAAATCGCCGGACCCGAACGCCAGCCGGTAGGCGCCCTGGGCCTTGGCGATGTGGTTGGCTTCCTCGATGCCGACCGCGGACTCGACCAGCGCGATGACCGGGACCTTGCCGTCCATGCGGTGGAAGCTTTCGGTGACCTGGTCCGCGGACTCGGTCTTGGCGAGCATCACGCCGAGCAGTCCCGGCGTGCCGCGGAGGCCGGCGAGGTCGTCGGCCCAGAAGGGGCTGGTGGCGTCGTTGATCCGGACCCAGGCGCTGCCGCCGGCCGTCAGCCAGTCGACGACGTGCTCACGTGCGGCATCCTTCTGGGAGGGGTCCACCGCGTCTTCAATGTCCAGGATGATGGCATCTGCACGGGAATCCGCCGACTGGGCGAAGAGTTCCGGCTTCATGGCGTTGACCAGCAGCCAGGAGCGGGCAATTTCGGCCGGGACGTTGCGTTGGGGCCGGACAGTCCCGGCGGTGGTCGTAGAGGTCATGCCTCTACGCTAGCCGCCCGGGGGCACCTGCCGCCAAGCGATACCCCCTTTTGGGGCGACCAATACGACCAAAATCACGTCCGGCCCCGTCTGGCTCGCAGTAGGTGTCGTTTTCAGCCCTCAAAACGACACCTACTGCGAGCCAGTTGGGCGGACGGGGGCTAGGGAAGGTTGCTGCCCCGGGCCGTGATCCAGAGCCGGTACCACTCGGTCCGTGTCATGGCCGCGGCGACGTCGGCGGCGCCGGCGCAGGCCCGGATCCGGTCCGGTTTGGCGGTGCCGATCACGGGGGCGATCCCGGCCGGGTGCCTCATCAGCCAGCCCAGCAGAACCGCTTCCCCGGTGGTGCCGTTCTCCGCGGCGAGCTGCGCCACCAGCGCCGCGGTGGCTTCCTCTGCGGCGCTCGGGGAGGCCGACGGCGCGCCCGTGTACAGACCCCGCGACAGTGCCCCGTAGGCCTGCAGGGTGATCCTGTGCCGGATGCAGTGCTCCACGGTGCCGTGCGGGAAGCTGTAGTCCGCGCCCTCGGCATGGTTGACCAGCACGGTGCTTTCCAGCCAGGCCCGCGCGGACAGGCTCATTTCCAGCTGGTTGGCCACCACCGGCATCTCAAGCCGGTCCTGCAGCAACTCGATCTGCGGTGCCGACATATTGGAGACACCCACCGCACGGACTTTGCCCTCATCCACGAGCTGCCCCGCGGCGGAGGCCACCTCGGCCGGATCCAGTAGGGGGTCCGGCCGGTGCAACATCAGCACGTCGACGTAGTCGGTCTTCAGCCGGACCAGGCTCTCGTTGACGCGCTCCAGGATGCCGTCCCGGCTCAGGTCGTAGAACCCGTCGAGGCCCTGCTCGTTGAGCCGGATCCCGCACTTGGTCTGCAACCGGATTCGCCCCCGCAGGCCCGGGGTCTGAGCCAACACCTCACCGAAGACCGCCTCGGCCTTGCCGTTGCGGTAAATGTCGGCATGATCGAAGAGCGTTATGCCCGCATCCAGCGCGGCGTCGACGGCGGCTGCCGCCTCATCCACGTGCGCGGACGAGTACGGCTCCGCCGACCAGCTGCCGCCCAGCCCCATGCAGCCATAAATCAGTTCCTGGGCCGTGTTCGGCTCCCGCCCGTGCCGCTCCTGCCCCGGCGGCTTCCCGGACTCACCGGTCAGGGACCTCACCGAAGCCAGACGGTGGTGTTGCCCGGGAGCAGCCGGCCGTCCAGCGGGCCGCTGCTGGTAAGCACCTCACCGGCGGGCAGCTCGACGGCGTCGTGCCCGAAGTTGGTCACGGACTGCCAGCCACCGTGTCGGCGGAAGTGCAGCACACCGGCGTGGCCGGTCTCCAGCCATTCCAGTTCTTCGGAGGTCTGCAGTTCGCGGCGCAGCTTCAGGGCCTTCCGGTAGAACTCCAGGGTCGAGCCTTCGGTGCCGTCCTGGGCGGTGACGGCGTAGCGGCCGAACCATGCCGGTTGCGGCAGGTGGGCGCCGCCGTCGCCGAAGCCGAAGGAGGTACCGTCCGTGGCCCACGGCAGCGGTACCCGGCAACCGTCGCGGCCGATCTCCACGCCCTTGTTCCGGAAGAAAGTGGGGTCTTGGCGCTCGGCGTCCGGGATGTCGCCGACTTCCTGCAGGCCCAGTTCCTCGCCCTGGTACAGGTACGCGGAGCCCGGCAGGGCCAGCATCAGCAGGGTCGCGGCGCGGGCCCGGCGCAGGCCCAGTTCGACGTCGAGGTCCTCGGCCGGGGCGCCGGCCAGCAGCCAGCCCTTGCCGTCCTGGCCCTTGGCGTGCCGGCCACCACCCTGGGGCAGGCCGTAACGGGTGGCGTGCCGGACGACGTCGTGGTTGGAAAAGACCCAGGTGGACGAGGCGCCGGACTCGGTCGCCTCGGCGAGGTTGCGGGTGATGATTTCGCGGAACTCGTCGGCGGCGAAGTCGGCCTGCAGCAGGTCGAAGTTGAACGCCTGGCCCAGGCCGGCCGGGCTGGCGTAGCGCGCGCGGCGGCTGGCATGCACCCACGCCTCGGCGACGGCGGTGCGCGGCGGGGTGTACTCGTTGAAGACCTCGCGCCATTCGACGTAGATCTCGTGGACCTCGTCGCGGTCCCAGAACGGGTGCGAGCCGTCGTCGAAGCCGTCGGCGCCGTCGCTGGTTCCACCCAGCTCCAGCCGGGACAGCAGCGGCTCGGTCAGGTCTTTGGTCAGGGCGTGCGCCACGTCAACGCGGAAGCCGTCCACGCCGCGGTCGGACCAGAAGCGCAGGGTCTTGAGGAAGTCGTCGCGGATCTCCCGGTTGGACCAGTTCAGGTCCGGCTGCTCCTTGGCGAAGATGTGCATGTACCACTGGCCGGGGGTCCCGTCCGGCTCGGTGATGCGCTCCCAGGCCGGCCCGCCGAACACGGATTCCCAGTCCGACGGCGGGATCTCGCCGTGCTCGCCCTTCCCGTCCCGGAAGATGTAGCGCTCCCGGGCGTCGGAGCCGCGGGGGGAGGCCAGGGCTTCCTGGAACCAGACGTGGCGGTCGGAGGAGTGGTTCGGCACGATGTCCGCGATCAGCTTGATGCCGGCGGCGTGCAGCGCGGCGGACATCTCGTCGAAGTCGGCCAGCGTGCCCAGCTTCGGGTCGACATCGCGGTAGTCGTCGACGTCGTAGCCGCCGTCGGCGAGCGCCGACGGATAGAACGGGGAGAGCCAGACGGCGTCGATCCCGAGGTCCTTCAGGTACGGGACCTTGGCGGTGATGCCTTTGATGTCGCCGAGGCCGTCACCGTTGGAGTCGGAGAAGCTGCGCGGGTAGATCTGGTACACGGCGGCCTGGCGCCACCAGTTGGGGTCGGCGGCAAGGTCGGAACCGGACAAGGTTGCCAGCGTGGCGGTGTTCGACAAGGGGAATCCTTTGGGCGGGTGCGGTGACTGAGTCAGGTAACAGGTTTGACTTACAATTTAGATAGAAGCTAAATCTATTGCCGGAACAATTATGGGTCGGCATCCACGGGGAGGTCAAGATTCCGAAGCCGCAGGGAGCCGCCACGCCCCAACTGCTGCGCCGGGTGAACGCCCAGGCGGTACTCGCCGCCATCCGCGGTGCCGACGTGGCTACCGGCACGGAGCTGATGGCGGGGACCGGGCTCACCCGGGCTTCGGTGATAGCCGTCTGCGAGGACCTGATCCGGCGCGGCTGGATCCGTGAACTGGACGCCCCCCGGAAGAACACCCAGGCCGCCGGCATCCCGCAGAAGGGCCGGCCGGCCCGGCGCTTCGAGCTCAGGGCCCGCGCCGGCGTCGTCCTGGGCCTCGACATCGGTGCCGCCACCACCACCGCCGTCGTCGCGGATCTTCGGGGCAGGGTCCTCGGCCGCGCGGGCGGCAGCTTCTGGGCGGCGGACATCCCGGCCAGCGAGCGGATCAGCGTGGTGGACCGGGCCTGCCGTCAGGCGCTGGAGGCAGCCGGTGAAGACGCCGGCAGGGTCCTGGCCGTGGGCGCCGGCATCGCCGCCCCCGTGGACCGTGACGGCAATGTGCTGTCCGCCCAGCACTTTTGGAGTCTGTTCGACGTCGGGCTCCGCTCCGCACTGGCTGACCTCCACGGCTGGAGGGTGCTGCTGGAAAACGACGCGAACCTGGCCGCGCTCGGCGAACGCTGGCGCGGGTCCGGCGGCGGCGTGGAAGACCTCGTCGTGCTCCTGGCGGGTGAGCGCCTCGGCGCGGGCGTGCTCGAGTCCGGCCGGCTGCTGCACGGCCACGGTGGCGGAGCCGGTGAAATGGGCTTCCTGGACATGGTGCAGGGGGTCGGCTCCAGCGACGGTATCGCAAGCCTGGCCCGTCAATGGCTGGTCGAGGCCGGCGGACCGGCGGGCGGCGGCGAAGTAAACGCCCGGCGCGTGTTCGAGGACGCCGCAGCCGGGGACGCCACGGCGCTGGCGGTCCTGGACCGGCTCTCGGAGCGGATGGCCCGGGTCATCGCAGCGATCGCCAGCCTGATCAACCCCGAACTGGTGGTGATCGGCGGCGCCGTCGCGGATTCGGCCGGGGCGCTCCTGCCCGGCATCACCGCGGCCCTGCCGCGTTTCACCGCCACTCCTCCGCGGGTGGCCGTTTCGCCGCTGGGCGACGCGATCGTCACCGTGGGCGCCGTGAGGCACGCCCTGGACTTCGTCGAAGCGAATGCCTTGGAACTGGAGCTTCCCGCGCCGGCGTAGCCACAGGCTTTCCGCAGGTTTTACAACGATTTGTCACTTGTGCCGCTTGTTTTGCGCAAGTCGCCTCTCGTTTTGCGCTGGTTTCCGTAGACTTGCCTCGTTTCCCGGTCTCCCGCGGCCGCACCGCTGAGCTTCTGCGGGGCGGTCGTCTCTCGAAGGTCTATAGATGAATTCAATTCGGAAGTCGGCCGCGATAGTTGCCGCTCTGCTCGTTACTCTGGCGTTGCTCCCAGCCACCACGGCCTCATCGGCTGAGTCCGGGGTGGCAATGCCGTCAGCGACGAGTTCGGCGCCTACCGTGGAGCCGACCGTTGCTGCGGACGCTCCTCCCGTCACTACGCCGCCCTCGACGCAGGTGGAGATTATCAAGCCCAGCCCCGAGACGCCCGCGTTCCACAGCTCGGAGGACGCAAATCCGGAATCCGCAGGAGCACCAATTTCGGTGCACTTCTTCGAGACGCCTCCTGCCTCGGGACACAAGGGGGCGGTGCCACGCAAAGTAACTACAGAATCCTATTCTATCTCGCGGGCTGGCTCCATCAACGTATCGCTGGTGACGGTTCAACTTGCTGACAAGACAGCGGCGGACACTGACGCGATCCCACTGGACGCTGCCAGGGCATCGATACAAGCTGCCAGCCAATACTGGAATTCGACGTCAGACGGTCGTCTATCCTTGAACTTGGCTGCTGAACTGTCCGGCCCCCGCCGATTCGTTACTTCGGCGAGGTCCGACCAATCGTATTCGGACATCATGGCAACCGTCACCCGCGAATTGAATTGGGTTTCTGAGCCCTACAAAGCACTCGTACTCTTTATCCCCACCCCGAATCTCTCCGGCGGTGCGCTGGGGGCAGGCTGGAGTAGTGACGGCGTCAGCGGACGAGTTCTAATGCCGTTGCCGGGCAGTTACACAAAAAGTGTCTTGGCCCATGAGTTCGGGCATGTGTTTGGGTTGATGCATGCCAACGCACTGACCTGTGGAAGCGGTGCCCAAGATGTGGCAACCTTGCCTGACGGCACCTTTGCCGACAAGTCCTGCACCATCCAGACTTACGGGGACAGGCTTGATCTCATGGGACTCTCGCAGGCCAGCCAACCCTCCATCAGCTCACCGGCCTGGGATTTCGGCGGGTTTGGCACCGGCAAGGAAATCTACGATGCGGGTAGAGCCACCGGCATCGCAGGTTACAACTTGAGCGCATGGGGAGGGACGGAGAATAACCGCGCCGTCAAATTCACCGACCCGGTCAGCGGGGAACCCTACTATCTGGAACTCCGTCTGCCAGTCGGGAAGGACTCCACCACGGCTCTTGGCGCCAACCGCGGGGTTAAAATTGTTCAACCCGACGGAGCGGCGGGGTCCGTGCTGCTGATGCCCAACTCCCAACCCTACGCTGGGCTTTACAACCCGCGCCCTCACGTCTGGCAGGCCGGACAGACATTCACCACGCACGCAGGGACGCGGGTCACCATAGATTCGATCACCGAAATCGGGGCGCACGTCACCATCAATGCGGTCCCTGTCCCCACCGGCAATTTCGACGGCCTGGCCGCCAATGTCACTCCCGACAAGACATCACTACGAGTGACCGGCTGGGCGGTGGACCGGGCAGAGACCACCAAGTCGACGGAGGCTCACGTATACATCACCGCCCCAGACGGGACGCGCACCGGCTACGCCGTCCTTGCCAACGGCGCGCGCCCCGACGTTCAAGCCATATATGGCCTGGGAACAAACCACGGCTTCGATCAAACCTTCGGAATTTCCGCACCCGGAAGCTACAACGTCTGTGTCTTCGCCATCGGCAACTACTCAAATCCAGAAATAGGCTGTAAGACAACGGAAATTGCCGGCGCCCCTTCACCGGTCGGTTTCCTAGACGGAGTGACCCTCAACAAGGTCACTTCGCCCGCGAGTCTGATGGTGTCGGGTTGGACCGTCGACAAGGGCACACCAGAGGCCTCGATCCCGGCCCACGTCTATGTGACCTACCCCGACGGAACCACTCAGGGTTACCCGTTCACCGCGGATCAGAATCGCCCCGACGTCAACCTGTTTCTCGGCGTCACCGGCAACCATGGCTACAGTGCCTCAATTGCCGTCACAAAGCCCGGAACCTACCGAGTATGCGCTTACGGTATCGCCGTCACGAGCATGTCCTACGGGAATAGTCTGCTCGGCTGCACGACGAAGGAAGTTGCAGGCTCGGCAGCCCCCGTCGGCTATTTGGACGGTGTCGCCGTCACCAAATCCACCACAACGGCAAACTTGAGCGTCTCTGGATGGACGGTTGACAAGGGCACCCCCACTTTCTCCATTCCGGCCCACGTTTACGTGACCTATCCCGACGGTACGACGCAGGGCTTCCCGTTCACTGCGAACCAGTCCCGGCCAGATGTCAACCAGTTCCTCGGCGTCACTGGCAGCCATGGATTTACTGCCTCGGTCCCCATCACCAAGCCGGGAGACTATCGGATCTGCGCTTACGGAATCGCGGTAACTGCGTTGTCCTTCGGCAATAGCCTGCTTGGCTGCCAGAGTCTGCAAGCACCCGAGGTTCCGTCCCCGACCGGTTTTCTGGAACCGCCAACACTCAGCCAGACACTTTCGGGCCCTTCGCTGAATGCCCGAGGCTGGACCGTCGACCCGGGAACACCAGCAGCCTCGATTCCTGCCCACATCTACGTAACGTCGCCGGACGGTATCACGCGGGGATACCCCTTCACCGCCGACGCCCCGCGCCCGGATGTCAACCAGATCGTAGGCGTTCCGGGGAACCACGGATTTACGGCAGCCATTGCCATCAAGCAGCCTGGTGCCTATACAGTCTGCGCCTACGGAATCTCGGTGACACCGCTTTCCAAGGGCAACAGCCTGCTCGGCTGCCAAAGCATCCAGGCGCGGACCTCGCCTGCGACCGTGGGATATCTCGATTCAGTGACTGTCAACCCCACGAACAGCGGAGCGACTCTCACGGCAACTGGCTGGACGGCCGATCCTGGGACTGCGTCGGCGTCGATTCCCGTCCACACATATGTGACCGGCCCTGATGGCATCCGGACAGGCTACGCGTTCGTCGCCGACATCAGTCGCCCGGACGTCGGGCAAGCACTCGGCATCCCGGGATCGCACGGCTATAGGACATCCATCGATGTGAGCCAGCGGGGAGCCTATCGCGTTTGCACCTATGGAGTGGCAATAACACCCCTGTCCCTTGGCAACTCAGAGCTCGGATGCATGACACTGATCTACTGAGCCGCTGTGAAGTCTCATGACTTGATGGACACTTCTGTCTCGCAAACAATCCGGTGGGTTTGCCCTGATTCTTGAGCAAACCCACCCCGAACGTCGGGGTCCGTCATGCCGTGGCCATCTGGCTTGCCGATGCGCCGCGCGGCGTCCTTTCCAGGTTCCACAGGAAGCACAAGGACTCGATGTCTCGGTACTACATGAACCGGGCCAAAGCGGCAACCATAGGCCCCGTGATGGCCTTGGAGGGAATCACTCTGTCCCGTTGACCAACCCGCGCGCCACGGAGTCTGCGATGGTCAGGCTCGTTGTGGACGCCCGGCCGATCTTGAGGCGAGGGCTTGCACTATTGCCCGTTGTCCGTGATCGCGGGGCTTTCCCGGAGGGGCTTCGTCTCGCTCCAGGGCAACGGTAGCGAGGATCTTCACTCGTCCACAAGATCGCGAGACATCGCAGGCCTACTGCCCGTTTCATTTACAGGGTCCTCGAAGGTCGGGGATTTGGTCGCTGGACCCGGTATCACTTTCTTGCCCTGTCTTTGATGATCCGGGGGGTGTCGCCGGGTTCTGACGCACACGTTGACTGCTGATAGGGACACGGCCGACTCCTTCAGCTGGTGCCAGGTCTCTTTGTAACGTGGGTGCCAGCATCGGGTGTCGTGACTGCGGCCATGCAGGGATGGAAAGGAGTGCCGAATGGACGAATGATACGAGGTCTTCTGCGGACTTGATGTCGGCAAATCCGAACATCAAGCCTCCGCATTGAACGCAGGTGGCGAACGGGTCTTCGGCAAGCCGTTGCCTCGGGACGAAGCTCGGCTGCGCGAGCTTTTCACCGGCCTGCAGCAGCACAGGCGAGTGTTGGTGATCGTTGACCAGCCCAACACGATCGGCGCGCTGCCGATAGCCGCGGCGCGAGACTGCGGCGCACGGCGGCCTACCTGCCCGGTCTGGCGATGCGCAGAGCCGCCGACCTCTACCCGGAAAGTCCAAGTCGGACGCGAAGGACGCGAGGGACGCGAAGGACGCGAGGGACGCGAGGGACGCGAGGGACGCGAGGGACGCGAGGGACGCATATATCATCGCCGAAACGGCCCGCGCGATGCCGCCCACACTGCGGGCGGTTGACCGGGACAGCGAAGTGCTGGCGACACTGAAAGTGCACTCCGGCTTCGACTCTGATCGGACTCACGAATGCACCAGGGCAATCAACCGACTACGGTCCCTGCTGCTTCAGATTTTCGCCGCACTGGAGCGGGTGTTCCCCGGAGCCGTACTGACCCGTTTCCCGGAGCTGGAACTCTTCATCAAGCACTCCGGACCCACCGGCCTGCGCACCGCAGGGCGGGGCCGCGTGCTGCCGTGGGCCAGGAACCACATCCGCAAGGATCCGGCGAATCTTATCGATGCAGTCTTCTCGGCGCTGGGCGAACAGACCGTCACCGTTATAGGCACCAAAGACGTCGAACTGGTCATCCCCCGCGTTGCGCAAATCAAGGAACTCAAAGACCAGCGCGCCATCGTGGCCGAGGAAGTCGAAAAACTGCTCGATGATTTCCCTCTTTCCCAGGTCTTGATGTCCATGCCGGCAGCCGGCATCAAGACGCCAGCGCCTTCACCTCGCCAGGCTACCTTGCCGCCTAAGCCGGCATCCCCCCTGTGACACGGCGCTCCGGAACCTCGATACGCGGTGACTTCCCTGCGCGCTCCGGGAACAAGCAGCTCAAGAACGCTCTTCCGATCCGCCTGGATCGCCGGCTGCCACCACCCGGCGTCGAGGGCCTACTACCAAAAGAAGCGATCCCAGGGACCGCTGACGAAATGCATAGTCCCCCGGGGCGAGGGCCCCGCGGTCGCGCCCCGGATATCACTCCGGCATGATCATGGTGCGCAGGTCCAGTTGGCGCAGTACACGGTCCGCCACTTCGGGGTCCGTATCCGGTTCGTTTCGGGCCTCAACAACTTCCTGCCGTGCCGCGTCGAGGGCAATGGTCTGCACGGCAATGGCCAGTTCCCGCCCGCGTTTGCGTTTCTCGTCGACGCTCTCGTTCGGCAGGCTCCCGCCCAGCAAGTCGGAACGCAGCCGGGTCATTTTCTCCTTGACCAGGGCCACCTTTTCCGGCGGCAGTTCCTTCATGAACTCGGTGTCCTTCAGCGCTGCGATGGCGGCTTCCTGGGCCCTGGAGGCCAATATCCGGGCGGCGTCCCGCTCCTCCGAGCCGTCCCCGGACGCATGCAGGACCCGCATCAGCCACGGGAGCGTCAGGCCCGGCAGCACGAGGGTGGCAAGCAGGACGGCGCAGGCAATCACCAGCATTTCGCTGCGCCCCGGGAACGGGGCGCCGTCGGCCAGGGTAACCGGCAGTGCCAGCGCCAGCGCCAGCGTGGCCAGGCCGCGCATCCCGCACCAGGTCAGGATCAGCACTTCCTTGGCGGACGTGGGGCGCAGGACGTTCTTCTGGCTCCGCGCCATGCCGGACATCATGGCGAGCCAGCCGAACCGTACGGCGAACACGAGCACGCAGACGATTCCGGCCATCCCGGCCATGCCAAGAACGCCGGCGCCTTCGTCCCGGATGACCTGCCGGATCTCGAGGCCCACAAGCCCGAAGGCCAGCCCGGTCACGAGCAACTCCACCACGTCCCAGAAGGCGGTGCGTGTGACTCTCTCGGCGGCATCCTGGGGCCTGGAGTGCCGCTTCATCTCCAGAGCCGTCACGACGACGGCGATCACCCCGGAGGCGTGCAACTCTTCGGCAAGGATGTAAACGGCGAACGGGACCACGAGGGTGACGGCGCTGCGGGCCACCATCGACTGCACCAGCCGGGTGATCAGCCCGGTGAGCCAGCCCATGGCGATCCCGAGCCCGACGGCCACCGCGGCACCAACGACGAACTGGAGGACCACTTCGGGCCCGATCTTGGTACCGGAGACGGAAGCGGTGACTGCGGCCTGGAAGATGACGATGGCGGCCGCGTCGTTGAACAGGCCCTCGCTCTGCAGCACCGTGATGAGCCGCCGGGGCATGTGCACCCGCCCGGCGATGGAGTCCACCGCCACCGGGTCGGGCGGCGCCACCATGGCGCCGAGGGCGATCGCGGCCGGGATCCCAATGCCCGGAATCATGAGCCAGGCGGCTCCGGCCACCACTGCGGTGGAAACCACCACGAGTGCGACGGCGAGCATCAGGAGGGTGCGCCAGCGGACCCGGAACACCGCCCAGGAGCTGCGCTGCGCGGTGGCGAAGAGCAGCGGCGGCAGGAAGATGGGAAGGATGAGCTCAGGCGAGATGTCCATCTCGGGAAAGCCCGGGATAAAAGTCAGCGAAGCGGCCAGGATCAGCATCAGGACCGGGTACGGCAGGCGAAGCCGGTCACCGAGGCCCACTGCCACCACCGTGGCAAGAAGAAGTCCGACTATGAGGGCCAACTGGTCCATATGCTCACTTTCCCGTGATTTTCGCGGCCGGGACCCAGCCACCGGAATCCGGTGATTGTGGCGCCAGTCGCCCCACTACCCTATCGGGGCCTAGTTCATCGGTTCCAGGGCGGCGGCGAGCGGGAGCGTTCCGTCCCGGAACTCGATGGTTCGGCCCGCTGTACGCGGCAGGCCCAGCACCGCGGCGGCAACTAGGGCCACGTTGGCGCGGGAAGTTCCGGTGCCGTTGGAGGTGTCCGCGGGGTCGACGTCGATGAGCCCGTTGCCGGGCCCGTCCGTCAGGGCGCCGGGGCCGAGGATGGTCCACTCCAGCCCGCTGTCGCGTAGGTGCGCGTCCGCGGCGGCCTTAGCCTCAGCGTATGCGTGGAAGCTGTTGTCCGGCGGGACGCCATGATCCGGTCCGGCACCGAGGTAGGACACCATGACATACCGCCGGACGCCAGCCAGGACGGCGGCGTCCATGGAGCGGATCGCCGCGTCCCGGTCCACGGCGTAGGTCCGTTCAGGGCTGCCGCCGCCGGCCCCGGCGGACCAGACGACGGCGTCGTGGTCCTTCACCGCGGCGGCGATCTCGGCCGTCGACGACTTTTCCACGTCCAGTACCAGCGGGGTGGCGCCGGTGGCGGCCACGTCGCCGGCGTGGTCCGGATTGCGGATGATGGATGTCACGTCGGCCCCGCCTTTGGCGAGGACGCCGGAGAGTTCCAAAGCCACCTTGCCGTGGCCGCCGATGATTGCGATTCGCGTCATCGACCTATTCTGTCTCAAGCGCTTCACCGCCGCACCTGTTCCGTTGTCAGCGGGTTTAACCAGAAAGACCCCGGCAGGTCGTACCTGCGGGGTCTTATCTGGTAGCGGTGGGGAGGCTCGATCTCCCGACCTCACGATTATGAGTCGTGCGCTCTAACCAACTGAGCTACACCGCCACGGATGAGAAAAGCCTGCGTCAAGCCGGTCAAAACCGCCTTGACACAGGCCCTCATCCAGAGCCCCCCACCGGAATCGATCCGGTGACCTCGTTCTTACCAAGAACGCGCTCTACCACTGAGCTAGGGGGGCAACGAGTAAATACTCTACCGGAAGATTCGGTTCCCAACAAATCGACCGGCTACCCCCGCCGACCCTGCCCAAAACCGCGCCGTTCCGGGGATTCCGGGGCCCCAGCCGGGCCGGAGAAGGCCGGCGCGCACTGGTCCGCGGCAAGGATGTGACGAAGCGTACTCGGGGCATCGGCCGGGGACCAACGCAGAACGGGCCGGCTCCAGGAGCCGGCCCGTTCTGGTGATACCTAGTAACTAGTGGTTACCACTTGTTACGGGGCTTGAAGCCACCTTCGCTGCGCGGTTTGCGGGTGTCGGTACCGACGCCGCGCTCGTTGCGGTCACTGAAGGAGCGGCCGCCGCGGTCAGCGGAGGAACGCTCGCCGTCGCTCTTGCGGAATTCGCGCTTGAAGCCGCCATTGCCCTTGAAGTTTCCGCTGCCGCCGGAGTACCCGCCACGGTCGCCGCCGCGGTCGCCGCCACGGCTGCCCTGGTACGAGCCCCGGTCACCGGAAGGCTTACGGCCGTTGTCCAGTTCGAGGTGGATCAGCTCGCCGCCGATCCGGGTGCGGGACAGGGCACGCAGCTGCTCGGCGCTCAGGTCCGCCGGGAGCTCCACGAGGGAGTGGTCCGAACGGATGTCGATGCCGCCGATCTGGGCCGAGGAGATGCCGCCTTCGTTGGCAATGGCGCCGACGATGGAACCCGGCATGACGCGCTGGCGGCGTCCGACGGCGATCCGGTAGGTGGCGTTGCCCTCGGTCAGCGTGCGGGTCGGGCCGCGGGAGCCGAAGCCGTCTTTGGAGCGCTCGCGCTTCTGGAATTCCGGAGCGGCAGGCAGTTCCTTGACCAGGAGCGGCTGGCCGCCCTGCGCCATGACGGCCAGTGCTGCGGCAATCTCGGCGGCCGGCACGTTGTGCTCCTGCTCGTAGGACGCGATCAGGTCACGGAACGCCGAGACGTCCTCGGATTCGAGGGTCTCCGTGATCTTCTCAGCAAACTTGCCCAGGCGCAGGGTGTTGACCGTCTCGGCGGTGGGCAGGTGCATCTGCTCGACCGGCTGACGGGTGGCCTTTTCGATGGAACGCAGCAGGTACTTCTCCCGCGGCGTCATGAAGAGGATCGCGTCGCCGGAGCGGCCCGCGCGGCCGGTGCGGCCGATGCGGTGCACGTAGGACTCGGTGTCGTGCGGGATGTCGTAGTTGACCACGTGGCTGATGCGCTCGACGTCCAGGCCGCGGGCGGCGACGTCGGTGGCGACGAGGATGTCGATCCGGCCTTCCTTGAGCGCGTCGACGGTGCGTTCGCGCTGCTGCTGCGGGATGTCGCCGTTGATGGCGGCGGCCTGGAAGCCGCGGGACTTCAGCTTGTCGGCCAGGTCCTCGGTTGCCATCTTGGTGCGGACGAAGGCGATCACGCCGTCGAACTCTTCGACCTCGAGGATGCGGGTCAGCGCGTCGAGCTTGTGCGGGCCCATGACCTGCAGGTACCGCTGGCGGGTGTTGGCGCCGGTGGTGGTCTTGGACTTGACCTGGATCTCGGCCGGGTTGTTCAGGTACTGCTTGGAGAGCCGGCGGATCTGGCTCGGCATGGTGGCGGAGAACAGCGCAACCTGGCGGCCCTCGGGGGTCTGCTGGAAGATCTGCTCCACGTCCTCGGCGAAGCCCATGCGCAGCATCTCGTCAGCCTCGTCCAGCACGAGGTACTGGAGTTCGGACAGGTCCAGGGAGCCCTTGGCGATGTGGTCGATCACGCGGCCGGGGGTGCCGACAACAACCTGGGCGCCTCGGCGCAGGCCGGCGAGCTGCGGGCCGTAGGCGGAGCCGCCGTAGACCGGCAGGACGGTGAAGTCATCGATGTGCTTGGCGTAGGAGGTGAAGGCCTCGGCGACCTGGAGGGCGAGCTCGCGGGTCGGCGCCAGGACCAGGGCCTGCGTCTTGCGGGACGGGCCGTTCAGGTCGTGGAGTTCGGCCAGCCGGGACAGCGCCGGTACTGCGAATGCTGCAGTCTTACCGGTGCCGGTCTGGGCCAGGCCCACGACGTCGCGGCCTTCGAGCAGCAGCGGGATGGTCGCTGCCTGGATCGGGGACGGCTTCTCGTAGCCGACGTCCTGCAGGGCGGCAAGGACGCGGGCGTCAATGCCGAGGTCGACGAAGCGGAGGGCGCCGTCGTCGTCGGTGTCAGCGGAGTCTTCGGCTGCGACAGCAGCAACTTCGGTTGCGGCAGCGGGCGTTTCGGCCGGCGCAGCGGGCGTTTCGGCAGTCTCGACGGCGGCCTGGGTGTTCTCAGTGTCGACGGAGTTGTCCTGATTTTCGGGCATAGGGGAATCTTCCTCATCCATAGGGGCCAGGCGGCACAACCCGAGGTGAGCGGAGCCGCAGTACGCGTGACACTAGGTGCCGGGCATACATTGACCGGCCGGTCACATAGAAGTCCGGCGCTTTCGCAATCCCGTGGCAGGACTTCCCGCTGCATCTCTTGGCTGCTATCCCAGCAGTCTGTACAGCGTTTTCTTTAGCCGGCTCTCCCTATGAAAATGCCCGCATCACATTAGCGGGCCCCAACACTTGCCAGTCCTGCCTCAAAAATTGGGCAGGAATAAGGGATTTCCGGAGTGGGGGATATTTCAAGTGTAAGGCATGCAGCGGCGCAGGTGGTAATGCAGCGGCCGACGGCGGCGGTGAGCTTGCGCACAGAGCTGCCGGCTCCGCTACACCCCGAGGCGGCGCTGCAGCTTCTCGAACTCTTCGCGGTACTCGGGCTGGAGGCGGATCTCACCGTCGGCGTCGGCGTCCCGCAGGGCTTCCAGGTCCTCCAGCGCAGGGTCGCTGAACCACTTACCCACGCTCACTCCGTGCGTGGGGACGTAGATCCGGTGGATGTGGTCCCCCGCCGCGATGCTGCCGAGCCGCACCACCCGCAGATAGGCCCCCACCCGGCCCGCGTCCGTAAACCGCTTGACCCACTGGGGCTCCTGCATCCGGCGCTGGAACGTGGCGCAGGGGACGCGGGGCGAGGTCACCTCGACCTCGACGTCGAGACCGATCTTCCAGCGTTCGCCAATCACGGCGTTGGTGGCGCTGATTCCCGCGATGCGCAGGTTCTCACCGAAGGTCCCCGGCGGGAGTTCGCGGCCGAGCTGGGCCGCCCAGTAGTCGGCGTCGTCCTGGGAGTAAGCGTAAAGCGCCTGGTCTTCGCCGCCGTGATTAATCCGGTCGGCCTGGACGTCGCCGTGGAGTCCCAGCCGGTGGACCTTCACGGGACCGTCCACGGGGCGTTTGTCGATCGCCGTCACACCCACGTTCCCGGAGTCGCTCAGCAACTGGTGTACGCGGCAGACGGCAAGCACAGAAGCGGTGTCCATGGGCACCAGTGTAGGCCCGGCACGGGAGGCATATCCCGGAACGTAAGATGCTCCCATGAGCAGTGTTGGAGCAACTGACGTGTCCGATGTCCTGGCGATCGATTCGCTGCTGAGCGCCGACGAGCTGGCCGTGCGGGAAAAGGTGCGCGATTTCACCAGCCAGCGGATCCGGCCGGGGATTGCCGGCTGGTACGACGGCGGCGTCTTCCCGCTCGAGCTGGCCCCGGAACTCGGCGAGCTCGGAGTGCTCGGCATGCACCTGCAGGGTTACGGCTGCCCCGGACGTTCCGCGGTGGAATACGGCCTGGCCGCGATGGAGCTCGAAGCCGGCGATTCCGGCATCCGCACCTTCGTTTCGGTACAGGGATCCCTCGCCATGTCGGCCATCCACAAGTGGGGTTCGGAGGAGCAGAAGCTCCAGTGGCTCCCCCGGATGGCCGCCGGCGAGCTGATCGGCTGCTTCGCCCTGACCGAACCCACGGCCGGCTCGGACCCGGCCGCCATGCAGACCTTTGCCCGCCGGGACGGCACCGCCGACGACGCCGGCTGGGTCCTGGACGGAGCCAAGCGCTGGATCGGACTCGCGTCCGTGGCGGACGTGATGGTGGTGTGGGCCATGACCGACGACGGCGTGCGCGGCTTCCTGGTCCCCGCCGGGACCCCGGGGGTCACCGCCACCCCGATCGGGCAGAAACTCTCGATGCGCGCCTCGATCCAGTGCGATATCACGTTCGACGGCGTCCGGCTGGGCCCGGAGGCGCTGCTACCGGCCGCCCGCGGGCTCCGCGGACCCTTCAGCTGCCTGAACGAGGCGCGGTACGGAATCGCCTGGGGCGCGATGGGCGCTGCCCGGGACTCCTACGAGGCGGCGCTACGGTATGCGCAGGAGCGGATGCAGTTCGGCAGGCCGCTGGCCGGGTACCAGCTCACCCAGGAGAAGCTGGTCAACATGCTGCTCGAAATCCAGAAGGGCACGCTGGTGGCACTGCAGCTGGGCAGGCTCAAGGACGCCGGGAAGCTGCGGCCGGAACAGATTTCGCTGGGCAAGTTGAACAACGTCCGGGAAGCGATCGCGATTGCCCGCGAGGCCCGCACCATCCTCGGCGGGAACGGGATCACCCTCGACTATTCCCCGCTGCGGCACGCCGCCAACCTTGAGTCGGTCCGCACCTATGAGGGCACCGATGAGGTGCACACCCTGGTCCTGGGCCAGCACATCACCGGGCTGGCCGCCTTCCGCTGACGTCGCGGGTGGGCCCACACCCGCAGGGTTCCCTGACCGGTGGGCCCACGCCGGCTGCGCCCCGGCGCCCTCAGGCGGAGAAGCCGCCGTCGGCCTTGACCAGCTGGCCGGACACCCAGCGGCCCTCCGGCGAGAGCAGGAACGCCACCGTCCCGGCAACGTCTGCAGGAGTGCCCAGCCGGCCGCCGGGCTGCCGGCGGGCCAGGTCCTCACGCAGTTGCCCGTCCATCCACCCCGTGTCCACCGGTCCCGGGTTGAGTGCATTGGCGCTGATTCCAAGCGGGCCCAGCTCCCTGGCCGCGGCAATCACGATCCGGTCCAGGGCGCCCTTGGACGCCCCGTAGGGCAGGTTGAACGCGGTGTGGTCGCTGGTCAGTGCCACGATCGCGCCGCCATCGGCCGGTGCCTGCCGGGCGAACGCCGCGATCAACTGCCAACTGGCGCGGGTATTGACGGCAAAGTGCCGCTCAAAGCTCGCCACGGACGTGTCCAGAATGCCGGAGTCCACGGACTCCGCGTGGCTGAGCACGAGCCCCTGCACGGTACCGGCCCGCACCGCCGCCTCGGCCATCAGCCGGTCCACGGCCCGCGGGTCCTCGAAATCGGCGGGCACCGCCACCACCGAGGCTCCGGCCGCCTGCAGTTCCGCGGTGAGGCGTTCGACGTCGTCCGGCTGGACACCCCAGGGCATCCGCGTGTCGTAGTCCTGCCAGTACGTGAGCACCAGGTCCCAGCCGTCGGCGGCAAGCCGCCGCGCTATGCCGGCCCCGAGGCCCGGGAGCCGTCCGACGCCGGTCACGAGGGCGGTCTTGCGCTGCGCGGCCGCGGATTCCGGCGTCGCCGAAGTGGGATGCGGGGCCATTCGGCTCAGCCCAGCGCGACAGGCCGGACGGCACGCTCTTGGCCCGGTGCAGGTTCACTGCCCCGGGCGAAGGCCGGGGCCACGGAGCCGCGGCGGAGGACCAGCAGCCAGCACAGCATGAGGGCCACGGCGCAGAAGACCCCGGCGCTCGACGCCATGATCCAGAGGCCGGGCGTCTGGATGTCGAGGTTCTCCGCACCGAGGGCCGTGCCGATCGTTTTCGGCGAGAAGAGGAACACGAGCACGGAGATGCCCAGCACCCCGCCCATGAGCCAGCGCGTGGGGCGATGGCGGTGCGGCGTTTCACGCAGCGTCCAGGCGAAGGCGGGAAGGACGACGGCGACCCATACCCAGTGGTGCGACCAGGAGATCGGGCTGATCAGCAGCATGGTGAGGGCCGTCGCCGAGATGGCGACCACCCGGGCGCCCTGGGCGCTCGCTGCCTTGATGATGCCTGCGGCCAGGGCCACCACCAGCAGGCTCAGCACCAGCCAGGGCAGAGTGACGGAGGCTTCGGGGACGCCGAAGTGCAGGAGGGCTCCCTTGAGGGAGAGGTTGTCGACATAGCCCGCCCCGCCAATCCTGGAGGTGTCCGGCAGGACGTGAAGCCAGAACTGCAGGGATTCCGCGGGGCGCAGCAGCCCGCCGATCAGGACCGTGGCGAAGAACCCCGCCGCCATGTTCAGCAGACCTCGCCAATCCTTGCGGACCAGGAAATAGAGTCCGAACACCAGCGGTGTCAGCTTGATCCCCGCGGCGACGCCCACAAGGAAGCCGCTGCCGGGAAGGCCGCCGGCCCAGCGCGGATTCCGGGCCAGCAGATCCGCTGCGATCAGGCCCATGAGCAGGATGTTGATTTGCCCGAAGGCCAGAGTTTCGCGCCAGGGGCCCAGGTTGAGCACAGCCAGGACCAGGACCGCGGCGGCCCAGCGGTTGCCGGGCGAGCGGAAGGTGGCGCGCCAGTCCGTTTTGGCAGTCCAGTAACGAAGTGCGCGGACAGCGACCCAGAGCGCCGTGACGACGCTTGCCGCGTTGAACAGGTCCAGCGCCAGCTTTTGCGGCAGCCGGGCGAGCAGGCTGAAGACCAGGGCGGCGAAGGGCGGGTAGGTGAACGGCAGCCCGGGTCCGCCGGCCCAGTCGACGTTGCCCCGGTAGAGGTCCGACGGCGCCTGACCCGCATCGTTGAGGATCTTGCCGCCGTACCAGTAGACGCTGAAGTCGAGGCCTTGTTCGCCCCAGACGGCCAGCCAGTGCCACACCGCGTAGGCCACGACGGCCAGGCCTAGCGGAAACAGGGCGGCCGCCAGTGACCGGCGGCCGGGAAGGTACCGGTCACGGGCCCGGTCCGGCTGCGGCGGTGTCGCAGCGGAAACCCCGGAAGGCGGAGCGAGCGGGGGTTCGGCGTCCAGCAGTGACATGCGTGCTTCCCCCAAATATTTGCTGCTGCGCGACGCGGGCGTTCTGCCGCCGTTGACGGCGGACGCCCCCGGGTCCTTTGCCGCCCATCCTACCGACCCGTCAGGCCGGGAGCGGGACAGCCGCCTTCGCCGGGGTGTCCTTGCGGATGGTGGCGCTGATGACGGCGGCAATGGTGCACATCGCCGCGGCGGCAAACCACGCGTAGGTGTATTGGCCGGTGGCATCACGGACGGCGCCGGCGGCCAACGCCGCCGCGGCGGCGCCGAGCTGGTGTGCGGCGAAGACCCAGCCGAAGACCACGCTGCCGTCAGCACCAAACACTTGGCGGCAGATCGCGGCCGTCGGCGGGACTGTGGCCACCCAGTCCAGGCCGTAGATGACCACGAACACGAGCATGCTGGGCTGGACCTCGGCGCTGAGCAGCAGCGGCAGGACGAGCAGCCCGATGCCGCGGAACTGGTAGTAGACCGC
>JAPLAM010000070.1 GCA_026393275.1 Arthrobacter sp.
ATCGAGAAGACGTACCACCGGAAACGCCGTCAGCGGCGCCTCGGACGGCTAACCCCGGTCGAGTTTGAGACAATGCATAGCGGCCTCAAAGCCGCCTAACGACCCTAAACCCCGAGAGTCAACGAAATCCGGGGCAGTCCCATGTGGGGAAAGCGCTACAGTGAAATGGCTAAAATCGTGACGCGTTACCAAAACACCGACCCTCCCGTCGATCAAGGCATATGCGAGAGCGGCTTCGACTGCAGTATCTAGCATTTCGTCCTGCTCTGCTTTGTGGTCGACTTTGAAGTCGGCGATAACCTGCATCTTTTCCTCGTATTCTCTTGAAGTGGCGGCGCTAATGGCGGTGGGCCGGGTTCTTGGTAACTGGTGTTGGGGTCGGCGATGCCGATATATCGTGTGATGGTCAATTGGACATACCGTTGGCGCCGGCTTCGCGGCGGAGTCCGGACTCCTTGGCGTCCGGGTGCGCCGGGGAAGACGCTGTCCGGTGGCCGTCAGAGTTGTGGAACAGTCTTCCGGCGGGATCCGTTTCGGTGAAACCAAGCGACTACACTGTCCAAGGCGATCCGACGACTATTCCTGATGCCCGCTTAATGGCCGGGACTACAAGGACCTGCCGGGCTGCACCAACGCCGCCATAGCTGGCTCGGCGGACGAGTTTGGGCCCCTGAACTGCTAGGGGTCCCCGCAGGACCCCGGCTCACGGAACAACGCATGCGAAGGCGACTGATCGTTCCCGCCGGGAGGTGCCCCGCAGTCGCTTGATCACGGGGACACATGAAACTGGGCCCTACCGTCACCGCCGCTTCCATGGCATGGAAACGCGTTCAAGTAGAGCGAATAACCCGGCGAAGCCGAAGCCGAAGAGAGCGGTAACGACCAGGCCCACGTACATCTGTTCCACCTTGAACACCTGCCAGCTGTTCCAGATCAGATAGCCGATGCCGCTTGATGCCCCGGTGAATTCCACGGCGACAATGACCAGCAGCGCCACATTCATTCCCAGCTTGAGTCCCGAAAGAATGAAAGGCACTGCGCCAGGCAAGGCAATGTAAAAGAACATAATGGTGCGGCTGGCACCGAAGCTGGCGCCGACCTCCAGTTGCGTGGTGTCGATGGCCCTCACGCCCGCCGCGGTGTTGACCAGCACGATGAAGAAGACTGCAACCGCCAGCACCATGTACTTGGAGCCCTCGCCCAATCCAAAGATCAGGATGAACAGTGGCAGGATGGCGAGCTTCGGCACGGGGAACGTAGCGTCCACCAGCGGTTGGACGATGGCCCGGATAACAGCCGAAAGCCCCATGGCGAGGCCGAGGATCACTGCCGGCACTGCGCCGATCAAAAAGCCGATCACGATCCTGGAGAGGCTGATACCGATGTGCCCCCAGAGCTCGGACCCCGTCAGCCTCTTTGCCAAGGCTAGGAAGACGCCGCTGGGTGCGGGGAAGAAGCGGGCGTCAACCATTCCGCTACGCGATGCCACTTCCCATAACAGCAGCAGCACCACCGGAGAAGCAATGCTCAGGGCCAGTGTTGCCCGACGGTTGAGGGGGCGTTTGCGGACCTTGAGCGTGGGTGCATGACCCTCGCGGAGGGTGCGCGTTCCGTCGTCTTGCAGGGTGGTGCTCATGATGCCGCCTCGTCTTCCTGACGCAGTTGGCCCCAAATCCGGCCAAACATGGATCCATATCTTTCGTCCGACCTGACCTCAGCCACCTTGCGGGGCCGCTGGAAGACGGCCGCCACGTCGATCACGTCCTTCACCGCACCGGGACGCCCGCTCATCACCACGATCCGGTCTCCGAGGACCAATGCCTCATCGAGCGAATGCGTCACGTACAGGACGGTCTTTGACGTTTCCTGCCAGATCCTGAGCAACAGTTCCTGCAACACCAGCTTGGTTTGCTCATCGAGGGCCGCGAATGGCTCATCCATCAGCAGCATCTGGGCGTCCGTGGCAAAAGCCCGGGCCACCGAGACCCGTTGCCGCATTCCACCGGACAGCTGGTGCGGGTAGGCCTTAGCGAATGGTGTGAGCCCAACTCGTTCGATGTATTCATCGGCGATGTCACGCCGCGCCTTCCGGGGCATCCCACTTGCCTTCAGGCCGAAAGCGATGTTCTCCCGGACAGTCATCCAAGGAAATACACCGTGTTCCTGGAACACCATGGCGCTCTCGGGGCGCTGTCCGTTGTCGTCGTCGAAAATCCTGACGTCGCCCCCGGAGGCTTCCTCCAAGCCGGCCAATACGCGGAGCAGCGTGGTCTTTCCGCAGCCGGAGGGGCCCACGATGACTAGGAATTCGCCCCGGCGGATGGTCAAATCAATGCCATCCAAAGCCTTGAACTTGCTGCCCCGCATCTGGAACTCAACTTCCAGGCCGCGGATGTCCACCTTGACGTCGCTGCTTGCCCTCGGGGGACTTCCGGGAATGGCGCTCATGCGATTGCTCCTTGCGTGGCTGCGGCGCTGACATGGTGCAGCACCTTGGCATTGAAAATCCCGGGCTGTTCCCAATAGGGGGAATGCCCTGACCCGGTGATGACGTCGAGTGCCGAACCGGGCAGGGAACGCGACAAACGGGTGTAGGCCGATGGTGTGGTGTAAGGATCCGCGTCCCCCGTGATCAGGTGGATGGGGATTCCGTGAGGCGTGGCGCCGCCGGGCTCCATGAGCCAGGCGAGGCCCTGGACTCCGCGTGGTCCGGGCGTGTTCTGGTGGCCGGCCGATGCCGTGGGTTTTGGCTTGGCAACCCATAATGCGGGATCCGAGACGATGTCCTCCGGCACGCTCCGCTCCACGAGCTCGCGCCATGCCTCGGTGCCCTGGGGATTGTCACCACGGTAAACGGGGCCGAGTTCGCGCAGGTAAGGGGTAAGGGCCAGGAATTCGGGCGGAAGCAGCGCGGATGTTCCTTCCGGATAAATCTCCGCCGCGATCCCGGCCATGGAGCACACGAGCGTCAACGTGGTAACGCGTTCCGGGTGCTCAAAGGCAAAGTCGACAGCCAGGCGGCCTCCGGCGGCTGCGCCGACTACGTGCACCGGCGCAGTGATCTGCTTGCCATCCAGCAGGGCCAGCAAGTCATCGGTTGCCGTTGCTTTGCTCGATCCTTGCTGCCCCGGAGGAGTGCGTCCGTGACCCCGCCGGTCGTAGGCCAGGGTGCGGAAACCATGCTCGGCAAACCAGCTGACCTGGTGTGTGAAGGTGCCCTGGTTGCCAACTGCGGAGTGTAGGAACACCAGCGTTCCGCGCAGCTGCTCCCGAGGTGCGCTGGTGTCGCAGACCCAGGCGGCATCGCCGTCGGCAATGGCAGCGAAGTGTCCCTCGGGGTGGGAATCGATCGATGCCTGGGTGTTGGGTGGATGCTCAATCACGTGGGGTGGTCCTTAGCGCTAGCTCAACAATGTGAGTTAGCTTACCCAGAAGCGCATAAGTTTGATAGTGTGCATCGTGAGGAGACAAGAGGTTCCTGAAAGTCACCAGCGTTGGAGGCAAAATGAATGTTCCCAAGTCGCCAGCCGCCCGGCTGGCTGAAAGCTGGGCAAGTTCTGGCCCGCATGCGCTGACGAAATCCGAATATGCCTACGCGCACCTGCGGCGAAGCATCCTGGAAAATGAACTGACCGCAGGCACGGTCCTGGACCAGGAACCCTTGGCCAAGGAACTCGGCGTATCCACCACGCCCGTGCGGGAAGCCCTGCGGCGGCTGGAAGCGGAGCACTTGGTAGTCAGCCGTGCCCACCGTGAAACAGTTGTGGCTCCCGTGACCCAGGCATTCGTGGACGAGATCTACCAGATCCGCATGGCCTTGGATCCCCTGGCCGCCCAGCTCGCCACCACGTTGGCCACCGAAGAGCAGCTCGCCCACATTGCTTCGTTCAGGTCTGGTCCTCCGTCCCGGGCCACCGGCTTGGAGCGGTTCCATTTCAGCCGCCACCTGCACCGGGCGATTTACAGCGCTTGCGGGAACGGCCGCTTGGTGGACATCCTCGAGCAACTGTGGGACGTCAGTGATCGGCGCCGGTTCTCCGTGCTCAAATCCCAAAAAGCCGTGGCGGCGTCCCATACCGAGCACGTTCTGATTATCGACGCGGTCCTGAGCCGCGATAGGGACCTGGCTGCCCGGCTGATGCATGAGCATGTCCGCAATAGTGGCGTTGCCATTACCGACGAACTAGGCGACGGATGCTGAACATCCTGGACGCAGTGCTCACCACGTGGCGGCTTGGAACGCCGATGGCGATCACCACCATCATCAGCACCAGGGACTCGGCGCCCCTCCCCGTTGGTTCCTGCCAAATGACCACCCCCGGCGGCGAAGTATTCGGCTCGGTCTCGGGAGGGTGCGTCGAATCAGCCGTCTATGAAGCCAACATGGCGTGCCTGGAGGGTTCCGGTTCCCAGCTCAATGTCTTCGGCTTCAGCGACAGCGATGCCTGGGCGGCAGGTTTGACCTGCGGCGGAACGCTGGAAACTTACACGGAACTGGTGGATTCCACCACGCTTCCCTGGCTCGAAGAACTGGCTGAGGCTTCCAAGGATGGTTCGCCCCTGGCGGTGCTGACCGTTGTTTACTCCGACAATCCTGCAGTGCGAGGCGGCGCTAAGGTGCTCGTGCGCCAAGGCGCCGTCTCCGGTTCCCTGGGATCCGCCGACGTCGATGCGTGGGCGGCGGATGAAGCCCGGAGGGCTATCGGCGAGCGTCGTCACGGTGTGGTGGAACTGGGCGGAGACGCGGGGCTCCGCGCCTTTGTGCAGGTCTTTGCCAGCAAGCCCCGGCTCATCATGTTCGGGGCCATTGACTTTGCTTCGGCGCTCGCCCAGGTGGGAGCGTTGTTGGATTACCGGGTTACGGTGTGCGATGCCCGCAAGGTGTTCCTCACCAAGGAACGGTTCCCGGCAGCCCATGAACTGGTCAATCGCTGGCCCCACGAGTATCTGGCTGCGGAAGTGGCTGCCGGGCGGGTGGACGAGCGATCCGTGTTGTGTGTTCTCACCCATGACGCGAAATTCGATGTTCCCCTGCTGGCGTTGGCGCTGCGGCTGCCTTGGCGGAACTATGTGGGAGCCATGGGGTCGCGCCGCACTCATGAAGAGCGCAATGAACGCCTGCTGGCTGAGGGCCTCAGCGCCGGGGATCTTGCGCGGCTGCACAGTCCGTTGGGACTTGATCTCGGTGCCGTGACGCCGGCTGAAACGGCTGTGTCCATCATGGCCGAGATTGTTGCCTTCCGTACCGGGCGCGGAGGGGCATCCCTCAGCGCGGCCAGTGGCCCCATTCACGGGGCGGCGTCGTTCGTGACCGTGTAAACCAGGCTGCATGGACCAGCCGCTCCCGGCTACAGCGGGATCCGCAGCCGGACGGGATCCAGCTCCTGTCCCGGCGGGTACTGTCCACCGAATACACCCGCGCCAGCCACTGTGAGGTGGACCTGATCCGCTGACCAGACGAGGTCCGAACCGAGGGCTTCGTAGGCTCCACCCTCGAGCTCGCAGAGCACCAGGCGGTGAGTGGTGCCGCCGTCGATGCTCAAGCTGGCTATGGTTCCGTCGATGTCCACGCGGGGGTTGCGCAGCACCAGCGACAGCATGCCCGCGTGGGCGCTCAAGGCCACCTTCCCGTGGAAGTCGAAACTGCCCGCGCCCGTGGAAGCATCCACCGAGCTCCCTGCCAGCGTGAAGTTGAAGGCACCCATCTCCAGCAGGGATGCGCCGTCTTCAACGGCAACCGTGGTGTCCTCGATCGCGCTGAGGTACCGCATGAAGCTGCCTTTGATTCCCCAGGTAAGGCCGGGTGGTGGCCCCTGCAAAGCCGGCGTCGGTTGGCTGGACACGGTTAGCCCCTCTCGGTTCTCCTGGAATCTTTTGGATTAACTCCAGTAGCTATAAAACTTATGCGTTAGATCGCGTTTCTTGGATAGTACACGGGTGGCGCGTCCTCGGGGTGCGCCATCATGCTGCGACTTTGCGGCTCAAGCCCATCAGGGCCGCCGCGCGCAGGGCCAGCTGCAACTCCCGGCGTACATCGCCGTCGCCCAGGTCCAATCCGGTGAGGGCTGTAACTCTGTCCAGCCGGTAGTACAAGGTGCTTCGATGAAGGTGCAGGCGCCGGGATGCTTCCACGGCATTTCCGCCGGTGCTCAGATAGACCCGGAGCGCCTCGATCAGCATCGGGGCATTGCGCGCCCCCAAGAGCCGACGCAGCCCTTCAGAAAGGTCCTCCTGGCACATCTCATCAAAGGGGAGCTGGAGCAGGATGCGGTCATCGCCCAGATCCTCCCACGCTGCACAGTCGCCGTAGCGTGCTGGATCCCGGAGTGTTCCCTGGAGTGCGATGCGCGCCTGTCGATGCGACCGCCGGATCTCCGCAAGGGACCCCACGGTCCCTCCGGATGCCGCAATCACCGTATCCGCACCGCATTCGGCGATCAGTGCGGCGAGATCGGCCGTATCCAGGGCGCGCGGAATGATGATCAGTGCCTCGTGGCCCAGGACCACTCCCAGACAGCGGGCCGTTCCGGGTGGCGCAATCCGGCTGACGGCATGTAGCAGGTTCAGTTGTGGTGAGGTGCTGCCGTCTGCCTGCGATGAGCGCATTCCCAGCAGGACGACGCAGTACTGGGAGGCCGGCAACAGGAGTCGACCGCTGGTGATCTCGCGAACGGCATACTCATGCAGATGTGGGTCACGCCCCAACATGCCCTCCACCAACTGGCGCACATGTTCCCTTCCACGACGCCGATCGCGGGATTTTTCCCGCAACCCTTCACCCAGGCGCTTCGACGCAAGGGTAATCGCGCTCAGCGTCGCCCCGGGAAGATCGTCCCCATACTGGTCGGGAAATGACAGGTAGCCGGTGACGGAGCCGGAGCCGGAGCTTCGAAGGGTGACCACAATGTGCCCGCGGCCGCCGTCCTTCCCGGGAATACGGACCGGATCGGTGGAGTATTTGACCCTGTAACGTTCGAGACTTTCAATGGCGCCCGTCGTTCCGCGGCGCGAGACGATCATGGCCACCTGGGCGGCGTCGTGCTCCACGTCCTGGTGGACGCTATGGGCTACGAGCTCCATGTCCGCATCGAGCACGATCAACGGTGCCCGGAGTTCGGCGAAGAGGTCTTGGACTATCTCATCCACGTACATGGCGGTGCTCCTTGTGCGACTAAGTGACCAACATTCACGTCAAACCGGCTTCTTCAGTGAATCGGACAACAAAATCTCCGTCATTGTGTCGGAGATATGAGTCATAGTTTGCCACACAAGTGCGGTTCCCAATAACGCACAAGTTGGGTAGAGTCGTTTCAGGCAGAAACGGTGTGGTTTCCATCACATCGTCGTAGCGAGGATGGAGATGATCAGATGCTGGAAGCGCAGGCCGCACCGACGGGGCCCAAGAGCGTCGATGTGCAATTGATGGCCAGGCTCCGGGCGCTGGATAGTTGCGCGGTGTCCGACGCACTGGACACCCTGGGATTGAACGGGGCCGTCACCGGCTTGGCCCCACGCTGGAACATTCAGGCGCCCACAGCCGGACGGGTGCGGACAGTCAAAGCAGCTCCCAAGTCCAGCGCCGGAGCAGCTACCCACATCGCCACCCCGCTGGTGGCAGTTGCCGATGCGGGAGACGTGGTGGTCATCGACAATCACGGCCGGACCGACGTCTCATGCTGGGGTGGTTTATTGGCGGAGGCTGCACGCCAGCGGGGAATCGCAGGCGTCATCATTGACGGAGCCTGCCGCGACGTGCAGGAATCCGAGACCGTGGACCTGCCACTCTTTGCGCGCGCTGCGGTGCCCGTCAGTGCGCGTGGACGCATCGTCCAGGAATCAATGGACCAGCCGATTCAAATCTGCGGGGTCCCTGTGTTCTCCGGTGACCTGGTGATCGCCGACTGGAACGGAGTGGTCTTCGTTCCCGCTGCTGAAGCTGTGCGGGTCATCGACTTGGCCGAACGCATTGCCACCCGTGAGGCCGGAATGTCCGCGGCCGTCCGCTCCGGCAGGAACGTTGCCGAGGTCATGCACGACTCGCAGTTCCCTGCAGTGGTTGCGGAGATTGCGGTGCTGTCATGAGCACAGACTCCGGAATCCTTGACATTGAAGCCAGCGAACTTCTCGCCATGGGCTCGGCAACCCTCTACGAGGCGTCCAGGAACGATCTCTTCCTTGATGCGGCCTTCCGTCCGGCGTGGGACGGAGCGGAAATTGTTGGCCGTGCTCTCCCGGTTTCCGCAGCCCTGGGTGACAATCTCGCCCTGCACTGGGGAATCGCCGACGCCGAGCCCGGCGACGTAATGATGGTGGACGCCGGCGGGGGAGCGTTCGGCTACTGGGGCGAGGTGATGGCGGTCGCTGCGCAAGCGCGGGGAATCGCCGGACTCGTCATCGACGGCGGAGTGCGGGACACCCGCGAACTGGCGGCGCTTGGCTTCCCGGCCTTTTCCACCGCCATTTCGATTCGCGGAACCGGGAAGCAGTGGCCGGGGACCGTCGGCAGGCATATCACCTTGCGGGGCCGGGTAGTAGCCCGCGGCGACCTGGTGGTTGCTGACCGCGACGGCGTCTGCGTCATTCCAGCCGAGGACGTTTCACAGGTCATCGAAGCAGCCCGCGAACGCGTGGCCAAGGAAGACACCTACATGGAGCGGCTGCGGAGCGGTGAACTCACCGTGGACGTCTACGGTTTCCGTACCCTCGGCTCACCACTCCGCGATACCCACCAGCCAGAGAACCGAGCAGAAGGAAGCCGCTGACGATGGTTGAGAAACCGAACATGAGTTTCGACCAGATCCCCGGAACCTACGTTTTTGACGGACGGCGCTCCAGGATGGGCTACCCGCTCAACAAGATGAGCGCCGCACTGAACAACCCGGCCGACCGCGAGGCGTTCCAGTCCGATCCGGAAGCCTTCATGGAACGGTACGGCCTGAGCGACGAGCAACGTGAAGCGGTACGCACCCGTGACTGGCTGAGCATGATCAAGCACGGCGGCAACATCTACTTCGCCTACAAGATCGGCGTCATGGACGGGCTCACCGTCCAGCAGGTCCTGGCCGCAATGACCGGCACCAGCGCCGAAGAATTCAAGCAAATGATGAGCAACGGAGGGAGACAGCCCAATGGCTGAAATCGTCGCAGGAATCGGCATCTCGCACGTACCGGCCCTTGGTCCCGCAGTCGATGCAGCAGCCAGCGGACAAGACACCAACCCGGACATGAAGGCGTTCACCGACGTCGGAACCTGGCTTGCGCAGACCAAACCCGATGTTGTGGTGGTCATTTACAACGACCACGGCGCATCGTTCTCCTTCGATCTGGTCCCGACCTTCGCCATCGGCGCAGCGGAATCGTACCTGCCGGCGGACGAAGGATTCGGCCGCCCGCCGCTGCCCGCGTACCCGGGAGACGCAGAACTGTCCTGGCACATCATCGATTCCGTGGTCCCCGAGGGCTTCGACCTGACGGTCTGCCAGAGCCTGGACGTCGATCACGGATTCTCCACCCCCATGAAGGTACTGTTCGGCACGCCGGAGGCATGGCCGGTGAAGGTCATTCCCCTGGCTGTGAATGTCGTGCAGCAGCCCACACCCAGTGCCCGGCGGTGCTACGAACTGGGCCTGGCCATCGGCCGTGCACTGCGTTCCTACCCCAAGGACACCCGCGTGGCAGTCATCGGTACGGGCGGAATGAGCCACCAGTTGCAGGGTGAACGCGCAGGACACATCAACCCGGACTTCGACCAGCAGTTCCTCTCGGAGATCGTCAACGATCCGGAGAACCTGGCCTCGCTGAGCAACCCGGACTACATTCACCTGGCCGGCTCTGAAGGCGCCGAACTGGTGATGTGGCTGATCATGCGCGGCGCACTGGGCCAGAACGTTGAAGCGGGCCTCAGCGGCTACGTCATCCCCGTTGCCAACACCGCCGCCGGCGTTGTGGCCATGCAAAACGCAGGCTAGGCCGGGCACCTCCCGGCGCTGTACCACCAACCTGTCTGTGAAAGGACGAACCACATCATGATCAAGGCACTCTTGGGCATGCGCCTTGGGGCAATGACGGCGGCGCTCACTTTGCTGGCGTTGACCGGCTGCGCCTCCACGGGAAGCGGCGAGGCCGGCAGTGAGCCTAAAAAGCACGAGAAGATCAAGGTGGCATCGCTCTCCGCGGCCGCCGACGTCCCTCTCTACATTGCCCTCGAAAACGGCTACTTCACCGAAGCTGGTTTGGACGTGGAACTGGTGCCGGTGAAATCCTCCGCCGACATTCCCGCCCTCCTGGTCTCCGGCGGCGTGCAGTTCGGCACCGGTCAGCCCAACGCCACCTTCTTCAACGCTGCAGCCTCCGGCATCAAGGACCCGGTGATCATGGCCACCAACGTGTACTCGCCGGATACCAAGGTCCCGGGCCTGGTCGTCCGCAAGGACCTGGCCGACGCAGGAAAGGGCCCGGGTGACCTCGCAGGAGCCAACCTGGCAATCGTCGGGCCCTCCACCAGCAGCGAATACTTCGCCAAATCCGCCATCAAGGAAGCCGGTGGTGATCCTGCCGCCACGCAATACGCCGTCATGGGCCTCCCGGACATGCTCTCGGCACTCTCCAACAACAAAGTGGATGCCGCATGGATGTTCGAACCCCTCGCCTCGGTGGCTGTCAGCAAGGGAATCGCTGTCAACGCAACCGGTGTAGGAAAGGTTGCGGCCGGCTTCCCCACGTGGCTCCAGGCCTCCGAGAAAATCGTCAAGTCAGACCCTGAAGCAGTGACTGCGTTCGCTGCGGCAACCCTGAGGGCCTTGGAGTTCTACGATGACGCGCTGGCCAACGGCAAGCGCGATGACGTGGTGAAAATCCTCACCAAGTACACCAGCATGACCGAGGCAGCCGACTGGGCCAAAGTTGAGTTGCCCACCGTGAAGACCGACGGACTCTTCGACGAAAAAGCTGTTGACGCATTCCAGGAATACCTCGTTGCGGGCAAAGTCACCGAGAAGGTCATTCCCTCCGGCGAGTACGTGGATGACACCTTCCGCGCCAAGGCCCGCGCCGCATTGAACGACTCCAAAAAATAGCGAAACGTCACTTCGCACCGTCCCCACCCCAATGAACAGCTAAGGAAAACACCATGAGCACCGAATTGCTCGATGCCAAAGATCTTCTGGGCGCCGATCTGACCCCGCTCTTCACCCCTGACAACGTCGTCATCATCGGTGCATCTGACCGCGGCCCCACCGACAAAGCCCACAAGGACCTGACCAGGCTGGGCTTTGCCGGCAAGATCTACCCGGTCAACCCCCGCCGCGAAGAGCTCTGGGACGCCGCCTGCTTCGCATCCATCGCGGATGTTCCGGAACGTCCCGGACTGGTCATCATCTCGGTCCCCGCAGCAATGGTTCCCGCAGCGTTGCGCGAAACGATCGCCGCGGACGCCCAGGCCATCGCCATCCACGCAGTGGGCTTCGGCGAAGGCGGGGATCCTGCAGGCCTCGCCCTGGGCGCCGAGATCCGCGCAATCGCCGAAGAGACCACTATCCCGATCGCCGGACCGAACTTCGGCGGACTGTTCCGCCTCGATTCGGCCGTCATGACCATCGCACTGGCCCGCACAGGGTCCGGCGGCGGCTCGAAAGTTGCGCTGGTTGGCCAGAGCGGCGGCGTCCTGATGTTTACGTACGAAGCACTGATGGACCGCGGCGTGGAACCCTCCACCTTGGTGGCCTCCGGTTCGGAGATGTCACTGAGCTGCGCCGAATACATCAAGTACCTGGCCACCGACAAACGCACCGAGGTCATCGGCTGCTTCATCGAATCCATCAAGGACGTTGAAGCATTCAGCGAAGCCGCCCAACTGGTACGGGCCCAGGGCAAGCGCCTGGTGGTGCTCAAGGTTGGGGCATCTCCCGAGGGCCGCAAGGCAGCCCTGGCCCACACTGGTTCCGTGGTGGGTTCACTTCGTGCTTTCGAGGCACTCGCCGCCGAACTCGGCGTCGTGGTGGTGCACACCCAGGACGAACTGGTGGACGCCATCGAGTTGCTGCTCAATGCCGGCTCCCTGCCGGGCCCGCGCATCGGCGTCGTCTCCCACTCCGGCGGTTTGAAGGACCTCCTCATGGACTACGCCTCTGCCCAGGGCATCACCTTCCCCAAGCTCGATCCCTCCACCACTGAAGCGCTGGACGCCATCCTCGGCGCAGGCTCCTCGGTAGGCAACCCGTTGGACTCCGGCTTCCCGGGCCTCTCCAACCCGGCGATCTACGAACAGTGCGTCCGGCTCATGGCCGCGGACCCGAACATCGATGTGGTCCTGGTTCAGGAAGAACTTCCCCGCGGCCCGCACAAGATCCGAGAAGAAAAGTACCTCCGCAACCTTTCGGCGATGACCTCGGGGGAGAACCCCCTGGGCAAGCCGGTAGGCTCGATGTCCCTTTCCTCCTATTCGCTCACCGACCATGCCCGTGCCGTGCGCAGGGAACTGCCGGGCATCTACGTCCTGCAGGAAGCCAGCCGGGCGCTCTCAGTGATCACAAAGGCCGGCCGCGCCTCCGCCGCCGCCCGTCCCCGTCCCGGCCACGAACCGCACCCGGAAGCTGCACGCATCCGCGCCGAGCTTGCCGCCAAAGCTGTGGCCGGTGAAGCGGTGAGCCTCTCGGAATTCGGTTCCAAGGCGTTGCTCCGGGAATACGGCATCCCCACCACGTCCGAGTTGCGCGCTGACAGCATCGAGACGGCCCTCGCGGCAGCGGAGAGCATCGGCTACCCGGTGGTGCTGAAGATCAGCTCGGAAACACTGACGCACAAGTCGGACATCGGCGGCGTGCTGCTCAACCTCAAGGACGCGGACGCGGTCCGGACGGGTTTCGCGCAGCTGGAGAAGAACCTCGCCGCCGTACAGCCTGACGCCGCACTTGAGGTGCTGGTTGCCGAGTTCGTCTCCGGCGGAACCGAGCTGATGCTCGGTCTTGCCCAGGACGCGGAGGTCGGCCCGGCGGTCGCCGTCGGTTCCGGTGGCGTAACGGTGGAACTGTTCGACGACGTCGCCGTCGGCTTGCCGCCTTTCAACCGCGAAACCGCGGACGAAGTCCTGGCCCGCACCAAAGCCGGCACCTTGGTCACCGGCTTCCGGGGCAGTTCCCTTGACCACGAAGGCGTGCTGGCAGCGATCCAAGGCCTGGGCCGTCTCGCAGTGGACCTGGACGGCCTCATCGAGGCCATCGACATCAACCCGCTGAACGTCTCCAAGGACAGGGTCATCGCTTTGGATGCGCTCATCGTCCTGGCCGCTGGCTAACCCGCCCCTTTACATCAAAGCAGAGAGAAGACCATGGAAACCTTTGTCAAACACCGCATCGAAGACGGCGTCGGATACCTGACGCTGGCAGACCCGGCCCGCCGCAACGCCATGACCCAGGACATCGTTGACCAGGCCCTGGCAGTACTGGACGAATTCGCCGCTGCCGGCATCAAGGTAGGCGTGCTCGATGCCGAGGGCCCGGTGTTCTGCGCCGGTGGAGACCTCAAAGCCAAGCGCATTCCCGGCGTCCCCCCGGCAGGCGTCCGCCTCATCCAGGGTTTCGACGACTCACCGCTGCTCTGGTTCGCGGCAGTCGAGGCACCGGCCTTGGGTGCGGCGCTGCACATGCTGACCACCTGCCCCCGGGTGATCATGTCCAGCAACGCCTGGCTTTCGATTCCGGAGTTCCTCCACGGCCGTTTCCCGCGTCCCATCGTCGCCGCGCTCGCGGAGGTTGTCGGGGCGCGCAAGGCGTTGCGCCTGGCCATGACCGGGGAACGCGTTTCCGCAGCAGAGGCCCTGGATCTGGGACTCATCGAGGCCGTCGTCGAGCCGGGCACCGCCCTGGAGACAGCCACGCGCGAGGCCAAAGCCCTGGCCCAGATCAACGTCGAGGCACTGGAGAACGGGCGCCTTTCCTGGACTTCCCGACTCGAAACCCGGACGGCCTGACCATGCAGACTCCGCAGCAACTCTATCCACTCAACCTCACCGTCAACGGCGCTGAGGTCAGCGCCCAGGTGCCCTCGACGCGTCGGTTGGTCGACTTCATTCGCGAGGACCTGGAATTGACGGGTACCAAGGTTGGTTGCGAAGTCGGTTTCTGCGGAGTCTGCTCCGTCATGCTCGACGGCGAGCCGGTAGCCGCCTGCCACATGCTGGCACTGCAGACCGACGGGCGCGAGATCCAAACCATCGAGGGTCTCTCAGCCCGTCCGGCCTGCGCCAAACTTCGGGACGCCTTTGTTGACGAGGGTGGTTTTCAGTGTGGATTCTGCACCTCAGGCCAACTGGTCATGGGTACCGCCCTCCTGGAAAAGCACGACGTCTGCGAGATGGAAACAGCGGACCTTGCCTTGGCAATGGCAGGCACATCCTGCCGTTGCACCGGCTACTACGGTATCCACCGTGCCCTGCGAAAGGCCGCACAATGAGCGCAACTTATGCCACACCAAACACGGTGGCCGAAGCCTGCGAGCTCCTGACAGCGCCGGGGTCCCACGCCTTGGCCGGCGGAGTCGCCTTCACCATGGCCCTCACCAAGGGGCAGGTGGATCCGGCCTCGATTGTTTCCCTGGCCCACATCCATGAACTGCATGGCGTCAAGGGGGAGATAAACGGGGCGTTGACGATCGGGGCCCTGTCCACTCATGGACAGTTGCTTCGCGACAAGCGGATCACCGCCCACGAGGCCCAGCTGGGGGAAATGTTCGCCGACGTCGGCAATGTACGGGTGCGTGCCGTGGGCACCTTGGGTGGAAACCTGGCCTATGCGGATCCCCGACATGACCCCGCACCCCTGCTCGGCGCCCTGGGTGCCAGCGTGGTCATCGAGTCAACCACTGCTCGGCGTACAGTGCCGGTGGCAGACTTCGCCACCGGCGCGTTTGCCACGGTGTTGCACCCCGGTGAGCTGGTTCGGAGCATTGAACTTCCCGCCCGGTCTGCAGAAACGCGGATTGGCTGGTGCAAGCTCCAGACCAACTCCTTGGATGACTACGCAACGCTCTCCCTCGCTGTGGGGTTCGAGGAAAGCAACCGCCGGGTAACCCATCCCCGCATCCTGGTGGGGGCAGCTGACACGCACGTCCGAACGCAACGCGCAGCGGCACTGCTCGACGGCGTCGAACTCGACGCCGTCGGCCGGTTGGCGTCCGAGGTGATCGAAGAGGTGGCTGACGTCCTGGCCGCAGACATTGAACCCAGTTCCAACCACCGGGGCAGCGCCGCCTACAAGCGCGATCTTGTCCGTGTGGCGCTCAACCGGGCGTTGGATCGAACACGCACGCACTCGCCGCAGGCAGGTACCTTCCGATGAACAGTACTTCCGTCATTGATTCACAGGACCGCGTCACCGGACAGGCACTCTTTGCCCAGGATGTTCCCGCTGACGCCCTGCACATGGCCGTGCTCCGGTCGCCGCATCCACACGCAGACATCGTTGGCATCGAGACGTCCAGGGCCGTCGCGCTTCCCGGAGTACACGCCGTACTTCACGCCGGGGATATCGGGGACAAGCGCTTTGGCCGGTTTACCAGGGACTACCCGGTTTTCGCCGTGGACAAGGTGGTCTTCTGCGGCCAACCCGTGGCAGCAGTGGCCGCAGAGGACCTTGCTACCGCCAGGCGCGCCGCCGCGCTCATCACCGTGGAGTACGTGCAACGCCCCCCACTGCTGAGCCCGGCCGAAGCGCTGGCAACCGATGCCGAACCAATCCACCCTGGCTATGCCGGGTACCTCAACGCAGTGCCGGTGCGAAGCCACCACAATCTCCAGGGCGAGGACGCCCGTGTGGTGGGAGAGCCGGACAGCGCATTTGCAGAATGCGATGAGCTTTTTGAGAACACCTTCACCTGGCAGCGGAGCTCCTCGGCCCCCATGGAATCGCACGGTGCGCTGGTGGATGCCTCCGGGGACCGGGTGATTGTCCATGCTTCCCACAAGGAACCCTACAAACTGCGCCGCGACCTCGCTGCTTTGGCAGGCCGGCCGGAAGAGGACTTTGAGATCCGCCCAGTGAAGATCGGCGGGGACTTCGGTTCCAAGGGCAACCCCTTCGTGGAGTCCATCTGCTATTTCCTGTCCGCGTATACCGGACGTCCCGTGCGGGGCAGGCTCTCCTTCGCCGAGACCCTCGGGGCCACAGGAGGCCGCCACGGCGGATCGCTCACTCTGCGGACCGGGCTGGTCAACGGGCGCATCCATGCCCACCAATCGCGCTTTGTGCTGGACGGCGGAGCTTTCGTGGCCCCCAAGCCGATGCCCAAAGGGATACTCCCGATGCTTGGGCTGCCGCTCGGTGCCTACGATGTCCCGCACCTGGACGAGAGCGCCGTGGGTGCCTACACCAACACCATGCCGGGATCGCACGTGCGTTCACCCGGAGAGTTCCAGGCCATTTTCGCGTCCGAGTCGCATCTCGAAATGATCGCCCGGGAGCGCGGCGAGGACCCCTTGGAATTCAAGACCCGCAACGCGCGGCACGCCATATCCAGGAACCTCATCGCGAAGGTGCGCAGCGAATCCGCCCTGTGGCGACGCCGCGGTGAGCCCGCCGGGAACACGGTCCTTGGCGTTGGCTACTCGCTCTTCCACCGCAGCGCCGGTCCCGGTGATTCCACCGTCAAGCTGAGCGCCAACGGCCAGCGTGTGGTGCTTGAACTGGCCGTCCCCGACCAAGGAGCCGGCAGCTTCGAGGCCTTCGGGCGCCTGGTCGCCACCCGGTTGGGAGTGGAACGATCCCGGATCCAGGTCCTCGGGCGCAGCACCGACAGTGGCTTGGTGGACCTTGGTGCCGGGGCCAGCAGAGTCACGGTCGTCGTCGGCCGCGCCTGTGACGACGCCGCAACCAAACTGCTCGCGGCCCTGAAACTGGACGCGCCGCCGTCGGGAGATACCACCTACTGGATCCCCGACGCGCTGCAAGCCGTAGGCGCTGCCGAAATCGCCGTCGAAGGCAAAGGTTCCGTGGGCCGCGACGAGGTGGAGGGACTGGGACACGCGCACGGCGCCCTGGCCATCCAAGTGGCGGTCGAGCCGGACACCGGGATCGTGCGGGCGCGCCGCGCGGTGCTGGCTGTGAACGTGGGTCCCGTGCTGAACCCCGTAGGGCTCCGCGGGCAACTCGAGGGCGGATTTATCTACGGCCTGAGCCAGACGCTGTTCGAAGACCTTCGCCCGCAGGACGGCAGAATCGAATTGGATTCCTTCAACGACTACAAGCTCGCGTCCGGGGTGGACATCCCGGAGCTGGCACTTCATCTGGTGGACGAAACCCCTTTGCCCGGCCAAGGACTGGCGGGCGTGCGCGCCGTCGGAGAACTGGTCAACATCGGGGTACCGGCAGCGCTGGCCAACGCCATCGACGACGCCGTAGGCGTGCGTCTGCAAACACTTCCGTTGAGTGCCGAACGCGTACTCGACGGCATCAGGAAACGGGCCTCGCTGGCAGTGGCAGCCCGCTAACAGAGCAACCCAACCACTCAAGTTCCGCACAACGTAGAGGCGAAAGTCATGACCGAGAAAGTTCTGCTGGAGAAGCGCTACGACGACAAGGTTGCCGTCATCACGCTCAACCGCCCCGAGAAGCACAACGCCCTGGATGGTGACATCCTCGACGGATACATCGCGGCGCTGGAAGAAGTCCGCGACGACGACGGCATCCAGGTGGTCCTGACCCGCGCCAACGGCCCGTCGTTCTGCTCGGGCATGGATCTGCACTACCTCAAGGCATTCCGCGCCGAATACCGCCCGCTCTATGACTGGGCCAAGTGGAAGACGCCCGCCCGCTTGACGCTGGCAGTCAGCGACTACCCGAAGCTAACCGTGGCGTCGGTGCACGGCTACTGCCTTGGTGGTGGGTTCTCCCTGATGCTTGCCCACGACGTCGTCATCGCTGCAGAAGACGCCCAGATGGGTATGCCGGAAGTCCTCCGCGGAAGCTTCGGCCAGGGCGTGACCGCCCAGGTGGTCAAGTCCGGCATCCCCCGCAAGAAGGCAGTGCTGTTGCAGCTGCTGGGCCGCAACATCAACGGCATCGAGGCCGAGAAGATGGGCCTGACCACCCTTTCGGCGCCGGCCGCGGACCTGGATGCGGAGGCATACCAGATCGCCAAGGAACTGGGCAGCCGGAACCCCACGGTGCTCGCCCACGGCAAGATCGCGATGCACCTGGATGAGCACCTGCCGCTCAACCACGCCATGTTCTCGGACGACATGGTTGCAGCCCGCATGCGTATGTCGATCGATCCGCTCGGTGATGTGGACGCGTACTTGAAGTCGCAAAAGGGCGGCACCAACAAGGAATACGTGCGCAACGCGTAGCACCCCCCGTTCCACGGGGCGTTGGCAGCGTCCCACACCAGGGCCGGCGCGGTGCCTTTGGACACCGCGCCGGCTGCCAGTTTGGAGAAAACCATGACTCGTCTCAAAATCAGTGCCTGCCTGTCGCGCAACCCCATGACAACTCCGTTGGTGAACTTCACGCCTGAGGGCATCGATTGGCATCTGAGCTACGTGCACCCCTCGGAAATGTTCTGGCGCCAGCTCAAATTCGGCGACTTCGACGTCTCGGAGATGTCCTTGGCCACCTTGTTGATCGGCTGGGCGCAGGGCAACCGCGACTGGGTGGCCCTGCCGGTCTTCACTACGCGGCGCTTCTTCCACACCAGCATTGTGGTGCGCCGTGGGGCAGGCATTGAAACTCCTGCAGACCTTCGCGGCAAACGCGTGGGGGTGCCCGACTACCAACAGACGTCCGCGTTGTGGTCCCGGTCCGTGTTGCAGCACGATTTCGGGGTGCTGCCAAGCGAGATGACGTGGTTTATGGAACGGCAGGCGGAGCTTAGCCACGGCGGTTCCACGGGATTCACCCCGCCTCCGGGGGTTGACTTCAGTTATGTCCAACCGGGGGAGACCCTGGCGGCGATGATGGCCCGTGGTGAGCTCGATGCCTCATTCGTCCATCTGACGGAAACCAACCTCATCGACCGCTCCTTCGGTGCAGCCGGCCGCAAGGCGGACGTGCTTCCGCTGTTCTCCGACCCCCGCGCGGAGGGACAGCGGTATCTCGCAGCGCATGGACTACTACCCATCAATCATTGTGTTGTGGTGCGTAGGGAACTTGTTGAGCAGTATCCGTGGGTTGTCCTGAACCTCTATTCAGCCTTCGAGCAGGCGAAGCGGAGTACACAGACCCAGGCTGTGGAGCTTTTTGGGCTCTACGAAACGGCCGGAATTGTGGATAGAAAGGCCGTGGATCAGGCAGTTGGCGCGGATCCTATCCCTTACGGTTTCCAAGGCCAGGCCAAGGCGCTTCAGGCCGCCGCCAGCTATCTGGTGGAACAGGGGCTGATGGAGAAAGAGGTTGATGTCCGCGAGATTTTCGCGGAGCAAACCCTGCAGTTCTAGGCAATGCAGACGATCTTCCCCAAAAAAGCTCTAGATCTCAGGAAATTCTGTTGCATTCTATAGAACGCTCACCTAGCATCGACAGTGACGCACTTATCAGTTAGTCGTGATTGAAGTCACGCTCTTGAGGTCTCGACGATGAGGCCGCCCAGCAAAGATAGGACCACGCATGATGACCATCGAACTGATTCCCCGGCTAGCCGTCCTGGATACCCCGGCCGTCAGCGACGCCCTGGACAAACTCGGCATCGCCGGACAGTGCGCCGGCATCATGCCTTTGGACCGGAGTTTCAATCTGACCGGCACTGCGTACTGCATCAAGTACGTGCCGGCCAACGAACTCGGTGGCACCGTGGGGGACTTCGTCGACGACCTCGGCCCGGACCATGTTGCCGTGATCGACAACGCCGGCCGCCTCGACGCCACGGTGTGGGGAGACCTGATGACCACCGTGGCCAAGAAGAACGGTGTGGCCGGAACCGTGATCGACGGGGTCTGCCGCGACCTGGACCGTGCACTCGAGTTCGATTACCCGCTCTTCAGCCGTGGAAACTGGATGCGCACCGGCAAGGACCGCGTCCAGCTCGAGGCGATTGGCGTTCCCGTCATCATCGGTGGGATCACCGTGAGGCCAGGAGACCTGCTGCGAGGTGACATCAACGGCGTCGTTGTTATTCCAGCTGCACGTTCTCAGGAAGTCGTTGAAGCTGCCGAACGCATCCAACAGACCGAAGACAGCATCAGGGCAGAAATCCAGAACGGCGCGGACCTGCGCGAAGCTCGCCAACGCGCCGGCTACCACCGGCTTCAGACCCCGGTTTCGTAAGGGAGTTCATCATGAGCATGCAGACGCTGGAAAAGGAAACAGTGGCCGAGTCCGTCATGGAACTGCGGGTCCGGCACGTCAAGTGGGAAGCCGATGGGGTTCACTCCCTGACGTTCGTTGATCCTGAAGGCAAGGACTTGCCGGCATGGACACCCGGCGCCCACCTCGAAATTGAGCTCCCCTCAGGGCTGGTACGCCAGTACTCGCTCTGCGGGAACCCGAACGACAGCTGCCGTTACAAGGTGGCCGTCCTGCGCGATTCCGCCGGGCGTGGGGGATCAGCCGAAATCCACGACACCGTACTGACGGGCCGGATGCTGAAAGTACGGGGACCCCGCAACCGGTTCGAACTCGCCTACGCTGCGAACTACATCTTCATTGCCGGGGGAATCGGCATCACCCCGATCCTGGCCATGGTGCAGGAGCTGAGGGAGAGGAAGCCCTGGCACCTGTTCTACGGAGGCCGCACCCTCGACTCCATGGCCTTCCGTGAAGAGTTGGCCACGCTGGGTTCGAAGAACGTCACCCTGGTCCCACAGGACACTGAAGGCGTCCTCGATCTCGACGAGGTGTTCTCCCGCGTGGATGAATCCACCGCGATCTATTGCTGTGGACCCGAGGGCCTGCTGGGGGCCGTCCTGGCCAAGGCCGAGGCGGTCGGAGTAGCCGACCAAGTGCACTTCGAACGATTCGGTGCAGCACCCAAAGCGCTGGTCACTGAAGCCGAGGCCACACCTGCCGGCGGCTTCGAGGTCACGTTGGAACGCACCGGAACCACTCTTCAGGTGGCGCCGGAAGAAACCGTCCTGGAGGCCATCCGCAGGGTCCGCTCGGACATGCCATCCTCCTGCGAAGAAGGATTCTGCGGTACGTGCGAGACCCGGGTGCTCTCCGGGACCATCGACCACCGCGACCAGATCCTCAGCAAAGCCGAACGCGACGCGAACGACTCAATGTTCGTCTGCGTCTCGCGCGCCACCTCAGCAAAAATCGTTCTCGACCTTTAACCCCTGCATTGCCAGGGAAGGAGTCTTCATGACAGTCATCGATATCCACGGCCACGTTTCATCCCCGGCCGAGCTGTACGCCTACCGATCAATCCTGCTGGCCGGCCGCGGCGCCCACGGCCGCTCCGGTGTCAGGCTACCCAAGGACAAGGTCCTTGCCGCGGCGGAACGCCACGTTGGCCTGTTGGACTCCGTCGGCACAGACATCCAGTTCATCTCACCGCGTCCGTTCCAGATGATGCACTCCGAAGAACCGTCGGACATCGTCAACTGGTGGACCCGTGCAACCAACAACGCTGTTGCGGACCAGGTGGCAGCCTTCCCCGAACGGTTCCGTGGCGTGGCTGCGCTTCCGCAGGCCATTGGCACGTCACCGGAAGCCTGGATCGAGGAACTCGAACGCTGCGTGGAGGAGCTCGGGTTCGTCGGCGTGTTGATCAACCCCGATCCCGCTGAGGGCCAGGAACTGCGTGTCCCCCGTATTGGGCACGAGTGGTGGTACCCGCTCTTCGAAAAGATGGTAGAGCTGAATGTCCCCGGCCTGGTTCACTCGGCCGGCTGCAAGACCTGGCGTGAGTCCTACAGCGAACACATGATCACCGAATCAAGCAGAAGCGTCATCTCGCTGGCCGAGTCGCGGGCTCTGCAGGACTTCCCCGACCTGAAGCTCATTATGAGCCACGGTGGCGGCTCGGTTCCCTACCAGATCGGCCGCTGGCGCTCAGCACGGTACCTGGAGAATACCGAGGTGGAGTCGTACGACTCCAAGGAGAAGAGCGACGTCGTCATTGAGACCTTCGATGAGTCGCTGTCCCGCCTGCACTTCGATTCCCTGGTGCACTCGGGTCCTTCCCTTGAACTCCTGATCAAGCTGGTTGGTCCGGAACGTGTACTTTTCGGCACCGAGGTCCCAGGCAGCGGATCCCCGATCAACCCGGAGACGGGCCGAAGCTACGACGACCTGCTCCCACTGATCAACAGTTTCGACTGGCTGGATGCGGGCAACCGCTCCCTCATCCTCGAAAACAACGCCCGCGCTCTCTACAAGCGCCTCTAGCTTTACCTCCAGCCCGCACTTCCGCCGGCACACCCACTTACCTTCCCTTTTCCTGTACTGCTTCACACCCAGGAGGCCACTTTGCGCATCACACCTGAACTCAATGAACGACTCACCCGCGTGGGTCCCGGCACGCCCATGGGCGAGCTCTTCCGCCGGTATTGGATCCCCGCTTGCCTCAGCGAGGAAATCCCCACCCCGGATTCACCCCAGGTCCGGGTTCGCATCATGGGCGAGGACCTGATTGCCTACCGTGACAGCTCCGGCGCCGTTGGCCTGGTTGACGCGTTCTGCCCGCACCGCAAGGCTCCGATGTTCTTCGCCCGCAACGAGGAATGCGGACTGCGCTGCGTCTACCACGGCTGGAAGTTCGACACTCTGGGCAACTGCGTGGACATGCCCACAGAACAGCCCGACAGCAAGTTCCGCTACCGCGTGACCATGAAGGCGTACCCCACGTACGAGGCCGCCGGCATCGTCTGGACCTACATGGGCCCGCAGGAGCACACCCCCGAGGTGCCGGACCAGGAATGGATGCGCGCACCCGAAACCCACCGACGGGTCTCAAAGTCCGGGGAGCATTGCAACTTCCTTCAGGCCATCGAGGGCGGCATCGACACCGCGCACTCCTCCTTCGCCCACAACAACGACCTCGAGAACCCGCGCCTGCTCCGCAACCTCGACCGCCACCCGAAGCTCGATGTCGATTTCACTGACTACGGCTTCCGCTACGCGTCCGAGCGCAACGTTGGCGATGAAACCACGTACCTGCGCATCTACCAGTACTTGCTGCCGTCGCAGCAGTGCCGTGGGTTCCTGGTAGGCCTCGACGGAAAGACTCCGGAAATGCCCGGCTTCTACGGGCATATCTGGGTTCCCATCGATGACGAGAACGTCATGGTTTACAACACGCTCGCATCGGCGGATATGGACTTCCCGATCTCGGACGAATGGTGGGAGCACCACGAATCCGAGATGGGCCGCGGTATCCCCGAGCGCATCCCGGGAACGTATTGGCTCAAGCGCAACCAGTCCAATGACTACTTCATTGACCGTGAAGTGCAGCGGACCAAGACGTTCACGGGCATCGAGGGCGTCAACACCCAGGACTACGCAATCCAGGAGGGCATGGGAGCGATCGTGGACCGCAGTACTGAGGCACTCGGTAGCACGGACCGGGCAGTGTTGGCCTGCCGGCGCATGCTGCTCAAACTCATGGACGAGATGGAAGCCGGCAAGGCTCCCCTCGGCACCGAGCCGGAAACGTACCGCGACATCCGCGGTGCCGACGCCTTGGTGCCCCACGGAACCGACTGGCGTGAAGCGGCAGAGAAGATGACGCTCGCACAGTGGTAGAGCAGTAGCCCCCCTCAACGCAGCAGTGCCAGGAAAAAGAGCTTAAAGGAGTACCCACCATGCAGGAACACCATGTTGTCGAGGTGCGGGCAACCGGCTACACCCCGGAACACGTCGCCGAGAAGGTCCAGGAGGAGCTGGACTCGCATGACGCAGAGGGCTGGTCGCTGGAGAACATCCAGCCGATCATCTACAACTCGTCTACCACTGGATACCTATTGCTCGTATTCGCCCGGGCCAAGAAGCATGGGGCCTGAGTCCTTGGTGACCACGATGCCGGGCGAAAGTCAGGCCACCGCACCGGCAAACCGGACCCATGTCCGGGCATCGGTCACCGTGGACGCTAAGCGGAATGAGCTGCGCAGTCTTCCCTTGCCGGCGGTCGGTGCGGATGCGGCGTTGCTGCACATCGAGGCCGCGGGTGTATGCGGCTCAGACGTAGATTCCTACGGCCGCGACATGCCTGCACGGATTATGGGACACGAAAACGTGGGCACGCTCTTTTCAGTCGGAGAGCTTGCAGCGGCCCGCTGGGGGTTGGGGGAGGGAGACCGTGTGCTTCTTGAGGAATACCTGCCCTGCGGTCACTGCACGTTCTGCCGCAGTTCGGAGTTCAGGTCCTGCCTGGCCTCCGACACTTCGGCCAACCCGGACGCTCTTCGTTTCGGCTCCACCGGCATCGATGTGGAGCATGGGCTCTGGGGCGGCTACGCAGAGGTCATGTATGTGCACCCGAACTCGGTTCCGCACCGCGTCCCCGAGGGAGTCTCCCCGGTGCTGGCCACGTTGGGGCTTCCGTTGGGCAACGGATACCAGTGGACATACCTCGACGGCGGCACCCGCCCGGGCGACTCCGTGGTCATCATGGGACCAGGCCAAGCCGGTATCGGCTGCCTGCTGGCCGCCCGCGAGGCAGGCGCCGGGACCGTCGTCGTGATTGGCCTGCAACGCGACGAACAGCGGTTGGAGATCGCCCGGCAATTCGGGGCGGATGCCACGCTGGTGCTCGACGGGCCGGATCCGGATGACGCCGTTGCCATCATTTCCGAATTGACCAACGGTGCGGGCGCGAACGTGGTCATCGACGCGGCCGCTGGAACGGATGAAACTTTGGGCCTGGCCATTGATATGGTGGCCAAGCGGGGCCGGATCATCATGGCCGCCGCCTCGCGGAACCCGCTGGGTAACTTCCCGGTGTGGAAGCTTTCGCGAAAGCACCTGGACCTGCAGGCGGTTCGCGGCCACAGCTACGAATCGGTTGAATGGGCCCTGCGGCTGATTGCCTCGGGCAAGTATCCGCTGGAAAAGATGTCAAACTTCGTCGGCGGCTTGAACGATGTCGATGCAGCCTTGCGAGCCACCGGCGGGTGGGACACAAATCCCATTTTGCACGCAACCATCGTGCCGTGACCCGACGGCCGGACCGGTAGAACCTAAGACCCAACCAATGAGGAGTTCAACGGTGGACGACACTGTGCAAGAGAACGGATGGAGCCCGCCCCGCTGGGACAGGGAGGCCGATCTGGTGGTAGTGGGCTACGGCGGTGCCGGGGCAACGTTCGCGGCCACCGCCGCCGGACTCGGCGAAGATGTCCTGATCTTGGAAAAGGGCGAACAGGGTGGCGGAAACTCCGTCTGCGTGGCAGGATCACTCCTCACGTATCCGGTGGACGATGCCAAGGCCAAACAGTACCTGGACTGGATGTGCGCTGGCCAGACCGAAGGCGACGTGCTCGATGCCTTCATTGAAGGCATGAAGGAAATACCGGACTTCCAGTCACAGTTGGGCTTCGACATGAAGGAAAACCCGAAGCCCTTCCGGGCTGACGGGTTCTTCCCGGAGTACCCCGGGGCGCCGGGGGCCGAAGGTCTGCTGGGCATGAGCGTTATTGCAGCTCCCGGAGGCGCCGCTCTTTATGAGTCGATTGCGGCCCTGGCACAATCGCGCGGAGCCAGGATTGAACACTCCACCCGCGTCGTCGACCTCGTGCAGCACCCGGTGACCCGGGAAATCCTGGGCGTCACCGCCCAAACCGCCTCAGGCGAACTGCTGAACATTGCCGGCCGCAAGGCCACGGTGCTGGCTACCGGCGGATTCGAGTTCAACGAGCGCATGCGCCGGCAATACCTGACGCACTGCCCGGTGCTCTTCCTCGGCAGCCCGCAACTGACCGGCGACGGAATTGAACTCGCGCAGGGAGCCGGAGCGCAGCTGTGGCACATGAACTCGGTTTCCGGTCCGCTGTACTGGGGCGTCGAGGTGGAACCAGGCCGGGTCTACGTGACCTATGACTTCATGCGCATGTCCGGATTCGGCCATCGCGCCCCGGCCTTCAAGGATGGCGGCGGGATCATCTGGGTGGACAAGCATGCGCGCCGCTTCCACAACGAGACCACCGAAACCGGGGACGTGCACCACGGATACTCCAACCGCGAGAGCTGGTTCAGCCTTGACGTTGAGTCTGCGGAATTCAGCCACGTCCCTGCCTTCCAAATCATGGACGCGACGGCGTTCAACGGGGGGGCAGTGATGACCACCCTCAATTCACGCACGCCCGCCTGGAGCGAGGACAACCTCGCTGAACTTGAGAACGGCTGGGTGCTAAAAGCTGACACGCTGGCGGAACTTGCCCACAAATGCGCCTACGCGGAGGTTGTGGGCTCCTACCGAGGTGGACATCTGGATCCGACGGCGTTGGTGGACACCGTTGCCGAATATAACCGCCGCATCGCAGCAGGGGAGCCGGATGAATTCGGGCGCGTCGACTATCGGGTGGAGCTGGGTGAGGGACCCTACTACGCAGTGGGCCCCATGCTCCCGACGTTCGTCAACACCCACGGTGGACCCAAGCACAACGCCGCCCAGCGCGTGCTCGACCACCGTGACCGTCAGATTGGACGGCTTTACGCGATTGGCGAATGCGGTTCCATGTGGGGCCCCTACTACAACTCGATGGGCGACATCGCGGAATTCATCATTTCGGGCCAGCTCGCAGCACGGGACGCCGCGCAACTGGAGCCCTGGAAGCACCAACAAGCACTGGTCGACATTGGAGGGGCAACCTCATGACAACCGTTGAAGCACCGGCTGTATTCAGCCACCCCCGAGACCTTCGCGCGGAAATCGCCGCAGGCCGCTGGGACGGAAACCTTGCCAGCATCCCGCAGGGTTACACCCAGTCATCGGTAGTGATGCTGCCCAGTTCCCACGCAGCGGACTTCCTGCGCTTTTGCCAACTGAACTCCAAAGCCGCCGGACTGTTGCACGTGGGCGCTCCCGGTGATCCGGATCCCGGGCCGTTGGCCGTAGGCGGTGACATTCGAACCGACCTGCACAGCTACCGCATCTGGCGGGACGGGGAATTGGTGGCAACCGCATCGGACGTCCGGGATTTGTGGCGCGAGGACATGGTGGCGTTCTACCTTGGCTGTTCCCTCACCTTTGAACACGCGTTGACGCAGGCCGGGGTAGTTCGCGGACAAGGACGTGTGTACACCACGGGCACACCCACCACGGCAGTGGGCAACTTCAGGACAAACCTGGCGGTCACCATGCGGCCCATGGACACTGCCAACGCTATCCGCGCCATCCAGGTTACGTCCCGGTTCCCGGCCACCCACGGCGGACCGGTCCACTTCGGGGATCCCACCAAGCTGGGCCTCGAGGACCTTTCAGCTCCCGACTTCGGACCGGCACCAATCTTGGGTGCAGATGAACTTCCCGTGTTCTGGGCTTGCAGTGCCACCGCGGTACTTGCTGCCCAGGCCGCCAAGCCCGACCTGATGATCACCTTCGATCCTCCTTACATGCTCATCACCGACCGCAGGGTGGAAGAAACAGCAGTCTTTTAGAAAATCGTCCTTCCCGATCCGTTTCTCCGTGGATCGGGAACTTTGAAAGGAACACCAGCATGCGCAAGGCACTTGTTCTGTCTGCTGTCCTGGCATTGGGGCTCACCGCGTGTGGGGCACCTACCCAGGTCTCAACCCAGGCACAGACTACTGACTACGCCACCCTCCCAGCCCTCGTCACCGCTGCCGAGGCTGAAGGAAGCGTCAGGCTTTACACCAGCCTCCTTGAACCCGATCTGGTCAAACTGGTGGCCGGCTTCGAGGCCAAGTACAGGATCCACGTCGAGGCTGTCCGGCTGGGCGGTACCGACGCGATGAACCGGTTCGACTCCGAGTCCGCCGCCAAGGCGAAGACGGCCGACGTCGTTCTTGTTAACGACACCTCCTACTTCGGTAAGGCAACTGAAAAGGGAATCATCACTCCGCTGGACCAGACGGGCGTCCTCAAGTTCGTCCCGGACTTCCCCAAGGAGATGTTGCTGGAGAAGGAAAAAACTGCGGTACTTACCGTGACCAACAGCGGTCTCGCCTATAACAGCGGCCTGGTGGACGCGAAGGATGTGCCGAAGTCGTGGGAGGACCTGCTGGACCCGAAGTGGAAGGGCAAGATTCTCATGGTCAGCCCGGATGCTTCGCTGGCCAACGTTCTCACGTGGGACACCGTGGCCAAGTCCCAGGGTGAGGGCTTCCTGAAGAAGCTGGGCGGGCAGGTGGCGCGCTACTACCCCAACCTGGTCCCCATGCACGAGGCTTTGGCCGCAGGTGAAGGCCAGATCGCACTGCCCAGCCCCGAGTTCTACGCCGCAGCACAAAAGGCCGGCGGCAAGCCTTTGGGCTTCGGATCCCTCTCGCCGAACTACTACCCTGCCCAGGCAGTGGGCGTAGCCACGGCCGCTGAGCACCCGGCAGCTGCCCGCTTGCTCACTGAGTACTTGCTGAGCAAAGAAGGCGTTGGCACCATCACCGCCGGCGCGGGCGTTTTCTCGCCCTACGACAAGGATGTTCCAGCCGATTTCAAGGTGCCCAGCGCCGACGAGATCAAGGACGTCCAGTCGCGGCAGGATAAGATCGCCGCCCAGTTCAAGGGGTAGTTCCAACGCGAAGCCGGGGCCGTCGCCGTAGCGACGGCCCCGGCATTTTCCATGCGGTAAAACTTTTCGGCCTAAACCACTGACCTTAGCGCATTTGTTCGTTAGAGTGACGCTAGCCATCCGAGCCACATATCCGTGGGCAATGGTGCCCAAACTACTATGCGGCTTCCTGGCAAAACTACCGAGAGGAAGAGTATGAGCGAGACACTGGCCGAAACGCAGGTGGGACTGTACATCCAAGGGCAATGGCGCCCCGGAGAAAACGGTCACGTGGAGGTGGTGGACCCGACTACCGAAGAGGTCGTCGGCACGGTAACCGAAGCCACGGCCCGGGACGCCGCCGAAGCCGCCGCTGCCGCCCGTGCGGCACAGCCCGGATGGGCGGCCATGAAGCCGGAACGGCGTGCGGAAATCTTTACCAGGGTGGCAGGCCTCGTCACCGAGCGGGCCGACATGCTGATCGAACTCACCATGCGGGAAGGCGGCTTCACCCGCTCCATGGCCAGCGGTTTCGCGGCACGGGCCCACGAATGGTTCGCCAAGGCAGCCGAGGCCACCGTTCGCAGCCTGGATGTATCGACCTCTCCCCAGCTGACTCCCAAACCCGACGGAACGGTCGAGCTGCTCAACGGGCAGATCCAACGCCGTCCGGTAGGCGTCGTCGCAGCCCTCATCCCTTTTAATGGGCCGCTCTTCGGTGCGTCCATGAAGTCGGCCCAGGCCTTGGCCATGGGCAACACAGTGGTCCTCAAACCTGCCCCGCAAAACCCGCTCGCCGTGATCGAACTTTTCAAGATCTTCGAAGAAGCCCGGATGCCGCCGGGCGTCGCCAATCTGGTGACAGCCTCAGACCCGGAAGTAGGAGCAACACTGACCCGTTCACGCGACGTGGACCTCGTGAGCTTCACGGGCAGCACCGCCGTTGGCCGGGCGGTCTACGCAGCCGGTTCCCAAACCATGAAGCGCATGGTGCTGGAACTCGGCGGCAAGGGCGCCTGCATCGTCTTCGAGGACGCCGACCTCGAGGCAGCCGTCAAGGGCATTTCAAACACCTGGACTGTTAACACTGGACAGATCTGTTCCGCCCCCACGCGCGCCATCGTGCACCGATCCGTATACGATGAGGTGCTGCAGCGCCTTGAGGCAGTCGCCCTCGCCATCCCGGTGGGATCTCCCTTCGACC
>JAPLAM010000031.1 GCA_026393275.1 Arthrobacter sp.
ATCGAGAAGACGTACCACCGGAAACGCCGTCAGCGGCGCCTCGGACGGCTAACCCCGGTCGAGTTTGAGACAATGCATAGCGGCCTCAAAGCCGCCTAACGACCCTAAACCCCGAGAGTCAACGAAATCCGGGGCAGTCCCTCTTGTTAAGGAACCGATCCGGAGAACGGAACTCCGGGATTATCTCCACCACATTGGTGGTAAGGGACAACAGCCCCGCATCGATTGCACGAAATACCAGCGCTACCGTAAATGCTTTGGTCAGGGAGAGGATACGGAAGACGTCGTCTGTCTGTGCAGCACGTCCTGCGTCAACGTCCGTCTGGCCGATTGCCTCATGTGCGATGATTTTGCCGCGGTGGGCCAGGGCGAGAACCGCTCCGTCATACTGGCCGGCGTCGATGTCGTGACGGACGGAGTTCAATAGACGCTCGACTGCCCGGTCGTCGACTGATGTTTGAGTCATTGGGTTTCCCTTCTCTTCGTGGATGAAATGGACTTGGTGCGTGCCCCCCATCAGGGGTTGGCGACAATTGAAACTGGATCGAGCTCGGTGCCGGCCTGGTAGACGCCACCGAAGACTTCTGTGCCTTCAAGAGTGAGCGTTGCGCCGGACTGGCCGTTCTGCGGATTTCCGTGCAGATCTGCAATGGTTATGCGGTGACTTTGGCCCGGCCAACGTACGACCGACAGGTACGTGCCCTCTTCGTGTTTCTCCACCCAGGGGTCGATGATGTGCCCAAGGGACATACCGAAGTGACCGAACGCCCGCAGGGTGCCGGAAAATTTCAGGATTCCCCGCCCGTCGCTCCAATTGGAATCGTCCAGCAGAGGAAAGAGTGCGGACTGGCTCTCCAGGATGATGCCGCCGTCGGTATGGAAGCGCCCGTCAGAGAGGCCCAGCACGTAGGCCCGCCAATTCTTGCGGACACCCCAGTCAAGAAATGTTCTCAAGGTGCTCCGGTCGTCCGAGGGCGTCAAATACAACGATGTTGCCGCCATGGCTGGAAAAACCACCGTCCACCGGAAGTTCCACACCGGTGATGTAGCTGGCTGCTGAGGACAGCAGGAAGATTACGGCCTCGGCGATCTCATCTACGTCTCCGCCACGACGTGCCGGAGTCATTTTCAGATGGGTCTCTAGAAAGCGCGGATCAGCATTGGCGTTCAAGGGGGTCTTGATGTAACCGGGGTGGACCATATTGACGCGGATTCCGAACGGTGCGAACTCGACTGCAGCGGACTTGGACAGGCCGCGCAGCGCCCACTTGGCCGCACCGTAGGCGGCGTTGTGGTGGGCGATGACGGAAGCAACGGACCCGATGTTGACGATGGAGGAGCCCTCAGGCATGCGCGGGGCGACAGCCTGCATGCCGAGCATCGCACCGGTGACATTGACGGCGAAGGACTTGTTCCAAGATTCCAAATCGATTGATCCAAGACGACCAGGAACCGCAATTCCGGCGTTGTTGACCAGGCCGTCAATGGTCCCAGTCGACCCCGCCACTTCCTGCACGAGTGTGCGCCAACTGTTCTCTTCGGTGACATCAAGCTTGAAGAACCGGATCGTTCCCCGTCCTCCGGCCAGCTCCGCGACGAGCTCCGCCCCGGCGTCCTCGTTCAGGTCACCGACGACAACATGGGCTCCCAGGCCGACTAGCTTTTTGGCTTCGGCTGCTCCCTGACCGCGGGCACCGCCAGTCACGATTACCGTTTTACCCAACAGATCTGAACTCAACTGTGTTTCCTTTCAAAGTTTTCTTAGTTGCCGCTCAAAGAGATCCGGCACTTAGTGACAGACCGGATGAAGGGGCCTTCTTCTTCCTCAAATTCCAGAAGACGAGCACTCGGGAAGCGTTCCAGCACAGCGTTGAGCAGCACGTGCATCTCCAGGCGGGCGAGGTGCATTCCTATGCAGGAGTATTTCCCCTGCCCGAATACCAGCGTCCCGGGGACCAACGGCCGAGTGATGTCGAACTTCTCCGGATCAGGGAAGACGGCGGGATCCTGCTGCGCAGCCGCGACCGAGATGAAGACCATGTCGTCGCGTGCCAAAGCGGCATCGGCGAAGTCCATGTCCTCGGACGCGTACCGCATGTGGGTCCTGAACCGGGGCCAGAGTCTGATCGTTTCTTCCGTTGCACCAGCAATGAGGCTGCGGTCTTCCGTGAGGCGGTGCCAGTCGTCGGGGCGTTCCAGAAGTCGCGCCACCGTTATCGCGGCCGAATGAGCCGTGTTGTCCACCGAGGCTTCCAGGAGCGCAGCACCGATGTCGTGGAGCTCTTGTTCGGTGAGGTTTCCATCGATTTGTTCGCGGATCAGCGCAGAGGTGAAGTCATCCCCCAGGTTCCTGCGCCGCTCCTCGATGTGTTTCACTGCCAGGTCGTACGCCTCGCGTCGGGCGTCTTCCAGTTCTCGCACCCGTGTGGGGTCGACAGTAAGCATCGGCGCGAGAATCGAGTCGGACAGCCGCTGGATGGTCGGAGCAAGCTCCATCGGCGCTGACACCATCATGCAATAGACCATGGAGGGCAGCCGCCAACAGACGTCCTCGAGAAAGTCCACATCATCGGGATTGTGGATGTCATCCAGAATCTTGGCAACGATGTCCTGAACGCCGTCGGTCAGTTTTCGGATTGACCGCGGCGCCAGGATTCGTGCCAGTGGGTTACGGAGCCGTGAACGCTGCTCCCCTTCCTGCGAGTTCAGTGTCCGGGTCAGGAATTCGCGCGCAAATCCGGGACCCAACCCGATGCGGTCATGACGCCACAGAAAGAGCTTTGCCCGGAACAACTGTGGATGTCGAAGCGCCTCGAGCGCCTCTTGATAGCGAAGAACTTCCAGTCCACGTTCCGAGCGGACCACTGCGCTTTCCCGTTGCGCCGCAAGAAGTTCGACCGTCGAAGCGGTATCGGTGGGCCCTAAAGCGCTGACCTGCACCATGGGGATTTCCTTTCATATGGTGCGCATGCGTGCAATGGCACGTGCACCCGGCTTAGAGTTTCAGGCGGAGTTTGGGGCATCCGCGTTCGGCCCGCGAGACGCAGATCATCATGGTGTCCTGCGCGTTTTTTTCTTCATCAGTCAGGAGAGAATCCCGGTGTTCCACCCGGCCTGAAAGAACCGGCGTCTCGCAGGTTCCGCACGTCCCCTCCTGGCATGATGAAAAGACGTTGATGCCTGACTGCTCGGCCACCTCAAGAATTGTCTGGTCCGCACCAACCGCGATGGTGACGCCGCTGTCCGTGAATTCCACTTCGAAGGGTTCGTCTTCCCCTTCAACAAGGATGGTCTTGGGTTCAAAATGCTCGACCTTGAGCGCACCCGACGGCCATCCGTTCATCAGGTCTTCTGTTTCTTCGAGCATTCTGTTGGGACCACACGCATAGACTGTGCATCGGTCGGCGCGCCCGCCGATCCAGTCGCTTAGCCGTGCCCGGCCCCGTTCGTCGCTCGGCCAGATCGTGACCTTGTCGCCGTAGGTAACCAATTCGTCGAGGAAAGCCATCGTCTTGCGGGACTGACCAAGGTAGAGCATCTTCCATTCTTTGCCCTGGGCCTCGACGGCATGGATCATCGGCAATACGGGGGTGATGCCAATGCCGCCCACGAGGAACAAGTACGCCTCGGAGTCAACGAGCTCAAAGTGGTTCCTCGGCGGGCTGACCGCTAGGACGTCCCCCACATTGACGTTGTCGTGAAGGTACATCGATCCGCCGTTTCCGTCCGGATCCCGCAGTATGCCCAGGCGGTAGCGTGTGCGGTCCGCTGGATCTGAGCTCAACGAAAACTGTCGGGCGGATCCGTCTTCGACTAAGACGTCGATATGCGCTCCGGGCGCCCATCCCGGCAGCTCTTCTTCGAGTGGGTGTTCGAATTCCAGCGCCAGAACCGATTCCGATGCCATCACCCGCTTGGAGACGCGAAGCTCCATGGTTTCCTGGAGATGGACCTTCGACACGGGCGCGCCTATCAGTTCGATTGGCGGGGTAGGTTCGAACCGTCCCGCGTCAGCCTTCACGTCCCATGTCACGGGGAGCGTCCGGCGCACCGGCAGGAGCGCCAGCTGTAGGAAATCCAGGGGAATGTCTGAGTCGGGTGCCAGAGATGGCAGACGTTCAAACAGAACTCTCAGCCCGGTAGACCCCTGCACCCGAGCCAAGGGCTGTCCAAGGCAGGTGTGCCGCCCCTTCGTGAAGGCCAGATGGTCACCGACTTCCCGGTCGAGCGTGAAGTCGAATGGACGATCGTAATAGTCGGGGTCGGTATTCGCCGAAGCCAATCCCAGCCAGATAGCGTCGCCGGCTTTGATCTCGACGCCAGCGATCTCGACGTCTTCTGTTGCCCACCGGGTCCCGGTTCCGGACGGTCGACGCCGGACAGTCTCATCGAAGACGACCGGCCATAGCGAGGAATCGTCCAGGGCCTGTTCACGGGCTCCCCTATTGCGGTCCAGGAACAGCACGGCGTTGGCCATCGCTTGGGCGGTTGTATCCGTCGCTGCCCCGGCGAATTCACCGATATGGAGGGCAACCTGCTCGGGTGACATCAAGGGCTGGCCTGCCTCGTCCCGCGCCGAAGCCATCTCGGAAATGAGGTCCGTTCCCGGGTTCTCTGCACGTTCCCTTGCGATCTGGCCGATGTGGACCAGCGCGTCCGTGTACCGGGTCCAGACATTGGTCAACGTTGGTTCCGGCATGGGCTCCAGGGCGGAGCCAAGAATCATGAACATGTCATTCCGGAGCTGGCGCATCATCGGTTCGTCCTCAGGCGGAAGGCCTACGAGCGCCATGAAAGTCTGGGTCGTCAATTCCAGGCAGTAGTCCTCCATGAGGTTGCCGGAGCCGTTGTGCTCAATCGAGTCGATAATGCGATGGGCCCGGTTTTCGATGACAGGGCGCAGTGCGTCCATCCGTGACTTCACGAATCCTCGCTGGGCGATGGCGCGGTTCCGCGTATGCCGGGGCGGGTCAGACCCAATCAAGATGTTGGAGAACAAGTCCCGAGGGATGATGTGTTGGAACGCTTCCGGAACAAAGATTGATTCGCCCTTGAATCCATTCCTGAACCGTTTCCAGTCGGACAGGACCATCTCGACGTCTGCTTTTCGAGTAACGACCCACGACTTCAAGTAGGGATACCAGAAGACCGGCATCTCGTCCCTAATGCTCGCGAAATGCTTTGCCGGGTCGCGGAAATAGGCGTCGCCGAGCGCGTCGAAAACATGCGACACAGGTTCGCGCGCGACCTCCCGGTTCACCGTGAGTTCGGTCATCTTGAATCCCTCACCTTCTCCTGCACGTGACTAAGTTCACTAAATATAAGACTATTGCATGCAATCATAGCGGGGGCTACCTGGCAACATATGAGAGCTTTTTGCGTCCTGTAACTGCCATTGTGACGGGCGGTTTACGGCCGCCGCGTAAAAGTTGAATGCAGTGGGTTCCGCGGACCGGCACATTACATGCCCGGACCCTCGCGGCCCAGTAAGACAGGGTCCATTTCCTCCCCAGCGGCGTACTGGCCATTGAAGACATCGACTCCGGCCGCAGCCAATTGCGCCGGCAGTTCCGTCCATTCCGTCGCGGGCGACTCCGGCCGGCCCGGCCGGGACAGCCGGAGGAGTTCCAACCGGGCACCGCTGCCGGGCGCCTGCTGCGTGTCCGCAACGCTCAGCACGACGCCGTCGGCGCCGAATTCGAGCCAGGGGTCCCCGACAACCAGGCTCATCATGCCGTGGTGGCCGCTCAGTCGCACCTGGCCGCGGAACTTGCGGACGCCCGCCAACGCATCCGCCTCGGCCGCCGGCGCACCGCCGTCGGGCTCGAACTGGAAGTAGCTCCCGCTGACGATGGACGCTCCGGCGTCTGCTGAGACGCTGCCGTCAGGCAGCCGGGACAGGTAGTCCATGAAGCTCCGTTTGATGCCCCAGCGGAGCACCGGGGCATCAAACGGGAGCTGCTCCATTTCCATGGCTCAGAGTCCGAGCTTCAGCGGGCAGCCGCCCCGGGACCGGGAGACGCAGATGAACATGCTGTCGCAGCTGGCCTTCTCATCGTCCGTCAGGATGGAGTCCCGGTGCTCTGGCGTACCCGAAATGACCGGGGTTTCGCAGGTGCCGCAAGTCCCCTCGCTGCAAGAGGACAACGCGGGAAGCCCGGCTGCCTGAGCAACTTCGAGAATCGACTTATCCGCCGGGATGGTCAGCGTGACGCCGCTGTCCACGAACTCGACCTCGAAGGCGACATCGCCGCTGACGTCGATTTCCTTGGGCACGAAGCGCTCGACATGCAGGCTTCCGACGGGCCAATGTGCCGAGGCGCCTTCGACGACGTTCAGCAGCGGCTCGGGTCCGCAGCAATAGATCAGGGTTTCGGGCCTAATGTCCTTCAGGAGGGTCGTGAAGTCCACCCTGCCGTCGGTGTCTTCCGGGACGATCCGGACACGGTCACCAAGAGCGGACAGCTCCTGAAGGAACGCCATCGTGGCGCGTGAGCGTCCCCCGTAGATAAGGATCCAGTCGGCACCCTCGCGTTCGGCCTGCTCCGCCATGGCCAGGATCGGCGTGATGCCGATCCCGCCTGCTATGAAGACATAGTGCGGGGAAGGCAGGAGTCCAAAGTTATTGCGCGGCTGGCTGACAACCAGGGTCGACCCGGCTTCCACGGTGTTGTGGATGGCCAGCGATCCGCCGCGCCCGTTGGCCTCCTTCAGCACCCCGATGCGCCAGTTGTCCTGGCCTCCTCCGGGCGAGCACAGGGAGTATTGCCGGATATGGCCGTCGATGTGGACATCGATGTGTGCGCCCGGGTGCCAGGCTGGCAAGGGCCGTCCGGCAGGGTCTGCGAGCGTCAGTGAAACGACGCCGTCGGACTCCTCCCGGCGCTCCCGCACTGTCAGTTCCAGGGTGGCCGTCGGATCCTGGGGAAGTTCGACGGCGTGCCGCCCTGCGGTGACTGCCACATCCCATTGCACGTCCAGGCTCCTGCGGACGGGCAGGAGTGCCATCCTGATAAAGTCCAGGCCCCAATCCTTGGCTGGGCGCAGGCTGGGCAGCCTTTCGAAGAGCACCTTCAAACCGGTGGAACCCTGTGCGCGGGCCAGCGGCTGGCCCAAGCAGGTGTGCCGGCCCTTGGTGAACGCCAGGTGGTCCCGGGCGTCCTCGCGGTGGATGTCAAACTCAAAAGGCCGATCATAGTAGTCCGGGTCCGTGTTGACACTTGCCAGCGCAATCCAGATCATGTCGCCCGCCTTGATGTCGGCTTCGCCGATGGTGACGTCGACATTGGACCGCCGGGAAGCGAACGTGGACGAAGGCCGGCGGCGGACAGTCTCGTCAAAAACCCGCTGCCAAAGCGTGGGATCATCCAGGGCGTCCGCCAGTGCGGACGGCGTTTCGTTGAGGAAGATTACCGCGTTGGCCATGGCCTGGGCGGTGGTGTCGGTGCCGGCGGCGGCGAATTCACTCAGGTGCAGGGCGATCTGTTCCTCGGACAGGGACCAGTTGCCTTCCCGGTCCTTGTCCCGGGCCATGACGGAGATGAGGTCGTCTGCCTGGCTGTCCCGCCGTTCGCAGACAATCCGGCGCAGGGTCAGCTGCGCTGACACGTAGCTGTCCCATACCGCCGAGCGGCGCGGCTCTTCGAGCTTCTCCTGGGCGCTGGCGAGCACCTGGAAGAAATCGTCACGGAGGCCGCGCATCAGGGAATCGAATTCCGGGCCCAGCCCCATCAGTGCAAGAAGCGTCTGCGTAGTGAGCTCCAGGCAGTAGGCGTCCATCAGGTTGGCGTGCCCCTCCGCCTCGAACCTGTCGATGATGCGGTGGGCGCGGGATTCGATTTCGGGCCGTAGGGCTTCCATCCGGTCCTGCAGGAACGCCTTCTGGGCCACACGCCGGGCAATCGTGTGTCCAGCCGGATCAGACCCAACCAGGATCCGGGAGATCAGCTCGGCCGGCATGATCTCCTGGTACGCCTCCGGGACCGGGATCAATCCGCCGTTGCTGGCGCTGGAGAACTTCTGCCAGTCCGGCAGGATGGTTTCGGCGTCGGCGCGCCGGGTGATGATCCACGCGTTCAGGTACGGGTAGAAAAAGGCCGGCCGGCCCTCGCGGACGTCGGCGAAATGCCGGGCCGGGTCGCGGTAATAGTCGTCGCCCATGGCGTCGAAGACGGGGGCAAGGGGGCCGCGGTGGGCAGGGGCGATGGTGTTGAGGGACATGGCGTGCTCCAGGAGGAAGGGGTGTCAGAGGACCGCGGAGGCGGCGATGGTGGAGAGCTTCTGGAAACGCAGGACGTTGTCGCCCTCGTCCATGACGCCGGCGGTCAGGCAGACGAACGTCATGTCGCGTTCCGGGTCGATCCAGAAGAGTGTGGATCCCGCACCGTAGTTTCCGTGGGTCCGCGGGCTGGTGAAGGGTCCGAAGAAAGACGGGTGGGTGCCGGTTCCGCTCAAGGAGAAGCCCAGGCCGAAGTTGCCCGGGGGCTCTTCCCAGCCGCGCATCCGGGCAATCATGGCGTATAGGTCATTCGTCATGTCCCCGGTCTGCAGCGTGGTGGCCGCCTCCAACACTGCGGGCGCGATCAGCTGACGGCCCTCATGAGCGCCGTTGCGGCGGATCATTTCAGCGAAGGTGAAAACGTCGGCAGCACTGCTGGCAGAGCCCACCCACGGCATCTCTGCATCCTCGTTGATGACCTCGTCGAGGACCTCAATGTCCTTGGCCGAGAGCCAGCCGGAGTCGGGGATGTAGGCCTTGAGCGGGACCATCCGCTCCTTCCAGTCCGCCAAGGGGCCGAACCGTGTGTCCTTGAGGCCCAGCGGTCCAAAGAGATTCTTATCGGCCAGGTCCCGGAAGGAATCGGCGCCGTAGACCCTGCGGAGCATCTCGCCCATGAGGGCATGGTTGACGGCGGGTGAGTAAGTGAGGTTGGTGCCGGGCTCGTGGACGACGTCGAGCTCGCAGATGGCGGCGATGACGGCGGCGAGGTTCCCCAGCTGCGCGTTCGGAAGCGGTTCCGGTGTGGCTGGCATCCCGGAGCGGTGGGTGAGCAGGTGGGCCAGGTTGACGCGGTCCTTGCGTCCGGCGCGGAACCGGTCGCTGCCATAGAACTCGGGAATGACATCCACGACGCGGGTGCTGAGGGCCAGCCGGCCCTCGCCAATGGCCTGGTACACCAGGGCGTTCGTGAAGGCCTTGGTCAGGGACAGCACGCGGAAGATGCTGTCCGGTGCCATGGCGCGGCCTGCGGCACGGTCCGCCCAGCCGAGAGTGGCGTCAAGGGCGACTTCGCCGTGGCGGGCCACGATGATGCGGGCGCCGTCATAGTCGCCGGCGCTGATGTCATTGCGGATGGTCTGCTCTAGTAGGTCGATGGTCTCGGCGTTGAGTCCGTGGGTCATGGTCCTGCTCCTGGTGCTGGCGTAACGGGGGGGGGTGAAGGGAGGTGACGGCCGTCCGCCGTCGTGCCTTCGACGACGGCGGCAAGCTGCTCCTCTGGGGGAAGCGGCGGCTCTACATGTGGAGGCCGCCGGACGGTGAGAGGGTCTGGCCGGTGTAGTAGGCGCCTGCCTCTCCGGCCAGGAACAGCATCGTGGCCGCGATCTCTTCCGGGGTGGCGGGCCGCTTGATGGGCTGCATGCCGATCAGCATCCCCGTGATCTCCTCCGGCTGCTGGCGGAACAGCGGGGTGTCGACGGCGCCGGGGGCGATCGCGTTGACCCTGATGTTGAACGGTGCCAGCTCGGCGGCTGCCGCCCGGGTCATACCGAGGACACCGGCCTTGGACGCCGGGTAGTAGAGCGGCATCGGCACGCCGAGAAGGGCAGCCGAGCTGGACACGTTAACGATGGAACCTCCGCCGGTGCGCTTGAGCAGCGGGGCGGCGGCCCGCATGACGTAGAAAGGACCGAACAGGTTTACTTCCAGGACCCGGCGGAAATCGTCGTCAGTGATGTCACCGAGGAAATCAGGGAAAAAGTCCTCGCCGGCCCGTGCTGCCCGGAAGGCGCGGACGTTGGTGTCAACGAGCTTGTCGTTAGCGGCCTTGGACGGCGCGTTGATGCCGGCCGCGTTGATGACCACGTCGAGGCGGCCGAATTCGGCGTCGAGCTTGGCAAAGGCATCATTGACAGCCCTGCTGCTCGTGACGTCCAGGGGAATCGACAGCGATCCGGGGATGGCAGCGAACTCACGGGCCAGGGCACCCTCGGACATGTCGGCACCAACCACCGCGGCGCCTGCGTCGGCGAAAGCCTTTGCGGTGGACAGGCCGATTCCGGAGGCGGCTCCGGTGATGAATGCAACTTTTCCTTCTAGGGTCACGACGTTGTGCCTTTCTGCTGTCCGCCAGCGAGGCGGCTCAAAATGTGATGTCGGACACCAGTGTTACACCTCACTAGACACATGTCCAGCGAATTATTGGACTACGTGTAAGAAAAAACGCATTAGTAGATTTAGTAGACATGTGTCCAGTCAATGTGTTGTGCTTCTTCCATCCCCGTGAGCACGGTCACAAGCAAGATCCCGTCCGATGCCGCTTCCCGGCACTTCGCCCTGGAGCCCGCCGGCCGCAGGGAACCTCACCAGAGACAGAACTTCGAGGCCCCCAGGCCTCACTTCAAAGGAGAAGCATGACAGTTCCAATGACGGACTCCCCGGCCGTCCAACTGGCCCCGGCAGAGCTGCCGGATACGCAGCGGAAGATCCCCTGGAAGCGCGCCGGCATGCTGATGGCCGTGACGTTCTCCGGCCTGCAGATGCTTAACGAAGTCGGCGCCATGATGGCCATTCCCCTCTACCAGTCCATGAGCAAGGAACTCGGCCTCACGCCGTCCCAGGTCTCCTGGGCCCTCCTGGCCACCCTCCTGATGGGTGCCGCCTCCATCGCGCTACTTTCGAAGGCAGGCGACGTTTTCGGTCATCGCAAGGTGATGATCATCTGCATTGTGGGCATCTTCGCGGGCTACGTAATGTCAGCACTCGCCACCGATTTCACCACGCTGGTGATCGGCCGCGCACTGACCGGCATCATGGCCGGACAGGCCCTGGTGGTGGGCATCATGAACGACCGCCTCAGCAACTTCGACCGCAAGAAGGCCATCGGCATCATCGCCGGCGGCCAGGCCGTTGGCGTCACCCTGGGCTTTGCCGTGGGCGGCCTCATGGTCGTGGTCGGCGCAACATGGCGCCATGCGTTCTGGATCGGTGCCGCCCTGACGGTCCTGAGCATGGTCGGAATGCTGCTGTGGGGCTCGGACTCTGACGCCGCGCTGCGGAACCGCGGCAAGAGCAAGCGCATCGACATCGCCGGCGTCACCCTGCTCGGCTTCTCGCTGACCGCCATCTGCATTGGCCTGAGCCAGAGCCCGGCCTGGGGCTTCACCTCCCCTGCCACCCTCACCTGGGTGATCGCCGGCGTCGCTGGCCTTGGCCTGGCGCTCGTCGCCGAATCCCGCAGCAAACAGCCACTCGTCGATATCTCCCTCCTGCTCAGCACTCGACTGATGCCCGCATACGCCGTCTTTGTCACCCTCGGCATCGCCGGCATCATGATGTTCAACTTCGTGATGGGCTGGGCCCAGACCCCTGCCGAACTGGCCGGCTATGGCTTCGGCCTCAATCCCTTCACGGCCGGATTCCTCTTCATTCCGATGACGGTGGCCGGCATTGTGGTCTCTATGGTGATCCCGCGGGTTCTCCACCGCGTTCCGCCGCGCGGCCCGCTTGCCGCCGGCGCCTTCCTCCTGATGCTGTCCTTCGTCTGGCTCTACTTCATGCACACCCAACTCTGGGCTGTCGTCGTAGGTATCCTCTTCTACGGCATTGCCTACACCACGGTGCTGACCATTGCCGTCTCGGTCATCGCGGCCGAGGCGCCGGCCGGGAAGGGTGCCGGCACCGCCTCGATCTACGTGGGGATCGCGCTGTCGTCATCGGCTATCGGAACAGCTGTTTACGCCGCTATTATCGGGCTGAACACCACACCGGCCGCTCCGCTGCCGCCGGCCGACAACTACGCCACCGGCTTCCTGACCGCGGCAATCGTCTCGGTGGTGGCCATCATCGCAGCGTTCACCCTCTCCAAGCGCGTCCACCTGACGGAGGTGGCCGGCCACTGAGGCAGCCGCTCCCCCAGGCGTGAGTCAACGCCGTCGGGCCAAACGCAGAGGCACCGGACACGGTTGTCCGGCGCCTCTGCGTTTGGTTCTGCCCGATCAGCCTGCTGCGGCGTCACCGCGGACGAAAGCCAGCCACTGCATGGCTAACACGTCCTTGAGCAGGGCCATATCCAGCGGCCTGCCGCGAAGGACTGTAAAAAACATGGTCCGGTCCAGCGCCATCTGGAGTGTCAGCAAGTGTAGCCGCGCGCGTTCGTGTTGCACCGGATCGGTGTACCTCGCAAAGGTCTTCGGCATGACCTTGTAGGTGTCGCCGAGGATGGACAACCACGTCTCTGTCACCAAGTCATCGTTTGCCAGTGCCTGCTCCATGGTGGTGAAGTCGCTGGAGCGTTCCCGCCACAGCATGATGGTGTCGTCGAGCCAGTCGAGGATGCTTGCCTCGTCCGGATCTTCCATTTCGTCCAACCGGCGGTAGGCAGCCATCACATCGGACTGGCTGCGTCGCATCAGCTCTGCGACGATCTCCGCTTTGCTCCGGAAGTAAACATAGAATGTGGCGCGGCTGGCGCCGGCCGCGGTCGCGATGTTCTCGGCAGTCGTCTCATTGAACCCGCGGTTCCGAAATTCCTCCGCTGCGGCATCGATCAGCCTCTCGCGAGTCACCTGCTTCTGCACCTCACGCAGTGACTGCCGTGGGGCTTGCGTGGTCTGGGAAACCGGCACTTGCCGACCAGGCTCAACCCGTTCTTCCTTCTCGGCAGTCGTCACGGCTACCAATTTATCACCGGGGATGGCATGAATTCGGAACCCAGTAGGCAAGGGGTTCTCGCCCGCACCGGAATGAGCGTCCACGCCCACGGCCACGGCCCGCAGCCTCCCGGCCGGTTTTCCCTGCTTTCCCTGCTTTCGCGAATTTCCCGGTGCACAGGCGTAGCGTTTCCCTATGAGCGCCCAGCAGCCCGACGACGTCTACACCCACGGCCACCACGAGTCGGTGGTCCGCGCGCACGCCTCCCGGACGGCGGAGAACTCCGCGGCGTTCGTGCTCCCGTACCTGGCCGAGGGGGTCTCGGTGCTCGACGTCGGCTGCGGGCCGGGCAGCATCACCTGTGATTTCGCCGGACTCGTCGCCCCCGGCGAGGTCACCGGCCTGGACCGCTCACCCGACGTCATCAGCCACGCGAGCGCCCTGGCGGCGGAGCGGGGGGTGGCCAACGTCCGCTTTGTCGCCGGCAACATCTATGACCTTGATTTCGAAGACGAGACGTTCGACGTCGTGCACGCGCACCAGGTGCTGCAGCACCTCACCGATCCGGTGGCCGCGCTCCGGGAGATGCGCCGGGTGGCGAAGGCCGGCGGGATCGTGGCCGTCCGCGACGCCGACTTCCACGGCATGAGCTGGTACCCCGCCGTCCCCGAGCTGGACGAATGGATGGAGCTCTACCAGCGGATCGCGCGGCGGAACGGCGCCGAGCCCGACGCCGGGCGGCGGCTCGTATCCTGGGCGCAGGAAGCCGGGTACACCGACGTCGCGCCGACCAGCAGCAACTGGCTCTACGCGACCGCGCAGCAGCGGCGCTGGCAGGCCCGGGTGTGGGGCGAGCGGGTGCTGCATTCGGCCTTCGCGGACCAGGCCCTCGAGTACGGCTTCGCCACAGCGGCAGACCTGGCCCGGATTTCCGCGGGCTGGCACCGCTGGGGTTCCACGGACGACGGCTGGTTCCTGATTCCCAACGGCGAAGTGATCGCCCGGGCCTGAGGAGTGACGGCCGGGGGTCGGACTAGTCGGTCCGGCCGCCGGCGGCCCACAGGACGAGACCGCCTAGCCCCCTGGAGCCGTACTGTCTCCCGCCGGACGCGGTCTTCCCTGGTACGGGCCTGCCCACACCATTTGCCAAATATGGCCGGTTTGACACGGCCAGAGCGGCCATCTGTGGCAAACGGCCGGCGCGGCTGGCGTTCCGCGGACGACGGCGGGCCACCCACGCCCGAGTGCACAGGATCGACGGTGCCTGAGCGCCGGGCCTTGTCCACATAGCTGCAGGCGTCCCTGACAGGTCCGGGTGCGTTTTTCTAGCATCAGAACATGATCATCCAACATGGCAGGCTCCTGCCCCGGCTTGTGTTGATAAGTGTCGACGCGGAGATGCGGCTAAACGAGGTGGGCGTGATCCCCGGGGAGTTCGACGGTTGCCTCGTCCCTTTCCAGAATGCCGTCCTGGCCGCTCTGGTTTCGGAGGAGACGAAGTACTTTGCGATCGCCCATCCCGGCAGCTTCGGTGAAGCCTACGGCTATCCGGATCCCGTTCTGGAGGAGGCCGATGCCTTGGAATCGAAGGCGGCCGAGCGGGGCGTGCAGCTGATCGGCCACTTCGCCATCGACGAGACGGGCTACATGTCGGCCCGTGCACGCTCGTACTTCGACCAGTATCCGAGCCACGACGATCTCCCGAGGACCATGTTTCACTGGTCGCATTCGAGGCTGGGCAAGTGTGGCTGAGCGCGTTTGTCGGACGCGCTGGAAGCTGTGACGGCACCGCCGCCTTCACAGCACCCCCACCGTGGCGCCAAAGTCCTGCCAAATCTCCACGGCTGAAGCTGTTTACAGGCCGAAGCTCGGCCGGCCCGGGATTCCGGGCCCCAGCAAAGGAGAAACACCATGGCAAGAATCAATAAGACCACCGCGGCCATCATGCTCGCCGCTGTCATCGGCGGCGGCGCCATCGGAGCTTCGGCCCTTCCGACAATGGCCGCCGACACCACCGGCGGTACCTCGTCGAGCTCGACAGCCGCGGCCAACGGCTACGGAACCGCCACCAGCGGAACCGGAGCGCCCCGCGGGCAGCACCAGGCCAACGGCAAAACCGAGGAGATCCTGACGGGCGACACCGCCGCGAAGGTCCAGGCGGCCGTCAAGGCCGCGCAGCCTGACGCGACAATCGAACGGATGGAAACCGACGCCGACGGCGCCACCTACGAAGCCCACATCACCAAGGCCGACGGCACCCACGCCACCGTGCTGTTCGATGCGAACTTCAACATCACCGGGACCCAGAACCAGGGTCAGGGCGGCCCGGGCGGCGGCCCGGGCGATGCCGCCTCAGGCGGCGCCGCCTCCAACGGCTGACCGGCCGCTGGTTACTGCCCCGGGGCGCGGCACTGCCGCGGTCCGGGGTATTCCCTGTCTTACGAACTGCCGCTAGGGTGCAGTCAAATACCCAGCAGCGAGGAGAACCCATGCGCAAAGTAACGGCCGGCCTGTTCAGTTCTGTGGACGGGGTGGTGGAAGACCCCTTCCTGTGGCAATTCGATAGCTTCGACGAGGAGCTGGGGGCGGGGATGGGCGAGATGATGGGCCGGATCGATACCGGGCTCCTGGGCCGCATCGGCTACCAGCAATGGGCGGAGTACTGGCCGAACGCCGAAGCCGACGCGGATTTCGGCGGATTCATCAACCCGCTGCCCAAATTTGTGGCGTCCCGGACGCTGGCCGGCGAACTGGCGTGGCAAAATTCGCAACTGATCGAGGGGCCACTGGAGGACTTCGTGGCGGGCCTGAAGGACGGCGACGGCGGCGACATCGGGGTCTTCAGCAGCATCTCGCTGGTCCGCCAACTTTTGTTCGCCGGGCTGCTCGACAGCCTGATGCTGATCGTCCATCCCGTGATCGCGGGCAGCGGCCGCAGGCTCTTCGACGACGGCGACCCGCTCACCCGGCTGGAGCTGCAGTCTTCCCAGCAGACCAGCAAGGGCAACATGATCCTGAGCTACGGGCTCCGCGCCGGCTGACAAGCGCGGCACGGGGCCCGGAAAATCCGGTGCCAAAGCGGCAGAACACCTAGGAAGCCCAGTCGGCGTCGTCGTAGGGGCGGCCGCGGAAATGAGCCCGGAGGTACTCCCCCACCACGGCAGCACCCAGATCCCCGGCCTCCGGCGCGACGACCCGGCCCCCGACCCGGCGGACCAGCCGTTGGATGAACCGCTCAAGGCCCGGGTCGTCACCCAGCCGGAAGAACGTGGCTTGCGTCCCGGCCCGCCCCAGCCGGTCGAGCTCCGCGACCGTCACGCGGATGGTCTCCGGATCCGGCGGCCAGGAAAACCAGGACTCGCCGTCCGGCAACAGGTGCGCTGTAGGTTCGCCGTCGGTCACGACAAGGAGGACGGGCTGCATCGACGGGTGCCGTCGGAAGAAGCGGTTGGCCAGCAACAAGCCGTGCTGCAGGTTCGTCCCCTGCTCCTGCCGCGCCGGCAGGGCCGTCAGCTCGCTGATGTCCATGGTCTGTGCGTAGCGGCCGAACGTGATCAGCTGTAGCCGGTCTCCGCGGAAGCGGGTGGAGACGAGGTGGTGCAAGGCGAGTGCGGTGCGTTTCATCGGCACCCATCGGCCCTCGGCCGCCATCGAGAACGACACATCGACGAGCAGGACGACGGCGGCCTGGGTGCGCGCCTCAGTTTCCGTCACCTCGATGTCATCAACGGCGAGGCGGAGCCCGCGGCCCGGGTCGCCGCCGTCGGCGACCGTGCGGCTGATCGCATTGGTGATGGTGCGGGTAACGTCCCACGGTTCCGCGTCGCCGAACTGCCACGGTCGGCTCGAGCCGGTCGGCTCGCCGGCCGCGCCGGCGACGCGCGTCTCCCGGGGCCCCTGCCGGCCGGACAGTTGCTTGGCGGTGTCCCGCAACAGCGACCTGCCCAGGCGCCGCATGGCCTGCGGGGACAACCGGAGATCGCCGTCGGCGCCGCGCCGCAGGAAACCGCCGTCCTGCATGGCCCGTTCGATCTCGGCGAGGGTGCGGGCCGTCACGGCGGCATTCTGCCCGAGCTGGCGGGCCAGGGCATCCAAGTCCAGATCGTCCAGGCGCGATCCGTTGTAGGACTGGGAGAGCTGTTCGGCGAGCTCGTCGAGCTCGGCAAGGTCTTGCAGCACCCCGGTGCCATCGCCGAGGCCCAGCCCCTCCTGGCCCTCGAAGCGTTCGGAGCCGGTCCAGTCCTCACCCGGCCGCAGGGCGCGCAGGCTCGAGTCGAGTTGGTCCAGCTGGGCCATGAGTTCGGGCGAGCCGAAGGCCTGGGCGGACAGGCTCATCAGCTCCTCGCGCTGTTCCCGGGACATGGATTGCAGCAACCGCTGGGCCGCCGCCGCGCGCTGGGCCAGGGCGTCGATCAGCTCTTCGACTGATTGTGGATTCTCGGGAAAGAACTGTCCGTGCCGGGCCATGAACTCCTGGAAGTCGGCGTCGGTGTCATCACCGCGCCGATGTTTGTCCAGCAACTCGTTGAGGTCGCCCAGCATTTCACTGACGGCGGCACGGTCCTCATCGGTGGCGCCCTCGAGTGCCTGCTTCATGCCGGCGAACCGCTGGTCCAGGACCTCCCGGCCCAGCAGCTCCTTGATCCGGTCGTAGGCCTCCCGTGCCGTAGTGGACCGCCAGTCGTAGGACGCGAGTTCGTTGACCGCTGCCGCCGTGGAGGCGGGCAGGTTCTGCAGCTGCAGCTCCCGGAAGGCGCGGTCGGCGTTGTCCATCATGGCGTCGCGGGCCAGTTGCTTGCGCTCCTCCAGCACCGCGGTGTCGAGCAGTTTCCGGACCTCGTCCAAGGTGCCGTCCAACCGGTGGCGCCCCAGCAGTTCACGCCGGCGCTGCTGTACGCGGCCGGCGAGGTCGTCGAGCCCCTCCCGGTCCCGGCCGCCGCGCCGCAGGAACTCCTGAAGGGCGCTCCGGGGCGAGTAGCCGGCCATGACGTCCTCGGCGACGGCGTCGAGCGCCTCCGCCAAGTCCACCGGCGGGGCCAACGGATCGGGTCCCCCCAAATACCGGCCATACCGGGACCGGTTGTGAACGCCCATGATGCTGCCTATCCCTGGTGTCAGCCGTAAATGGTCGCCTCGTCGTCGGACTCCTTGGAGATCCGCCGCGCGAGGTAGAGGCCTTCCAGCGCCAGCTCGATAGCTGCGGCGCGCTGCCCGTCGTTTCTCGCGTCCAGCCGCCCGCTGATCTCGTCGTAGAGGCTGGAGCTGTTTAACGTCGGAAGGTTTTCGAGGAACTCCCGCGCCGTGACCTGTTCCCCGGTGGTCACGGTCGTGTGACCGTTCAGCGCCGCCACGAGCGGCCCAAGGTCGAGCCCGTGATAGTGCGCCCGGACGGCTTCGGCGGTGGCCATGCGCAGTAGGTGGTCCAGGACCGCCGCTTCCCGCCCCTCCTCACCAGATTCGAACTCAATCTTGCCTGTGAGGACCTCCACGGCGCTTTCCAGGTCCACAATCCGCGCGACCGCCTCGGCCTCCCCGCGCATACTTGCCCGACGCCGCGCCGCCGCGGCGACCGTTTCGGCGCCCGCGATGGCGAACCGCGCCGACACCCCCGAGGTCTGGTTGATGGCCGGGGACAGCCGCAGCGCGCGGGTGTAGCGGGCCAGGATCTCAAGAATGACGGCTGGCACATCGGCCACCAGCCGACCCTCCTGATGGATGACGGCGACTTCGTCGTCCAGCTCGATCGGGTAGTGGGTGCGGATCTCGGCGCCGAAACGGTCCTTCAGCGGTGTGATGATCCGGCCGCGGTTGGTGTAGTCCTCCGGGTTGGCCGACGCGACGACGAGCACGTCGAGGGGCAACCGCAGCACGTAGCCGCGGATCTGGATGTCCCGCTCCTCCATCACGTTGAGCATCGCGACCTGGATCCGCTCGGCGAGGTCGGGCAGCTCGTTGATGGCGATGATGCCCCGGTTGGAGCGCGGCACGAGCCCGTAATGGATGGTTTCGGGGTCCCCGAGCAGGCGCCCCTCTGCCACTCGCATCGGGTCGACGTCGCCGATCAGGTCGGCAACGGAGGTGTCCGGCGTGGCGAGTTTCTCGACGTAGCGTTCGGAACGGTGGCGCCACGCCACGCGCAGCCGGTCCCCTTCGGCGAGTGCACTGGCGCGGGAGTGCTCCGTGATCGGGGCGTAGGGGTGTTCGTTCAGTTCCGAACCCTCGATCACCGGTGACCACTCGTCGAGCAGCCCCGCCAGGGTGCGGAGGAGGCGGGTTTTGCCTTGTCCGCGTTCGCCCAGCAGCACGACGTCGTGCCCGGCGATCAAGGCGCGCTCAAGCTGCGGGAGGACTGTGCGGCCGAACCCGAAGATCCCGGGCCACGGATCACGGCCGGCGGCGAGCGCCGCGAGCAGGTTGTCGCGGATTTCGTGGCGCAGGTCCTTGTGCACGTGGCCGGCTGCACGCAGTTCGCCAACCGTGAAGATATCGGGGCGGTCACTCACCCCTCTACGGTAGTCCTCGAGGGTGCGGTGAATCGAGGGAATCTCTGAGAATCTTCCCCCGCCCGCGCCCGAACGGCCTACGCTGGATGCTGATGACTGCTCCAGCACCGTCCCCTCTAAAGGCGGATCCGTCGACGGCGGGTCCCACCCTCATCCTCCTGGTGCGCCATGGGGAGACTCCCACCACGGGCACGGTGCTGCCCGGGCGGGCGCCGGGATTGCACCTCTCCGACCGCGGACGGGCCCAGGCTGCCCGCGTCGCGGAACGGCTCGCCGGTCTCCCGATCGATTTTATATATACCTCCCCGCTGGAGCGCACCTGCGAGTCGGCGGAGCCGACCGCGGCCGGCACCGGATTGGACGTGAAGCACGACGACGGCCTGCTTGAATGCGACTTTGGTGACTGGACCGGCGCCGCAATCACCGACCTGGCGGCGTTGCCGGAGTGGCAGACCGTCCAGCACAGCCCGTCAGAGTTCCGCTTCCCGGGCGGCGAGAGCTTTCCGGAAATGCAGGCACGGATCGTCGGAGCGCTGGAGGAACTGCGGACCGCCCACGCCGGGGGTGTCGTGGTGTGCTTCTCGCACGCCGATCCCATCAAGGCCGCCGTCGCCCACGCCCTCGGCACGCCCCTGGACCTCTTCCAGCGGATTGTCATCAGTCCCGGCTCGGTGTCGGCCATTTCGTTCGTGGAAGGCCAGGATCCCGCCGTACTGATGGTGAATTCGACGTCGGAACCGCTCAGCGGGCTGAGGGCGCCGTGAGTCGGGGCGGCCGTTGAATTGGGAGGGAAAGTGTCCGGCCGGGAGCTGACACTGCTCACCGAGGGGCGCATCGAGCTGCTCGGACGCATCCCGCGCAGCAGCAACGAGACGTTCCTCGTCCAGGTCTGCTGCGGGGATGACGCCGCGTATGCGGTCTACAAGCCTGAGGCCGGGGAAAGACCGCTGTCCGATTTCGAGCCCGGGCTCTACCGGCGCGAACGCGCCGCCTACCTCCTCAGCGAGTCCCTGGCCTGGGGGCTCGTGCCGCCGACGGTGATCCGCGAGGGAGCACCGCTGGGCATCGGCTCGCTGCAGTGGTTCATCGAGTGCGACTACCAGGAGCACTACTTCACGCTGCACGAGGACGCCCCCGAGACCCACCCGGAACTGGCCCGGATCGCCCTGTTCGATTACGTCACCAACAACACGGACCGCAAGAGTGGCCACGTGCTGCGCGGCCATGACGGGCGGATCTGGGGCATCGACCATGGGCTGTGCTTCTCGGCCGCCTTCAAGCTGCGCACCGTGATCTGGGACTTCGCCGGCGACCCCATCCCCGACGCCCTGCTCAAGGACATCGCCCCGCTCGCCCAGGCTACGCCACCGGACGTGGCCGAGCTCCTCGACGACGACGAGGCCGGAGCGCTCCGGCGCCGGGTGCAGCGCCTGCTGCACGATCGCGTGCTGCCGGTTGACCGCACCGGCATGCGCTACCCCTGGCCCCTGATCTGACCGACCCCCGGGCGCACCATAAACTGGCTCAGTGCAACCTTCCCTTTGGCTGGCCTTGGCCGGCGCCGGCGTCCTGATCAGCTTCACCCCCGGCGCGGGCGCCATCAACACCATGAGCAACTCGCTGAACTCCGGCTTCCGGCGTTCCATCTGGGGCATCCTTGGCCAGCAGGCCGCGTTGGTGGTGCACATCCTGATCGTGGCGCTCGGTGTCGGGGTGCTCGTGGCAAGTTCGCCGCTGGCCTTCAACGTGATCCGCTACGCCGGCGCCGCCTACCTCGTCTACCTCGGCATCCAGCAGTTCCGGCACAAGCCGGACCTCGACCAGGAGCGGGCCGCGGCGCTGAGGAACGAACCGGCGGCCTCCATGTTCCGCCGCGGCCTGTGGGTCAACCTGCTCAACCCGAAGGCGATCGTCTTCTTCCTGGCCTTCATGCCGCAGTTCATCCGTGCGGAACAGCCGCTGCTGCCGCAGTACCTCGTGCTGTCCGCGACCGTGATCGTGATCGACGTCCTGGTCATGTGGTTCTTCTTCGCGGCGGCAGCCACGACGTTCCAGCGCTTCACCCACGACGCCCGGGGCCAGCGGATCCTCAACCGGACCTTCGGCGTGCTGTTCATGGCCGTCGGCATCCTGCTGGCCCTAATCCACTAGGCGCCGGGGCGCCGGGGCGACCCCTCAGACCGCCCCGGACGTCAGCTTCCGCAGCTCGGCTTTCCGGATCTTGCCGCTCGCGGTCCGGGGCATTTCGGCCACGAAGACCACCGACTTGGGGATCTTGTACCGTGCCAGCCGGCCCTCCAGGTGGGCGCGCAGCTGCTCTTCGGTCAGCTGGGCCCCCTCCCTCAGCAGCACGACGGCCCGCGGCACCTCGCCCCACTTCTCGTCCGGCACGCCGATCACCGCCACGCTCCCGACGGCGTCGAGCTCGGCGATCGCCTGTTCCACCTCGGCCGGGTAGATGTTCTCGCCGCCGGAGATGATCATGTCCTTGAGCCGGTCAGCGATGAACACGAAGCCTTCTTCGTCGGTGTAGGCCAGATCTCCGGACTTGAACCAGCCGCCCTCAGCATAGGACGCCGCCGTGGCGTCGGGCCGTTCCCAGTATCCGAGGATCACGTTGGGGCCCTTGATCTGAATTTCCCCCACGGTTCCGGGCGCCGCAGTGCCCGCTACTGGGTCGGCGATCCGGACATCGGTGAAGAAGTGCGGGAGCCCGGCGGACCCGGCCTTGTCCCGGGATCTCGCCGCGGGGAGGACCGTCGCGCCAGGCGCGGTCTCCGTCATGCCGTACCCGTTGCCGATCTGGAGGCCCCGGGACTCGTATGCGTCGAGCACCCGCATGGGGATAGCGGAACCCCCGCAGGTGAGCTTGTTCAGCGAGCTGAGGTCTGTCGTTGGCCACGCGGGATGTTCGCAGATGAGCTGGTAGGTGGTCGGGACGCCGCTCATCGTTGTGACGCTGTATTGCTCGATGAGGGCCAGGATCCGGCTGGGATCAAACCGGGATTCGAGGATGACGGTCCCGCCCTTGAGAAGAGTGGGCAGGACCCCCATGTCCAGTGACGCCACGTGGAACATCGGTGAAATCATCAGCGCCACATCGGCCGAGGAAAAGTCGAAGTCCACGATCACGTTGATGCAGTTCCAGGTGATATTCCCATGGGTCAACAATGCGCCCTTGGGCCGTCCCGTGGTGCCGGAGGTGTAGAGGATCATAGCCCCGTCGTCCAGGGTTACCGGTTCATCGATAGGCCGGTCAGCGCCCGAGGCCACCACGTCCTCAAAGCCCTCGACCGCCGTCGTCCCCTGGCCGCTGCCGTTGGCCGCCGCCACGGGGCTGCCGGCGCCTGAATCGTCGACGGCGATGAGTCTCGCCACCGCGGTCCCTGCCGCACCGCGGGCGGCGAGGTCGCTCAGGGCCTGCGCATGGATCAGGGCCACGGCCCCGCTGTCCTGCAGCTGGAACTGGATTTCCGGGGGCGCCAGCCGGGTGTTAAGCGGTACGAAAATGGCGCCAAGAGTGCCGCAGGCAAAGAGCGTCTCCAGGAACGACGGGTGGTTCTCGCCTAGGTAGGCGACCCTGTCCCCCTTCGCGACGCCGCGGTCCCGCAGGGCGTTGGCCAGCCGGAGGCTCCGGTCCGCGAACTGTGCGTAGCTGAGTTCCCGGCCTCCGCTGATGAGGGCCGTCTTGGTGCCCGACTTCGGGCGGCGTCGTTGCAACCACGAGCCGATGCCAAAATTCTCCACGGCTATTCCTTTCCAGTTAGACGTTAAGGCCTGCGGGACCGGTTAGGACCGGACCGCTTCCAGATCGTTGTTCTTCGGCTCGCGGGTCAGCAAGATGAAGACGATCGAGACGACGGACATGATGGCGAGGTACCAGACCACGGATGAGGTGTTTTGTCCCGAGTCCTTGAAGATTTGCGCCACGATCCCAGGGGTGAAGCCAGCCCCGAGGAGGGTGGCGAGCTGGTAGCCCAGCGACGCCCCCGTGTACCTCGAGGTGGTGCCGAACTGCTCGGAGACAAAGGCCGCCAGCGGGCCGAACAGCGTGGAGTGGATCATCAGGCCCACCGCGAACGCCACGAAGATCAGGCCGATGTTGTTCGAGGACAGGAGCTGGAACATGGGGACCAGATAGATGATGAAGAGCACCAGGCCACCGATCATCACGGGCCGCCGGCCGAGCTTGTCGGAGAGCCGGCCGCCCATGATCACAAAGATGATGGAGACAAACGACGCCGCCGCGAACGCGTACAGCACGCCCTGCCGGTCGGCGCCCTTGGACACCGCGTAGGTCACGGCGAAGGTGGCCAGCACCACCTGAAGCGCGAATCCGGCTGCCCCGGCCAGCATCGTGAAGATCAGGGTCTTCGGCCGGCGCAGGACCTGCAGCAGGGGGGCTTCACGCCGCACCGCGGCGCCTTGTCCGCCCCGTGCGGCCTGTTCTGCCGCCTCTGCCTGCTCCTTCTCCAGCGCGGCCTTGAAGATCGGGCTTTCGGAGACCTTCAGCCGGACAAACATGCCCACGGCCAGCAGGACGAAGGAGAGCAGGAACGGCACGCGCCAGCCCCAGGCGAGGAACTGGGCGTTTGGCAGTGCGGAGAATGCGCCCATCACCAGGGTGCCGAGCACCGCGCCGCTGGGGGCGCCGGCGTTGACGAAGGACGCCGCGAAGCCGCGTTTGCCGGACTCCGAGTGTTCCAGCGCCATTAGGGCTGCGCCGCCCCATTCGCCGCCGACGGCGATGCCCTGGAAGACCCGGAGGATCACCAGCAGGACCGCGCCCCAGGGGCCGGCCACCGAGGCGTCCGGCACGACCCCGATCAGGGTGGAGGCGATGCCCATGACCAGCATCGAGACAATCAACATGCCCTTGCGGCCGAGTTTGTCGCCGAAGTGCCCGAAGATGATGCCGCCCAGGGGCCGTGCGACGTAGCCGGCGGCAAAGGTGCCGTAGGCGGCCACGACGCCGACCCAGTCGTCCAGGCCGGTGAAGAAGACCTTGGGGAAGACCACGGCCGCAGCCGTCGCATAGAGCAGGAAGTCGTAGTACTCGATGGTGCTTCCGAGGTAACTGGAGGCGATGACAGTCCGTGCTTCCCGGCGGCGCGTGCCCGCGTCCATTGACTGCAACTGCGAAATCTGGGACATCGTTGTTCCTTGCGGCAGTGGGGTTGGTGAGGGTGAAACGGTTGGTGAAACGGTGGGTGAAACGGTTACTTGTAGAAGCGGGCGAGGAATTCGGCGACGACGGCGGGCCGTTCCTGGCCCTCGATCTCGATGGTGTTGGCGACCTTGATCTGGGCGCCGCCCTTGACCTCGGTGACCTCGGCGATGGTGGCGCGCATCCGGATCCGCGAACCCACCTTGACCGGGGAGGTGAAGCGGACCTTGTCCAGGCCGTAGTTCACCTTGGTGGTGACGCCGGCGACGTCGAACAGTTCGCCCCAGAACGGGATGATGAGCGAGAGGGTGAGGAAGCCGTGCGCGATCGGGGCGCCGAAGGGGCCGTCCTTGGCGCGTTCCGGGTCCATGTGGATCCACTGGTCATCGCCGGTGGCATCGGCGAACTTGTTGATCTGTTCCTGGGTGATTTCGCGGTAGTCGGTGGCGCCGAGGTCGGTGCCGGTGAGGGTGAGCAGTTTGTCGAAGTCGACGACGAGGTTGGGCATCTTTGGCTCCTGTGATGGTGTGGCTGGCTTGATGGACGACGGCGGACCCGGCTGGGCACCGCCTCAGGGTTTTAGCGGGTGGGGCTTAGCGGGTGAAGGCGCTTTCGCCGGTGAGGGCGCGCCCGATGATGAGGGCGTTGATCTCATGGGTGCCCTCATAGGAATAGACGGCCTCGGCGTCGGCGTGGAACCGGGCGACGTCGGTTTCGAGGGTGATGCCGTTGCCGCCCACCACTTCGCGGGCCAGCGCCACCGTCTCGCGCATCAGGAGGGAGGTCTGCATCTTGGCCAGGGCCGAATCCTGGTCCCGGTAGATGCCCTTGGCCTGTTGTTCGGTCAGCCGGACCACCAGGGACAGGGCCGAGGTGACATTGCCGAGCATCCGCGCGAGCTTCTCCTGGACAAGCTGGAAGGACCCCAGCGGTCGGCCGAACTGCTGCCGTTCGGTGACATAGCGCAGCGCGGCTTCGAACGCGCCGGCGGACATGCCGGCCGCGATCCAGGCGACGTCGGAGCGCATGGCCCGCAGCATGGCGGCCACGTCCCGGAAGGAGTTGACGTTATGCAGCCGCATCGACTCCGGGACACGGACCCCGTCGAGCGTGATGTGGGCGTTCTGCATCATCCGCAGTGCGGTCTTGCCGTGGATCTTCTCCAGGGTCACCCCGGCGGCCTCGCGGTCCACGAGGAACGCCTTGACCTGACCGTCGGCCTCGTCGCGAGCGAATACCGCCAGGACGTCGGCGGTTGCCGCTCCCCCGATCCAGCGCTTGGCACCGTTGAGGACCCAGCTGTCGCCTTCCCGGCGAGCGCTGGTGGAGAGTCCGCCGGCGATGTCCGAGCCGGACTCCGGCTCGGTCAGCGAGAAGACGCCCTTGAGTGAGAAATCGAGGACCTTGGGCATCCACTCTGCCTGCTGTTCCGGGGAGGCGCCGACCCGGATGGCGGTCCGGAACAGCCCGGCCTGGGCCGTGTAGAAGGTGGCCAGTGAGGCGTCGGTCCGGGCAAGTTCGAAGATCCGGAAGCCCTGGTAGATCCCGCGGGCCGGCGTTTGCCCTGCACCCGGGGCGCCGGTCAGCTCGGCCGGCTCCATGAGGTCCAGGTCGATCAGCGGCCGGGCCAGCTGGTCCGGGAACTCGCCGCGTTCCCAGTACTCGGCCAGCAGCGGCCGGGCCTCTTCGTCGAGGAAGGTGCGCAGCCTGCCCAGGACCCGGCGTTCCGCGGGCGTGAGCAGGGATTCGGCGTCGTAGTAGTCGCAGACGCCGTAGAGCCTCTCCTGCGCGGCGGCGACGGCGGTGTCAAGGCTCATCTCAACCCTCCAAACCGAGCAGGCGGACGGCGTTGTGCTTGAGGATCTTGGGCCGCACCTCGTCCTTGAGCGGCAGGTCAGCGAAGGCGCCCAGCCACTTCTGCGGCGTGATCAGCGGGAAGTCGGTGCCGAACAGCACCTTGTCCTGCAGCACCGAGTTGGCCATCTTCACCAGCGACTCGGGGAAGTACTTCGGGGACCAGCCGGAGAGGTCGATGAACACGTTGGACTTGTGCGTGGCGATCGAGTTGGCCTCGTCCTGCCACGGCACCGAGGGGTGGGCCATGATGATCTGCAACTCGGGGAAGTCCGCGGCGACGGCGTCCAGCAGCAGCGGGTTCGAGTACGCCAGCTTGATGCCGTACCCGACGGGCAGGCCGGCGCCCATGCCGTTTTGGCCGGTGTGGAAGATCGCCGGCAGCCCCAGTTCCTGAAGGGTCTCCCAGAGCGGGTAGAACTGCTCGTTGGAGGGGTCGAAGCCCTGCAGGCTGGGGTGGAACTTGAAGCCGCGGGCCCCGAGGTCCTCGGCCTGGTGCACGGCACCGCGGATCGCCTCGGGCCCGGTGCGGGGGTCAACGCTGCCGAACGGGATCAGCACGTCATTGTTCCGCGCGGCCCCGGCAATGAGGTCGGGGATGCTGTTGGGCTCGTGCTTGAGCTGGGTGCGGGCGTCCACGGTGAAGACGACGGCGGCCATGTGCAGTTCGCGGTAGATCTCCGCGATCCGGTCCAGCGACGGCGTCCGGTCATCGGCTTTGAAGTACTTGGCCGAGGCCTCGGTCAGGACCGGCGGCAGGGACTCGTGGCCGTGGCCGTCCACCTCGAGGTGGACGTGCATGTCGATCGCGTCCAGCTTGGCGGCGTCGATGCCTAGTTCATAGCGAGCGGCCATCTCAGCGCGCCTGGACTGCTGCGGGTTCGGCAGGTTCGGGCTTGAGGTCTTCCGGCAGCGGCAGGAACTCCTCGCCAACGCTCTGCAGCTTGTCGCCGAAGAGCGCCTCGAAGTCGTCCACGAGGTCCTGGTAGCCCCAGCCGCCCTCACGGTACTCGGTGGCGGCCGCCTCGGGGTGGGTCCAGAGCTGCAGCCGGTCCCCGCCGGCGCCGATCGCCTGGCCGGTGATTCCGGCGGCGGCGTCGGAGGCGAGGAAGGCGATGAGCCCGGCGACGTCGTCGGCGGTGCCGAAGCCGAGGTCGTGGCGGAAGAATGCCGGCATGGTCTCGCCGCGTTCGTCGGCCTCGACGGCCTTCTGGAAGTACGGGATGGTCTTGGTCATGGCGGTGGCCGCTACCGGGATGACGGCGTTGGCGGTGACGCCGGCCTTCTTCATCTCCAGCGCCCAGGTGCGGACCATGCCCACGATTCCGGCCTTCGCCGCGGCGTAGTTGGTCTGGCCGAAGTTGCCGCGCTGGCCGGTCGGCGAGCCGATGGTGATGATGCGGCCAGGGATGCCGTTCTCCTTGAAGTAGCCGAACGCCTCCCGTGCGCAGGTGAATGTGCCTTTCAGGTGCACGTTGATGACCGCGTCGAAGTCGTCGTCAGTCATCTTGAGCAGGCTCTTGTCCCGCAGGATCCCGGCGTTGGTGACCAGGATGTCCAGCCGGCCGTACTCGCTGACTGCCGCCTGGACAAGCTGCTTGGCGACCTCGGAGCTGCCCACCGGGGCTACGACGGCGGCGGCGCGGCCGCCGTCGGACTGAATGGTGCGGACCGCTTCGGCGGCGACGGCTGCATCCACGTCGTTGACCACGACGGCGGCGCCCTGCCGGGCCAGCTCCCGTGCGTAGGCCAGGCCCAGGCCGCGGCCGCTTCCGGTGACTATTGCTACTTTTCCTGCGAGGCTCATTGCCGCTCCTTTGCTAGCTGCCGTATACATCCTGCGCTTCGGCGTGGGATGCTTTCCTAAATCCATGAAAGTATGGATGATTGAAAATGTCAATGATTTCTTTTGTAGACTATTGGAGTGGGTATGACGACGGAAGTAGACGACCAGCCGGACATCCGGCCGGCGGACAAGCTGATGTCCGCGTCGATCACTCGGGACGCGGGCTTTCTGCTGGCCAAGCTGCACGCCGCAGGATCGGTGCTCAACAACCGCGCGCTGGCCGAGTTCGGACTCAAGGAGCGCTCCTATTCGGTGCTGGCGCTGGCCACCAGCGAGCTGGAGCCCACGCAGCGTGAAATGGCGGAGTTCCTCAGCCTGGACCCCAGCCAGATCGTCTCGCTCATCGATGAGCTGGAGCATCGCGGCCTGGTGATCCGGGCACCCGGGAAGCTGGACCGCCGGGCCAAGATTGTCTCAGCCACCGAGGAAGGATCGGCCGTCTTCCGGCAGGCCGAGGCCTCCGCGCGGGCGGCGGAATCCGAGGCCCTCGCCGGTCTCAGCGACGCGGAGGCCGGCGAGCTGAAGGGGCTGCTCCGGAAAGCCCTCTGGTACCGGACCGCCTAAGTCCCCGGCTCCGCTTTCACCCTGCCTTAGCCTTGTACACATGACCCAAGAGCTGTGGCGAAAGTACTCTGAGTGGCCTACGCTCGGCGCCTCCGTGCTGTTCTTGGCAGCCTATTCCGTCCAAGTCATCGCCAACCTTCCCGACGTCCAGAGCGGCATAGTTGAGACGATCATCTGGGTTACGTGGGGCGTCTTCGCCGTGGACTACTCCGTCAATCTGTTCTTGGCGCCCCGGAGAGGGCACTGGTTCCTTAGGAATCTCCATGAACTCGTAATTCTGGTCCTGCCCGCTTTGCGGCCATTGAGGCTGCTCCGTTTGGTTACCTTGCTCCGGGTTCTCCACAGAACCGGCGGCAACGCCCTCCGCGGTCGAATCGTCACCTACGTCCTCGTATCGGCGATGTTCCTGGTGTACGCCGGAGGGCTGGCGGTCCTGGACGCGGAAGAGAACGCCATCGGATCCAATATCACCACATTCTGGGACGCCCTTTGGTGGGCGATGACCACAATCACCACCGTGGGCTACGGCGACCACTATCCCGTGACGGCCGTTGGAAGGCTTGTCGCCGCCGGTCTCATGATCGGCGGCGTAGCCGTCCTCGGCGTCGTAACGGCGTCAGTCGCGTCGTGGCTTGTTGAGCAGGTGGCCGTCGAGACAGCCGCCGACGTCGAAGCGCACGAGGAGCCGCTGCGGAGGGAGCTTGCCCGGTTGGCTGATGAGGTAGCACAGCTCAGGACGCAGCTGTCGCGGACAGAACAACCGGTGGAGTCCGTCGATGGGGGCACGGGCGAGGTGGCTGCGATGACCAAGCCCGCGCCGCTCGGCTAGCCAAGCGGCGGCCGCATCCGTCATGCTGGATCATGACGTCAACGGCGAGCCAGTACCGGATCATCGCGGTCTGCACCGGAAATATTTGCCGGTCTCCGATGGCCGAACTGATGCTCGCCGAGGCCGCGGCGGCAGCGCAGCTCACCGGCGTCGAGGTCGATTCCGCCGGCATCACCGCCTATGAGGCGGGTCGCCCGATCGATCCCCGGGCCGCCCGGACCCTGGCCGCCCACAACATCTCATCCCGGCTGCATATCGCGCGCGAGTGGCGCGGAGAATGGTTCGAGTCGCGCGAGCTGATCCTGGCCTTAGATGTGGACCATTACGGCTGGCTGCGGCAGGCCGCTCCGGACCGTGCCGCGGTCGCGAAGATCCGGATGCTGCGCAGCTTCGACCCCGCGGCGGCCGGCGCGGATCCCCTGGACCTGGGCATAGAGGATCCCTGGTACGGCGGCCACGCCGACTTTGATGCCACCTGGGAGCTGATCCAGGCCGCGGTCCCGGGCATCCTCGCGCACGTCCGCGCCGCCCAGCTGCAGCCCGGGGACCAGGCCGGGTGCCGGGACCATCCGCGCCGGGACCCGGCAGGACACCCGGTACGCTCTAATTCATGAGCCCCGCACCCGTCATCATCGCCATCGACGGGCGCTCCGGCGCAGGAAAGACCACCCTGGCCATTGAGCTCGCGGCCCGGCTCCGCGAACACCACACCGTCTCGCTGTTCCACCTTGAGGACATCTATCCTGGCTGGAACGGACTGGCCGCGGGCATCGAACGCTATGTTGCCACCGTGCTTGCCCCGCTGCACCGCGGCGAGCCGGCCCGCTGGGTCAGCTGGGACTGGGAACGGCACTACGACGGCGCCACCCGCCGCACCCAGCCGGCCGAAATTGTCCTGGTCGAGGGCGTGGGCGCGGGCGCCGCGGCCGCTGCACCGTTCCTGGACGCCGTAATCTGGGCCGACGCTCCCGCTCTGGACCGCCGCACCCGGGCACTGGCCCGCGACGGCGCGAGCTACGAACCGTACTGGGAACAATGGGCCGCGCAGGAAGACGCCTGGCTGGCCATCGACGATGTGCCCTCCCGGGCCGACGTGCGGGTACTCAACCTGGCCGACGGCGGAGCCCCGGCAGAGGTACTCCAGGCGCTCCAGTACCTGCCCGGCCTCGCTCCGCTGCTGCTGCCCGAGCTTTCCGCCCGCCGCGGGCTGCAACTGAAGGCCGAGCGGCTCGAAGCGGCACCGGACGCCGCCCGGCTCTTCGAGGCGCTCTACGACAGCTCCCCGAACGCGGTCTGGCTTGATTCCTCCCTGGCCGGGGACACGGCATCCGGCGGCGTGGCTGCCGAACGCAGCCGCTTCAGCATTCTGGCGGACGACGGCGGCAGCTGCGGCCAGTCCGTGCGGCACCGTTCCGGCCGGACCTGGGTGAGCGTGGGCAACGCCACCGTGACAACCGAGGGCGGGTTTTTCCGCTGGCTCGACGGGGCCTGGGGGCGACCGGACCTGCCTGCCCCCGAAGGCTACCCCTGCGAGTTCACCCTCGGCTGGCTGGGATACCTCGGCTACGAACTCAAGCGCGAAACCGGCGGCAGCGACGTTGACTCCCCCACGCCGGATGCCTGCCTGATCTTCGCCGGACGCGCGGTGGTCCTGGACCACCGGGAACGCTCGGTCTGGCTGCTGGCCCTGGACACCCCGGGGGCAGGGGACTGGCTGGCCGCCGCTCGCGCCGCCGTGGCAGCGGCGGCGGCGGACGGGAGCCGCGATCCGGGCGGCGTCGGCGTCCGGCTTTCCGCGGCGAGAGATACCGCGCCGGACTTCAGCGCGCGGGACACCGAGGCCGCGTACAAGGCCAAGATCGGCGCAGCGCAGCACGAAATCACCGAGGGCAACAGCTACGAGGTCTGCCTCACAACGGCGTTGACGGCTACCGCGGCGGCCGGGGAGCTCGATCCGTGGCAGGCATACTTAGCGCTGCGACGGAGCAATCCGGCGCCCTTCGCGAGCTTCCTGCGCCTGGCGGAGGTCACCGTGGCCAGCACCTCGCCGGAGCGCTTCCTGAGGATCGCAGCAGACGGCGCGATGCGGGCCGAACCGATCAAGGGCACCCGGCCGCGGGCCGCCGACGCCGCCCGGGACAAGCTGCTGCGCCGCGAGCTGGAATCCTCGCCCAAGGACCGGGCCGAGAACATCATGATCGTGGACCTGCTGCGCAACGACCTCAGCCACTTCGCGGTGCCTGGCTCCGTCTCGGTCGCCCGGCTGTGCGCCATCGAAAGCTACGCCACGGTCCACCAGATGGTCAGCACCATCGACGCGCAGCTTCGGCCTGGGATGCCGCGGGCCGAAGCCGTGGCGGCCTGCTTCCCGGCAGGGTCGATGACCGGCGCCCCCAAGGTCAGCACCATGGCCATCCTGGACCTGCTCGAAACCGCACCGCGGGGCGTCTACTCCGGGGCGATCGGCTACTTCTCGCTCAACGGCGCCGCCGACCTCGCGGTGGCGATCCGGACCCTGGTGGTGGCTCCGGGCGCGGACGGCGCCGCCGCACTGAGCCTGGGCGTCGGCGGCGCCATCACCGCGGACTCCTCCCCGCAGGAGGAGTACGAGGAGATCCGGACCAAAGCCTTCGGTGTGCTCTCGGCGCTCGGGTCGGGCTTCCCGCAAGGCTAGCGGGCACTAGACCGGACCGCTCGCGGTGTCCGCGGGCGGTCAATGCAAACGAGAGCTAAGCGGAAGCCGCCGAGCGCACCGCCTCGGCCATCGGGGTCGTCGGGCGTCCGATCAGCTTGCGCAGGTCTCCAGTCGTGACCAGAAGATCGCCACGAGCGATCCCCAGATCAGAATCCGCGAGGATTTCGGCGAATGCTTCCGGCACGCCCACTCCCGCCAACATGCCCGCGTAGTCCTGGGCAGGGAGGTCCTGGTAGGTAATTGTCTGGCCGGTTGCCGAGCTGATCTCGGCAGCAAGCTCAGTCATGGTGAACGCCTCGTCGCCGCCCAGTTCGTAGATCGCACCGGCCTGATCGTCGGCAACAAGCACCGCTGCGGCGGCCTGTGCGTAGTCAGCGCGGGAGGCTCCACTGATTCTGCCATCGCCGGCGCTTCCGGCGACCGCACCCTGTGCCAACGCTCCCGGGACCTGGTCGGTGTAGTTCTCGAGGTACCAGCCGTTGCGCAGGAGAGCGAAGGGAACTCCGGCTTCCTGGAGGAGCGCCTCGGTGGCCTGGTGCTCTGCCGCGAGCTTCATTTCGGAGGTGTCCGCATTTGCGATGCTCGTGTACGCGATGAGGTCCACGCCTTCAGCCTTGGCAGCCTCGATCACGGTGCGGTGCTGCGTCACCCGCTCCCCAACGGCACTACCGGAAATCAGGAGGACTTTGCGGGCACCCTTGAGTGCCGCCGCCACGGAGTCCGGGTCCGAATAGTCCATCGCCGTCACCTGGACTCCCCGGGCGGCGAGATCTGCCAGTTTTTCGATGGAGCGGCCGGCGGCCACAATCTCCTTTGCCGGGACGTCGCGTTCCAGCAATGCTTCAACAACGTGGCGGCCGAGCTGGCCGGTTGCGCCTGTGACGACGATGCTCATGATTTCCTCTCAGGATTCGTACTCTGTCATAGGTCACAACCTGCGCCCCTACCGATTGCTTCCCGAAAGTTAGTACGCACTTTCAGGTAAGGTACAGGCATGAAGGAAAGTAGCAACGCCACAAGTCTTCGCGCGAGCTTTTCTGACGGCGTGTTTCCCGCAGGATGCCCCAGCCGGACGGTGTTGGACCACGTCACCAGCAAATGGGGAGTACTCATTCTGGTAGCCCTGTCCGAAGGCGAGCAACGCTGGAGCGACCTTCGCCGGCGGGCCGATGGCATCAGTGAGAAAATGCTGGCCCAGACCCTAAAGACCCTGGAGCGTGACGGGCTGGTCAATCGAAGCGCCCAGGCGGTCATCCCCCCGAGGGTGGACTACAGCCTGACCGACCGCGGCTACGAGCTCAGCACATTGTTGGTTCCGCTGGTCACCTGGGCATTCGACAACGCCGATGACATCCTCCACGGCCAGCGCTGATTGGACCCCAAGGGGACTCCAGCCGGGCTACTACAGGCGATTACTGCACGGTGACTACTGGAGCGTGGACGTCAGCCGGGCGACGTTGTCCACGTACTTGACCAGCATGGGCCGCTTCATCCAGTCCTCGAGCGTCAGCTCGCGCGATATCTCCCGGTAGGTGTCCTCCACGGCGCCGATCCTCTGCACAATGTCCTCGCCCAGCAGCATCACGGAGACCTCCAGGTTCAGCGAAAACGAGCGCATGTCCATGTTGCTGGAGCCTAGGACGGCCACCTTGTCATCCACCGTGAAGTGCTTGGCGTGCAGCACGAACGGGGCCTTGTAGAGGTAGATCCGCACCCCGGCTTCCAGCAGCGCCTCATAGTAAGACTGCTGGGCGTGGTGGACCAGGAACTGGTCGCCCTTTTCCGAGACGAACAGCTCGACGTCGACGCCGCGCTGAGCCGCCGTCGTCACCGCGTACAGCAGCGAGTCGTCCGGGACGAAGTACGGGCTGCAGATCGAAAGCTTGCGTTGCGCGGAGTAGATCAGCGTGTTGAACAGGCGCAGGTTGTTCTCGGTGATGAAACCGGGACCGCTGGGTACCACTTGGGCGGTGACGTGGCCGGGCGCGGATTCGGGCCGGTGGCCAAGCTGGTGTTCCAGCGACTCATTGGTCTCGCTGAGCCAGTCGGTGGCGAACACCACGTTGAGGGTGGTGACGATCTGGCCGCGCATGCAGGTCATGAGCTCAACCCATTCGCGGCCGACCTTGCGGTGCTTGGGGTTGTTGTAAGACGGTTCGATCAGGTTCTGCGAGCCGGTGAAGGCGACCTCGCCGTCGATCACCATGATTTTGCGGTGGTTGCGAAGGTCGGGCCGGCGCCACTGCCCGTGCACCGGACGCAGCGGCAGCATGGGCCGCCAGCGGATCTTGCTGGCCTTGAGCCGTGCGATCAGCTTCCGGTACCCCTTGATGCGCAGGGTGCCAAGGTGGTCGAACAGGATCCGGACCTCGACGCCGCGCTCGGCAGCGTCCTCCAGCGCCGTTAGCAGATCATCGGTGACGTGGTCCGAGCTCATGATGTAGAACTCGGCGTTGACGAAGGTCTTGGCCTCCCGGACCGCCGCGGCCATCGCCTTGATGGAATCCGGGTAGCCGGGCAGCAGCTCCACGCTGTTGCCGTCCACCATCGGCAGCGAGCCCAGGGTCTTGTTCAGCTCCGCGGCCGACGACACCCATTCGGGCCCGTCATAGCTGCTTTCGGCCGCGGCCAATGCCGAGGTCCCGGCCCGGATCCGGGTGTTCACGGCCTCCTGCTGGGCGCGGCGGCGGCGGGACAGCCGGAAGTTGCCGAAGAGCAGGAACAGGACGACGCCCAGTGCCGGAACGAAGAAAATGCCCAGCAGCCAGGCCATGGCGGTTGTGGGGCGGCGGTTGCCGGGGATGATGCCGAGGGCAAGCACCCGGATGGCGAGGTCGATGAGGGTCAGGATCGCGACCACCCAGGACGGGAGTGTCTCCACTAGCGAAAATGGCCACAGCACAGGCAAGTCCTTCAGGTTCCAGACCCGCGGACCAGTTCCGGAACGGGCAACCCGCAAATCCTATCCCGGCACGCCGCACTAAGCTGAAGGCATGACTACCCCTGCCTCTGTTCCGGCCCCCGCCACGGTGCTGGTGTTCCTCGATCCCGGGTTTGAAAACGGCCGCATCGCCGACGCATCCAAGCCGCAACTGATGGCCACGGACCAGGGTGCCACCCGCGGCGACGGCGTTTTTGAGTCGTTGCTGGCGGTGGGTGGAACGCCGCGCAAGCTGGCGGCCCACCTGAACCGGCTGGCCGGCTCAGCCCGCGCCCTGGAGCTGGACATCCCGGCCGAGGACGCCTGGCGCCGCGCCATCGGGACGGCCATCAGCGAGTTCCGCGGGTCGGCGGGCCCGGACAGTAACGGCTCCGCCGGTGCGGACGAGGTGGTGGTGAAGCTGCTGGCCACCCGCGGCGTCGAGGGCACCGCCACGCCGAGCTGCTGGGTGCAGGCCTCCCCGCCGCCGGCCGCCGGCCGCCGGCAGCGCGAGACCGGGATCGACGTCATCCTGCTCGACCGGGGCTACGACAGCGAGGTGGGCGAACGCGCCCCGTGGCTGCTGCTCGGCGCCAAAACCCTGTCCTATGCGGTCAACATGGCGGCGCTGCGGCACGCCCACCGTCAGGGCGCCGACGACGTCATCTTCACCTCCGCCGATGGCCGGGTCCTGGAGGGCCCGACGTCGACCGTGCTGCTGGCGCACCTGGAGACCAGCGACGACGGCGCGGGCGGGGTCCGCACCGTGCGCCGGCTGATCACCCCGCAACTGGACAGCGGCATCCTCCCCGGCACCTCGCAGGGCGCGCTGTTCACCGCGGCCAAGGCGGCCGGCTGGGAACTGGGCTACGGCCCGCTGGTACCCGCCGACCTGTACGACGCCGACGCCGTCTGGCTCATCTCGAGCATCCGGCTGCTCGCGCCGGTGAACCACATCGACGGCAAGGAGATCGGCACCCCCGAACTGCGCCGGCAGCTCACCGCGGAGCTCAACGAGCTGTTCGCCACCGTCGAGTAACTGCCGGGTAAGGGCCCTCGGGTAGGGACTGTTTCCCGCTACGCCGAAACAGTTACGGCTTCGCGGACCAGTTCGCCGGCGAGATCCGAGGCCAAATCGTCGACGACCTGTCCGTACAGGAGGGCGCCCTTGGCGGCGCTGGACCCGGCGGCGGAGGAGAGGCACCCGGTGGCCGGCGTCCGCTCCGGCACCACGGGGAGCCGGTCGAAGCGCGGCAGGACGGCGGCCGGACCGTCCACCAGGCGGTCCATCGCGACCCTGGCCGGTTCAAGGTGCAGCATGAGCGAGGTTTCCAGGACCCCGCCGTGCTCGATGTCCCAGCCCGGGAAGCCGCCGGGGTAGACCTGAGTCAGCGTGTCCTGGCTGACAAAGTCCCAGTACGACAGCAGGAGCACGCTCTGCTCGGCGCCGGGCCCGATCCTCAGGTCTTCCAGGGCCAGGTCGATTCCCTCGTACAGGAACTGGTAGTTCTCGAAGTGGCCGTTGACGAAGACCACGTGCCGGACGCCCTGGCTGAGGAAGGACTTGGCCAGGTTGCGTGCCACCTTGATGAGGGTTTCGCCGTCCAGGCTGGTGGTACCGGAGAGGTGGTTGCCGCCGCCGGACTTCTGCTGCGACTTGTACCCGTAGGCGATGGGCTGGGCCACCAGGGCACCGAGCCGCCGGGCGACACCCTCCGCGAAGCGCGAGGACAGAATCGTGTCCGTTCCGAGCGGCAGGTGCGGGCCGTGCTGTTCCAGGGATCCGACGGGGATGAGGACGATCGCTTCCCCGGACGCCAAGGCTTCGCGGTAGGCAAAGGCGTCCAGGTCTTCCAGAAATACTGACTTGTCCATGCTGGTGGTGCTCCTCATGAAGTGCGGCGTGAAAAGTGGCGGCGGCCAGGGGCCGCCGCCACTTGGGTGTGTCAGGCGCTGATGATGTTGTGTTCCGGGCCGAAGGGGAATTTGGTGATGTTTTCGGCGCCGTCCTCGCCGACCACCAGGATGTCGTGCTCACGGTAGCCGCCGGCGCCGGGCTGGCCGTCCAGGACGGTGATCATGGGTTCCATCGAGACCACCATGCCCGGTTCCAGCACGGTGTCGATGTCCTCGCGGAGCTCGAGCCCGGCTTCCCGGCCGTAGTAGTGGCTCAGGACGCCGAAGGAGTGGCCGTAGCCGAACGTCCGGTTTGCCAGCAGCCCGTGGGAAACATAGATCTCGTTCAGTTCCGCGGCGATGTCCTTGCAGACGGCGCCGGGCTTGATGAGTTCCAGGCCCCGCCGGTGGACCTCCACGTTGATGTTCCACAGTTCCAGGGAGCGGGCATCCGGCTCGCCAAGGAACAGGGTCCGCTCCAGGGCGGTGTAGTAGCCGCTGGTCATCGGGAAGCAGTTCAGCGACAGGATGTCGTGTTCCTGGAGCTTGCGGGTGGTGGCCCAGTTGTGGGCGCCGTCGGTGTTGAGGCCGGACTGGAACCAGACCCAGGTGTCGCGGATTTCGGAATCCGGGAAGGTGCGGGCGATCTCGTGCACCATCGCTTCGGTGCCGATCAGGGCAACCTCGTATTCGGTGATGCCGGGGGTGATGGCGTTGCGGATGGCTTCCCCGCCGAGGTCACCGATGCGTGCGCCGTGCTTGATGACGGCGATTTCTTCGGCGGACTTGATCATGCGCTGGCGCATGGCGTCCTGTGCGACGTCGACGAGGGTGGCGCCGTCGAACGCGGCCTGGATCTTGTTGCGGTTGTCCAGCGGCAGGGTGTCGTCCTCGACGCCGAGCCGGCGGACGGTGACACCGCGGGTCCGCAGGGCCTCCTGGATGGCGAAGATGTAGTTGTCCCGGCGCCAGTCCGTGTAGACGACGTTCTCGCCGTAGCTGCGCCGCCAGGGCATGCCGGCGTCGATGTTCGCGGTGACCGTCACTGTGTCGTCGGCCGTGACCACCATGGCGTAGGAGCGGCCGAAGTAGGTGAAGAGGAAGTCGGAGTAGTACTTGATGGAGTGGAAGCTGGTGAGGACGACGGCGTCCAGGTTCTTCGCTGCCATGATCGAACGGAGGCCGGCAATGCGGCGCTCAAGCTCGGCGTCGGAGAACGTCAGCTGGACCTTCTGGCCGTTGTGCAAAACCTTCAGGCGCTCCAACTCGGAGACGTTTGAGGCAAGGGCGGTGGTGGAGATGGTCACGGGTATTCCTTTGCGTGTTGATGGTGAAAAATTTGCGGGCCTTCAGGACCGGCGGACCGGCTCTCAGGCCAGGCGGGCCGGCTCCGGTTCGTGGACCCTTTCTTCGGTGGCGTCGCCGTGCTCCGCGAGCACTGCGTCGTCCTCCAGGTCGAGGCGGACGCCGATGGGCACGCCGGCCCGGATGCGGCTGCGGAAGCGCGGGTAGCCCAGGCCAAAGTAGATGGCAGAGGAGGTTACGGTCCCGGCCAGCCAGGAGAGGTCGATGCCGCCCATGGCCGTCGCGATGGGGCCCTGCAGGGCCGGAACTCCGCCGTACATGAACATCCAGGTCATGACGAGGCCGGCGAAGAAGGCGATGAACGCGGAGGGGTTGATGGCCTTCAGGGAGGTCTTCTTCGAATCAAGGAACAGGTAGGAGAAGTCCTTGTGGTGCCGCTCGAAGATGAAGTAGTGGACGGCCATGATGCCTCCCCAGGTGGCCACCCAGGCCACGATGGCGCCGAGCCAGGTGTCAAGGATCATCGCGAAGTCTTCGGCGAACATGAAGCCGATGACGGCGAACATCGACAGGATTCCGACGATGATGGACAGCTTGCGCCGGGAGATCTTGACATCCAGGGCTTGGAAGGCGACACCGAAGGTGTACAGGTTGATGATGTTGGTGGCGATGGGCCCGTGGATGACCAGCAGGATGACCGGGATGGCCAGGCTGCCGAAGTTGGAGACAATCAGTTCGCCGGGATCGGCCTGTCCGTTCTTCGTCGCGAGGCTGGCGCCGAGGATGCCGAGCCAGACGACGGGCAGGAACTGGCCCAGGACGCTGACCAGGAACAGCTTGGTCGGCTTGACCTTGCGGCTGACGAAGCGGGAGTAGTCGGGAGCGTAGGTGAACCAGCCGATACCCCAGCCGATGCCGATGACGGTCATGATGCCGGACATCGCGGCGAGGCGCGGCATCCCCTCCAGGACGGCCCCCGCCGGTCCGGCGTAGCTCCAGTTGATGTCCAGCTGCGTCCAGGCCACGATGGACATTCCCACCAGGACCAGGATGGTGGGCGGCATTGTGATCCGCTCGAACTTGGAGATGGCGCGGTAGCCGCGGTAGCAAATGGCAACCTGGACGGTCATGATGACCGCGGCGACGACGATGCGGACCGCGATGTTCTTTTCGTTGGGATCAACCCACCCGATCATGCCGAAAAGCGCCAGAATCAGGTCCAGGATGACCCAGGTGTTCACGGCTGACCAGCCGATGGCGATGGTCGCCTGGATGGCGGCCGGCAGGTAGGCCCCGCGGCGGCCAAAGGCCCCGCGGGCAAGCAGCATGCCGGTGGCGCCGGTGCGCTGGCCGAGGATGACGAAGAAGCCGAAGCCCGCCATGCCGATGAGGTTGCCGACGATCAATACCAGCAGGGTGTCGCCCAGACCCAGGCCGAGCTGGATGCCGAGGGCCCCGAGGATCCAGTTGATGGGTGCAACGTTGGCGCCTGCCCAGATCCAGAACTGGCCGGAAAGTTTTGTGGTCCGGGCTGACTCCGGGATGGGCTGCAGGACGTCTTCTACTTCGACGGTCGCCTCTTCGTGCGACCGCTGTTTAGCTTGGTTCATGCGCGTCTCGATTCACTTCGTTGTGATTGCCGAACGGAAGGTAGTTCCAGCTTATTGGTGACGAAGAGCACAACCTAGATGCTTTTTGATTACACTGAACCCATATCAGGCGACGAAACGTCGCACGTTTACTTTCGGGGTACCCATGATCACGCTTGCAACCGTCCTCGAGTCCCAGCCGCTGGCCGCCGCCGACCCGGTGGTGCGCAGCAGTGTGCCCGGCACCCTGGACCGGGCTGTCCGCTGGGTGCATTCAAGCGAAGTGCTGGAGATTGCCCCGCTGCTGCGCGGCGGGGAGTTGCTGCTTTCCGGCGGGGAAGCCTTGCTGGCTCTTCCCCCACAGGAGCAGGAAAATTACATCCGCAGCCTGGCGGGACGGAATATTGCCGCCTTGGCCTTGCAGACTGCGGGCCAGGCGGCCCCCATGTCGGAATGGCTCATTGCCGCGGCCAATAGGTACGGGCTGCCGCTGATTGACCTGCGGGCCGTGGTGCCCTTTGTCGACGTCGCCGAGACAGTGAACCGCATGGTGGTCAACGAGCAGGCTGCCGCCCACGTCGTGGTCGACGACGCCTCCCGCCGGATTGCGCGCCAGATCACCGACCGGGGTCCCAACCTCCCGGTCATCCTCGAGATGCTGGCCACGACGTTGGAGGCGGAGGTCTCCCTGACGGCACCGGACGGATCACCGCTCGGCCGCGCCGGCGCTGCTTTCGGCGAAGTCGGCGCGGCGGGCCCAGACGACCCGGGCAACGAAAAAGGCTCCCAGGCCGTGGCCGGCATCGTGGTCGGCGGTCAACTGGCGGCCCAGTTGACACTGCGCTCCCCGTCGCGTGACCCCTTCCTGCTTGAGCTTGCAGCCGACCGGCTCTCCGGCATCCTCGCCCTGGCCCTCGCGCAGGCTTTCCGTCCGACGCCGGCCCAGGTCGCCGATGCGCGCCTGCTGGAGTCGGTCATTGAGGGCGGCGACGCCGAGACCACCCGGCAGCTCTGGCTGCAGGCCGGACTGCAGCCGGGCCAGGCCGCGGTGGTGGCCGTCTTCCGGACGTCCGGCCGGGATGCCAACTTCTCCGCCGTCGAACGCGCCCTGCGCCTGGCGGGAGTCAACGTCAAGTCCCACCAGCGGGACGGCGAACGAGCTGTGTTGTTCACCGTGGCCCGGAAAGACGCCCACGCGGCGCGTGATGCCCTGCTCCGGGCAGCGCGGGGCGCCCTGGGCGGCTCCGAAGACTCTGCCGCCTTCGGACCCACCGTCGCCGATGGTCTCCGCGCGCACGAGTCCTATGTCGAGGCGCAGGAGACAGTCCGGCTCGGGACACCGGCCGCGGGCCAGGTGCTCGATGCCATGGATTATCTGGGCCGGCGGATCCTGGACGCCGTGCCCGATCCTGGCTTCCTGGACTCCTACGTGGAATCGGGTTTGGCGGAAGTGCTCGACTGGGACCGGAAACACGGCACGTCCCTGCTGGGAACCCTGCTGTGCTGGCTGGACTCGGGATGCAACACGACGGCGTCGGCCGTCACCTTGAACGTTGAGCGGCAGACGATGCACAAGCGGCTGAGCAAGATCCAGGCCCTGCTGGGCGGGGACCCGCGAACCTCAGGCCGGCTGCTGACCCTCCATATCGTCGCGGCTGCGGCCGCCGCGGCACGGGCCCCGCACCCGGCCCGGCGGGCGCCCTAGAGCACGCTGCGGATGGTTTTTTCGAAGCTGGCCACGTGCTCGAAGGCCAGGCTCGCGGCCCGTTCGGCGTCGCCGTCGGCAATGGCATGGAGCAGGTCGACGTGCTCGGTGATATGCCCGGAGACGGACGGGATCTTGTCCAGCACCAGGCACCAGATGCGCGTGGCCAGGTTGTCGTACCGGATCAGCACATCTTCCAGGTGGGGGTTCGCGGCGGCCGCATAGATCTGCCGGTGCACCATGATGTCAAAGCGCATCAGGGTGTGCTGGTCGGCGCCGCGCGGATCCGAGCCGGCGATGTCGGCCGCCAACGCGCGGAGCCTGGCCCGCATCTCGGGGTTGGCGGATCGCGCGGCCCGCCGCGCCGCCAGCGGCTCCAGCAGTTCGCGGATCTCCGAGATGTCGGCCAGTTCCGTGATGTCGACCCGGGTCGCGAAGGTTCCCCGGCGCGGGTAGGAGACCACCAGGTGGTCACTCTCCAGCCGCTTGAGCGCCTCGCGCACCGGCGTGCGCCCGAACCCCAGCCGGGCCGCGAGGACCGAGTCGTTAATGGCGTCGCCCGGGCGGATCTCCAGCATGATCAGCTGGTCGCGCAGCTGCCGATAGGCCTGCTCCGACAGCGGCAGTTCCGCGCCCCCCGCTTCCGTGTCTTCTACCGCAAGGCTCGTCATGTCCCCTCCTCGTGTCTCACTTTGCGTCGTTGCCACCCACCCGCTGCGTGCTGTTTCGACAACACCCTTGACGTGGAGTGACCTGCAACATATTGTTGCATTCAATCTAATATATCAGTCATGTATTAGTTGGCTAGCAGTTGTTGACTAGCCATTGATCGAAAGGAGCAAGCCATGGCAGATGTGCTCACCGGCACCCTCTCCAGCGTCGACGCCGAAGTCGACGCAGCCATCGCCCGAGAGCTCGACCGCCAGCAATCGACGCTGGAAATGATCGCCTCGGAAAACTTCGCCCCCACGGCCGTGATGGCCGCCCAGGGCTCGGTGCTGACCAACAAATATGCCGAGGGCTACCCCGGCAAGCGGTACTACGGCGGCTGCGAACACGTTGACGTGATCGAACAGCTCGCGATCGACCGGGTCAAGGCCCTTTTCGGCGCCGAGGCCGCAAATGTGCAGCCGCACTCCGGTGCCCAGGCCAACGCCGCCGCGATGTTCGCCCTGCTGGATCCGGGCGACACCATCCTGGGCCTGGACCTGGCGCATGGGGGCCACCTGACCCATGGGATGAAGCTCAACTTCTCCGGCAAGCTGTACAAGGTGGTTCCGTACCATGTGCGTGAATCCGACATGACCGTGGACATGGCCGAGGTGGAGGCGCTGGCGCTGGAACACCGGCCCAGGCTGATTGTGGCCGGCTGGTCCGCCTACACCCGCCAGCTCGATTTCGCGGAGTTCCGCCGCATCGCGGACTCCGTGGGCGCCTACCTCATGGTGGACATGGCCCACTTCGCCGGGCTGGTCGCGGCGGGGCTGCACCCGAACCCGGTGCCGTACGCCGACGTCGTCACCACCACCACGCACAAGACGTTGGGCGGCCCGCGCGGCGGCGTCATCCTCAGCCGCGAGTCCCTGGCCCGCAAGATCAATTCCGCCGTTTTCCCCGGCCAGCAGGGCGGCCCGCTGGAGCACGTGATCGCGGCGAAGGCCGTGTCCTTCAAGATCGCCGGAACCCCCGAGTTCAAGGACCGCCAGCAGCGCACCCTGGAAGGGGCCAAAATCCTGGCCGAGCGGCTGCTCGCACCCGACGTCGCCGAATACGGCATTTCCGTGGTGGGCGGCGGCACCGACGTCCACCTGGTCCTGGTGGACCTGCGCAACTCCGAGCTGGACGGCCAGCAGGGCGAGGACCGCCTGCACCGGATCGGCATCACCGTGAACCGCAATGCGGTCCCGTTTGATCCCCGCCCGCCGATGGTCTCGTCCGGCCTGCGCATCGGCACCCCGGCGCTGGCCACCCGAGGCTTCGGCGCGGCCGAATTCACCGAGGTCGCCGACATCATCGCCGAGGCCATCAAGGGCGAACTCAGCGAACAGTCCGCCGTGCTGCTCCGTGACCGCGTCACGGTCCTGGCCGAAAAATTTCCGCTGTACCCGAACCTGCCGTACCCGAACCCTACGTATCCGGACCCTGCCGGGGATGCCGGAACCACCTCGAACGGAGTTGCCCAGTGAGCACCGACCACCTCCCGGAGCACCCGGACTTCCTCTGGCGCAACCCGGAGCCCAAGTCCTCCTACGACGCCGTGATTGTGGGCGGGGGCGGGCACGGCCTCGCCACCGCCTACTACCTGGCCAAGAACCACGGGATGACCAACATTGCCATCCTGGAAAAGGGCTGGCTCGCCGGCGGCAACATGGCCCGGAACACCACCATCATCCGCTCCAACTACCTTTGGGACGAAAGTGCGGCCATCTACGAGCACGCCCTGAAGCTGTGGGAGATCCTGCCGGAAGAGCTCGAGTACGACTTCCTGTTCAGCCAGCGCGGGGTCATGAACCTGGCCCACACCCTGGGCGACGTCCGTGAAAGCATGCGCCGGGTCGGAGCGAACAAGCTCAACGGCGTCGACGCCGAGTGGCTGGACCCGAAGCAGGTCAAGGAACTCTGCCCCATCCTGAACATCAACGACAACATCCGCTACCCCGTGATGGGTGCGACGTACCAGCCGCGCGCCGGCATTGCCAAGCACGACCACGTCGCGTGGGCCTTTGCCCGCAAATGCGACGAGCTCGGCGTGGACATCATCCAGAACTGCGAAGTCACCGGCTTCCTGAAAGACGGAAACCGGGTGGTGGGGGTCAAGACCAACCGCGGCACGATCCACACCGAAAAGGTCGGCCTCTGCGCGGCAGGACACAGCACCGTGCTGGCGGAAATGGCAGGGTTCCGGCTCCCGGTCCAGTCCCACCCCCTCCAGGCTCTGGTCTCCGAGCTGCACGAACCCGTCCACCCCACCGTGGTCATGTCCAACCATGTCCACGTCTATGTCTCGCAGGCGCACAAGGGCGAACTGGTCATGGGCGCCGGCGTGGACTCCTACAACGGCTACGGCCAGCGCGGCTCCTTCCACGTGATCGAGCACCAGATGGCGGCCGCCGTCGAACTCTTCCCGATCTTCGCCAGGGCCCACGTGCTCCGGACCTGGGGCGGGATCGTGGATACCACCATGGACGCCTCCCCGATCGTGGGCACCACGCCGGTGGAGAACATGTTCGTCAACTGCGGCTGGGGCACCGGCGGATTCAAGGGCACCCCCGCCGCCGGCCTGACCTTCGCCCACACCATCGCCACCGGTGCCCCGCACCAGCTCAACAAACCCTTCGCACTGGAACGCTTCGAAACCGGTGCGCTGATCGACGAACACGGCGCCGCCGCCGTGGCCCACTAGCGAAAGGTAAAGGACATGCTCCTGATTTCCTGCCCCAACTGCGGCCCCCGGGACGAGACCGAATTCCATTACGGCGGCCAGGCCCACGTGCCCTACCCCGAAAACCCGGCGGAGCTCACAGACCGCGAATGGGCCGAGTACCTGTTCTACCGTGACAACACCAAGGGCATTTTCGCCGAGCGGTGGCTGCACAGCACGGGTTGCCGGCAATGGTTCAACATGCTCCGCGACACCGTCACCTACGACATCCAGGCCGTGTACCCGATGGGGCAATTGCGCCCGGCCACAGGATCCACCGCCCCCACCGTCACCACCCCTGCTTCCCCGGAAGGAGCAATCAAATGACCGCCCAGCCGCAGCCCGCGCGTCTTAACGCCGGCGGACGCATCGACCGCAGCGTGACCTGGCGCTTCACCCTGGACGGCCAGGAATTCACCGGCCATCCCGGTGACACCCTCGCCTCCGCCCTGCTCGCCAACGGCCGGATCGCCGCCGGAAACTCCCTATACGAGGACCGGCCGCGCGGCATCATGTCCGCCGGCGTCGAGGAATCCAACGCCCTGGTCAAGATTGCGGCCCGCTTCCCCGGCCACGTCGCCGAGTCCATGCTGCCGGCCACCACGGTGTCCCTCGTGGACGGCCTCAGCGCCGAGTGGCTCAACGGGCTCGGCAAGCTGGATCCGGAGGTGGACCGTGCCGAGTACGACAAGAAGTACGTCCACACCGACGTCCTCGTGGTCGGCGGCGGCCCGGCGGGCCTCGCAGCGGCCCGTGAAGCCGTCCGTGCCGGCGCCCGGGTGATCCTCATTGACGACCAGCCCGAACTGGGCGGCTCGCTGTTGTCCGGATCCACCGATCCGGCCCTCGCGGACACCATCGAAGGGCAGCCGGCCCTGGACTGGGTGGCCGATGTTGAGGCCGAACTGATCTCCGCGGCCGAGTGCACGGTGCTGAACCGCACCAGCGCCTTCGGCTCCTACGACTCGAACTACGTCATCGCGGCCCAGAACCGGACGGACCACCTCCTGAGCCCGGCCGCGCCGGGCGTGTCCCGCCAGCGGATTTGGCACATCCGTGCCACGCAGGTCATCCTGGCCCCGGGCGCCCACGAGCGCCCGCTGGTCTTCGAAAACAACGACCGTCCCGGCATCATGCTCGCCTCCGCGGTCCGCAGCTACCTGAACCGCTACGCCGTGGCCGCCGGCTCCCGCGTGGTCATCAGCACCACCAACGACAGCGCTTACGCCCTAGCCGCCGACCTCCGCGCCGCCGGCGTCAGCGTCGAAGCCGTCGTCGACGCCCGGACGCAGCTGAGTGAAACCGCCGCCGCGGCAGCCGCAGCCGGCACCCGCGTGCTGATCGGCAGCGCCGTCGCCAACACCGCTTCCGGCACGGCCGACGGCCGGCTCCGCGGCGTCACCGTCCGGAGCATCAACGACGACGGCGAACTCACCTCCGGCGTCGAACAGCTCGCCTGCGATCTGCTGGCCGTCTCCGGCGGCTGGTCACCCGTGGTGCACCTGCACTCCCAGCGCCAGGGCAAGATCCGCTGGGACGATGACCTGGCGGCGTTCGTCCCCAGCAGCGTTGTCCCCAACCAGCAGGTGGCCGGCTCCGGCCGCGGCAGTTTCGAACTCGACGACTGTGTCGCCGAAGGCATCGCCGCCGGGGCAGCCGCGGTCGGTGCGGCCGGCTTCACCGCCGCGGGCCCGGGAGCCACGGCGGGAACGCCGACGCCGCCGCGCGCCTCGGCCCCGACCCGGCAGCTCTGGCTGGTCCCCGGTCAGGACGGCGGCCCGCAGGACTGGCACCACCACTTCGTCGACTTCCAGCGCGACCAGACGGTGGCCGACGTCCTGCGCTCCACCGGGGCAGGGATGCGCTCGGTGGAACACGTCAAGCGGTACACCTCGATCAGCACCGCCAATGACCAGGGCAAGACCTCCGGGGTGAACGCGATCGGCGTCATCGCCGCGGCACTGCGGCAGGCGGGCGAAGCGTCCCGGGGCATCGGGGAAATCGGCACCACCGCCTACCGGGCACCGTTCACGCCGGTGGCGTTCGCTGCCCTCGCCGGACGCCAGCGCGGCGAACTCTTCGACCCCGCCCGCCTGACCTCCATCCACCCGTGGCATGTCGCCCAGGGTGCGCTCTTCGAGGACGTCGGCCAGTGGAAGCGGCCGTGGTACTACCCGCAGGCCGGCGAGGACATGGACGCCGCAGTCCTGCGCGAATGCGCCGCCGTCCGCACCTCGGTGGGCTTCATGGACGCCACCACCCTGGGCAAGATCGAAATCCGCGGCAAGGACGCCGGCGAGTTCCTGAACCGGGTCTACACCAACGCGTTCAAGAAACTGGCACCGGGCTCGGCCCGCTACGGCGTGATGTGCACCCCCGACGGGATGATCTTCGACGACGGCGTCACGCTGCGCCTCGACGAGGAGCGGTTCTTCATGACCACCACCACCGGCGGCGCCGCCAAGGTGCTGGACTGGCTGGAGGAATGGCTGCAGACCGAATGGCCCGAGCTGGACGTGCACTGCACCTCGGTCACGGAGCAGTGGACCACCATCGCCGTCGTCGGACCGCAATCCCGGGCCGTCGTGGCCAAGCTGGCACCGGAGCTGGACGCCGACGGCGGCCTCGACGCCGACGCCTTCCCGTTCATGACGTTCCGCGAAACGACCCTGGCCTCCGGCGTCCAGGCCCGGATCTGCCGCATCTCGTTCTCCGGCGAACTGGCCTACGAGATCAACGTGCCGGCCTGGTACGGGCTGAACACCTGGGAAGCCGTGGCCGCGGCCGGCGCCGAGTTCAACATCACCCCCTACGGCACCGAAACCATGCACGTGCTCCGGGCGGAGAAGGGCTACCCGATCGTCGGCCAGGACACCGACGGAACCGTCACCCCGCAGGACGCCGGGATGGAATGGGTGGTGTCCAAGGTCAAGGACTTCATCGGCAAACGCTCCTACGCCCGCCAGGACGCCGGCCGCACCGACCGCAAGCACCTGGTCAGCGTCCTCCCCGTCGACGGCAGCATCCGGCTCCCCGAAGGAACCCAACTGGTGGAGCAGGGCATCCCGGTCAATCCCGCCTACGGCCCCGTGCCCATGCAGGGCTTCGTGACCTCGAGCTACCACAGCGCCGCGCTGGGCAGGTCGTTTGCCCTGGCCCTGATCAAGAACGGCCGCAACCGCATCGGCGAAACCCTGGTGGCCGCCGCCGGCGACCAACTGGTGGACGTTGTCGTCGCAGAAACTGTACTTTTTGACTCCGAAGGGACCCGCAAAGATGGCTGACACAGCAGCACTCGAAAACTCCAAGAAGATCCAGACCCTCCGGAAGAGCCCGGCGTCGCACCTGGGCGCGGCTTTCGAAACGGGATCCGTCGCGGGAGTGGTGGAACTGCGCGAGGTGGCGTTCCTGACCATGGCCGGGCTCCGGGTGGACCCGGCCGGCGAGGCCGGGGAGCGGCTGGGTGCCCTCACGGGCGGCCTGCCCGCCGTTTCCGGGGAGGTCCGCAGCGGCGGCGACACCGCGGTGCTGTGGCTGGGTCCGGCGGAATTCCTGCTCGTGGCGCCCGCGGAGTCGCACGAAAGCCTGGGCGGCAGCCTCCCCCGGACGCTCATCGAGGCACTCGGGGACGGTCAGGGACAGGTGGTGGACCTGTCCGCCAACCGCACCACGCTGGAACTCTCCGGCCCGCAGGCGCGGGCCGTGTTGGAAAAGGGCTGCGCCCTGGACCTGCACCCTCGCGTCCTGAAGCCTGGCACGGCGGTGTCCACGGCAATCGGGGGGATCCCGGCCATCCTCTGGAAGACCTCGGAGGAGACCTACCGGATCCTGCCGCGGGCTTCCTTTGCGGAGTTCCTTGGCCGCTGGCTCCTCGACGCCATGCGCGAATTCGCGACCCCCGAGGTCCCATAATGGCGCTCAGCGTCCTCGACCTGTTCTCCGTAGGCATCGGGCCGTCCTCCTCCCACACGGTCGGCCCGATGCGGGCAGCAAAACGCTTCGCCGACGGGCTCAAAAGCGACGGTCAGCTGAGCTCCACCACGAGGGTCCAGGCCGAGCTGTTCGGTTCCCTGGGCGCCACCGGCCGGGGCCACGGTTCGGACAAGGCCGTGGTCCTGGGACTCCAGGGCCAGGACCCCGAGACCGTGGACACCGCCACCGCTGACGACCAGGTCGCCGCGGCCGCCCTCGAGGCGGAGCTGCACGTGGGCGGCAGCCACCGGGTGGACTTCAACTGGGACGAGGACGTGGTCCTGCACCGCCGCAAGTCCCTGCCGGCCCACCCGAACGGCATGACCTTCCGGGCGCTGGACCACTCCGGGGCAGTGCTCCGGGAACGCAGCTACTACTCCATCGGTGGCGGATTTGTGGTGGCCGGCGACGCCGCCGGCACGGACAAGGTTGTCGCCGACACCACGGTGCTCCCCTACCCCTTCACCACGGCGGATGAGCTCCTGGCGATGTGCGCCCGCGACGGCAAGTCCATCTCGGACATCATGCTCGCCAACGAGCTCGTGTGGCGCAGCGAGGCCGAGCTCCGCGAACGCCTGCTCAAGATCTGGGCCGTCATGCGCGAATGCGTGAGCAACGGCTGCGCCGCGGAAGGAATCCTGCCGGGCGGCCTCAACGTCACCCGCCGTGCGCCGTCGCTGTTCAGGACGCTCTCGGCCACTGACGCGGAACTGGACGGGGCAGCCTCGGCCGACCCGCTGCTCGCGATGGAATGGGTCAACTTGTTTGCCCTGGCCGTGAACGAGGAGAACGCCGCGGGCGGCCGGATCGTCACCGCCCCCACCAACGGCGCGGCCGGGATCGTGCCGGCGGTCCTGCACTACTACACGAAGTTTGTGCCGGGCGCCGACGACGACGGGGTGGTCCGCTTCCTGCTGGCGGCGGCCGCCGTCGGCATCCTTTTCAAGATCAACGCCTCGATTTCCGGGGCGGAGGTGGGCTGCCAGGGCGAAGTGGGCTCGGCCTGCTCCATGGCCGCCGCCGGGCTCTGCGAAGTGCTCGGCGGCACCCCGGCGCAGGTGGAAAACGCTGCCGAGGTCGGCATTGAACACAATCTCGGCCTCACCTGCGACCCGGTGGGCGGGCTCGTCCAGATCCCGTGCATTGAACGCAACGCCATCGCCAGCGTGAAGGCCATCAACGCCGCGCGGCTTGCCCTGCACGGCGACGGCAGCCACAAGGTATCCCTGGACAAAGCCATCAAGACCATGCGAGAAACAGGAGCGGACATGAAGACCAAGTACAAGGAAACCTCCCGCGGAGGCCTCGCCGTGAACGTGATCGAGTGCTGAACGGTGACGGCTATCCAGACTGAAACCCCTCTCGCCCGGCCGGTGACCACGGTGGAGCACGTCCTGACGCTCGACTGCGCGGAGACGCCGGGCATAGTCCATGCCGTCTCCGGCTTCCTGCTTGAGAACGGCTGCGACATCCTCGACAGCAAGCAGTTCGGCGAACGCTCCGAAGGGCACTTCTTCATGCGGGTGCACTTTGCTTCCGACGGCGATGCCTCCACCGCGGACACCCTGCGGTCCGCTTTTGGTCCGGTGGCGGAACGCTTCGGGATGCGCTGGCGGCTGGAGCCGCACGGCTCCAAACGCCGTGTCCTGATCATGGTGTCCAAGTTCGGGCACTGCCTCAATGATCTGCTGTTCCGCGCCAGGATCGGCGAACTGCCGGTGGACGTGGTGGCAGTTGTCTCCAACCACACCGATCACCAGACGCTCGTGGAATGGCACGGTATCCCGTTCTTCCACGTGCCGGTGACGGCAGCCACCAAGCCGGAGGCCGAAGCGCGCTTGCTGGAACTGGTGGACGAGCTCGACGTGGAGCTGGTGGTGCTGGCCCGCTACATGCAGGTCCTCAGTGATGACCTGACCCGCCGCCTGGACGGGCGTGCCATCAACATCCATCACTCGTTCCTGCCCAGTTTCAAGGGCGCCAAACCGTACCACCAGGCGTACGCGCGCGGCGTGAAGACCGTCGGCGCCACCGCCCACTACGTCAACGCCGAACTCGACGAAGGGCCCATCATCTCCCAGCAGGTGGTGGAGGTTGACCACACCTACGGCCCCGAGGACCTGGTGGCGGCCGGGCGGGACACCGAGTGCAAAGCCCTGTCCAACGCGGTCCGCTGGCACTGCGAAGGCCGCGTCATCCTGCAGGGGAACAGGACCGTGGTGCTGCGCTAGGTTCCCTTACCCGGACGCCGGGGTCAGCCCCAGGACTTCCTGAGCGCCTGCCACGCTGCTTCGTCGAGCATGCTCGACGGCGTGACGGCGACGGCGCTGGCCCCGCCGGCTACCGACGCGGCCAGGCCCGCGGCCAGGTCAGTGGCCGAGATACTGCCGCCCTTGGCCCACATCCCGACCGAGATGACGTACTTCCCGGATCTCGCGGACATGGCTTTGGCCAGTTTCTCGGAGTAGGACGGCGCCGCGTCGTTGAGCCCGAAGTAGTTCCAGAGCACCAGTCGGTCCGCGGCCGCGGCCAGCAGCGCGTAGTCGTGGCCGCTTTCGGGCCGGTCCCCGTTTGGATCCTGCCACGGCGCCCGCACATCCATGTCCAGTGTTGCTCCGTTGGCGTGGGCGGCAGCGGTAGCCTTCGCAACGACAGCGGCCAGGGCTTTGGAGCGCCAGGCACCGATGCTCGGGTGCGCGGCGTCGATGTCGCCGTTCGCCAGCCGCGGCCAGTCCTTCGCACCGGTGGCCAGCATGTAGGAGTCCCGGTCATCGCCGCCGTAGGTGTTGTTGTCGAACATCAGCTCCGTCAGCGCGACCGCATCCGGCCGGTAGCGCCGCGTCACTTCGTCCACGAATGCCACCAGCCTCTCCCCCACGGGCCCGGTGGTCAGCGCGCTCACGCTGGCAAAGTCCTTGGACCGGGTGCCGTCAAAATTGATGCCGGCCAGTCCTTGGTTGGTCGCGATCCAACCCGGAATCAACAAGTCGATGGTCAGGGTGACCCGGCGCCGCTCTCCGTTGCTGCCGGTGCCCAGTGCCTTGATCGCCTCCGCGACGTGGTCCCGGCCCGGGACGGCTTCGACCTCGGGATGCTTGTCCCAGGCGAACGCAGTCCAGTCGAGCCTCCCGACGCTGAGGGTCACACTGTTTGCGTTCACCTCGTCGAGCCGCCGGGCCAAGGCCGGGAGCGCGCCAGGGTCGTCGACCACGGTCTCGTAGCCGACCCCCACGGTGCGCTCGGCGGCGGGGGCCGAGGGTGTCCCCGGCGCCCCGCACCCTGTCGCGCTGAGGACGACGACTGCCACGATGACCATTGCCATCCTCAAATGCTGATCTCCGCACGCGACCCGGGCGCCGAGACACTGATGACCCCGGTTCGTTTGAGCTTGTTCCAGCGGGCTTCCTTACCCCGCACTTCCTGGATCAGGGCAGCCACCATGGTCAGGCTCGTGAACACGGAGTAGAAGGGGATCAGCGGCAGCGTCCACACGTGCCGCAAGTCCCGCCACGCCCGGTTGATCCCGAGCCCGAAGACGGTCAGGACTATCGTGACCAGCAGACCCAGCCAGCCCAGCACCCCCCAAACGTCGGCGCCCAGCGGGCTCCTGCCGACCGCCAGCAGGAGGACCAGGTCCAGGAGCAGGATGATCTGCAGCAACGGGAGGAACACCATGGTGACCGTGTTGAACAGCAGGTAGGCACCGAACGGGCCGCGGCGCAGGTTGCCGATCATGCCCTTGTGCACGCCGATGGTCTGCAACAGCCCGCGGGCCCAGCGGACCCGCTGCCGCCAGAGGGCGCCGATGGTCGAGGGAGATTCGGCGTAGACCAGAGCCCGCGGGGCGAAGACCACCCGGTAGCCGGCGCGGTGCACGCGCCAGGTCAGTTCCAGGTCCTCGCCTACCGTGTCCTCCCGGAACGGGCCGATCTGCTCCAGCACGGAGCGGGGAAAGGCGCCGATGTTGCCGGAGACGATCGGCAGGCAGCCGATCATGGTCAGGGCACGCCGGACCATGCCGGTGCCGACGTGGCTGATGAAGGCCAGCATCCGGGTCTGGATCCGGTTCAGGTTGACCGGCCGGTCGTCACCGCAGACCGCGCCGGTGCGCTTGTCCGCGAATCCCTGGAGCATCCGCTTGACCGTGTTGCCGGAGAAGATGCCGTCCGCATCGACGAACATCAGGATTTCCCCGGCAGCGTGGCGCATGCCCAGGTTCAGCGCAGCCCCCTTACCTGCATTGGCCTGGTGCAGCACCGTGATCCGCTGATCTGCTGCGGCGAGGCCCTCCATCAGTTCGACCGTGTTGTCGGTGGAGCCGTCGTCCACCAGCAACACTTCGTACCGGTCGTATTTCGTGAGCTGGATGGACCGGACACAATTCTCGATCACAGTTGCCTCGTTAAACGCCGGGACGATGATCGACACGGTGGGCCACTCGTCCAGCAGGGTGGGCGCCCCGGCGCGGCGGCGCCGGGCGGCCCGGAGCTCAAACAAGAGCGACAGCGGCAGCACGAGCAGTTTCACAAGCCCGAATGCCAGGATCGGCAGGCCGAGCACCAGCAGAACCAGTTCTGCCCCGGGGATGGCAGCCTGCAGGGTGGTTTCATACCAGGACATTGGCGTACGCTCCTGCGCTCTGCCGGAAGGATGCCGGGTTGAAGGATGGCAGGGTGAATGACGCCAAAACGGCGTCGAGCAGTTCGGGGGCACGCTCGCTGTTGGCGCCGAACCGGGCATTCACCTCCAGCACCACCGGGGTGCCGTCCGCACGGCGCCGGACGTCGACGTCGACCGGGCCCGTCAGCCCCAGCACGCGGACGGCGGCCATGGCCACATTCCCCACGTCGATGGCCTCGCCCGCCTCGGCTCGGCGGGTGGCCACGGCGTTACCCACGTTCCCTTGGGCCAGTTCCGTCTTTTCGACGACGACGACGAACGGTGCCACGGTGTTGTGCGCCGGGGTGCCGAAAACCATCGGACCGTATTCGGTTCCCGGAATGTACTCCTGCACGATTTGGCCCTCCGGCAGACGGTGCCAGTCCACCTCCTCGCTGCCGTCGATGACGAGAACACCCCGTCCACCGCGGGAGACCCGGGGTTTGACGACTATCGGACCACCCAGGGCTTCCATGGCGGCGCCCGCGTTGGCGAAGTCCCGCGGGACCCCAAACCGGGGAACGGGCACACCGGCCGAATGCAACTGCCAGGCGGTGAAGAGCTTGTCGTTGGCCAGCGCCACGGCCCCCGGCTCGCCGATGATCACGCGGACGTCGGGGCCGAAACCGGCCCGGAACGCGGCGAGCTGCGGCAGTTCATCGCTCACCGTGGGGATGACGAGGTTGACGTTTTCGGCTGCCACCAGCCGGCGGAGCGCCGAGACCATCTCCGGATCGGAGGCCTCGGGGACGCGGACCACGGTGATGCCCGATCCTGGCGGCAGCTCGCGGATATCGGTGCCCAGGACGGGGATGCCCCGTGCCTTCAGCTGGGCCGCAATGGCCCGCCCCGCCGGGCCACCGGCGCCGGTGACGAGCGCGCGCGGCATCACAGTGATTCCATTTCGGTGCTCAGGAGGCGGACCGGCTCATAGGCCTCCGCCACCCTCCGGCGGGCCTGCCCGCCCCGGAAGGAGGCGATGCCGCGCACCCGTTCGGGCGTCATATACGGCTTGGCGAGCTGGTCGCTGTGCATCTTGACGGCTTGGACCTTGGCGTCAACGTAGTCGTCGATGTCGACGAATACGCTCGGGTTGAACTCACGGGTCGCCGAAGGGCTCTCGTAGCAAAGGATCGAGTGGTGCTGCCGGGCGGCCCGCAGGGTGGCCTGGTGGACGGCTTGGTGGTCCTGATGCTGGTCATGGTTCGAGTGCGTCAGGATGATGTCCGGGTTGTACCGTACGATCGCGGCCTCGATAACGCCGACCATTTCCTGGCCGTGCCGGTTCAGCTCCGTATCGGTGAAATTGTGGTGGGTCATTCCCGTCAGGCCCATGAACGCTGCGCCGCGTTGGGCATCCAGCGAACGTTCCAACGCGTCGCCGCCCTGCTTGCCGTCGCTCATCACCAGACCCCGGACCTCGTGTCCGGAGTCCACGAACTTGGCCAGGGTTCCGCCGCAGGCCAGTTCCAGATCGTCCGGGTGGGCGCCGATGGCCAACACCCGGCGGGGCTGCCTGGCCGGCATCCCCCCGGTGCGCAGGGCCGTCATGGCGACGCCCAGGGCCGCGAACCCTCCGAGGGTCGCGGTCAGGTCTGCCGTGCGCCAGAACTCCGGCGCATCCAGGACGAAGCACGCGACGTTGGTCAGCAGCAGCGTGCCGGCAACGATCTGCGACGTCCGGCGCAGCAACTCGGGCCGGCGGAAGCGGCGGTGGAACCACGGTCTGCCGACACTTGCGGCGACGAGGAAGGCGATCAGGAAGACAATCAGCAAAACGTAAATCGAGACCATGAAAATCCAATTCCTTCGTTGAAGTACCGGCCGCCCCCAGAGCTGCGCCGGGAAAATTGGTGGATCGACAACCCCGTCTGGCCCAGTGCCAGGTGCTGGAGGGAAGGTTGTGTCTTCGCGGTCCGCTGAACTCCCGATGGCGCCCACGCCAAGCCGGCAGCCGGGATCGGCTGCGCCACGGCGACGTGGAATAAGAGACCTTCTGGAGACCTGCTGAGACCTTGAAGTTGCCCCTTCAGTAAAGGCGAGAGCCCTATCGGATAACCCGAGTGGGGACTACGCGAATCTGCCCCTGAGCCCCCTCGGTGACGGTTCACGACTACTGGGTTTGCCGACGGGAACTACCCGCACGGCAGGATCGACCGGGCCAAGGACCCGGTTCCCGTGACCAAACATGACGACGGCGCCGGTGCCGGCCGCCGTCGTAAGTGTTAGATTTTTTGTGAGTAATGAGCCCCGGTGACAAGCCCTGACTTGCCGGGCGGCAACCCTCCCTTTTCGCGGCGGGGTGCCTCAGGTGAAAACTCGGCAATCGACCATTCGAGCTGCAAGCGTGAGAGTAAGGAAATCCGTCATGCCCGACGTATCCGCACCCGCTGTGCCCGGCACAGCCCCCGCCCCGTCCCCTGCCATCCCCGCGCCGGCCGTCGAACAACAACTGGCCTACCGCCTGTTCACCGGCCCCGATGACCGCAGCTTCTGCGAGCGCGTCTCGGCCGCGCTGGCCGAGGGCTATGTCCTGCACGGCAGCCCCGCCGCCACGTTCAACGGCAGCACCGTAATAGTTGCCCAGGCCGTCGTGCTGCCGGCAGCAACCGCGAGCGCCACCGACGGCGGCCACGCGTGAGCTACGCCGGAGACCTGAGCCCGCGCCAGGCGTGGGCCAAGATTGAGGCCGGGGCCACCCTGGTGGATGTCCGGACAGCGGCGGAATGGGAACAGATCGGCATCCCCGTCACCGCGTCCGCCACCGCCACCCGCCGGGATCCGCTGTTCATCCAGTGGAGCCTCGCCGGCGGAGCCTCCAACCCGCAGTTCCTGGAGCAGCTTCGCCAGCAGGTGCCCGCGGCCGACGCCGAACTCGTCTTCCTGTGCCGCTCCGGCGTGCGTTCCGTCGCCGCCGCGAACGCCGCCACCGCGGCCGGTTTCACGGCCTACAACGTGCTCGAGGGCTTCGAGGGCAAACCGGACCAATCCGGGGCCCGCACCGTGAACGGCTGGAAGAACAGCGGCCTCCCCACCAACCGTGGACAGCACTAAATGAGCTTCAATCCCGATGCCCAGGGCTGGGGCCCGGAAACCCGGGCCGTCCGCGGCGGCCTCGACCGCACCGGGTTCCAGGAAACAACCGAGCCGATCTTCCTGAACTCCGGCTTCGTCTACGAATCCGCCGCCGCCGCGGAGCGTGCCTTCACCGGCGAGGACGAACGCTTTGTCTACTCCCGCTACGGCAACCCCTCCGTGGCCACCTTCCAGGAACGGCTCCGGCTGCTGGAAGGAACCGAGGCGTGCTTCGCCACGGCGTCGGGCATGTCCGCGGTCTTCACTGCGCTCGGGGCGCTGCTGGCGGCCGGCGACCGCGTCGTCGCCGCCCGCTCGCTGTTCGGCTCCTGCTTCGTCATCCTCAATGAGATCCTGCCGCGCTGGGGCGTGGAGACCGTCTTCGTGGACGGCCCGGACCTCGAGCAGTGGCGGTCGGCGCTGGCGGTGCCGACGACGGCGGTGTTCTTCGAGTCGCCGTCGAACCCGATGCAGGAAATCGTGGACATCGCCGCCGTGAGCGAACTGGCCCACGCCGCCGGCGCGACAGTGGTGGTGGACAACGTCTTCGCCACTCCCCTGCTGCAGCGCTGCGGCGAGCTGGGCGCCGATGTGGTCGTGTACTCCGGCACCAAGCACATCGACGGCCAGGGCCGGGTGCTCGGCGGCGCGATCCTGGGCACCAAGGAGTTCATCGAGGGCCCGGTGAAGCAGCTCATGCGCCACACCGGCCCCGCGCTCTCCGCCTTCAACGCCTGGGTGCTGAGCAAGGGCCTGGAGACGATGGCGCTACGGGTGAACCATTCATCGGCCTCCGCGCTGCGGCTGGCCCGATGGCTTGAGGAGCAGCCGGCCGTGGGCTGGGTAAGGTACCCGCTGCTGGCGTCCCACCCGCAGTACGAACTGGCTGCCCGGCAAATGACGGCCGGCGGCACGGTGCTCACACTGGAGCTGGCGCCGTCGCCCGGGCGTTCGGCGAAGGAAGCCGCCTTCGCGCTGCTGGATGCCTTGCGGATCATCGATATCTCCAACAACCTCGGTGATTCCAAGTCGCTGATCACCCACCCGGCCACCACGACGCACCGCGCCATGGGGCCGGCGGGGCGGGGCGCGATCGGGCTCAGCGACGGGGTCGTACGGCTCTCGGTGGGTCTGGAAGACGTCGAGGACCTGATCCGCGACCTTGGGCAGGCGCTCAAGCAGGTCTAGCCCCGGCCAGGCCTAGCCGCGGCGCACCCGCGACAGCACCGGGGCCGGTTCCACGGCAGCGTCTGCGTCTGCGTTTGCGTCTGCGCCGCGCAGCGTAACGCGCACGGCATGGGCGACGACGGCGGCCAGCCCGGCGTCGTCGGCGGGGCTGTCCAGCCCCGGCGCGCGGAGCGCCTGGCGCTGCAGCTGCGAACCCGTGCCGTTCGCCAAGACCCGGTCCACGCCGCGCCGCGCCAGCTCCAGTTCGCCCTGTTCGGCGAGGACGGGCGCCAGGAAGTCCAACAGCCCGTGCACCACTTCGGCCGCCGGAGCAGGGCGGAAACTCCCGAAATCCAGCAGCTTGCCGCGCAGACCGCAATTGCTGGCCTGCCAGGCGGCCATCTTCAGCAGCACCGTCGGCACGGGGGCGGGATCCACGCCGTCGCGCCATTCCCTGCCGGCGGACTCCACGAGGGCGCGCACCAGTACGGCGATCAGCGCCGCATCCTCGGCGCGCAGGCAGACGTCGGCGACCCGGACCTCCACGGTGGGGTGGTAGCGGGCCAGCCGGGCATCGAAATAGACCATGCCCTCGTCAAAGAGCACCCCGGTCTCCAGCAGCCGGGAGACGACGCGCCGGTACATTGCAAGGTTCCCGAAGATCATGGAAGGTCCGGCCGCCGGCCAGCGGTTCCACGCCTGCGTGCGGTAGCTTTCGAAGCCCGTCACCGCGCCGTTCCAGAACGGCGAGTTGGCGCTGATGGCGATCAACACCGCCAGCTTGTCCCGGATCCGGTCCAGGACGGCCACGCCCTCCTCCGGGGAGTCGATGCTGGTGTGGACGTGGAAACCGCAGGTCAGCTGCTCCTGCACGGTGAGGCCGAAGCGTTGCTGCATGCTGGCATACCGCGGCTTGGGCGTGGTGTGGGTGGTGGACGCCCGGGGCGACGTGGCGAGTGCGGCCACCCGGGCGCCAAGGGCGCGGGCGGCCTGGTCAGTGAAGACCCGGGACTGCCGGATCTGCTGGAGCAGCCCGCCGTAATCCAGGCACGGCGCCGTCTGGGTCTCGATCTGCTCCAGCTTCAGCTCGAAACTGAAGCTGGACTCTTCATGGGCCGGCTCCGTCGCGGCGGATTGTCCGGCATCGGGCGCCGGCTCCTTCGCGGCGGTCGGCGCCGCATCGGGAGCGGGCTTCAGCCCCCGCAGCAGTGCATCGGCCAGCGCCAACGGGACCCCCGTGACGGGGTCCACGATCAGCAGCTCCTCCTCGACGCCAAAGGTGCGCATGTACCTATTGTCCTCAGCACCCGTCCCGGCGCGCTACCCCCACGCGGTCAGGCGATTCAGTCCTGGAAGTACTCGATCTTCGCGCCGATGGTGTTGAGCCGCTCGGCCAGGTCCTCGTAGCCGCGCTCGATCACATAGATGTTACGCAGCTCGGAGACGCCCCGCGCGGCGAGCATGGCCAGCAGCAGGCACGCGGCCGGGCGCAGGGCCGGCGGGCAGCCGACTTCCGCGGCCCGCCACTTGGTGGGCCCGTTGACGTAGATCCGGTGCGGATCCAGGAGCTGGACCTGGGCGCCGAGCTTGTTCAACTCGGTCAGGTAGATCGCCCGGTTCTCGTAGACCCAGTCATGGATCATCGTCTGGCCCTGCGCGTTGGCGGCGATGACGGCGAAAAACGGCAGGTTGTCGATGTTGAGGCCGGGGAAGGGCATCGGGTGGATCTTGTCCTCCGGAGCCCGCAGCTCCGAGGGCTTGGTGGTGACGTCCACCAGCCGGGTGCGGCCGTTGCGGGCGACGTATTCCGCGGAAACCTCCAGCTGCTGGCCCATCTGCTCCAGGGTCGCCAGTTCGATCTCCATGAACTCGATCGGGACCCGGCGGATCGTGACTTCCGAGTTGGTCACGATCCCGGCGGTGATCAGGCTCATCGCCTCGATCGGGTCCTCGGACGGGAAGTACTCGATATCGGCGTCGATCGACGGGCGGCCGATGATCTTCAGCGTCGTGGTGCCAACACCGTCGATCTGCACTCCCAGCATCTGCAGGTAGAAGCAGAGGTCCTGGACCATGTAATTGGGGCTGGCGTTGCGGATGATTGTGCTGCCGCAGCGGTGGGCTGCGGCCATGATGGCGTTCTCCGTCACGGTGTCGCCGCGCTCGCTCAGCACGAAGGTCCGGTCGTGGCCGTCCGACGGCGGCGCCTGGACGCTGTAGAAACCGGCCTTCGCCTCGACGCTGAGGCCGAACTGCCGCAGCGCCTGCATGTGCGGCTCCACGGTGCGGGTGCCGAGGTCGCAGCCGCCGGCGTAGGGCAGCCGGTATTGGCTGGACTCATCGAGCAGCGGGCCCAGGAGCATGATGACGCTGCGGGTGCGGCGCGCGGCTTCGACGTCCATCGAGTCGAGGTCCAGCACGGCCGGGCGCCGGATCTGCAGGTCATTCGCGTTGAGCCAGGTGCATTCGACGCCGATGCTGGTGAGCACCTCGACGATCCGGTTAACTTCCTCGATCCGTGCCAGCCGCCGCAGCACGGTGGTGCCGCGGTTGATGAGGCTGGCGCACAGCAAGGCGACGCCGGCGTTCTTGCTGCTGTTGACGTCCACCGCGCCGGAGAGGGTGCGGCCGCCCTCCACCCGGAGGTGGGTCATCTGCGGCCGGCCGACCTTGACGATGCTGCGGCCGAAGATCGATTCGAGCCGCTGGATCATTTTCAGGCTCAGGTTTTGCTTGCCCTGCTCCATCCGGGCGATGGCACTCTGGCTGGTTCCCAGCTCGGCGGCGAGCCGTCCCTGGGTCCAGCCCTTCTCGCCGCGGGCATCCCGGAGCACGGCGCCAACGTATTCGGCAGTCTGTTGAGTCATGGTCAATAAATATCACGAATGAGCTATTCAACCCTTCAAGGACGCACCATTTGCAGTCAAGCTCACAAAATATTCATCTCGTGCGATATCTCGTACAATTTATTGCGCGATGGCTTGCGCAGTCCGGCGCCGGCGTTGGCGCTACTGCTGCCCGAGGAACACCATGTTCCACGTCCCGGCGCCGATGGCCGCGGCCATGGCAGTGGCGGCGATCAGCAGCCCGCCCAGCACCACCCACGCGTCCAGCCGGCTGAACGTCGCCTGCCGCGCCCAGGTCCGCTGCGCGCCGCCGAAGCCGCGCGCTTCCATGGTCACCGCCAGCCGGGACGCGCGACGGACCGCCTGGACCAGCAGCCCGAAGCTTTGCCCCAGCGTGGCCTTCAGCCGCTGCCGAGGGTGCCCAGCACGAAGCGGTGCGGCAGCTTCGCCTGCTGCGCCAGGGCGTCGGCCAGGTCCGTCGGGTCGGTGCAGCTCATCAGCAGGACTGCGGGCAGGGCGATCGCGAGGCCGCGCAGCAGGAACCCCACCCCGAGCTGCAGCGAGCCTTCACTGATCGACCAGACGCCGACGTCGAGCAGTATCCTTCCGTGGTCCGCCGCCAGGATCGCCGTACTCCAGCCGCCCACGGCCGCCGCGAGGATGAGCGGCCAGCCGCGCTGCCAGAGCAGGGCCAGGGTCAGGCCTGCGAGCGGGAACAGCAGGAGTTCGAAGGCGAGCGCCACGGACGCGGACACCCAGTCAATGGACAGCGCCAGCACCACCGTGATGAGCAGGACGCCGGAGAACTTGGCCAGCGGGTTGGCACGGGTCAGCAGCGCGTCGTTTCCGCGCAGGGTCAGGGCGTCCCTCATGGCGCCACCACCCCCGGCGTCGTCCGGCCTGGCAGTCCGGATTGCGGGGCGCCCAGTTTCAATTCGCTGCCTCCCAGGACGTGGCTGAACTCCGCATCGTGGGTCACCGAAACCACTGCCGTCCCGGCGTCGAGCAGTTCGGAAAGGAAGGAGGCCAGTTCCGCCCAGGTGTTGGCGTCCTGGCCAAAGGTGGGTTCGTCCAGCACCAGCACCTGCGGATGCGCGGCCAGCACGGTGGCCACCGACAGCCGCCGCTTTTCGCCGCCGGAGAGCGTGTAGGGGTTGGCATCCACGAGGCCCGTCAGCCGAAGACGTTCCAGCAGTTCGTCCACCCGCTCTTCGCCGCGGCCCAGTTGGCGGGGGCCGAACGTCAGTTCGTCCAGCACCCGGCCGGTGACGAACTGGTGCTCGGGTTCCTGGAAGACCGTGCCGATCCTGGCGATCAACTGCTGGGCCTTCCACTTGTACGGATCGATGCCCGCGCCGGCGCTGAGCTCCGTCGTGGCGGACACGGAACCCGCGACCGGTGCCAGCAGGCCGGCCAGGGTCAGGGCGAAGGTCGACTTCCCGGAACCGTTGGGGCCGGTGACGGTCAGCGCCTGCCCGGCCCGGACCTGGGCCGTGATCCCGGACTGCACCGGCGCGGGCGGGACCGTGCTGAAGCCCCGCAGCAGGCCGGTGCGGCGGGGCCGTTCGCGGGACACGGCCAACTCCTCGGCGGCCAGCAGCAGCTGGCCGGCCCCGTTGGCTTCCCCACCGGTTCCCGCGCGGGCCCGCGTGGCCGGCACGTAGCCGGGCACCCAGACGCCGGCGGCAATGAGCATGTCCCGCGCCTGTTCCAGAACCTGCTCCGGTGGCCCGTCCAGCAGCACGGCGGGCTCGGTGCCGGATCCGGGTTGGAGCACCACGATCCGGTCCACGAGGTCTTTCCAGACGTCGACGCGGTGCTCCACCACCACCAGGGTGGCCCCGGTCTTGTCCAGGCAGCGTCCGACGGCGTCGCGGACCTCGAGGACGCCGGCCGGGTCGAGATTGGCCGTGGGTTCGTCCAACAGCAACAGCCCCGGTCGCATCGCGAGGATCCCGGCGAGTGCCAGCCGCTGCTTCTGGCCGCCGGAGAGCGCCGACGTCGGGTGCTGCAGCGGCAGGCCGGCCAGCCCGACGTCGTCGAGCGCTTCCGCCACCCGCCGCCAGATGTCCGCCGGGGGCACGGAGAGGTTTTCGGCCCCGAAGGCGACGTCATCGCCGAGCCGCGACAACACCACCTGGGTCTCCGGGTCCTGCTGCATCAGCCCCGCCCGGCCGCGCCGGGCCCGGGGCGGAGCGCCGTCGATCAGCAGGCTGCCGGTCTCGTCGGAGTCCTCGGCGTCCGCAGCGGTGCTGGCAGCAGCGCCTGCGGGGCTGTTGTCGCCCAGCACGCCGGCCAGGGCGTGCAGCAGCGTGGATTTGCCGGCGCCGGAAGGGCCCAGCAGCAGCACCCGCTCGCCCGGGCGGATGTCCAGGTCCAGGCCGCTGACGGCGGGCCGGGACCGGCCGGCGTGGCGCCAGCCCCAGCCGCGAGCGGTGACCGCGGCCGGCCGGACGTCGTCGAAGGATGTCATGCGTGCGCGGGTATCAGGAGAACACGGGTTCCGATGCCGCCTTGCGGGAAGCAAAGGAGGCCAGCACCCCGGTCTTGGCCAGGCCGCGGGTGGCCAGCCAGGACAGTCCGCCGGCGATCACGGCTCCGGAGATGGCGCAGAAGACGATGTAGGCGAGCTTGTCACCGGCTTCGTAGGCGATGTTCCAGCCCCAGGGCAGGAAGGAGTCGTTCAGGCCGCAGAACAGGCCCGCGCCGGCGCCAGCCAGCAGGGACACGGGCAGGTTGAACTTCCTGTACAGGAAAGCGGCGAAAATAAGTTCGGCGCCGAGGCCCTGCAGAATGCCGGAGATGAGCACCGTGGTGCCGTACTGGGAGCCCATGATCAACTCGCCGGTGGCAGCCACCGCTTCACAGAAGAGTGCCGCGCCCGGCTTGCGGACCACCAGCATGCCCAGCAGTGCCGGGATCATCCAGCCGCCGGCGTAGAGCCCGGTCAGTGGCGGGTAGACCGCGTTGACCGGGACGGAGATCAGGTTGGCTCCCTGGTCCCAGGCCCAGAAAATCACGCCGCCGGCCACAGCGATCAACGCCGCCAGCACAATGTCGACCACGCGCCAGCTGCGCTTGCCTGTGGCCAGTGTCTGCTTCGCAGAAATATCAGTCATGTCGTCCTCCTGAGGTACAGGAGGGGAGGGCGCTCCGGCCGCGCCGCGGCTTTCACCACGGATGCCGGGCACCCCGAGAACTCGACTCCCTTGCGCCGGTACTAACCGGATCAGGTTCGAGGGTCTGCGGCTGTCCGCACTCTCAGCGCCCACCTGCGGTTCCCCTGGATTGCTCCAGCGATGTCCGACGGTGGCGCTCCCCTGTCGTATTTAAAATCGCCCTTGTGGGCTGGCTCAGTTTACACCCGGTGGGGCTCCGCCGCCGGAGACGCGCAGCCGCCCGCTTGCTAGAGTCGGCATAACATGCGAACCCCGGACGCTGACGGAGGCTGACTCATTTTGACCGACTCACCAGAGACTTCCCCCGGCTACGATCCGGACTCCGCGGAACCCCAGCCACCCGGGTCCCTGGCCGTGCTCATCGGCCGCATCTTGGCGGAAATCGAAGACCTGCAGTTCCGGTCCTTCAGCAAGGACGATGCCCTTGATCTTGGCCTCCTCCTGGTGGAACTCGGCCGGCAGCGCTCCCACCCGATCGCCATCGACATCACCAAGGGTGAGCAGGTGCTCTTCCACGCGGCGCTGCAGGGCGCCACCCCGGACAACGATCGCTGGATCAGGGCCAAACAGCGCACCGCCGTCCGGTACGAAGTCCCGTCGCTGCTGGTGGGTCTTCGGGCGCGTGCCGCCGGCCGCCGCATCGAGGACAACGCTTGGTTCGACCAGCAGGAGTTTGCAGCGCACGGCGGCTCGTTCCCCATCTACCTGCGCGGAACCGGGATCATCGGCACTGTCACCGTGTCGGGGCTGCCGCAGAAAGCCGACCACGAACTGGTGGTTGAGGCGTTGACCGAAATCCTAGGCCGTTCGGAACGCTAGGCTAGGGTCAGCCCTGTTTCCTCCCGCTAGGAGCACGAAGTATGAACATCATCATCAAACTGCTTGGCACCGGCATCAGCCTGCTGGCCGGCTTCGTCGGCACCAAGATGGTCGACACCGTCTGGGAAAAGACCACGGGCAACAAGCCTCCCAAGGGCCACGACGACGACGTCCCCACCACGCTGCGCTCGGCCCTGATCTTCGCCCTGATTTCAGCCTCGGTCAGCGCCGTCATCCAGGTCCTCGCGAACCGTGGCACGCAGCGCGCGGTTACCCGCTTCGCGAAGACCCAGGACATGGTTTAAGGCACACCGTTTAGGGCTTGGGCCACTGCGTGCCGTCAGGGTGCAGCCGGGCCTAGTCCGCTTCACCCAGGGCGCTTGCGGCCTCTCACTCGTCTGTAAAACCGCGTTCGCCGGCGGCCTGCTGCACGACCGCCTCCAGTTCGTCGGCGCTGAGCAGTTCCGGATGAAGGTGCTTGGTGCGGTAGCCGGCCCGGCCCACCATGTGGGCCGAGACGGGCACCGTCAGCAGCTGGAATATCCACGCCACCACCAGCACCGGCCACACCCACCACGTGCGCATCTGGAGCCCCACCGCGCAGAGCAGCAGGAATAATCCCAGCACCTGGGGCTTGGTTGCGGCGTGCATCCGGGTCATCAGGTCCGGGAACCGTAGGAGCCCGATGGCCGCGCCGAGCGACATCAACGCCCCGACCACCATAAACACGGCCGAGACGGCGTCGATCACGGCGTCGGCGGAGATCGTTTCAGGACTCATTGGGTTGCCTCCTACGGTCCGCCACGAAGCGGGCCACGGTCACCGAACCGACGAAACCGATGAGCGAGATGGCGACCAGCAGCATCAGGTTGTTCAGGTGCCGGTTTACGGCCATGTCAATGCACAGCGCCGCGCCCAAGATGGCCAGCAGCACGTCGGCAGCGAGCACCCGGTCCAGGAGCGAGGGGCCCCGCGCGATGCGGATGATCGCCCCGGCCGCGGCGAGGGTGAGGACGACGGCGGTGACGGTCAAGACGAGCTGCATCATGCGCCCACCTCCTGCTCCAGTGCGGACAGTTCGGCCTTGGTGCCCATGATCCGGATCAGCCCGGCTTCGGTGTCGCGGACCTCCTTGCGGAGCTTGGCCGCGTCCTCGGCGTCGCGGACGTTGATGCCGTGGATGTAGAGCGTGGACGTGGATCGGTCCACCTCCACCACCAGGGACCCCGGGATCAGGGAAATGACATGTCCGGTGGCGGTCACCAGCAGGTCGGAGTGGCTCCGCAGCGGGACGGCGACGACGGCGCTGATCACCCGGGGCCCGCGGACTACGGCGAGGTACAGGACCTGGAAGCTGGCCGCCACCACTTTGGCCAGGAACACCGCGGCGAAGCGTACGGCGCGCAGCACGTTGAAGCGGCCTCCCAGTTCCACCGGCGGCAGGTAGAACAGCCGGGCCACCGCCACGGCGATCAGGGCACCGAAGAGCAGGTTGCCGGCACTGAAGTCCTGCCAGAGGGCGCCCCAGACGATCACGAGCCAGACCAGCAGGGGCAGTTCCTGGCGCAGTGAGATCCTCTTCCGCGTCATTTCTTGCCCTCCGCAGGCACCGGTTGGGCGATCGCCGGAACCGGCGCCTCGTCGCCCAGTACGGCCTGGATGTAGGAGGACCGGTTCAGCATCTCCTGGGCGGACTGGTCTGCCAGGCCGAAGAGGGGCCCGGCGAAGACCGTCAGCGCCACCCCGAACAGCACCAGGCCGAGGGTGGAACCGACCATGGTGCGCGGCAGCAGGATCACGCGCTGCCCGGCCCTGTCACCTGGGCCTGCGGCGACGGGGGCGGCGAGCAGCACGGGGTCGGGGTGCTCCGCGTCTTCAGGCTTGCGCCAGAAGGCGCGGTTCCAGACCCGGGCGATGGCCAGCAGGGTCAGCAGGCTGGTCAGCACGCCGCCCGCCACCAGGGCGTAAGCCAGCGGCGTGCCGAGCGCGACGCCGGCTTGCAACAGGCCCAGTTTGCCCAGGAAGCCGGAGAACGGCGGGATGCCGGCCAGGTTCATGGCCGGCACGAAGAACAGCACGGCCAGCAGCGGGGAAAGCTTGGCGAGGCCGGCGATCCGGTCCACCGAGGAACTCCCGGCGCGGCGCTCGATCAGGCCGGTCACCAGGAACAGGCTGGTCTGGATGGTGATGTGGTGGGCCACGTAGAACACTGCGGCGCCCAGCCCGGCCACGGACGACATCGCCAGGCCAAACACCATGTAGCCGATGTGGCTGACCAGGGTGAAGGACAGCAGTCGCTTGATGTCGCTCTGCGCCAGGGCGCCCAGGATCCCCACCACCATCGTCAACAGCGCCGCGACCATCAGGGGGGTATTGAAGGAGTCGCCGGGGAAGAGCAGCGTCTCGGTGCGGACGATCGCGTAGACGCCCACCTTGGTGAGCAGGCCGGCGAACACGGCGGTGACGGGTGCCGGCGCCGTCGGATAGGAGTCAGGGAGCCAGAAACTCAGCGGGAACACGGCCGCCTTGATGCCGAACGCCACGAGCAGCAGCACGTGCAGCAGGTTGCGGGTGCCTTCATCGAGTCCGGCAAGCTTGATCGCCAGGTCCGCCATGTTGATGGTTCCGGTGGCGCCGTAGATCATGGCGATCGCGAGCAGGAAGAGCACCGAGGACACCACGGAGACCACCACGTAGGTCACGCCGGCGCGGATCCGGGGGCCGGTCCCGCCGAGGGTCATCAGCACATAACTGGCGGTCAGCAGGATTTCGAAGCCCACATAGAGGTTGAAGAGATCGCCGGCGAGGAAGGCGTTGGATACGCCCGCCACGAGGATCAGGTAGGTGGGGTGGAAGATCGACACCGGGGCGTCGCTGTCGCCGTCGGCCATGCCCTGGCCGGAGGCGTAAATCAACACGGCCAGGCTGACCACCGAGGACACCACCAGCATGAGCGAGGAGAACTGGTCCACGACCATGACGATGCCAAAGGGCGGAAGCCAGCCGCCGATGCTCACGGCCGCCGTGCCGCCCTCCCAGACGGAGGCCAGCAGCCAGCATTCCAGCAGCAGGGTCAGCGAGAGAACCGCAATGCTGACGGTCCGCTGTGCCCGGGTATGACGGATCAACAGGAAGGCCAGGGCGGCACCCAGGATGGGGAGGACGACGGCGAGCGGGGCGAAGCTGGCGATGTTCACTTGGACCCTCCTTCCTGGTCGGGGCTGGTGTTGCGGGAACCTGGCTGTTCCTCGGCGGCGGCGTCTGCGGCCGGAATCCGGCGGGCGCCGGCCTGCACGGTGTCCTCGTCGTCGGTGCCGGCCTCGTCGTCGGGACCGCTGCGGGCCACGAGGGGGAACTCCGAAGTCTCGACCGGAATCTCGGCGTCGTCCTCGGCGTCGAAGCTGGGAGTTTCGGCCACGCGGCGGTCCTCGGCGTCGTCCTGGATTTCGTCCTGCCGGGCCAGCACCCAGGTGCGGTAGATCATGCCCAGCATGAAGGCCGTGACGGCGAAGGAGATCACGATCGAGGTCAGGATCAGCGCCTGCGGGAGCGGGTCGTTATAGTCCCCGGCCGCCGTGTCCTTGTTGAAGAACGGGGCGAGGCCCGCGTAGCCGCCGGTGGTGAGGATCAGCAGGTTGGTGGCGTTGGTCAGCAGCATCAGGCCGAGCAGGACTCTGGTGAGGCTGCGTTCCAGGAGCAGGTAGATGCCGCAGGCGTACAGGGCGCCCATGACCGTCAGCAGGGTCAGATTGACGCTCATGCGTTCCCCCTGGCGGTGGATTCGGCCGGCAGGCCTTCGGCGCCGGGCCCCGCAGACGGTTCTTCGGACGGCTCTTCGTGCTGTTCTTCGTACTCGTGTTCGTGCTGTTCCTCGAAATTTTCGTCGATTTCCGCGCCGAGGCTGCGCAGCACGTCCAAGGCCAGCCCGACGACGACGATGTAGACGCCGATGTCGAAGATGGTGGAGGTCACGAACTTGATGTCGCCGAAGACCGGCAGCCAGAGCTCGATCACCGCGGTCTGGAAGACCTGGCCGCCCAGCAGCAGCGGCGCGACCCCGGACGCCGCGGCCGTCGCGAGGCCGATCCCCAGCAGCGCCCCGGCACTGACCGGGGTTGCTTCGCGCAGTTCGAAGCGGCCCCCCGCGAGATAGCGAACGGCGAGCGCCAGTCCGGCCAGGAGGCCGCCGGCAAAACCCCCGCCGGGAAGGTTGTGGCCGGCCAGCAGCAGGTAGATGGAGAAGACGATCATGGAGTGGAAGATCAACCGGGCAACGACTTCAAAAATGATCGAGCGGCGCTCCGGGGCCAGGGTCCGCCCGGCCACGAGCCACGCGTCACGGGTGGACGCCGCAAACCGCCGGCTCATGGCCAGCGCCGCGCGGTCCCTGGTGTGGGCCGTCACGGGTGTCCGGCGTCCCACGGTCCCCGCCGCGACGGACGAGGACGGACGGATACGGTCGCCGCGGCCGCGGACGAAGATCAGGCTGGCGACGCCGGTGGCCGCGAGCGCCAGGACTGAGATCTCCCCGAAGGTATCCCAGGCCCGGATGTCCACGAGCGTGACGTTGACGATGTTCTTTCCCCCGCCGCCGTCGTACGCCAGGTGCGGGAAATCGAGCGAGACCGGCGTCGCCACCCGGGCCCCCAGGGCGTGGATCGCCACGAAGATCATGGTGATCCCGAAGGCCGCCCCGATGATTACCCGGATCACGCGGTATTTGCCGCCGGTACGGTCCCGCAGCTCGGCCGGCAGGCTGCGCATGGCCAGCACGAACGCCACCAGGATGATGGTTTCCACCAGCATCTGCGTCAACGCGAGGTCCGGGGCGCCTTGCAGCGCGAACATCAGCGCGATGCCGTAACCGGTGACCGACACCATCAGCACGGCCAGGAACCGCTTGTTGGCCCGCACCGCGGCGAGCGCGCCGATCACGATGCCGGCACCGACCACGGGCTGCAGCGGGGAGCCGGGGTCCACGAAGTACAGGTTGTCCGGAAGCGGCTTATTGGCCAGCAGCAGCGCCGTGAGCGGCAGGACGAACGCGACGGTCAGGATCACCGCCAGATAGAAGAAGAGCGAGCCGCGCTGGGTGCGGCCGGTGACCCAGACCGCGGCGTCGTCCAGGGCGCCGATGGTGAGCTGGTAGGCGCGGTCGCCGTCGATCCATCCCGGCACCAGGCCCTGCGCCCGGGAAACGGCGTTCCGGCCGTAGAACATCGCCAGGCCCAGCGTGAACGTAATCGCCGTCAGGCCCAGCGCCGGGGTGAAGCCGTGCCACAGCGCCAAAGTCCCGGCGGCGGAGTGGCCGGCGTCGGTGGCTCCGCCCGCGGAACCGGCGGGGCCAGCGAAAAGTGCCGCGTACGGCTGGATCCAGGCGTCCACGGGCGCCGGCCACACGCCGTACAGAACGGTCAGCAGGCTCAGCACGGCGGGCGCGGCCAGGAAGGCCGGCTTGATGGCCTTGAACGGGGTGGCAGCCACACCCGGTTTGCGGGCGAAGGCGCCCCACATGAAACGGGCGCTGTAGGCGAAGGTCAGGATCGAGCCCACCACCACGCCAACCAGGATGACCGGCCCCCAGGCGCCGGAACCTGAGTGGTGCACGAAGACCTCGAAGACGGACTCCTTCGCCACGAATCCGGCCAGCGGCGGCACGCCGGCCATCGAGGCGGCACCGACGGCCGCCACCACCGCCAGGGCCCGGGACGACTGGTATACGCCGGAGAGCTTGCGGATGTCGCGGGTCCCGGCTTGGTGGTCGATGATGCCAACCACCAGGAACAGGGTGGCCTTGAAGAGTCCGTGCGCCAGCAGCAGGGCCAGGCCGGCGAGCGCCGCGTCGGGCTTACCGAGCCCCACCACCATGGTCAGGAAGCCCAGCTGGCTGACCGTGCCGTAGGCGAGGATGAGCTTGATGTCGGTCTGCCGCAGGGCGCGGTACCCGCCCACCAGCATGGTGGCCAGGCCCAGGCCCAGCACCACCGGGAGCCAGAACGCCGTCTCGGCAAACCCGGGGGCGAGCCTCGCCACAATGTAGATGCCCGCCTTCACCATGGCGGCGGCGTGCAGGTAGGCACTCACCGGCGTCGGTGCGGCCATCGCGCCGGGGAGCCAGAAGTGGAACGGGACCAGCGCGGACTTGGTGATCGCCCCCACCAGGATGAGCACGACGGCGGCCGCCACCGCTTCCGCGGCGGGTCCCGCCACCAGTTCGGGCGCCATCTGCAGGATCGCCGAGATCCGGTAGGTTCCCGCGGCGGCCCCCAGCATGATCAGCCCGACCAGCATGGCCAGGCCCCCCGCGGTGGTCACCACCAGCGCCTGCAACGCGGAGCGCCGGGCCGACAGCCTGGTGCGGGCGTAGCCGATCAGCAGGTAGGACAGCACCGTGGTCAGTTCCCAGAAGATGAACATCAGGAGCAGGTCGTCGGCGGTGACCAGCCCGAACATCGCCCCGGCGAACGCCAGCAACTGGGCGCCAAAACCGCCCAGATAGCTGTCCTTGTCCTTGAAGTACCGGGCACAGTAGACGAGGACCAGCGCGCCGACGCCCAGGATCAGCAGCGACATGACCCAGGCCAGGGCATCCATCCGGAAAGCCAGCTCCAGCCGGAGCTCCGGGACCCACGGCATGACCACCGCAACGGAACCGGCGTCGGAGTACACCGCGCCGTGCTGGAGCGCCAGCCAGACGAACGACACGCCGGGCACTGCCGCCAGCGCGTAAAACGCGTTCCTGCCGAGCCCACGGAAGAGGAACGGCGCCACAGCAGCCACCGCGAAGTGCACGGCAAGGACTGTGATCACTGGTATCTCCGCAACGTCAGGCTATCGATGGTCAAAGTTGGAGCAGGCGGGGCATAGGTTAGGTTCAGTGCGACCAGTTTACCAAGCGTGCACAAATTCTTTTGCCAGTGACAGGCCCGCGGACGGCTACTATCAGCCTATGAACTCCGCCCCCGCCCCCGAGGCCGCACATCCGGCCTCGGAGCTCGAGTCCGGCAGCGACGTCACCAACAAGGGCCGGGTCCTCGCCTGGGCCGCCTGGGACTGGGGCTCCGCGGCCTTCAACGCCGTCATGACCACCTTTGTCTTCACCGTGTACCTGACCTCCAAGGCGTTCGGCGGAGAAGACCAGGCCTCGGCGGTCCTGGGATCGGCCCTCGCCGTCGCCGGGGCGGCCATCGCCCTGCTGGCCCCGGTCACCGGCCAGCGCTCGGACACCGGCGGCCGGCGCAAGCTCTGGCTGGGAGTCAACACCGGCGCCGTCGCGCTCCTGACCGGACTCTGCTTCTTCGTTTTCCCGCGCCCGGAGTTTCTACTCCTCGGCGTGACGCTGATCGCGCTTGGCAACGTCTTCTTCGAATTCGCCGGCGTCAACTACAACGCGATGCTGGCCCAGATCTCCACGCCCGCGAACATCGGCAAGGTCAGCGGCTTCGGCTGGGCCTCGGGCTACCTCGGCGGCATCGTGGCGCTGCTGATCGTGCTCCAACTCTTCGTCCAGCCCAGCATCGAATGGTTCGGGGCGTCCACCGAGGACAGCCTGAACATCCGCCTCGTGGCGGTGTTCTCCGCGCTCTGGTTCCTGGTCTTCGCGGTTCCGGTGATGTTCGCCGTCCCGGAGGTGCCCAGGGCCAGGCAGGCAGCTTTGGGGTTCTTCGCCTCTTACTCCCTCCTCGTTCGCCGCATCCGCGCCATCTACCGGACCAGCCCGCACACCATCTTCTTCCTGCTGGCCAGCGCCATCTTCCGGGATGGACTGGCCGCGGTGTTCACCTTCGGCGGGATCATCGCCGCGGGCACCTTCGGCTTCGAACTCAAACAGGTCATTTTCTTCGCCATCTTCGGCAACGTCGTCGCCGCAGCCGGAGCCCTGGCGGGCGGTTTCCTCGATGACCGGGTCGGGCCCAAGGCGGTCATCATCGGCTCGCTGATCGGCCTGCTGGTCGCTGGCACCGTCCTGCTGGCGTTGGGGAACGGGAACTATTCTTTCCTCGGCATGGAATGGTCGGGCAGCACGACGTTCTGGGTGTTCGGCTTGTTCTTGTGTCTCTTCGTGGGCCCGGCCCAGTCCTCGTCCCGCGCCTACCTCGCCCGGCTGGCCCCGCCCGGTGAATCCGGCGAGCTGTTCGGGCTGTACGCCACCACCGGCCGCGCGGTCAGCTTCCTTGCGCCCGCGCTTTTCACCGTGTGCATCACCGTCGCGACTCCGTTCGTTGCCCCCGGCGAAGCGCAGCGCTGGGGCATTCTGGGCATCATGGTGGTCCTGCTGGCCGGGCTGCTGGTCATGCTGCCCGTGAAGCCGCCGGGCAAGACGGAAATCGCCGTGGTACCCGCGGCCTGAACGGCACCGAAAGCTCCGCGCGCGCACTAGGCTGAAGCCATGAACGTGGATGAGACAGACCTTCCCGGCCTGGGCCGGCGCAAGGACTTCATGACCGCCTCGGGACGACGGATCGGCGTCGTCGAATACCGCGAGGGCCAGACCGAGCTGATCGTCTCCACCTGGGACGACCCGGACACCTGCCAGGCATCCATCCCGCTGACCGCCGACGAGGCAGCCGCCCTCGGCAACCTCCTGGGCGGGCAACGGCTGGCCATGCAACTGTCCGAAGCGCACCGGGAAGTCCCCGGGATCGTGACCCGGCAATTCTCGATCGCCGCAGATTCCCCCTTCCAGAACCAGCCCATGGGCAAGGCCTGCATCCGGACGCGCAGCGGCGCTTCGATCGTGGCCATCATGCGTGAGGGCGAAGTGCTCCCCTCGCCAGGTCCCGACGTCGTCCTGCATCCCGGCGACCTCCTGGTAGCCGTGGGCACGCAAGAGGGTCTGGACACGGCAGCCGGCATCCTGCGCAACGGATAAGCGGCATGGATCCGCTCGCCCTGACCCTCATCGAACTGGGGGCCGTCGTGTTTTGCCTCGGCCTGCTGGCGAGGCTGGCCGGGCGGACCGGCATGTCCCCCATCCCGCTCTACCTCGTCGGCGGCCTGTTCTTCGGGGCGGGCGGCATGGTCAAGCTCGAAGGGATGCACGAGTTCGCGCATCTCTCCAGTGAAATCGGCGTCATCCTGCTCCTGCTTATGCTCGGATTGGAATATACGGCCGCGGAGCTCGTCACCGGGCTACGGCGCTCCTGGCAGGCCGGCGTGCTGGACCTCTTGCTGAACTTCCTGCCCGGGGCCGGACTGGCGCTGCTACTGGGCTGGGGCTTCGTGGGGGCGATGGTGATGGGCGGCGTCACGTACATCTCATCGTCCGGCATCGCCGCGAAGGTCATCACGGACCTGGGCCGGATCGGTAACCGCGAAACGCCGGTGATCCTGTCCATCCTGGTCTTCGAGGACCTGGCCATGGCCGTCTACCTGCCAATCCTGACGGCCACCCTCGCAGGGGTGAGTTTCCTGGTGGGCCTGCAAACCGTCGGGATCTCCCTCGCCGTCGTGACCCTCGTGCTGTTGGTCGCGTTGCGCCACGGCCACCATGTTTCCAAGGCCGTCCACAGCGAAAACTCCGAGGTGTTCCTGCTCAACCTGCTGGGCGCGGCGCTGCTCGTCGCGGGACTGGCCGCCGCCATGCAGGTTTCCGCCGCGGTAGGCGCCTTCATGCTCGGGATTGCCATTTCCGGCGCCACCGCCCACAACGCCACCCGGATCCTGGAGCCCCTGCGCGACCTATTCGCGGCGATCTTCTTCGTGGTTTTCGGCCTCAACACGGATCCGACGTCCATCCCGCCGGTGCTCGGCTGGGCGCTGGTCCTGGCCGTCCTGACAGCGGCAACCAAGATGGTCACCGGAATCTGGGCCGCCAAGCGGGCCGGGATCGCCGTTCCCGGACGCTTCCGTGCCGGAGCGGCACTGATTGCCCGTGGCGAGTTCTCCATTGTGATTGCCGGGCTCGCGGTGGCTTCCGGCGCGGTGCCCCACGATCTCGCCGCCCTGGCCACCGCCTACGTGCTCATCATGGCCATCATGGGTCCGCTCGCGGCCCGCTTCGTGGAGCCGATCGTGGGGATGCTTCGCCGCCCGGCCCGGCGGGCGCCCCTCCCGTTCCGTCCCGCCGGTTAAGGGCCGGTTAAGGGACTGCCACGAGGGACTGTTTGGGGGACTCCCGGACCGCTAAATGTTGGTGCGGTGGAAGTTCAGGTGGCTGCGGCTGGCCGTCGGGCCGCGCTGCCCCTGGTAACGGTTGCCGTACTCGCCGGAGCCGTACGGGTGCTCGGCCGCCGAGCTCAGCCGGAAGAAGCACAGCTGGCCGATCTTCATGCCTGGCCAGAGCTTGATCGGCAGGGTCGCCATGTTGGAGAGCTCCAGGGTGACGTGGCCGGAGAACCCCGGATCGATAAACCCTGCCGTCGAGTGCGTCAGCAGGCCGAGCCTGCCCAGCGAGGACTTGCCCTCGAGCCGCGCCGCGATGTCGTCCGGCAGTGTGACGGTCTCATAGGTGGAGCCCAGCACGAACTCGCCCGGGTGCAGGATGAACGGCTCCGCCGCGTCAACCTCAACCAGCCGGGTCAGCTCGGGCTGGTCCTGGGCCGGGTCGATGTGCGCGTACTTGTGGTTGTCGAAGAGCCGGAAGAACCGGTCAATCCGCACGTCCACCGAAGACGGCTGAACCATCTCGGGGTCGAACGGCTCCAACACAATCCGTTGGGAATCGATTTCAGCACGTATGTCGCGGTCAGAGATCAGCACAGAATCAAAAATACCGCAGTAATTGGCGGCTGGTACGCGTGAGGCGAGTGTTACTGCTGCGACGGGGGGCCGACAAGGCCGTAGTGTCCCTGTTCTGGGAATTCCTCCGGCTGGGGTAAGGTAAATCTCGTTGTTCCGCGGGACACGGTTCAGGCTCCTGGACGGTCCCTCTGCGGCTGTAGCTCAATGGTAGAGCGCTAGCTTCCCAAGCTTGATACGCGGGTTCGATTCCCGTCAGCCGCTCCATCGCGTCCCCGTTCCGCTCCCGCACCACCGCGCCGCAGCCGGTTAGGTGGATACCTGTAGGGTCAGGAGTCAGGAACCTCTTCGGTTCCGCTACAGGAGCGATCATGGCTGACAAATCCCCCCGTCAAGCAGCATCCAAGAAATCCGGCAAATCCATCAAGGAAAAGCGCGCGGATAAGAAGGCGGCCGCAGCGCCGCCCAGCTCCCTGGACAAGGTCACCGCCGCCAAGACGGCGAGCCCCAAAAAGAAGTGACCGGTTCATCGAACCATCTCACCCTCGGCGTCCTCGCCACCACGCGGAAACCGGACGAGCGCCGGCTTCCCATCCATCCCGGCCATATTGAACGCATCGCCCCGGAGCTCAGGCAGCAGCTAATCCTGGAAGAGGGTTACGGCGAACACTTCGGCGTCACGGACGCCCACCTGGCCGGCCTCGTGGGCCGGATCGCGCCGCGGGCCCGGCTCCTGGCCGAGGCCGACGTCGTCCTGTTGCCCAAGCCGCAGCCCGCCGACCTGGCCGAACTCCGCGACGGGCAGATCCTCTGGGGCTGGCCGCACTGCGTCCAGGACAGGGAGATCACCCAGCTGGCAATCGACAAGAAGCTCACGCTCATCGCCTTCGAGGCGATGAACCACTGGGCCAGCGACGGCGGGTTCGGCCTGCACGTCTTCCACAAAAACAACGAGCTGGCCGGCTACTGCTCGGTGCTCCATGCCTTGGCTCTCACAGGTACCACCGGCGACTACGGCCGCCGGCTGAGCGCCGTCGTGATCGGCTTCGGCGCCACCGCCCGCGGCGCCGTGACGGCCCTCAACGCCCACGGCGTCCACGACGTGCAGGTGCTGACCAGCCGCGGCGTCGCCGCAGTGGGGTCGCCGATCCACTCGGTGCGGATCGCACAGTTCGACCACGACGACAAGGCGCCATACCTCAGCGAAGTGATCACCGAACGGGGCCGGGTGCCGCTAGCGCCCTTCCTCGCAGAGAGCGACGTCGTGGTCAATTGCACCCTGCAGGATCCGAACGCGCCGCTGACCTACCTTCGCGCCGAAGATCTGAACGCTTTCCGGCCCGGCAGCCTGATCGTGGATGTGTCCTGCGACGAGGGCATGGGCTTCAGCTGGGCGAAGACCACTACCTTTGCCGAGCCCATGTTCACGGTGGGCGACCACATCGACTACTACGCGGTGGACCACAGCCCGTCGTACCTCTGGAACTCCGCCAGCTGGGAAATCAGCGAGGCGTTGCTGCCGTTCCTGGAGCCGGTGCTGTCCGGGCCCGCGGGCTGGGCGGGCAACGAAACGATCAGCCGCGCGATCGAAATCCGCGACGGCGTGGTGCTCAATCCGGCCGTCCTGGAGTTCCAGCACCGAGAGCCGGCCTACCCGCATCTGCCTCTGGCAGGCTAGCGTTTTTCGGTGCGGAGTACGGCGCTTGTACTTGTCAGCGGCAGCTACTACCTATCCCGGGTACTCGTCGGGGTGGCCGGTACCTAGGCATTGAAGCCCGGGGGTACTTGCCCTATCCTGACGGTGTTGCAGGTCAAGCAGAGGCCTGCTCGAACGATTCGACAAATCGAACGCTGCCCATCGTTGCCGCCGGGCGGCATTGGCGGCAAGTTGCGGCAAGCGTTCGGGATAGGCCAGCAATGAAGCCAGCCACAAATCGTCCACACCCCGCACTGCGGACCGCCCGCCCTTTGGCTGCCGGTCGTTCCGTGTCCGCAGGAGCACGCCTCGAGGGCGCGCCGCATCCCGGACTCGGCCGCCTCGACCCGCACAGCGCCCGCCCCCGGAGCGACGACGACTACATCGGCATCCCATATTGCGAGCGCTGCGGGAGCGACGAGTTCGTGTACCTGGAGACGTTCGTCCCGGCCAAACACCACCGCGACGGATCCGTCAGCAGGTTGGGCGAGGTGACCTACTTCTGCTCCGGATGCGAGGACTATTCCGCGCACGCCGTTCCGGCATCCTGGGTGCCGCCCGGCTGGTATCTCGGTTGACAGCAACCCCGCCACCTTGCATAGACGTCACCGCCGTGGCCGCATCCAAGTGCGGCCACGGCGGTGACGTCGTCTGACCCGGCCTAGGACGGGGGAGCGTCCGAAGGGCCGCCTAGATCAGCCCGTCCGAGAGGTGGTTGGCGGTGCCGAAGCGGTGCGCCGTGATGCTGATGGCCTGCTCGTGCAGGAACGGCAGCAGCTCCACGCGGCCGGCTTCCGTGACCGGGTGGGAGTAGACGGCCAGGTCCGGGCGGCCGCCCGTGGCCTCGGCCAGCGCCTTCACGTCCCCGCCGATCAGACGGATCCGCAGCACGGCCAGCTTCGCTGCCGCCGCCAGCCGCCCGGCGGAGGCCAGCCACTCGGCGTCGTTCTCCACCGTGGCGGCGATGCCAAGTCCGGACAGGACCGCGCGCAGCTGTGCCGGAAGCTCGACGGCGCTGGACACCGAAAGCTCCGACCCCGCCTGCACGCCGGCCGCAACAACCCGGACCAAGCGGCCCAGCGGCTCCCCCTCGGAGAGGCGCACCGTGACGGGCAGCGAGCGGTACCGGAAGACGTTGCGCTCGGCGCTCAGCCCGGAGACGTCCTTGGCGGTGCCGAACTCCTCGGCCCAGGCCAGGGCGTCGGAGGCCAGCGAACGCTGCAGCGGGGCCAGTTCGTCAGCGGTCAGGAAGCCCTTGGCCGCGTCCTCGATCCGGCGCACGCCGGAGTGCAGAGGCGTCTGTGCGGCCGCGCCGGTCTCGGCAGCGACGCTGGGCTTGCTGGCCCATTCGCCGAGTCCCGCGAGGTAGTTCGGCCCGCCGGCCTTGGTGCCAGCGCCCACAGCGGATTTCTTCCAGCCGCCGAAGGGCTGCCGCCGCACGATCGCCCCGGTGATGCCGCGGTTGACGTAGAGGTTGCCGGCCTGGACGCTGTCCAACCAGATGCCGAGTTCCTCGCTGTTGAGCGAGTGCAGACCCGCGGTGAGGCCGTACTCGATCTGGTTCTGGATCGCGATGGCCTCTTCGAGGGTCTCCGCGGTCATGACGCCGAGGACGGGTCCGAAGAACTCGGTGAGGTGGAAGTAGGAGCCGCGGCGAACGCCGTGGCGGACACCCGGGCTCCAGAGCTTGCCCGTGTTGTCCAGCTTCCGGGGCTCGACGGCCCAGGTCTCGCCCTCGCCGAGGGTGGTGAGGGCATTCAGGAGCTTGCCGTTGGCCGGCTCGATGATGGGGCCCATCTGGCTCGTTGGGTCTTCCGGGTAGCCGACCTTCAGGGACGTGACGGCGTCGATCAACTGGTTGTGGAAACGCTTGGACTTAGCCACCGAACCCACGAGAATTACCAGCGAGGCGGCGGAGCACTTCTGACCGGCGTGGCCGAACGCGGAGTACGCGACGTCCTTCGCCGCGAGGTCAAGATCGGCGCTGGGGGTGACGATGATGGCATTCTTGCCGCTAGTTTCGGCCAGCAGCGGCAGGTCCTTGCGGAAGGAGCGGAACAGCTCCGCCGTCTCGTAGCCGCCGGTCAGGATGACGCGGTCCACGGCGGGGTGGGCGATCAGCTGCTGCCCCAACTCACGCTCGCCGAGCTGGACCATGGTGAGCACGTCGCGGGGAACGCCGGCCTCCCAGAGGGCCTCGATCATGACGGCGCCACTGCGGCGGGCCTGTTTGGCGGGCTTGATCACGACGGCGGAGCCCGCCGCGAGTGCCGCGAGGGTGGAGCCGGCCGGGATGGCGACCGGGAAGTTCCACGGCGGCGTCACGACGGTGAGCTTCGACGGGACAAAGGAGGCACCGTCGACGTCGTCGAGCTTGCGGGCGGACTCGGCGTAGTAGTGCGCGAAGTCGACTGCCTCGCTGACCTCGGGATCGCCCTGGTCGATCGTCTTGCCGGTCTCCGAAGCCATGACCTCGAGGAGGTCGGCGCGGCGGGCTTCGAGGACGTCGCCGGCGCGGTGCAGGATCTCGGCGCGCTCGGCACCGGAGAGTGCACCCCAGGCCTTGCCCTGCTCGACGGCGGTCTCGATGACCGTGTTCAGGGTCTCGGCATCGTTGATGGTGGCGGCCTCGACCGCGGCGTTGCCCAGGGTCGAGGTCGTGACGCGGCCCAGGATGGCGCGGCCCCAGTCGCGGTTCGCGGGCAGCGACGGATCGGTGTCCGGGGTGTTCTCGAACGAGTCACGCGGCAGCGGCGCGGCCGGGAGGGCGCGGTTCTGCAGGCGGTTCGGGGCCGGCACCTCGTCGTCGAGCTTCGCGAGGGAGGAGAGAAAGCGCTGCTTCTCACGCTCGAAGAGGTCTTCGTTCTCGCTGAGTTCGAAGACGGCGGACATGAAGTTGTCCTGGCTGGCGCCCTCTTCGAGGCGGCGGATCAGGTAGGCGATCGCGACGTCGAACTCGGCCGGGTGGACCACGGGCGTGTAGAGCAGGAGCGAACCGACGTCCTTCTTGACGGCCTCGGCCTGGCCCTGGGCCATGCCGAGCAGCATCTCGAATTCGATGCCGGACTCAACACCGCGCTGCTTGGCCAGGAGCCACGCGAAGGCGATGTCGAAGAGGTTGTGGCCGGCGACGCCGATCCGGATGTTGCGGATCCGGTCCGGGTGCAGCGAGTAGTTGATGACGCGCTTGTAGTTGGTGTCCGAGTCCTGCTTGGTGTTCCAGGTGGCCAGCGGCCAGTCGTGCAGGGAGGCCTCGACCTGTTCCATCGGCAGGTTGGCACCCTTGACGACGCGGACCTTGATGGCGGCACCGCCGTCGGCGCGGCGGGCGGCGGCCCAGTCCTGCAAGCGGATCATGGCGGACAGGGCATCCGGGAGGTAGGCCTGCAGCACAATGCCGGCCTCGAGGTTCTTGAACTCGGGATTGTCGAGGATCCGGGTGAAGACCGCGATGGTCATGTCCAGGTCCTTGTATTCCTCCATGTCCAGGTTGATGAACTTGGCCTTCTGTCCGCCGGCGGCAAAGGACGCGGCGCGGGTGAAGAGCGGGGTGAGCTTCTCGACGACGTGCTCCACGGCCTCCTCGAAGGCCCAGACGGAGTGCGGTGCCACGGTGGAGGAAACCTTGATGGAAACGTAGTCCACATCGGGCCGGGCGAGCAGGGTGTGCGTGCCCTCGAGGCGGCGGGAGGCTTCGTGTTCGCCGAGCACGGCCTCACCCAGCAGGTTCACGTTCAGCTTGATGCCGTCCTTGCGGATCTTCGCGATGGCCGGGCCCAGCTTGGCGTCGGTCGCGTCGACAATGAGGTGGCCGACCATTTCACGCAGCACCCGGCGCGCAACCGGGATGACCACCTGGGGCAGGACCGGCGCCACGGTGCCGCCGAGCTGGACTGCGCGGCGCATGTACCAGGGCAGGAACGCCGGGACCTTCGGGGCCAGGGCGGCCAGGTTGCGCGCGGCGACCTGAAGGTCTTCGGGACGGACGACGCCGTCGACGAAGCCGACCGTGAAGTCCAGGCCGTTCGGGTCCTTCAGCACGCCGGCGAGCTGCGCGGCGGAGGCATCGACCGGCACCTTGGCGGCTTCGGTCAGCCAGCGGCGCACGAGCGCGATGCTGTCCTCGGCAAGGGCCGAGGCCTCCAGCACGGGCGAGCCTTCCGAGACGGCATCGTTGCCGGCTTCAAGCCCGGAATCCGTAGAAGTATGGGTCATGGCAGCACTCGTTCTTTCTCAATATGTGGACGTTTCTAGAATCAGTATGCGACCGGATTTTCATAAGATAAAGCGACGTTTCCTGAGCGATACTGGTTAGAAAAACCGATGCTTTCTGCCGCCTCCACCTCCCCGCGACCCTCCCGCATTTTTGGCACCCACCCAGCCGACCCTCCCTCACCTCGGGTGCACATCCGGCCACCCCTCCGGCCCGTAGTGCAACCGGACCTGCGGGAGCGTCCCGACAGTCACGACCGGACCTGCGGGAGCGTTCTGGGAGTTGCTGCGGCGCGGAACGGCACCGCCGTCGTCGTCTTCTCCCGGTTAGCCGATGTGGCGGTGCATCTCGACCGCTTCTTCGTGCCGCGGGCTGTCCGGGTTCATCAGGGAGTGTTTGCGGCCGTAGCCGAAGTAGATGGCCAAACCGACGACCAGCCAGACGACAAACCGGACCCACGTCTCCCAGTGCAACTGCACCATCAGGAACGCCGAGGCCAGCATGCCGAAGAGCGGAACCACCGGCATGAAGGGCAGCCGGAAGGTGCGCGGGGCGTCCGGCTTCTTGTAGCGGAAAATGATCACGGAGAGGCAGACGACGACGAACGCGGCCAGGATGCCGATGTTCGTCAGGTCCGCGACGGCCTTGATCGGGAAGACGCCGGCCAGCACCGCCGAGGCAGCGCCCGCAATCCACGTCACCCGCTGCGGGGTGCCGTGGCGGTCCGTCTTGGCAAACCACCCCGGCAGCAGGCCATCGCGGCTCATCGAGAACCAGACACGGGTGACGCCGAGCAGGAAGGTCAGCATCACCGTCAGAATCGACAGCACGGCAAAGACGGAAATGATCGTGGCAATCACCGGCAGGCCGGCGCCGTTGAAAGCGGAGGCGAAGCCGGCCTTGGGGTCGATGTCCTTGTAGTTCTGCATGCCGGTAAGGACCAAGGTCGCGGCGACGTAGAGCAGCATCGCGACGATCAGGGACAGGATGATCGCCTTCGGCATGTGCTTCTTCCCGTCCGTGGCCTCCTCGGCAGCCGTGCTCATGGCGTCGTAGCCGAACACTGCGAAGAACACCGTGGCGGAGCCGGCCAGCACGGGTCCAAAGCCGCTGGGCATGAACGGGTTGTAGTTGTTGGTGTTGATGTAGAAGATGCCGAGGCCGATGATGAACAGGATCAGGACCACCTTGATGGCCACCGCCACCAGCTCGAACCGGCCGAAGGTCTTAGTGCCGCGGGAGAGAATCCACGTCACGAGCAGGCAGACGGCAATCGCGGGGATATTGACGACGCCGCCCGTCCCCTCATCGAACGTCGAGGTCATCCAGGCGGGCATTTGGAGGCCGATTCCGGCGAGGAACGCGGCGAAGTAGCCGGAAATGCCGATGGCCACCACCGCCACGATCGCTACGTATTCCAGCAACAGGTCCCAGCCGATGAACCAGCCGAACACCTCGCCCAGCGCCACGTACCCGTAGGTGTAGGCCGAACCGGCCCGGGGAATCATGCCCGCGAATTCTGCGTAGGACAGGGCTGCCGCTGCGGACGCGAGGCCCGCGATCAGGAAGGAGACCAACACGGCGGGGCCGACGCCGGGCTCGCCCTGGCTGCCGTGGGCCACCAGGCCTGCCAGCGAGAAGATGCCGACGCCAATGATGCCGCCGACGCCGATGGCTGTCAGTTGCCACAGTCCCAGGCTCTTGAACAGGCCGCTGTGTTTGTTCTCTTCTTCAATATCATCGATGGGCTTGCGCCGCATGATCGATTTCGTCAAATCTCTGGTGCTCATCGGGGCCTCCCGCATTGAGGTGTCGCCCATCAATCCGCCCTGTGATGGGGCTTACTCGGTGACAACAGTATGCAAGCCTGATTCCGTTAGATAAAGTGAATTCTCCTAATCAATAACCATTAGAATTCACAAAGGAATATTGATGCTTGACGTCCGGCGGTTGCGCCTGCTGCGCGAACTCAAGATCCGCGGCACGCTCGCCGAAGTCGCGGAAGCGCTGCAGTACAGCCCGTCGTCGGTCTCGCAGCAGCTGGCGCTGCTGGAGAAGGAAGCCGGCGTCGAACTCCTGCGGAAAACGGGCCGCCGGGTGCAGCTCACTCCGCAGGCCGAAGTACTCGTGGCCCACACCGCCCAGCTGTTGGAAACGCTCGAGCAGGCGGAGGCCGATCTCGCGGCCTCGCTGACCACGGTGACCGGCACGGTGCGGATCGCCGTCTTCCAGTCCGCGGCGCTCGCGCTGATGCCCGACGCCTTGACCCGGATGTCCGCCAGCTACCCCGAGGTCCGGGTCGAAATGATCCAGCGGGAACCCGAGACAGCCCTCCACGAAACCTGGGCACGGGACTTCGACCTGGTCATTGCCGAACAGTATCCGGGCCACGCGGCGCCCCGCTATGCCGAACTGGACCGGATCCGCCTGACCGGCGACGCGATCAGGCTGGCCGTCCCCCCGGCGTCGCCGGACCGCCCTGCGATCAGTTCGCTCGCCGATACCGCGGGACTGCCCTGGGTGATGGAGCCCCGCGGCGCGGCGTCCCGGCACTGGGCCGAGCAGGCCTGCCGGAGCGCCGGGTTTGAACCGGATGTCCGCTTTGAAACCGCCGATCTTCAGGCGCAGATCCGGCTGATCGAATCGGGCAATGCGGTGGCGCTGTTGCCGGACCTGGTGTGGACCGGCCGGGGCACCACGGCCCAGTTGCTCGAACTCCCGGGTAATCCGCACCGCACCGTCTTCACGTCCGTGCGCCGCTCCAGCGCCACTCGCCCTGCCATCCTGGCGGCCCGCGAAATCCTCGCCGAGACCGCCGCGTCCATCGCACCGGCCGCCTGAACGCGCATCCGCCGGGGTCCGTCCAGGGTCCCGTCGGTGTCTGCTGGCTCACAGCGGACCGGCGGCGCCAGCGCTAGACTGATTCTGTTATGAATCGAACAATCTTCAAGTCCAAAATCCACCGCGCCACGGTCACCCACGCGGACCTTCACTATGTCGGCTCGGTCACCGTGGACCTGGACCTCCTCGAGGCCGCCGACATCCTCCCCGGCGAACTCGTCGCGATCGTGGACGTCACCAACGGCGCCCGGCTTGAGACGTACACCATCGCCGGCGAGCGCGGTTCCGGCGTCATCGGCATCAACGGGGCCGCAGCGCACCTGATGCACGTGAACGACCTCGTCATCCTGATTACCTATGCCCAGATGACCACGGAAGAGGCCAAGGCCTACACCCCCAAGGTGGTCCATGTGGACAAGGACAACAAGGTGGTCCAGATCGGCAACGATCCCGCCGAGGGCCACACTGCAGGTCTCCTGCGGCCGCCGTACGCGCTGAACAACGCCACCCTGAACTAGCGGTCCGCCCGCGGCCCGGCCTCGGCCGACCGCGGGCAAATCTGATTATTGTGGGATGGTGATCGCCGCCCCTCCCCTGCCCGTCCCGTCACGGACAGCCGCGTGCTAGGCGTCCTTGCCGGTTTCTTCGTCGTCTGGTTCATCATCCTGGTCGGCATGTTCGTCGGCCGGCGCAACATCCTGGGGGAGAACGCCCGGTCCGTCCTCAGCGCCCTGACCTTCTTTGTGGCGAGCCCGGCCCTTCTGTTCGAGACGCTCAGCAAGGCCAAACTGCACGACGTCTTCGCCGCACCGCTGCTGGTGACCGCGGTGGGCGCGGTCACGACGGCGGCCCTCTACTTCGGCGTCGTGCGCTTCCTGCTGAAGCGCGACCTGCCGGAAGCTCTGGTGTCGTCGATGAGCGCATCGCTGGCCAACTCCGCCAACCTCGGCATTCCCATCGCAGTGTTCGTCCTGGGCGACGCCAGCTACGTGGCGCCGCTGCTGATCTTCCAACTGGCCTTCTTCACGCCGTTGTTCCTCATGGTCCTGGATGCCACCACCAGCGCCCACCGGACAACGCCGCTGAGCTTCGTGCTCATGATCCTGCGGAACCCCATGATCGTGGGGTCCGGGCTGGGTTTGCTCATTGCGGGGACGGGCTGGGAGGTTCCGGCCCTGGTCCTGCAACCCATCCACCTGATCGGCGGGGCCGCGATCCCGGCCATGCTGTTGTCCTTTGGCATGAGCCTGAACGGGTCCCGTCCGCTGCACGCCTCGGCCGCGCGCCGGACCGACACCCTGCTGGCCAGCGGCTTCAAGCTCATCGTGCACCCGCTGCTGGCGTTCCTCTTCGCCCGCTTCGCGCTCGGCCTGGCAGATCAGGCGCTTTTCGCGGTGGTGGTCACGTCCGCCTTGCCCACGGCGCAGAACGTCTTTGTGGTGGCCAACCGGTACCGGACCGGACTCACCGTCGCCAAGGACACCGTCCTGATCACCACCGTGGTCGCCGTCCCCGCCATGATCGGGGTGGCTCTGCTCCTCGCCTGAGGGCCGCCGACACGGAACCCCGGCGTGGCCCTGACCCGGCGCCTGGGACCCCGCCGGTAGGCTGGGACGGGCCGAAAGCGGCCGGGAATTACGCACGAATTGGGGGAACGATTGCGCAGGTTCATTTCGGGCAGGCTTATTTCAGGCGCCGTTGACGCAGGCAGGCACGCTTCAACCAGCGCCGCCTCGGGAACAGCCCGGCGCACGGGCGCCGTCGACTGGATCGCCTGCGGGGCGGCCTTGCTCTTGCTGGTCGCGTCCACCGCCTGCGCCGGTCCTGCGCCAGCCGCCGCCAACCCCGGCGCCGAAACTGCCTCTTCAAGCGCCTCGGCCACATCCTCCGCGGCCCCCTCGTCGACGCCGACCGCGACGGCCGACGACGGCACCCCGCTGGATCCGGACACCGCTCCCGGCGTCACCGTGGCCGGAGCCTCGGCTCCGCGTCAGCAGCCGGCCTACGCCAGCAAGGCACTGGACGTGCTGGCAACCCTCCCGGTCAAGGGCCGGGCCCCGAAGACCGGTTACTCCCGCGACCAGTTCGGCCAGGCCTGGGCCGACGTCGACCACAACGGCTGCGATACCCGCAATGACACGCTCCGCCGGGACCTCACGGCGGTCGCCTTCAAGGCCGGGACCCGGGACTGCGTCGTGCTCTCCGGCGCCCTGAATGACCCTTATACCGCGAAGCTGATCAACTTCGTCCGCGGAAACAGCACCAGCACCGCGGTTCAGATCGACCACGTGGTCGCGCTCAGCGATGCCTGGCAGAAGGGCGCGCAACAGCTCAGCCCGGCCCAGCGCCTGGCCTTCGCCAACGATCCGTTGAACCTCCTGGCGGTGGACGGCCCCGCGAACATGCAAAAGAGCGACGGCGACGCCGCCACCTGGCTGCCAGCGAACAAGTCCTACCGTTGCGCCTACGTGGCGCGGCAGATTTCGGTGAAGGCGAGTTACGCCCTGTGGGTCACCCAGGCCGAGCACGACGCCATGGCCAGGATCCTGGGCGACTGCCCTGACGCCTTGGCCCCAACCAATGAACAGGCACCTGCGCAGGCCGCACCGCCGGCCCCCGCGCAGGCGCCCCCGGCTGCTCCCGCTCCGGCTCCGGCTCCCGTCCCGGCCGCGCCGGCACCGGCCCCGGCTGGTGTCTCTTACGCCAACTGCGCGGCCGTTCGGGCCGCCGGCGCGGCCCCCATCCGACGCGGGCAACCCGGTTACAGCAGCAAGCTGGACCGCGACGGCGATGGAATCGCCTGCGAATAGCCAGCAGAAGCCCTAATTCCTGGGCAGCGAATCCAGCAGCCTGGCGCAGCGGATGAAACCCAGATGCGAATAGGCCTGCGGGTGGTTTCCCAGATGCGTTTCGGTCCCGGGGTCGTACTCCTCCGGCAGCAGCCCGGTCGGCCCGAAGAGGTTGACCAGCTGGTCGAACAGGTCCCACGCTTCCTCGATCCGACCGACCGCCACATAGGCCTCGATCAGCCAGGTGGTGCAGATGTGGAAGCCACCCTCCAGGCCCGGCAGACCGTCGTCGTACCGGTACCGGAACACCGTGGGGCCGACCCGCAGTTCCCGTTCCACCGCCGTTACTGTGTCCAGGAAGCGCTGGTCGCTGACATCGAGCAGCCCCGAAAGGCCAATGTGCAGCACGGCGGCATCCAGGTCCGGGCTGTCGTAGGCGACGGTATAGGATTCCGAGCTCTCGTCCCAGCCTTCGCGCAGGACCTCGTCCCGGATTGCGTCAGCGGCGGGTTTCCAGGCGGGCAGCGGTGTCCGGCCGTGCCGCGCGGCCGTTCGCAGCGCCCGGTCCAGCGTCACCCAGCACATCACTTTGGAGTAGACGTGGTGCCGCGGCGCCCGCCGGGCCTCCCAAATCCCATGGTCCGGCTCGTGCCAGCGGGCCAGCACGGCCGAGGCCATCTGCACCATCAGCTCCCAGTGGGCGTCGGCCAAATTGCCGCGCCGGGCGGCCAGGGCATCGATCAGCTCGGCGATCGGCCCGAAGACGTCCAGCTGTACCTGATGGTCCGCGGCGTTGCCGATCCGGACCGGCCGGGAGCCCGCATAGCCGGGCAGGCTTTCGATGATGGCTTCGGTGGACAGCGGCGACCCGGTCACCGAGTACAGCGGGTGAAGCCATTCAGGGCCGGGCGCGTGGGCCAGGATCCGCCCCAGCCAGGCCAGGAAACCATCCGCCTCCGAGGTCGATCCGAGATCCACCAGGGCGTTGACCGTCATGGAGCCGTCGCGCAGCCAGCAGTACCGGTAGTCCCAGTTCCGGGTGCCGCCGATTCCCTCCGGCAGCGACGTGGTGGGCGCCGCCAGGACAGCGCCGGTAGGCTCGTGGGCCAGGGCCCGGAGCACCAGGGCGGAGCGGCGGACCAGGGATGGTTTCACGGAGGGCAGCTGCAGTGACTGCACCCAGCGCCGGGAATGATGTGCGACTGCGGCGCGGCGCGAGTTTTCCTCCGGCACCTCCGTGCGCTGGGGTGCCGTGTCGCCGCAGCGCAGGTTCAGCACCACCGGGCCGCGCCGGAGGTCCACTTCGGCGGTGGCGGTGGCATGCCGCCCGTCCGAGCTGATGGCGAAGTCAGCCCCGGGCGCCAGCAGGGTGATGGGATCAGCGGTGCCCACGACGTGCAGCTCCTCGCCCCGGGCCTCCATGCTGAAGGATGCGTTGGCGTAGTCCGGACGGGGTGCGAAAACGATCCGCGCCGTTCCGGTGCCGGACAGGACCCGGACCAGGCTGGTCACGCCTTCCGGCGCCGGCTCCAGGTAGTCGGTGACGGTAACATCCGCCCAGCGGGTTTCCACAATCATGGTGCTGTCCACATAGCGCTGGCCCAGGACTTGGGAGGCCTTAACCGGCTCGACCGAGAAATGACCGGCCGCGTCGCCGCCGAGAAGGTGGGCGAAGAGGGATCCTGAGTCGGGGAGCGGGTGGCTCATCCAGCAGATCCTGGCGTCGGGCGTGATGAGGGCCGTCGAGGACCCGTTGCCGATCATGGAATGCCGCTCCAGTCCGACGGCGTCCTCTCCGAACAGCCAGGCCCGGCGGAGTTCGAAGAGGATGGCAAGGACCCTGGAAAAGGACTCCGGATCCCGAAGCCGGTAACCAGCCACCGTCGGGCCCTCCCCTACCCGCAGCGCCATGTCCGGTCCTCGCAGGGTCTTCATCGCCAGCTCATCGCTGGCGGCGTCCCCCGCGTACAGAGCCGCACTGACGCCGAGCATGGAGCGCAGGTGTTCCAGGGCGTCAGCCTTTGCCGGCTCGACTACGGACAGGTCCAGCACGGAGCCGTCGACAATGAAAGACAGCCCGTGCGCCCGGGCGATTTCCTCGGCCTGCCGCGTGGCCAGCGCGACGACGTCGGGGGCTGCCGGGCGGGTATGCACCGACACGGCAACGGGCTTCCGTTCGATGGTGATACCGCGGTATGCGCCCACGGTTTCGGCGAGCGCCTGGCTGGTCTGCTGCAGTACCGACTCGGTGGCCAGGGACAGCCCGTGGGCATAGCCCATGTCGAATTCGGCGCCGTGCGAGCCGACCAGGTGGACTTCGGCCGGGAGCCGCGAGACGGCAGCCAGGTCACGCAGGGACCGACCCGAGATGACGGCGGCGTGGGTGTTCGGGAGGGCGGCCAGCGCCCGGAGCGCAATTGCCGCACTGCCCAGCGGCAGGGTCTCGGTGGAAATGCCCTCCGCGGCACACAGGGTCCCGCCGTAGTTGCAGGCCACGAGCAGCCCGGGCGTGCAGGCCAGGATCTTGAGTTCCGCCAGCAGCTGCGGCGTCAGGCCGTCGTCGGCGGCGTTGGTCTGGACAAAAGCGCGGAGCAGGCCCAGCGGGAGCGATTTCGTCAGAAGGGCCGTGTCGGCCAAGGACTGGTTGAACGGAGTGGGCATGCGCGGAGTCCTTTGATTAGTCCCCAATGCCTGCGTGAGCCCGCTCGTAAGGGCGTGCTTCCAGTATCCTGTCGGCCCGATTTCGCGCGGGTGTCCCGACGGTTTCAGCTATGTAACATCCGCGACCGCCGGGACTGCGCGGGAACGGCGCGTGGTTCCGGCCTCGGAACGATCAAAATGTTCCTTTTTGCTACTTGACGTTCTTTATTGTGCGATTATGATGGTTCATTATGTGATCTGCTTCACACCATCCGCGTTGTTTCAAAGGAGAAATCATGACCATGCACGAAGACGCGTTGCACCGGGCTTCCGGCCAGGGCGGGTGGGACCGGAGGACACTGCTGAAGACGTTCGGCGCCGGCGCCGTTGCAATGGCCGGCGCGCCCCTGCTGGCAGCATGCACCGGCGGTAGCGGCCCTGCGGCCAGCGGGGGAAGCAAGTCGGTAAGCTTCGGCTCAGGATCGTCGGACGAAGTACCCAAGGCCGCCTATAAGGCGTTCACGGATGCCTTCACGAAAAAGTCCGGCGTCGCAGTCACCACCAACGTGGTTCCGCACAACGACTTCCAGAACAAAATCAACACCTACCTCCAGGGCAGTCCTGACGACACCTTCACCTGGTTCGCCGGATACCGCATGCAGTACTACGCCGGCAAGGGACTGCTCGCGCCGATCGACGACGTCTGGGCGAAGATCGGCGGCAACTATTCTGACGCGATGAAGAAGGCCTCCACCGGCCCCGACGGCAAGATGTACTTCGTGCCGAACTACAACTACCCGTGGGGCTTCTTCTACCGCAAGAGCCTGTGGACCGCTAAGGGCTACGAGGTTCCCACCACCTTCGACCAGCTGACCGCGCTGGCCAAGAAGATGCAGGCCGACGGCCTCATCCCGATCGAGTTCGCCGACAAGGACGGCTGGCCGGCGATGGGGACCTTCGACTACCTGAACATGCGCCTCAACGGGTACCAGTTCCACATGGACCTCACGGCCCACAAGGAATCCTGGGATCAGAAGAAGGTCAGCGACGTCTTTGATACCTGGAAGGCACTCCTGCCCTTCCAGAACCCCAACGCCCTGGGTATGACCTGGCAGGACTCCGCGAAGAACCTCGCCGACAAGAAGTCCGGCATGTACCTGCTGGGATCCTTCCTCACCCAGCAGTACACGGACAAGGCCATCGCCGACGACATCGACTTCTTCCCCTTCCCGGAACTGGCGATGGAGGGCCGTGACGCCGTCGAGGCACCGATCGACGGGCTCCTGCTGTCCAAGAAGGGGGGCCAGAACCAGTCCGCCCGGGACCTCCTGGCCTACCTCGGCACCGCCGAGGGACAGGATGTGTACGCCTCCGTGGACTCGTCGAACATCGCCGCCGCCAAGGGCGCCGATACGTCCAAGTTCACGCCCTTGAACAAGAAGATGGCCGACGTCATCGCCAACGCCAAGAGCATCAGCCAGTTCTTCGACCGGGACGCCCTGCCGGCCATGGCAAACAACGTCATGATCCCGGCCCTCCAGTCGTTCATCAAGGACGGCAACGTGGATGTCAAGAACCTTGAAGCCCAGGCCAAGTCGCTCTACGCCGCCCAGTGATATCCAGTCGATCCGAATTCGGTCCTAAGGAATAAGTTCCAGTGAGTACATCAACCGAAACGAACCCTGCCGGGGCGCAGCCCACCGCCGCCGCCCCGGCAAGGCGGGTCCGGCGGCTCTCCGGCCGCGACAAGTGGGTGTTGGGCCTCATGGTGGGCCTGCCCACCATGATCCAACTGGCACTGGTCTGGATCCCCACCCTGCTCTCGGCAGCCTTGTCCTTCACCCGCTGGAATGGGCTGAGTCTGGATGACATCAAACCTGCAGGGCTCAGCAACTACGACTTCATCGCGGCGAACTACCCTCCGTTCTGGCCCGCCGTGCAGCACAACGTTCTCTGGCTGCTGTTCCTAGCGGTCGTCGCGACCCCGCTGGGACTCCTGCTGGCCATTCTGCTGGACCAGAACATCCGGGGAAGCCGGATCTACCAGAGTGTCTTCTTCACGCCGGTGATGCTTTCCCTGGCACTGATCGGCGTTATCTGGCAGCTCTTTTACAACCGCGACAGCGGCCTCCTGAACTTCCTGCTCGGCACCGCCGGAACACCCCACGCCGTGGACTGGTTCGGCGACTCCGGCGTCAACATCTGGGCCGCCCTCGTCGCCGCGACGTGGCGGCACGCCGGCTACGTCATGATCCTTTACCTGGCCGGGCTCAAGGGCGTCGATCCCACTCTGCGCGAAGCCGCGCAGATTGACGGCGCCAGCGCCGTGCAGACTTTCTTCCGCGTCATTTTCCCGGCGATGCGGCCCGTGAACGTCATCATCATCGTCATCACCGTGATCGAGTCGCTGCGGGCCTTCGACATTGTCTACGTCATCAACCGGGGCACCAACGGACTTGAACTCATCAGTGCCCTGGTCATCCAAAACCTGGTCGGCGAGGGCCAGGTCATCGGGGTCGGATCGGCCCTGGCCGTCATCCTCCTGGTCATTTCCCTGGTACCCATCACGTTCTACCTGTCCCGGGCCTTTGGAAAGGACAAAGAGGCATGAGCATCCTCCAGCCCACCGACGCCGCGGCCGGCCACTCCGCCGACGGGAGACGGTCCCGCCCGGTCCCCGGCCGGCCGGCCCGCAAGCGCGGCAAGCGGCACTACGGCATCCACATCTTCCTCACCGTGCTGGCCGTCATGTGGCTTATCCCCCTGGCATGGACCGTCTTCACCGCACTCCGCCCGAAGGCTGACACGGACAAGTACGGGTACTTCAGCCTCGGGGGATCCTTCAACTTCGACAACTTCATCCAGGCCTGGACCCAGGGCGGATTCGCCCAGTACGCCTGGAATTCCGCCCTGATCACCATCCCCTCCGTCCTCCTGGTGCTCTTCTTCGCCTCGATGATGGCGTTCGCCGTGAGCCGGGTCAGTTGGAAGTTCAACGTCACGCTCTTGATCATGTTCACGGCAGGAAACCTCCTGCCGCCGCAGGTCCTCGCGGCCCCGCTGTTCGAAATGTTCAAGTTGCTCCAGCTGCCTTACAGCATCAGCGATTCCGGCAGCCTGCTCAATACGTACATCAGCGTGATCGCGGTCGACACAGCCTTCCAGATAGGCTTCGTCACCTTCGTCCTGTCCAACTACATGAAGGCGCTCTCGTCCGAACTGACCGAGGCTGCCCTGGTTGACGGGGCCGGGGTCTGGCGCCAGTACTGGGACATCATCCTGCCGTTGTGCCGGCCCGCCCTGGCGGCCATGGGCACCCTCGAAGTCATCTTTATCTACAACGACTTCTTCTGGCCGCTGCTGTTCCTGCAAAGCGGGGACCGCCTTCCGCTCACCACGGCCGTCAATAACCTGCAGGGCCAGTTCCTCTCCAACTACAACCTGATCGCCGCCGGCGCCATGATCACCGCGATCCCGGCCTTGGTCATTTACCTCGCGCTTCAGCGGCACTTCGTGGCCGGCCTGACACTCGGCTCCAGCAAAGGATAATTTTGGACACCACCAATGCCATGGATTACATCACCGCGCGCCTCGGCTCTGAAGGTTCCCCCATGCTGGCGTTCGGCGGAGACTACAACCCGGAACAGTGGCCCGAGGAGACCTGGGCCGAGGACGTCCGGCTCATGCGCGAGGCCGGCGTGAACCTGGTCAGCGTCGGCATCTTCAGTTGGTCCCTGTTGGAACCGGCGGAGGGAACCTACGAGTTCGGCTGGCTGGACCGGGTCCTGGAGCTACTGCATACCAACGGCATCCGGGTGGACCTCGCGAACGCCACCGCCTCCCCGCCGCCGTGGTTCAGCCACAAGTACCCCCAGTCGCTGCCTGTGACGGCCGACGGCGTGCGGCATAGCTACGGTTCCCGGCAGGCCTTCGCCGCCTCCAGCCCGGACTATCGCCGTGCGGCCGCGGCCCTGACCGAGCAGATCGTCGGGCGGTACAAGGACCACCCCGCCGTCGTCATGTGGCACGTCCACAACGAATACGGCTGCCATAACCAGCCTGACTACTCCGACGGCGCCGCCGCCGGCTTCCGGCGCTGGCTGGAACGCCGCTATGGCAGCGTAGAGGCGCTGAACGCTGCCTGGGGCACCGCCTTCTGGTCACAGCGTTACTCCGCCTGGGCGGAGATCCTTCCGCCGCGGACCTCGGGAACCTGGGTCAATCCGACCCAGCAACTGGACTTCGCCCGCTATTCCTCCGACGAACTGCTTGAGTGCTACAAGGCTGAGGCGGCGATCATCCGCTCCCATTCGGGACATCCTGTGACCACCAACTTCATGGGTTTCAACATGGGCCTGCACCAGCCGGTGGACTACTGGCGCTGGTCCGAACACATGGACGTGGTCTCCAACGACCACTATCTCATTGCCGAGGACCCGCGGAACTTCCAGGAGCTGGCGGCCACGGCTGACCTCACCCGCGGCTGGGCCAAGGGCAAGCCCTGGCTGCTTATGGAACATTCCACCTCGGCCGTCAACTGGCAGCCCCGGAACATCGCCAAGGCCCCCGGGGAAATGCTGCGCAATTCCCTGCAGCACATTGCCCGCGGCGCGGACGGCGCCCTGTTCTTCCAGTGGCGCGCGTCCCGCGCCGGCGCCGAAAAGTTCCACTCCGGGCTGCTGCCGCATGCCGGCACGGACACCAAGATCTGGCGCGAGGTGGTCCGGCTGGGCCAGGCGCTGCGCAGCCTGGCGGAGGTCAGCGGGTCGGTGGTGACCGGCGCGTCCGGCAGGGTCGACGTCGCCATCCTGCACGACACCGACGCCCGCTGGGCCTCCGAACTGGACTCGCACCCAAGCATCGACGCCTCCAACATCGCCGAACCCCGCCGCTGGCATGACGCTTTCTACCGCGCCGGAATCCCCACGGACTTCTGTCAAAGCACCGACGACCTCTCCGGTTACCGACTCGTCATTGCCCCGATGCAGTACCTGCTCAGCGACGCCGGGGCGGCGAACCTGGATGGCTACGTGCGCGCCGGCGGCCACCTCGTGGTGACGTATTTCTCCGGTATCGTGGACGAAAATGACCACATCAGGCTTGGCAGCTACCCCGGCGCGTTCAGCGGCCTCCTCGGGGTGCACATGGAAGAGTTCTTTCCGCTGCGGGCCGGCGAGTCGATACCGCTCAGCCACTTCGGCAGCGGCGCCTGCTGGCACGAGCTGGGCAGGACCACCAGCGCGGAGGTCCTCGCGGCCGTGGCCGAGGGGCCGGCCGCCGGATCCCCTGCCGTGACCCGCAACCGCGCCGGCAACGGCAGCGCCTACTATGTCGCCACGACGCTTGCACCCGAGGGGCTGGGCCAGCTGCTCACCGTCATCTGCGCCGACGCCGGGGTGCAGCCACTCGTTCCTGACCTTCCGGCCGATGTCGAAGTCGCCCGGCGCAGCAAGGACGGCACGGACTGGACCTTCTGCATCAACCACGGGACGGACGAGGTCCGGCTGCCGCTGGAAGGCGTTGACCTGCTCACCGGCACCGAACTCGACGGCGGGCTCGGCCTCGCGGCTGGAGGCGTCGCCGTCGTCCGTTCACATGCCACCCGCCTGGTTGGCTCCCCCGCCAGCCAATCGCACCACTCAAGCCTGTAAGGACACCAGATGCTAGCCGCAGCCCGCCATTCCGCCATCCTCGCGGAAGTCCAGCGTGAGCGGATCGTCCGCGTCGCGGACCTCGCCAAGATGCTCGGCGTTTCGCTGATGACCGTGCGGCGTGACATCGAGGCCCTCGACGCGTCCGGGGCGCTGGAAAAAATCCACGGCGGGGCCAAGCTGCCCGGCGGGGCCAGCACCCACGAGCCGGGCTTCGAGCTGAAGGTGACCCAGCTCAAGGACGAGAAGATGGCCATCGCGCAGGAGGCCGCCGCCCAGGTGCGCGAAGGCATGGCGGTGGGGCTAAGCGCCGGCACCACCACGTGGGCGCTGGCCCAGCTGTTGTCCGGCGGGCCGCGGATTACCGTGGTCACCAACTCGGTGCGGATCGCCGACGTCTTCCATCAGGGCTCCTCGCCGTCCACCGTGATCCTGACCGGCGGCGAGCGCACGCCTTCCGACGCGCTGGTCGGCCCGCTGGCCACGTCCTCGCTGAGGCAGCTGCATCTTGACGTGTTGTTCCTGGGAGTCCACGGAGTCGACCCCGACGCCGGCTTCACCACTCCGAACGTGCTGGAAGCGGAAACGGACCGGGCGTTCGTCGCCGCGGCACGCCGGGTGGTGGTCCTGGCCGACCACACGAAGTGGGGGACGCTCGGGATCAGCACGATTGCCGCCCTAGAGGACGCCGACGAGCTCATCAGCGATGACCGCCTGGGCGGCGAAGCACGGCGCATCCTCACCGAACGCGTCGGACGGCTGCGGCTTGCACCCACCGGTGCCGCGGCCCATCCCGGCGCCGCTGCCGGCTGACCCAGCCGGCCCCACCTGCCCCGAACCGACTCGACAACGCCTGGAGCTGCAGTGAACAACCCGGACCTGACCGTTGCCCCGGATCCCCGTACCGCCGGAACCCCGACTCCCCCGGCACCGCTGTACCTGCGGCGCGCGGGGACGGCGTTGCTCATCGACTTCAGCACCGGAGAGCCTGCCCTGCTGCACTTCGGCGCCGACCTCGGACCGGGGCTCCCGGACCTGGCGCTACTTCGCGACCCCGTTCCGCACTCCGCGCTGGACACACCCGTGACCCTGGGCCTGATCCCGCAGGCTTCGTCTGGCTGGCGCGGGCGTCCCGGGCTCCGCGGCCACCGCAACGGCCGGGCATTTTCGGCCCGGCTGCGGCTGGAGTCCGTAACGGCGGACGCCCCGGAGGACGCCGGATCCGCCGTCGTCACCCAGACCGACCCCGACGCCGGCATCACCGTCCGGACCGAGCTGCGGCTCAACGACGGCGGCCTGCTGCAGCTGCGGCACTCACTGGCGAACGACGGAGTGGATCCCTATACCGTCGAGGAGCTCGCCGCGGTGCTGCCGGTGGGCCGCGCCGCCACGGAAATACTTGACCTGACCGGCCGCTGGTGCCGGGAGTCCCACCCCCAGCGCCTTCCGCTGCATCAGGGCACGTGGGTCCGCTCGGGACGGCACGGCCGGACGGGGCACGACTCCTCGCTCCTGCTGGCCGCCGGAACCAGCGGCTTCGGCTACCGCCACGGGCAGGTCTGGGCCGTCCATCTGGGCTGGAGCGGCAACCACGAAAGCTTCGTCGACACCGCTGCCGACGGCCGGACCGTGATCGGCGCGGCGGAACTGCTCGGATCCGCAGAAATCACGCTGGCCCCGGGCTCCCGCTACGAGACCCCCTGGTTGTTTGCCGCCTACTCGGCAGCCGGTCTGGACGGCATCAGCGAAGCCTTCTACGCCTGGTTCCGCGGGCGCCCGCACCACCCCGGTGCGGTCTCCGGCAAGCCCCGCCCGGTGGTCCTGAACGTCTGGGAGGCCGTCTACTTCGACCACCGGCTGCCGGCCCTGCTCGAACTCGCCGAATCGGCCGCCGGCCTCGGCGTGGAACGCTACGTGCTCGACGACGGGTGGTTCCGCGGCCGGCGCAACGACACCGCGGGCCTGGGCGACTGGTACGTCGACGAAGAACTCTGGCCCGGCGGCCTGGCGCCGCTGATCGACGCGGTGAACGGCCACGGCATGGAGTTCGGCCTCTGGGTCGAGCCGGAGATGGTCAACGAGGACTCCGACCTTGCCCGGGCGCACCCCGACTGGATCGCCGGACCCGCCCCGCGGCCCGAAGCCGGCACCGGCGGCGCGGGCGGCCGGTTGCCGGAGCGGTGGCGGCACCAGCAGGTCCTCGACCTCGTCAACCCCGAGGCCTGGCAGTACATCTATGACCGGCTCGATGCCCTCCTGAGCGAGCACCGGATCGGCTACCTCAAATGGGACCAGAACCGGGACCTGACGGAAATGGGCCACGCCGGCCGGCCCTCGGTCCACGCCCAGACCCAGGCCGTCTATCGACTCCTGGACGCACTGCGCAGCGCCCACCCCGGGGTCGAGGTCGAAAGCTGCTCGTCCGGGGGAGCCCGCGTTGACCTTGGCATCCTGGAACGCACGGATCGGATCTGGGCCTCCGACTGCAATGACGCCCTCGAACGGCAGACGGTCCAGCGGTGGACCGGCATGGTGGTGCCGCCGGAGCTCGTCGGGTCACACATCGGGCCCACCACGAGCCACACCACGGCCCGCACCCACGATCTCTCGTTCCGGGCCATCACCGCGCTGTTTGGCCACTTCGGTCTCGAATGGGACGTCCGGCGCCTCGACCCGGCCGAGCGCGGCGAACTGGCGGCGGCGATCGGCTTGTTCAAGGAGTACCGTCCCCTGCTGCACAGCGGGCGCATGGTGCGGGCCGACGAGCCCGATCCGGCCCTGCGGCTGCACGGCGTCGTCTCCCACGACGGCGGCGAAGCGCTCTACGCGCTGGTCTGCGTCGCGACGTCGTTCGCCGAGATTCCGGGGCGGGTCTGCCTGCCGGGCCTGGACCCGGACGTCCGCTACCGGCTGGAAGCCCTCTACCCGGCCCCTGACGATCGACGCGCCTTCAAGCACGCCCTGCCGCCGGCCTGGCTGGACGGCGGGATAGAGGCGAGCGGACGCTTCCTGGCGGCGTCCGGCCTGCCCATGCCGGTCCTGAACCCCGAGCACGGGCTGCTCCTGGGCGTTCGTCGCGTGGGTGCTTAACATGGGCCAGATCACCAAGCGCGCCTATACGCTCTCCGACGGGCGGGACCTCTTCTACTTCGACGACGCCGACTCCTCGCTTCCGTCCGGGCGCGGACCGGACCTTCGCGAGCCGGCGGCGCGTCCGCCGACGGCAACGATGCGGCAGGACGTGTTGACGGGCGAGTGGATCTCCATCGCGGCGGCCCGGCAGAACCGGGTGGTCCTGCCGCCCTCACACCTGGACCCCCTCGCTCCCGCCTCGCCGGGGAACGCCTCGGAGATTCCGAGTCTCTACGATGTTGCCGTATTCGAGAACAAGTCCCCGGCGTTCGGCCCCTCGGTCTCCGGACCGGGCGCGCCCGAAGGGCTCGCGGACCTCGCCAGTGTGGGGCTTGGCCGCAGCCGGCTGTCGGTGGGGCGCTGCGAAGTGGTGTGCTTTTCACCGGAACACACCGGGTCGCTCGCCGGGGTGTCCTTGTCCCGGATGCGCACGGTGGTGGAGGCCTGGGCGGACCGGACTGCGGCGCTGTCCCGGCTTCCCGGCGTCGAACAGGTCTTTCCCTTCGAGAACCGGGGCGAGGCGATCGGCGTGACCTTGCATCACCCGCACGGACAGATCTATGCGTACCCGTTCATCACCCCCCGCACGGCCCAACTGGCCCGTTCGATCGAGAACTACGGGGCCGGGATGTTCGAGGATATCCTCGGCTTCGAACGGCAATCGGAGCGGGTAGTGCTGCAGGGCGAGCACTGGACGGCGTTCGTTCCTTTCGCGGCGCGCTGGCCGTTGGAAGTCCACGTGCTGCCGCACCGGCACGTCCCCGATCTGGCGGCCACCAGCGACGCGGAGCGGACAGAGTTTTCGCGGCTGTACCGACGGCTGCTGCGCGGCGTTGACGAGCTGTACACCACCCCCACCCCCTACATTTCGGCCTGGCATCAGGCCCCCGTGAACGCCCACCGGGACGAGATCCGGCTGATGCTGCAGCTGACGTCGCCCCGGCGGGAGGAAACCAAACTGAAGTACCTGGCCGGGTCCGAAGCGGCGATGGGGGCATTCATCGCCGACATCCCGCCGGAAACCGCCGCCGCCCGGCTCCGGAACGCCATCGAGCACGCCATCGACAAGGAAGGCCCCGCACAGCCATGACCGAACTTCTTCAGCGCGGCCGCGACTACTTTTCCAGCCAGTTCGGCACCGCGCCCGATGGCGTGTGGTCAGCCCCCGGGCGGGTGAACCTGATCGGCGAACACACAGACTACAACGACGGCTTCGCCTTTCCCCTCGCAATCGATAAGCGGACCGCCGTGGCAGCCCGGTCCCGGGCCGACCGCATGGTGCGGGTTGCCAGCAGTTCCTTCCCCGGCGTGGTGGAGCTCAGCCTCGATGACCTGGATCCCGATGGCCTGAGCGGCTGGGCCGCCTATCCCCTCGGCGTCGCCTGGGCAATGTCCGAGGCCCTGCGGCAGGAGGGACGCGACGCCGGGCGGCTGACCGGCGTGGACTTGGCACTCAGCTCCGACGTCCCGGCCGGAGCCGGCCTGTCCTCCTCCGCCGCGGTCGAATGTTCGGTGGCGCTGGCCCTGAACGAACTCTGGGGCGCAGGGCTGGACCGGCAGGAACTCGCCCGGGTCGGCCAGCTCGCCGAGAACAGGGTAGTCGGGGCCCCCACCGGCATCATGGACCAGTCCGCCTCGCTCCTCGGCGAGCCGGACCACGGCATCCTGCTGGACTGCCAGAGCCTGCGAACCGAAGCCGTCCCGCTGGGCTTCTCCGCCGCCGGAGTGGGGCTGCTCGTCATCGACACCCGCACCAGCCACTCCCACGCCGACGGCGGTTACGCCAGCCGCCGCCGCTCCTGCGAAGACGGGGCCCGGAGCCTGGGGGTGCGCAGCCTGCGCGGCCTCGGCCCGGAGGACCTTCCACGCGCGGCCTCGGTGCTGGACGCTCAGACCTTCCGCAGGGTCCGGCATGTGGTCACGGAAAACCAGCGGGTGCTGGACACTGTCGCCATGCTGCGAACGTCCGGCCCCGCCGCCATCGGGCCCTTCCTCAACGCCTCGCACGTGTCCATGCGGGACGATTTCGAGATTTCCACCGCCGAGCTGGATCTGGCGGTGTCCAGCGCCCAGGAGCTAGGCGCGATCGGCTCCCGCATGACCGGCGGCGGCTTCGGCGGCGCCGCCATCGCATTGGTGCGCAACGACGTCGCCGTCAGGGTCGCCGAGGGGATAGTCCAGGCTTTCGCCCGGGCCGGGTTTGCGGCGCCGCACATCTTTCCCGTGACGGCGTCCGCGGGCGCCCGGCGCGACTGCTAGGGGTTCCGGCCCGGACTCAGACGCGGGCCAGCCCGGCAACCTCGGCGAGCAGCTCCACGGAACGCAGCCTGTCCTCAACGGCGGCGCTCTGGTGCGCGACGATCAGTTCGTCGGCGTCGGCATGCCGGGTGAACTCCTCGAGGTATTCCAGCACGGCGGCCGGGGTGCCAACGGCGGAGTACTTCATCATCTGCGCCATGTGCTGGCCTTGAGGCGAGTCCAGGATCATGTCCGCCTCGTCGTCGCTGAAGACCCGGCCGTTGCCGAAGAACAGCGACACCCGGGCCCGTTTGGTGGCCTGGAACATTTCCTGCGCGTCGGCGGCGGAATCCGCGGCGATCACGTTGACGCCGGCGATCACGTGCGGGGCGTCGAGCTGCTCGGAGGGCCGGAATTCGCGGCGGTAGATTGCCACAGCGTCCTGCAGCGCGTTCGGCGCGAAGTGCGAGGCGAAGGCGTACGGCAGGCCCAGCTGGGCGGCCAGCCTGGCGCCGAACAGCGATGAGCCCAGGATGTAGAGCGGCACGTTCGTGCCCTTGCCCGGGGTGGCCTCAACGCCCGGGATGCGGGTGGGGCCGGTCAGGTAGCCCTGCAGTTCCAGGACGTCCTGCGGGAAAGTGTCAGCGCTCATCGGGTCGCGGCGCAGGGCCCGCATGGTGTTCTGATCGCTGCCCGGGGCACGGCCCAGGCCGAGGTCGATCCGCCCGGGGTGCAGGGTCTCGAGAGTGCCGAACTGCTCGGCGATGGTCAGCGGGGAGTGGTTCGGCAGCATGACGCCGCCGGCGCCGAGCCGGATGGTCTTGGTCTGGGACGCGATGTGGGCGATCAGGACGCTGGTCGCCGACGATGCGATGGACGACATGTTGTGGTGCTCGGCGTACCAGATGCGGCGGTAGCCCAGCTCCTCGGCCCGCTGCGCCATGGCGACGCTTCCGGCGAAGCTTTCTGCCGCCGTCTGGCCCTTGCCGATGATTGCCAGGTCAAGGATGGAAAGCGGAACAGTCACGGAAAAGCCGGCCTTTCGTAGCGGAGCAAAATGTGGGGAGATCCCGGTGCGCCGGGCCGGAAACCGCCCGGACGCCTACAAATGCCAACGACGCCGGTGCCCGTCTTATTTCTGCTCGCCCGGTTCGCCCGCGGGCAGCGCGGCGGAATACTCAGCACCCTTAGCGTGTTGGCGCTTCCATGAGCCAAGACAACACACAGCATCAGGAAGTGTCTGCGACGATCGACCTGTTGGACCTGGGCACGGTTCACCGCCTGGGCTTCGGTGCCATGCGCATCGTCGGCGACGGCGTTTGGGGCGAGCCGGCCGACCGGGCCGCCGCCGTCGCCGTCGTCCGCCGCGCCGTTGAACTGGGCGTCGACTTTATCGATACCGCCGATTCCTATGGGCCCAACATCAGCGAAGAAATCCTTGCCGAGGCACTTCATCCTTACCGGGACGGCCTGAAGATCGCCACCAAGGTCGGGTTCACCCGCGCCGGGCCGAACCAGTGGGTGCCGGTGGGCCGGCCCGAGTACCTGCGCCAGCAGACCGAACTGAGCCTGCGCAAGCTCAAGGTCGAGGCGCTGGATCTGCTGCAGCTGCACCGGATCGACCCGAAGGTCGACGCCGAAGAGCAGTTCGGCGTCCTTCGAGAGCTCCAGGACGAGGGCAAGGTCAAGGCGCTGGGCCTGTCCCAGGTCAGCGTGGCCGAACTGGAGCAGGCAGGGAAGCACTTCACGGTCTCCACCGTGCAGAACCGGTACAACCTGACCGACCGCAGCTCCGAGGACGTCCTGAAATACGCGGAGGAGAAGGGCATCGGCTTCATCCCCTGGGCCCCCATCTCCGCCGGCGAACTGGCCCGTCCGGGCGGCCCCCTCGACGCGGCCGCCACCCGGCTGGGCGCCACCACCTCCCAGGTAGCGCTGGCGTGGCTGCTGCGCCGCTCCCCCGTGATGATGCCGATCCCGGGAACGGGCTCCATCAAGCACCTCGAAGAAAACCTGGCCGCCGCCGGCGTCGTCCTCGACGACGCCACCTTCGCCGAGCTCGAAGCCGCACGCTAGACACACCCCCCCCTATCACCACCCACCAGCCGGCCCGTGGCCGGCAGAACAGGAGCACACCATGGCTAACATCCTGATGGTCGTATCCGCCGCCGATTCCCTGACCATGCGCGACGGCAGCAAGCACCCTACCGGCTACTGGGCCGAGGAACTGGTCGTCTCGCACCAGACCCTGACCAAGGCCGGCCACACGGTCCACATCGCCACCCCGGGCGGAGCCAAGCCCACCGTGGACGAGGTCAGCCTTGCCCCCGATTACGCCGGCGGCCAGGACCGTGCGGACGGCTTCCGCGCCTACCTTGCCGAGATCGACGCCGAACTTTCCGCGCCGCTGGTTTTGGCCGACGCCAAGCTCACCGGTTACGACGCGATCGTCATGCCCGGCGGCCACGGCCCGATGGCGGACCTCTTCAAGGACGCCGACCTCGGCAAGCTCCTGACCGAAGCCAATGCCCAGGGCAAGATCATCGCCCCGTTCTGCCACGGCCCCGCCGGCCTGCTGAGCGCCGTCGACGGCGACGGTACCTTCGCGTTCGTCGGCCGCCGCGTTACCGTCTTCAGCAACGAAGAGGAACTCGGCGGCGGCACCGGCGAGAACACCCCGTGGTTCGTGGAGGACGTCCTGAAGGACAAGGGCGCCGTCGTCGAGAACGGTGCCGCCTGGAGCTCGCATGTGGTCCGCGACGGCAACCTCATCACCGGCCAGAACCCGCAGTCCAGCGAGGATGTCGCGCAGGAAGTCCTCAAGGCGCTGACCGACGCAAAGTAATTTCGGCCGACGCCGGGTCCGGGCTGCCGGACCCGGCTAAGCTAACGGCATGGCCATGAAATCCACCGCAGATAAAGTCGCCACCATCCAGCAGGGCTACACCCTGGAGGGGCCCACCATCGAGCTGGGAGCCGCGATCGTCGACGGCGAACTCCACAAGGACGCCCAGGTCCGGCTGCCGCTGGCGATGATGAACCGGCACGGACTGGTGGCCGGCGCGACCGGCACCGGCAAGACCGTGACGCTGCACATGATGGCCGAGCAGCTTTCGAACGCCGGCGTCCCGGTCTTCCTCGCGGACATCAAGGGCGACCTCTCCGGCCTCGCCACGGCCGCCACCGGCTCGGACAAGCTGAAGGCCCGCACCGAGAGCATCGGCCAGGTCTGGTCCGGCAAGACCTACCCGGTGGAGTTCCTCGCCCTGGGCGGGGACGGCAACGGCATCCCCGTACGTGCCACCATTACGTCCTTTGGTCCCATCCTGCTCTCCCGCGTCATGGAGCTTAACGACACCCAGGAATCCAGCCTTCAGCTGGTCTTCCACTTCGCGGACCAGAAGAACCTTGAACTGATCGATCTCAAGGACCTCCGCGCCGTCATCCAGTTCCTCACCTCGGACGAGGGCAAGGACGAACTCGCGGAACTGGGCGGCCTGTCCAAGGCCACCGCCGGCGTCATCCTCCGCGAACTGATCAACCTGGAAGCGCAGGGCCTGGAAAAGTTCTTCGGCGAGCCGGAGTTCGACACCGCGGAGCTGCTCCGGACCGCCCCGGACGGCCGCGGCGTCGTCACCTGCCTGGAACTCCCCACCCTGCAGACCAAGCCCATGCTGTTTTCGACGTTCCTGATGTGGCTGCTGGCGGACCTTTTCCACGACCTCCCCGAGGCCGGCGACCTGGACAAACCCAAGCTGGTGTTCTTCCTGGACGAAGCGCACCTGCTGTTCAACGGCGCTTCCAAGGCCTTCCTGGACGCCATCACCACGACCATCCGGCTGATCCGCTCCAAGGGCGTGGGGATCTTCTTCGTCACGCAGACGCCCAAGGACGTGCCCGCCGACGTCCTGGGCCAGCTGGCCAACCGCATCCAGCACGCCCTCCGCGCGTTCACCCCGGAAGACGCCAAGGCCCTGAAAGCGACCGTCTCCACGTTCCCGGTCAGCGACTACGACCTTGAGGAAACCCTCACCTCCGCCGGGATCGGCGAGGCCGTCGTCACCGTCATGAACGAGAAGGGCGCGCCGACGCCGGTTGCGCTCACCCGGCTGCGTTCCCCGGAATCGGTCATGGGACCCAGCACGGACGACCTCGTCAAAAGCACCGTGGCCGGTTCCGCCCTGCTGGCCAAGTACGGCACCGCCGTGGACAACGTCTCGGCCTACGAGAAGCTGGCAGGCCAGTCGGCAGCGACGACCGGCCCCGCGGCCGGCAATTCCCCCAACGCCGTGGACGCGGACGCCCGCCAGATCGAAGAAGAAGTCCTGGGACGGCCCAGCAGCCGGCCCGCACCGGGGCAGGACAGCAGCCGGGAGGCACCGCCGCTGCGGCGGGTCCCGGAACCGCAGGCGCCCGCCGGCGGCGGGGTGGCCGGCGAAATCGTCGGCGCACTGGGCGGGGCCCTTGGCGGCGGGCTCAAGAGCATGGTCCGGTCCATGGGCAGCCAGCTGGGCCGGGAACTGCTTCGCGGCGTGTTCGGCACGGCGTCCCGGCGCCGCCGCTAGGCGCCGCTAGGCACCGCCGGACAGTACCCGCCGTGCCCTGACCTCCCGCCGTCGTCCGGCAACACCTGCATTCAGCGGGCGTGCAGGTAACCTAAGGTACGTGCAGATGAGTCAGGCGTTGGTCAGGATTGCAGCCTTGTGGCTGTTGGGCCTGATGCTCGCCGTGGCCGGCGCCGTCGTGGCCATTAATCTGGTGAACAATTCCATAGCCAGCCCGCAGCAGCCGGTGCGCGAGTATCTGGATGCCCTGCAGAAGGGCGACGGCGCCAAGGCCCTCGGCCTGCTGCGGGCCACCGTTCCGCAGAGCAACGCCGCGATGCTGGACGGGGATGCGTTGAAGACCGCGGCCGCGAAGATCTCCGGAGTGAAAGTCGGGGCTGCGGAGAACCGGGGCGGCAACCAGGTCATGGTGCCGGTCGATTACACCATCGACGGGAGCCAGCTGCGCACCGAGTTCCTGCTGCAAAGTTCCGGCACCCAGTGGCTGTTCTTCCACGACTGGTCCTTCGTGCCGGCCGCGCTGCCGGTTCTGGATGTCACGGTCGTCAACTCGAACCAGGCCTCCCTTAACGGGGTTCCGGTGAACATGCCCAACGGCCGCAACTCCTTCGCCGTGTTTTACCCCGGCGAGTACGAGGCGTCCCTGAATGGCCAGTTCTTCGCCGCGCCGGCGACCCGGGTAGCGCTCTCCGGCCGGGACATGCCCACCGCACCGCTGAACCTGCTGACCCAAGCCACCGACGGCCTGAAGGGTGCCGTCAGCGCCAAGGTCAAGGAGTTCCTGGACAACTGCGCCGACCAGGCCGATAAGGCGCAGCAGCTCCAGCCGGGCTGCCCGTTCTACCACACCACCAACAACCGCATCGTGCCGGGGACCATCGACTGGAGCATCACGGACTATCCCGCCGTCAGCATCGAGCCCTTCGGCGGCCGCTGGGTGGTCGCCCCGCTGGACGGCAAGGCACGCATCAAGGCCCGGCAGGAGGACCTCTTCACCGGCGCCGTCACGGAACTCAACGCGGTCCACGATTTCAGTTTCACCACCCGCCTGGACATCGACGGCGACACGATCAAGCTCACCCCGCAACTGAGCAACTAGATGCCGGCCGGGTTTGGCCGCCCGGTTTGCCTGCCCGGAGCGGAACCGGCCCGCTTTTGAGCCTGCCAGGTCCTGTTCCCCGGCCCTGGGGTCACCGCCGGGCACGAAACCCGGGCCGCTGTGGCCACCGCTGGGACCCCCGGGCCAGTACCTCCCGCACCTGGGCGAGGACGCCGTCCGGGCCGTAGACGACGTCGTCGTAGAAGAAGCGCAGCACGGGGAAGCCCTGGACCATGGAGGCGTTATCCCGCCGGCGGTCCTTTTTAAACTGCCGTGACTCAAGATGGAAGGCCAGTCCGTCGATTTCTACAATCAGGAAGCCCTCCAGCAGGAAATCGACCCTGCCGATGCCGTCAATCCACACCTGGGTTTCGGTGACAATGCCAGCGTCCCGAAAAAGTACCCGTGCCAGTGTTTCCAAGAGGGAATCCGCGCCCCGCTCAACCCGGGCCACCACGTCCCTTGCCTTGCCGCAGCGGTTTCCCCGAAGGTGCCGGAGCAGGAACCCCAAGTCAATGTCGCCGCGGTTGTAGGCGCTCTCGACGATGACCAGAGACTCCAGGGGCGGCAGGCAGAGAAGGGCGTGCAGCAAAACGTCGGGGAGTCCCGCGACCGCTCCCGAAACCGACTGGGTCAGGGCGGTTCGGTGGCTGACACAGGCAATGTTCCGCCGTCCGTTTCCGTGCCAGTAGTGCGGCACGGAGGCCGGTTGCAACACCCAAAGCTTGAACCGGGGTGCCGCGGAGGCACAGGTCAGCAGGGCCCGGGACTGCTTGGCGGCCACCAGCTCGGGGTCAGCGCCGGGAAGCCCCAGCACTCCCCGCTCCACCCGGAGGATTTCGCCGCTCCGCACCGCACGGCGCACGGCCGGTTCGCCCGCTCCCCCGGCGATGACGGCCCGGGTCAGTGCCACGCCGCCCTGGGAGAGGAGAATTTGCACAGGATCCATGGCCCCACTGTGCAGGCGCCCGGCCAGCCCCGGCAGGCAGGGCCGGGGCCATGTGGACAACGTGGGCCCGGACTGGCCCGGCAATTGCCGGACCGGTCCGCCCTAGCTGCGCCGGCAGGCGGGACCGGCAGCCAAAACCGGGCCGGTCCGGCGCGCCTTAGTCCATCCCGCGCAGGTCAAGGACCAGTTCGGTGTCCCCGTCAGCCTGCAGGAGCACCGGGATACCCCAGTCCTGCTGGTAGAGGTGGCAGGCCGCGTGCTCCGGGATCTCGCCGTCTTCGGTCTCCGGGCCGTCGCAGGCCGCGGCGCGGGCGGTAATATGCAGCACGCCTTCGGGGACGTCGGATGCGAGTTCCAGGGTGCGGAGCAGGCCCACGGAGGTCCCGCCGCCGGCAACCAGCAGCTCCGGCGGGGTGGAAGAGATCTTCAGCTGCGTCGGGTCGCCCCAGCGGTCGTCCAGCTTCTGCCCGGTCGGGGCGGTGAAACGGACGGCCAGGGACAGGAGCCCGGGAGCCACCGGGCTCTTGGGGCGCTGGGTCTGCGCGGCCCCTTCGTCCACCTGCTGCGCTTCCTTGGGGATCGGCACATAGACCAGCTGGTGCTTGTTGGCCTCGACCACCACCAACAGCGGCTCAGAGCCGGCCACCCGGGTGTGGTCCACAATCACGTCCGAGGGTTCGGACAGCCCGCGTGCCAGCGTGGAGACCGTTCCCGAGGCGGGGTCATAGCGGCGGACCGCACCGTTGTACGTGTCGGCGATGGCCACGGAGCCGTCGGGCAGCACCGTCACGCCGAGCGGGTGCTGGAGCCGGGCCTCGGCGGCCGGGCCGTCGCGGAAGCCGAAATCGAACAATCCCTTGCCGACGGCGGATTCGACCGTGATGGCGCCGTCGTCGGCGATCACCAGTTTGCGCAGCGCCGAGGTCTCGGAGTCCGCCACCCAGATGTTGCCGTCCGCGTCCTCGGCGAGGCCGGAGGACTGGGCGAACCAGGCCTCGGCGGCGGGGCCGTCGAGCAGGCCCTCGAGACCGTTGCCGGCGACGATCGAAACGGCACCGGTAACCGGGTCGAAGCTGAAGATCTGGTGCACGCCGGCCATCGCCACGACGACGGCATTGAGCTTGCCGGACCAGACGACGTCCCACGGGGAGCTCAGCGAAACCTGCAACGGGTCCGCCTCCAGCCGCGCACCATAGGCGGCGCCCTCCTCGTCCACCCGCGCAGGGCCGGTCTCAAGCAGCCGCTGGATGCCGTTGCCGGCGAGGGTGGTGGCGGTGCCGTCGGTGAGGGACAGCCCGCGGAGCCGGTGGTTGACCGAGTCGGCAATCACGACGTCGTAACCGGCCTTCGCGGCGACGTCCTCCGGGAGCAGCACGAGGCCCTGCGGCTCGTTGAAGCGGGCGTCGGCGGCACCGCCGTCGGCGTAGCCCTTCTCGCCCGAACCATAGGTGCCCAGCACCGTTTCGAAGTCCGTGGAGAGCTCCACCAGCCGGTGGTGGCCGGTGTCGGTGACCAGCCAGGACCCGGCGCCGGACTTCGCCGCGGCGTCTTCCAGTGCAGCGGTGCCGCCGCGGCCGGCGGGCAGGAACAGGGCCTTGCCGGGGAAGCGCAGCGTGCCCGACGTCGGCTCCGGCGCCACGTAGGGGCCGTCACCGCGGTGCAGGGTCCCTTTCGCCTCATGCTCGGCGATCAGCTCGGGGATCAGCACGGCGAGGCCGTCCGCGTGGCCCTCGCCGGAGAGGTGCGCCACGATGTATCCCTCGGGGTCGATGACCACCAGGGTGGGCCAGGCCCGGGCCGTGTACGCCTTCCAGGTGTCCAGCTCCGGGTCGTCCAGGACGGGGTGGCGGATCTCGTAGCGCTCTACGGCGGCCGCCAGCGCGACCGGATCCGCTTCATGCTCGAACTTGGGCGAGTGCACGCCGACCGTGACCAGGACGTCGGCGTACTGCTGCTCGAGCGGGCGGAGCTCGTCCAGGACATGCAGGCAGTTGATGCAGCAGAAGGTCCAGAAGTCCAACAGCACGATCTTGCCGCGCAGGGACTCAAGGTCCAGGGATTTGCCGCCGGTGTTCAACCAGCCGCGGCCTACGAGTTCGGATGCCCTGACCCGGAGGTGGGTGCGTACGGTTTCGCTCATCAGCGTCCTTCCAGCTTTGAATTGCGTTCTGCCAGCCTCGCGTCGCGTTCGGCGAGCTGGGCAAACATATCGTTGTAAGCGGTGAGATCGGCGTCGTTATTCCTGTCCGCCGCCCGGTCGGTGCGTTTGGACTCCCGCGCGTCGGAGCGGGACCACATGACCGCGACGCCGATCGCCACCAGCAGGGTGGGCACCTCGCCGATTCCCCAGGCCACCGCACCGCCCATCTGCTGGTCCAGCAGGGCCGAGGGACCCCAGGTGCGGCCCAGGTTGCCGAAGTAGTCCGCCGCCAGCAGCCCGGTGCCGCCCATGATCGAGACGCCGAAGAAGGCGTGGAAACCCATGGTGGCCAGCAACAGCAGCAACCGCATCGGATACGGCGCCCGTCGCGGCAGGGGGTCCGTGCCGATCATGGTCAGCACGAAGATGTAGCCGGTGAGGGCGAAGTGCAGGTTCATCAGTTCGTGGCCGACGTGGTCGCGCATGGCGTAGCCGAAAGCGTCCGAGTAGTAGAACAGCACGATTGAGCCGGCAAAGTTTGCCGCGGCGAACAGCGGGTGCGTGACGAGCTGGGAGAACTTCGAGTGCACAAACACCAGCAGCCATTCCCGCGGCCCCCGGGAGCTGTCCCGCCGAGCGGTCAGCGAACGCAACGCAAGCGTGACGGGCGCGCCAAGGACGAGGAAGATCGGGGCGACCATGGTCAGCGCCATGTGGTCCACCATGTGGGCAGAGAACAGCACCCGGCCATAGACCGACGGCGGACCGGACGTGACGAAGGTGAGGACCGCCAGGCCGATCACCCAGTTGATGGTCCGGAACCAGGACCAGGAGTCGCCGCGCCGGCGGACCTTGAGGATTCCGAGAACGTAGGACACCAGGCCAAAGGCCGCGATTGCGACCCAGAGCCAGTCGAGCCGCCACTCCGTCAGCCAGCGCTGCGGGGTCAGCTCCGGAGGCAGATCGTAGCCGGAGAGGATGAACGCCGGGGAAGCATCCGGGGCGAAGGTTCGCGGCTGCGGCGGGGCCGAGCGGCCGAGCGCGACGGCGATTCCCATCGTGGCCCCCATGATCAGCAGCTCCACGAGGACCAGCTGCCAGAGCACGCGGCGGGCGGACAGGCCGGCTCCCTTGACGCCCAGCTGGGGGATGACCCACCGGCGGTGCATCAGGCCGACGCCGCCGAGGACCAGGGTGGCCGCCGTCTTGGCCAGGATGAGCTGCCCATACGCGGATCCGAAGAGATCGGTCCAGCTGGAGAGCCTGATGCTCGCATTGATCACGCCGGAGGCGAAGACCAAGGCGAAGGCGAAGCCGGCCAGTGCCGAGAAGCGGCGGAAGGTGGGCTCGGTGATGTCGGTCTTGCCGGCGCCGGCCCCGGCCCCGGCGGCCAGAACGCCGGACAGGAGGGTCAACACGATGATGCCGCCCACCCAGGCCGAGACACCCACGAGGTGAAGTCCCAGAGAGTTGATGGCACCTTCGTGGTCGCTGGAGCTGGACGAGTGCCCGATCAGCGCCGACGGGACCAGCCCCACCATGGAGAGGATGAGGGTGAGCGCCAGCGCTCCCCGCGATCGGACGCCGAACAGGGCGGTGGTGACCACCGCGGCGATGATGACCACGGTCAGCCAGGCCCGGCCGGTCTCGATGTCGGTCATGAAGTACACGAGGGACTTGGTGAATTCCTGGTCCCCCGAAATGGCCTGGCCGGCGATGTCCGAGTAGCTCAGGACCAGCACGCCGACGGCGGAGAGGGTCCAGGCAACGCCGGCGGCTGCGGCGATTGCCAGCGCACGGGTGAAGGCCGGATGCTCCGGGGCGTTCTTGTCCCTGGACTGGCGGCCGGTGAGGTTCCTCGGCAGGATGGCGACGGCGAAGAGGAGGCCGCCGATCACTGTGGCCAAGGCAGCGTTGTGGAGTGCCTTGCTGGCGGGGAGCCCCCAACGGACCAGCGCTCCCGGGTCCGAGACCGAGCGGGCCCCGGCCGCGCCGGAGAAGAGCAGCGCCGCCACGAGGCCCAGGAACAGGGCTGCCAGGCCTGCCAGCTGCCAAGGACGGGAAATCCCCAGCGCCCCGGCACCAGAGCCAAGCCCTTCCCCGGTCGGGGTGGGGGCTGTTGGGGTTCGGGGTTTTGCTGGGGAAGGCACAACTCCATTGTCCGCTACGCCCGCCCCGGTGCCGAATCCGTGCGCCGGCGGTGAACGCAAAAGGAGCGGCAACCCGTGGGGTTGCCGCTCCTTTCAAGCGTTCGAAGAAGACTACTTCTTCTTGGCGACTGCAGCCTTCAGCTTGGAGCCGGCGGTCAGCTTGACGCTGTGGCCAGCGGCAATCTGGATGGTCTCGCCAGTCTGCGGGTTGCGGCCGGTGCGAGCTGCACGGTCGGTGCGCTCAACGGCGAGCCAGCCGGGGCTGGTGATCTTTTCGCCCGCGGCGACAGAGGTCTCGAAAACCTCGAACAGTGCATCGAGCACGGAGTTGACGGCTGCCTGGCTGGTGCCGGCCTTGCCAGCTACCTCTGCAACAAGTTCACTACGGTTCTTAGCCATTTATGTCCTCCTGGACGGTTCTAATTTCTGAAGCCTGCACGCGGCATGCATACAAACCACTCTTCGAAAACTTACCAGCTTGCCGCCGTCGAGGCGGCAAATTCCGCGTGTTTTCGCGCTTTTTTGGGAAAATTTCCGGGTTTCGACGGCTTTTGGCGTCGCTTTCAGCCCTCAGCGGACGCTCGCTGTTAGCGCGGCGGCCGGCGGTACCTCGCCGCGCCTGCGGCGTGGCTGCCGTTGGGCGGTGTGGTGGTTAAAGGGAGAGAGCCTCCAACCTGGTGGTTGGAGGCTCTCGACCTAATAGATGTCCGGCGGTGACCTACTCTCCCACACCCTCCCGGGTGCAGTACCATCGGCGCTGTGGGTCTTAGCTTCCGGGTTCGGGATGGGACCGGGCGTTTCC
>JAPLAM010000102.1 GCA_026393275.1 Arthrobacter sp.
CATGGAGCAGGTGATCGGCCAGCACCCGGCCGTCGCCGAATGCGCGGTGATCGGCCTCAACGACCCGCTCAAGGGCCAGCGCCCCAGCGGCTACGTGGTCCTCAAATCCGGGGTGGACGTGCCGGAGGATGTCCTGGTCAAGGACCTGATCGCACTGGTCCGGCGGGACATCGGCGCCGTGGCGGACTTCAAGCACGTGACGGTGGTGGAAGCCCTGCCGAAGACCCGCTCCGGCAAGATCCTGCGCAAGACCATGCGCCAGATCGCCGACGGCGACGACTACGTGGTGCCCTCGACGATCGAGGACGCCGGCGTGATCGACCAGCTCCTGGAGACCCTCCGTCCCGCTGCTGGGGGTTCTGCCTAGGGCCTTGGGGATCATGCGCCCGGGCGGCTCCAGCGGTATTCCTTTTCGGGCCGGCCCGGGGCGCCGTAGCGCGCCGTCAGGGACACCAGGCCGGCGTCGGCGAGGTATTCAAGGTAACGGCGGGCCGTCACCCGGGACATCCCCAGCGCGTCCATCACCTCGCTGGCCGAGACCGCTCCGGACTGCAGCTTCATGAAGCTCTGCACGGAGTCGAGGGTGGCGCCGGACAGGCCCTTGGGCAGCGGCAGTTCGGAGGGCGCCCGCAGGCTCGCGAAGGCCTGGTCCACGTCGCTCTGCGACGCGCCCGTCCCGGCACCGCCCGGCCCGGGGGAGGCCAGCTGGTCACGGAACAGCCGGTAGCTGCCCAACTTGTCCGCGAAGGTGGCATAGGTGAAGGGCTTGATCAGGTACTGCACGACGCCGGTCGCCACGGCGCTGCGGACGATGTTCAGCTCGCGGACCGCTGTGATCGCGATGATGTCCGCGAAGAGGCCGGCGGCGCGCATCCGGCGGGCGATGTCCAGCCCGTGCAGGTCCGGCAGGTTCATGTCGAGCAGGACCAGTTCCACGGGCTGGCCCCCGGCCGACAGCTCCGTCATCAGGCGCAGCGCCGACTGACCGTCAGGGGCGGAGCCGGCCAGGGTGAAGCCGTCCAGCCGGCCGATGTAGGCGGCGTGCGCCGCGGCCGCGATCGGCTCGTCCTCGACGACGAGTACGCGGATATCGCTCATTGCTGTTCCTCTGCTGTGCTGCCTGTTGTTGCCGCGACGCCCGGCGTGGCGGCCGCCCCGGCAGCTCGGGCGGCGGCCGGTGCCGTCGGCAGGGTGACACGGAACAGTGCCCCGGCCGGGCTGGTGATTGCCATGGTACCGCCCAGGCGCTGCACCGCCTGCCGGACCAGTGCCAGCCCGAGCCCGCGCCCGAACGGGCCCGGCGCCTTGGTGCTGAAACCGTGCCGGAAGACGTCCTCCACCGCGTCCGGATCGATTCCGGGGCCGCTGTCCTCCACCGAGATCTCCACGGCGCCGTCCTGCGACACGACGGACAGCTCCACCAGGCGCGGCGGCGGCGCGTCGGCGGCGGCGTCGATCGCGTTATCGAGCAGGTTGCCCAGGATGGCCACGAGGTCCTGGACGGCCAGCCCGGCCACGGCCGTGGAGCCGCCGGTGGTCAGGATGAGCTCGACGCCGCGTTCGTGCGCCTGGGCTGCCTTGCCCATGACCAGCGCGCCGAGCACCGGCTCCTCGATGGAGCCGACCAGGTCATCGGTGAGCCGCTGGCTGAGCTCCAGGTCCTTGGTGGCGAAGTCCAGCGCCTCGGCGCCGCGGCCGAGTTCCATCAGGGACACCATCGTGTGCAGCCGGTTGGCGTGCTCGTGGGTCTGGGCACGGAGCGCGTCTGAGAGCGTGCGCATGGTTTCAAGCTCACTGCCCAGCGATTCGATCTCCGTGCGGTCCCGGATGGTGGCGACCGTGCCAAATACGGGGGTACTCTGGCGTACCCCGGAGGACCGCGGCGCGACGGCCGGAGCCTGGTTGACCACCAGGATGCGCGACCCGGTCAGATGGATTTCGTCGTGCAGGCGGCGGAGCCATTGTCGCAACTCCTGCCGCACCCGGGCGTCGAGCGCGCCGAACGGCTCGTCCAGCAGCAACACCTTCGGCTCGATGGCCAACGCGCGGGCCAAC
>JAPLAM010000008.1 GCA_026393275.1 Arthrobacter sp.
GAGCAGGGCGCCGCTGGACGCGGCGGTGTAGTCGCCCAGGCCGGTTCCCGAGGTCAGTTGCAGGGCTTTGCCGGTGGAGTCCACCTCGGCCCCGATGCCGGTGGCCGTCACGGGCAGCGAGAACGCCGGCGCGGCCTGCGTAGTGCTGCCGCTCGTGCTGCCGGTGGACTGGTTGCGGTTGCCCAGGGTTCCGGCGTCGACCGCGGCGGTGAGGCTCGTGGTGACGGTCGTCGCGGACTGTCCGCCGGGGCCGCCCTGTCCGCCGCCCGGGCCCGCCTGACCGGCCTGGGAAGCGGCCTGCTGGGCCGCGGCGGCCGCATTGCGGAGGCGCAGCGCCTTGGTGCCCACGACGCTGCTCACGTTCGGCACGGTGGCCGCGGTGGCGGTCTGGGCCGCGGTCAGCGGCTCGCCGCCGCCTTCGAAGCCCTGCCCGCCGGCCGGATTGACGGTCAGCACGGTGCCCACCGAGGCGTTCAGTTCGGCGACTTTGCCTGTGACGGCCTGGTTGGCCACCAGCATGGCCAGTGCAAGGCCGATGGCCACGGCCAGGACGGCCACGACGGCGGCGGTCCTGACTTTGTTTCGAAAGGCGTTGCCTACACTGCGGGCGAGGACGCTCACGGTTCTCCTAAGGATCAGGCCGGACAAATTGGCCGGCGGCTGCTCCCACACTGGTACGAGCTGCTGTGCGAGTATCCGGCCAACGCTATGGATCCGCTGTGAACGCCCGCCCCCGGGGGCACGAAAGAGCCCCGGCCCTCCCTTGCGGGGGAGCCGGGGCCCTAAGGAAAAAGCGTCAGGCTACTTGGTGATCGGTCCGAGTACCGGATCGTTGACGTAGGCCGTCTTGACGTTGTCCTTGGTCACGATGACAGGCGTCAGCAGGTACGCCGGAACCGTCTTGACCGTGTTGTTGTAGGACTTGGAGTCGTTGATCTCCGGGGTCTTGCCGGCCTGGATGTCCTTGACCATGGTGATCGCGTGCTCAACGAGCGCGCGGGTGTCCTTGTTGATGGTGGAGTACTGCTCGCCCGCCATGATGGACTTGACCGACTCAACCTCGGAGTCCTGCCCCGTGACAACCGGGATCGGCTTGCCGGCGGCCTTGACGGAGGTGATGACCGCGCGGCCCAAGGTGTCGTTCGGGGACAGCACACCGTCCAGCGTGGTGCTGCCGTAGGTTCCGGCGAGCAGGGTGTCCATGCGCCTCTGGGCGTTCTCTGCCTTCCAGCCCTGGGTCACGGCCTGTTCGAAGGACTTCTGGCCGGAGACGACCTTGAGCGTGCCGTCGTCGATCTTCGGCTGGAGAATGCTCATGGCACCGTTGAAGAAGACCTTCGCGTTGGCATCATCGGGGGAACCGGCGAACAGCTCGATGTTGTAGGGACCGGTGGGCTTCTTGGCCTTCATACCGTCCAGCAGGGCCTGGCCCTGGAGCACGCCGACCTTGAAGTTGTCGTAGGCCACGTAGTAGTCCACATTGGCGGTGTTCAACAGCAGACGGTCGTACGCGATGATGGTCGCGCCGGCATCCTTGGCCTGCTTGAGCTGGGTGCCCAGCTGGGCGCCGTCGATGGCACCGACGATGATGACCTTGTCACCCTTGGTGACCATGGCACTGATCTGGTTCTGCTGCTCCGAAACGCCGCCGTTGGCGAACTGCACGTCCGGCTTGTAGCCGGCCGCGGTGAGATCGTCGTTGAACAGCTTCTCCGCCAGGACCCAGTTTTCACTCGTCTTCTGGGGGAGCGCGACGCCGATTGCGGAGCCTTTCGGGAACGCCTCGCCGCCGCTCGAGCTCCCGGAAGATCCGGTGTCGGCACGGCCGCAGGCCGTCAGCGCCAGTGCCGCAATAGCAGCGATCGCTGCAGCCTTTCCTGCTTTACCAATCATTTGCATTGCTTGGTTCACTTTCTATAGATGGTGTTCGGAGAATCAGGGGTTTCGGGGCCGGAGAGTCGTTCAGGATTCCCTGGCGATGACCTCTTTGGTGGAGGTGGTCTCCTCGGGCCGGGACTCGCTGTTGCGGCTGAAGTTCTTCATCATCATGCCGATGATCGACCTCTTGCCCTGGCTCTTGTTGTAGACATCGAAGGCGACGGCGATGAGGAGGACGAGGCCCTTGATGATCTGGGTGAGGTCCGCGCCGACGCCGAGGAGCTGCAGGCCGTTGTTCAGCACAGCCATCACGAGGCCACCGACGATCGAGCCGATTACGGTGCCCACGCCGCCGGTCACTGCGGCGCCGCCGATGAAGACGGCCGCGATGGCGTCAAGCTCCCAGCCCACGCCGTCGAACGGGCCGGAGGCGGTGGAGCGGCCGACGAAGATCATGCCGGCGAGGCCGGCCAGGATGGACATGTTCATCATGACCAGGAAGTTGACCTTCTTGGACTGCACGCCGGACAGCTCGGCGGCGTGCCGGTTGCCGCCGACGGCGTAGATGTGGCGGCCGATGATGGTCTTGGAGGAGACGAACCCGTAGATCAGGACCAGGATGGCCAGGATCAGCCCCGGGATCGGGAACGAGGTGCCGGGCCGGCCGGTCGCGAACAGGTAGGTCGCGTACAGGATGGCGGCGCAGATCAGGATCAGCTTGGTGATGGTCACCCATGCTTCGGGCACCTCGGCGCCCAGGGCCGTGGCCTTGCGGCGCGAGCGGATCTCGCTGAACACCACGAAGGCGGCGCCGAGCAGGCCCAGCAGCAACGTGAGGTTGTTGAAGCCGGTGTTGGGGCCGACTTCGGGCAGGTAGCCCGAGCCGATGTACTGGAAGTCGTTCGGCACCGGGATGGTGTTGGACTTGCCGACGAACTGGTTGAAGCCGCGGAAGAGCAGCATCCCGGCCAGCGTGACGATGAAGGCCGGGATACCCACGTAGGCCGTCCAGAAGCCCTGCCAGGCGCCGATCACGGCGCCGAGAAGCAGCCCGAACAGGATGCCGAGGTACCAGGGGATGCCCCAGTCCTGGATCATGAGGGCGACGCTGACCCCCACGAAGGCGGCGACCGAGCCGACCGAGAGGTCGATGTGGCCGGCGATGATCACCAGCACCATGCCGATCGCGAGGATCAGAATGTACGAGTTGCCGTTGAAGAGGTTGATGACGTTGCCCGGGGTGAGCGTGCGGCCCTCTGTGAAAATCTGGAAGAAGACGATCAACGCGACCAGGGCGAAGATCATGCCGAATTGGCGGGTGTTGCCGCCAAAGAGCTTCTTGAGCGCATTCATGGTGTCAGTCCTTGTTGTCCGGAATGTTCTGGATAGTCCCAGAGGGTCAGGCGGTCTTGCGGGCGGAAGTCATCAGTTTCATCAGGCTTTCCTGGCTGGCTTCCTCTTTGTTCAACACGCCGGTAATGGCGCCTTCGAAAATCGTGTAGATGCGGTCGGAGAGACCCAGCAGCTCAGGCAGCTCCGAGGAAATGACGATGACGCCCTTTCCCTGGTTGGCCAGCTGCTGGATGATGCCGTAGATCTCGAACTTGGCGCCGACGTCGATCCCGCGGGTGGGTTCGTCCAGGATCAGCAGGTCAGGGTCGGTGAACATCCACTTCGCCAGCACCACCTTCTGCTGGTTGCCGCCCGAGAGTTTGGCCACGCCTTCCTCCACGGACGGCGTCTTGGTGCGCAGCGACTTGCGGTACTGCTCGGCGACCGTGAATTCCTTGTCGACGTCGACGATGTTGTGCTTGCTGATCTTCTTCAGCGCCGCCGACACGGTGGTGGCCTTGATGTCATCGAGCAGGTTCAGACCCAGCGTCTTGCGGTCCTCGGTGACGTAGCCCAGCCCGGCGTCGATGGCCTGCTTGACGTTCTTTAGGTGCAGTTCCCTGCCGTCCTTGTAGACCTGTCCGGAGATGAAGCGGCCGTAGGAGCGGCCGAACAGGGAGCGGGCCAGCTCGGTGCGGCCGGCCCCCATCAGCCCGGCGAACCCGACGATCTCGCCGCGGCGGACGAAGAAGTTGGAGTTCTTGCAGACCAGGCGGTCCTGGATCTGCGGGTGTCCCACGTTCCAGTTCTTGACCTCGAAGAACGTCTCGCCGATCTGGGGCTCGTGGTCCGGGAACCGCGATTCCAGGGTCCGGCCCACCATGCCCTTGATGATGCGGTCCTCGTCGACGCCGTCGGCCTTGACGTCCAGCGTCTCGATCGACTTGCCGTCGCGGATGATCGTGATGGAGTCGGCGATCTGCTCGATTTCGTTGAGCTTGTGCGAAATCATGATCGAGGTGATGCCGCGGCCCTTCAGGCCGAGGATCAGGTCCAGCAGGTGCTGGGAATCGGATTCGTTCAGGGCCGCGGTGGGCTCGTCCAGGATCAGGAGCTTGACCCTCTTGTTGAGCGCCTTGGCGATTTCGACGAGCTGCTGCTTGCCGACGCCGATTTCCTTGACCGGGGTGTCCGGGTTCTCGCGGAGGCCGACCCGGGCGAGCAGTTCGGTGGAGCGGATCCGGGCCTCGGCCCAGTCGATCATTCCGCGCCGGGTGGGTTCGTTGCCCAGGAAGATGTTCTCCATGATGGACAGTTCCGGGATGAGGGCCAGCTCCTGGTGGATGATCACGATGCCGGCTTGTTCGCTGGCCCGGATGTCCTTGAACTGCTGGACTTCGCTCTGGTAGACGATGTCGCCGTCGTAGCTGCCGAAAGGGTAGACGCCCGAGAGCACCTTCATCAGGGTGGATTTCCCTGCGCCGTTTTCACCGCAGATGGCGTGGATCTCGCCCGCCTTCACCCGCAGGCTCACCTCGGCCAATGCTTTAACGCCGGGGAACTCCTTGGTGATGGAGCGCATCTCGAGAATTATCGGATCGCTGTGCGTGTCGAGGGACGTCATTGCCCTTACGCCTCCAATGCATGACTTCGTTGTCCGTCTCTGCAAACCGCAGAGCCGTCTGATGCAAAAGTAAACTTGATCACATCGTTGTCGTCAAGTCTTTAACGCAACGAGCAGGTAACGGCTTTCCGAATCCGGCTGTTCCACCCCCGTTTTCGGCCCCATCTTCCCCTTGGTTCCGCCCCCGTTTCTGTCGTGTTTCTGTGCTGGTTCTGTTTTTAGTTGCGCCGGATTCCGGCGTGCTGGAACACCAGGGCGGTCGCTCCGAGGGCCTCGGCACGGTCGCCGAGCGAGGACATGGTCAGGGTGGTGGTCTCGCCGATGACGGGAACTGCATGCCGCACCAGGCCGCGGCGGATCGGGTCCAGGAGCAGCTCGCCCAGCCCCGCCAGGGGGCCCCCGACGACGATCACCTCGGGGTTGATGAGGTTCGAGACGTTGCCCAGTGCACGGCCGACGGCAAGCCCGGCGTCGTCCACCACGCGGAGGGTCGCGGAGTCGCGGCCGAGGGCCTTGCGCACGATGTCCTCGGGGGCCAGCGGCTTGTCCTCGCCCCGGCTCAGGAGCTCGATCATGGTGGTGGTGGAGGCGATGGTTTCCAGGCATCCCCGGTTGCCGCAGCGGCAGACCAGGCCGTGCTCGTGGATCGTGGCATGGCCGATTTCCCCGGTGATGCCGACGTTCCCGTAGTAGGGCATTCCGTTCAGGATCAACCCGGCGCCGATGCCCGAGCCGATCTTGAGGAACAGCAGGTTGCTGACGCCGGTATGCGGGCCCCAGGTCACCTCGGACAGTGCGCCGAGGTTGGCGTCGTTGTCGACAAAAACCGGGAGATCCAGCGCCTCTTCGAGCCGTTTGAGGATATTGATCCCCACCCACTCGGGCAGGATGGCGCCTTGCGCCACGGTGCCGGTGCGGCGGTCAATCGGGCCGGGGATGCCGACGCCGGCCCCCACGAGGGCGCTGCGCTCCACACCGCTGTCGGCCAGCAGCCGGTCCAGCACCTCGACGGCGGCCGCGATGCCTTCCTCCGCATGGTGGCCCAGGGGCAGCAGGATCGATTCCTCCGCAACCACGTGGTAGCTGAGCGAGGCGAGGAAGACCCGCAGGTGGCGCCGGCCGAAGTCGATGCCGACGGCGACGGCGCCGTTGCTGTTGAGCCTGACGTTCAAGGCGCGGCGGCCGGAGCTGGTGATCGGCTCGGTGGACGCCAGCCCGGCGTCCTGCATGATCTTGACAATGTTCGAGACCGTCGCCGTGGACAGGCCAGTCTGCCGGGCCAGTTCCGCCTGCGTGGACGGGCCGGCTAGCAGGCACTCGATGATGCGCTGCTGGTTCAGATGTCGCAGGGCGGACTGCGACCCGGGGTTTTTAGTGCGGCTCCTCGTTGAGCGCGTTGGTGAGGGCATGAAATGAAGAGTGCCCCATCAACGGTTTGTAGTCAAGAAGTTAACGCAACAGCAGGCGCACGTGTCGTCCCCGGACGGTGGTAGTTCGCTGTGGGTCAGCTGTGAAGCTCGCGGTGCGCCCGCGCGAGTTCCTGATAGTGGGCGGCGTTGCGCTTCACGCCTTCGAATTCTTCCTCGGTGAGTTCGCGGCGGACTTTGGCGGGCACTCCGGCCACCAGCGAGCGGGGCGGGACCACGGTGCCTTCCAGGACCACCGCGCCGGCCGCCACGAGCGAACCCGCGCCGATCACCGCGCCGTTGAGGATGGTGGCGCTCATGCCGATCAGGCAGTCGTCCTCGACCGTGCAGCCGTGCACCACGGCGCTGTGGCCGACGCTGACGCGGGCGCCGACGGTGCAGGGGAAGCCGGGATCCGCGTGCAGCACAACGTTGTCCTGCAGGTTGCTGCCCGCCCCCACGCTGATCGCCGCGGTGTCGGCCCGGACCGAGACGCCATAGAAAGCGCTGGAGTTTTCGGCCAGCGTGGCCCTGCCGATGACCGAGGCGCTCGGGGCGACGAAGGCGGATTCGTGGACGGCCGGGGTGTCGCCGGCGAAAGCGTAAACGGGAGTCATGGCTACAGCCTAGGACACCGGCCGATGCGCCATCAGATGTGGTTGTTCCGGGCGCCGCTTAGCAGCCGTAGGTGATAGGGCAACGGACGTTCATGCCCGGGAGCGGAGGACCGTGAAGCCCCGCCCCAGGTGCGGGTGCCCCGGCGCGGGGACGGCGACGGCGACCGGCGCGCCGGGTTCCGCCACGCGCTCCAGTTCGCGGACGACGTCGTCCCACTCCTGGGGCGGCAGGCCGGCCAGCGCGTCGACCGCCCATACGGCGGGGAACGCGGCGTCCGCAAAGGGCAGTCCCCGCCCGGTTGCCACCGAGGCGGAAAGCCCCCGGGCGCGGGCGGCATGGATGTTTTCCTCTGAGGGGTCCACGCCGGTGAAATGGAGCCCGGCGCGGACAAAGAGGAGTCCCTCCGCACCCGGGCCGCAGTCCAGGCCGAGCACGCCGCGCCGGCCCTCGGCCTTGAGCAGGGCGATGAAACCGGGCAGCTCATCCGTCCGCGCTTTTGCCATGGCTCCAGTTAAGGTTGGCCCGGCGTGGAAGACAAGCCTCAGCTGAAGACGACGGTTCGGTTGCCGTCCAGCAGCACCCGGTGTTCGGCGTGCCACTGTACGGCCTGCGCGAGCGTGCGGCCCTCGACGTCGCGGCCCATCTGCACGAACTGCTCGGCGGTGCGCCGGTGGTCCACGCGGATGACTTCCTGCTCGATGATCGGGCCCTCGTCCAGGGCGGCGGTGACGTAGTGTGCCGTGGCGCCGATGAGTTTCACGCCGCGGGCGTGGGCCTGGTGGTACGGCTTGGCACCCTTGAAGGAGGGCAGGAAGGAATGGTGGATGTTGATGGCCTTGCCGGTGAGCTCCGTGCACAGCTCGTCGGAGAGGATCTGCATGTACCGGGCCAGCACCGTGAGCTCGATGTCGTGCTCGGCCATGAGCTTCCGCAACGCGTCTTCGGCCTCGACCTTGGTGTCCGTGGTGACGGGGATGTGGTGGAAGGGAATGCCGTAGAACTCGGCCAGTCCGGCCAGGTCCCGGTGGTTGGAGACGATGGCCGGGATCTCGATCGGCAGGGTGCCGGAGCGCTGCAGGAACAGCAGGTCGTTGAGGCAGTGCGCGGACGTGCTCGCCATCAGCAGGGTGCGGACCCTCCGGCCGGCCGGGTTCAGGCTCCACTGCATGCCGAAGGCGCGGGCCACGGGTTCCAGCGCGGCGTGCAATTCGGCCGGCGGGGCGGCCGTGGTGGCCTCGACCCGCATGAAGAACGTCCCGGTGCCCTGGCTGCCGTACTGCTGTGAGTCAGTAATATTGCAGCCGGCCACCAGCAGGGCGCCGGCCACGGCGTGCACGATCCCGGGCCGGTCGGGGCAGGAGAGGGTCAGAACGTAGGAAGCGCTCAGCAGGTCGTCAGTCACGAAAGACAGCCTACCCGCGGCTGGGATACTCTGGTCTCGTCGCAACTGGCGTTGGGTGGCTTACCACCAGGGAGCGGCACGCACGCAGACCACGGATCGTACGCCTGGGCCGAGGGTCATGTTTTCCGGTGGGCAGCCCGCTGCCCGCCCGCCGACAGCACCCCTGCGGGTGCTGCGCCAGCAGTCCGTGTTCCCGGTTCGGGACCGTCATCTTGCGGCGCCGCGGCAGGCCAGCCGGTAACCTGACCTCAAAGCAGTGACCGTTGCCAAGCCAGGAGTTCTTCGTGACTACTTCTTCCCTTCGCCTTTCCTCAGCAGCCGTGAGCAACCAGCC
>JAPLAM010000097.1 GCA_026393275.1 Arthrobacter sp.
CTGGACAAGAACCGCAACAACGTGGTCCTGTCCCGCCGTGCCTGGCTCGAGCAGACCCAATCCGAGGTCCGCTCCACGTTCCTCAACAAGCTGGAAAAGGGCCAGGTCCGTCCCGGCGTCGTTTCCTCCATCGTCAACTTCGGTGCCTTCGTGGACCTGGGCGGCGTAGACGGCCTCGTTCACGTTTCCGAGCTGTCCTGGAAGCACATCGACCACCCGTCCGAGGTTGTCGAGGTCGGTCAGGAAGTCACCGTCGAGGTTCTCGAGGTCGACCTGGACCGCGAGCGCGTCTCCCTGTCGCTCAAGGCTACGCAGGAAGATCCGTGGCAGACCTTCGCCCGCACCCACGCCCTCGGCCAGGTTGTTCCGGGTAAGGTCACCAAGCTGGTTCCGTTCGGCGCGTTCGTCCGCGTTGAAGACGGCATCGAAGGCCTGGTCCACATCTCCGAGCTCGCCGTGCGCCACGTTGAGCTGGCCGAGCAGGTTGTCTCCGTTGGCGACGAGCTGTTCGTCAAGGTCATCGACATCGACCTCGAACGCCGCCGCATCTCGCTGTCCCTCAAGCAGGCCAACGAGGGCGTCGACGCCGACAGCACCGAATTCGATCCGGCTCTCTACGGCATGGCCGCTGAGTACGACGAAGAGGGCAACTACAAGTACCCGGAGGGCTTCGATCCGGAGTCCAACGAGTGGCTTGAAGGCTACGAGACGCAGCGCGCCGCCTGGGAGCAGCAGTACGCTGACGCTCAGACCCGCTGGGAAGCCCACAAGAAGCAGGTTGCCCAGCACGCTGCCGACGACGCTACCGCTGCGACGTCCGGCGAGAGCGACTCCGGCACCACCAGCTACTCCTCGGAGCCGGCCGCGGCCGACGCCGGTGCGGGCACGCTCGCCTCGGACGAGGCGCTTGCTGCTCTGCGCGAAAAGCTGACCGGCAACTAATTGCCGCCTGCCCGGGTTGCTCCGGGCGAACCCAAGCGGGTCCCTGCTACGTGCAGGGGCCCGCTTTGGGTTAACCACTGCTTGCCTGACGTGGGCCACGGGGGAGATGCCCAGTGTTCGGCGCGAGGCGTGGGCAAGGTGGCCTATGTCCGGTTGGCCGTGCCGCCACGGGACATGTCCTCCGGAGCCACTCAGGAAACGAAGCCGAGGATCCGGTCCGTGGTCGCGTCGGCGCTGCCGTTGAAATACTTCTCGAGTACTTCCTGGAACACCGGTTGCTCGGGTGCCGCACGCAGGAACAGGGTCGACGACGACTGCAGTTTCCGTGCGTCGATGCTGCCGAAAATCTGTTCCGCGCCCAACCCGTCGACGGCGAGGACCGCCCGGGCACACTCCAACAGGCGGGCGCCCAGTACCGGATGGCGCAGATAGGCCCGGGCCTCGTCCAGGGTCGAGATGGCATATTTCCGTGAGGTCGGGCTCATGCCCAAGCCGGCGATTTGCGGAAAGACGAACCACATCCAGTGGGTCCGCTTTGACCCATTCCGAAGCTCCGAAAGCGCGCGACGGTACGTGCCTGCCGAGTCCTGGGCCTCCGCGAATCGGGATAGCTCAAAGGGGTCGTCCTGCATGTCAATCCTCCTGGGGTACGTGCCGACCAGTTGCTGCGCACCTTCATCCAACCACTGTTCCCACAGCGTGGGACAGCCCCGGCCTCGCCGCGTGAATAGTGCCACGACGAGTCAGCGGGAGGCTTAGGGAAGCTTGCCATTGGGTCGGGCCGCGTACACACTTTGTAGGTCACAGGGACATGCTGCGCGACGCATCCTACGACGTGGCATGATTCGCGCCTACGAAAGGACTGCTCATGGCCGGAACTTCTGAAGAGACCGGATACCTCGAGGCCCGTCCGGCGGTCGCGGCCTTGCCGCGAGCCATCGGGGCTATCACCTTGTTCGTGGAAGACCTGCCGGCCAGCAAGCGCTTCTATCAAGAGGTCTTTGGCCTTCCCGTGGCCTTCGAAGACGATGCCTCCACCGTCTTCAGGTTCGACAACACCATGATCAACCTTTTGAAGACGGAGGAGGCGCCGGAGCTGATCCGGCCTGCGCCCGTAGCGACACCGGACGCCGGTGCGCGCATGCAGTTCACCATCCAGGTGGACGACGTCGACGCCATCTGCACAGAGCTGGCCCGTCGCGGCGTGGAGCTGCTGAACGGCCCCATGGATCGCCCCTGGGGTATCCGCACCGCGAGCTTTTGCGACCCGGGCGGGCACATCTGGGAGATCGCCCACTAGGTCCCGACATCGCCGGCCCCAACCGCTCACGCCCTGGCGGTGGTGGCATCATGCTCATTCTTCGGCCCCGGCGTGGGGCATGTGCCTCGGGTTCGGGCGGCCCAGGTGCTTGGGGAGCCGGCGCAGCGGAGAGTATGTCCAGTCTTGGGCCTGGCCGTTGGGCATGGTGGCATCATGCTCATTCCTCGCCGCCGGCGTGGGGCACGTGCCGCGGGGTCGGGCGGACCAGGTGCTGGGGAGACGGCGCAGGGGAGGGCATGTCCAGTCGTGGGCCCGGCCGCTGGGCATGGTGGCACCATGCTCATTCCTCGGCCCCGGCGTGGGGCATGTCCCGCGGACGGGGCCGATGCGCGGGACGGCCCGGCGAAGAAACTGCGCGCAGCGCTAACCGAGCGTGAGCCGCGCGGTGATCCGGCGGCCGTCGGCTGCGAGCTCGGCGCCGGCGGAACGCAGCAGGGCCTGCGCGGCAGTGTTTCCGGCGGTCGTTTCCGCTGCCAGCAGGCGGGCGCCGGCGGCCACGGCCTGGGCGGTGACCAGCCGCAGCGCCTCCCGGCCGATGCCGCGCCCGCGGAAGCTCCGGCCCAGCCAGATCCCGGTCTCCAGCGCGCCGTCAGCCGGTTGAACGGGCCCCGGCCCGCCGCCCGGTGGTGCTGACGCGGGCCCGCCGTCGTGTTCGGAACGCCCGGTGCCGCCGTCCGGAACCCGTCCCAGCCGGATGGAACCAGCCAGCTCGCCGTCGGCGGTGATCGCCCACGTCTTCTGCCGCGCGGCGCCGTCGAGCCCCGCCGCGGCGGCGTGGTGGTAGGCGCGGAACCAGCTGATCCGTTCGGTGTTCCAGCCCTCGGCGGTGCCCAGCGGCGGGGTGACCTCGTCGGCGTCGGCGTCGTGCAGCGCTACCGACAGGAGCAGCTCCAGCACTGCTTCGGTGACGTCGAGGAGCGCCACGACGGGCACCGGTTCAGCTGATGGCGACATCGATCCACTCCGATTCTCCGGGTAGCAGTGCGGCGGTTCCGGCGGTGAGGGCCGCGACGCGGTCGGCTGCCTGCGCCAGCCCGGCCGTGTCGTCCGGCAGGGCCAGCCGGAACACCGTCGTTTGCGCATCATAGCTGGCACCGGCCATCACGTAGCCTGCGGCCCGCAGTTCGTTCTCCAGGCGGCCTGCGGTGGCATGCGGCACCGGCACGGAGCAGATCCGCAGCCGCTGCCGCCGCACGAGGGGCGCCGCCTCCAACGCGGAGGACACGGATTCCGAATAGGCCCGGACCAGGCCGCCGGCGCCCAGCAGGATCCCGCCGAAGTAGCGGACCACGACGGCGGCGACGTCGCTCAGGTCCGTCACACCGGGCGCGGTCTCGCGTTTCAGCAGCGCCTCCAGCATCGGAATCCCGGCCGTGCCGGATGGTTCGCCGTCGTCGTTGGAGCGTTGCACCCGGCGGTCCGGCCCGAGCACGAACGCCGAGCAATGGTGCCGGGCATCGCGGAACTCCCGGCGCAGCCCGCTGACCAGGGAACGGGCACTGTCCTCGTCGGGGGCGCGTTGCAGCACCGTGATGAAGCGGGACCGCTTGATCTCCAACTCGTGGCGGAACCCGCCGCCGGCAGCCATGCTGGTGTAGACGGCGGCCCGGCTTTCGGGAGAATCCGCGTCGTCAGGCACCGCTTCAGTTTAGTCTGGTGGGGTGCTGAAGATCGGTTTGACGGGCGGCATCGCCTCAGGGAAGTCAGTGGTGGCCTCGCGGCTGCGCGAACTCGGCGCGGTCGTGGTCGACGCCGATGCGCTGGCACGTGAGGTGGTGGAGCCGGGAACCCCCGGGCTGGCGCGGGTGGTCGGAGCCTTCAGCTCCGCGATCCTGGGCCCCGACGGAGCCCTCGACCGCGCCCGGCTGGGAGCCCTCGTCTTCGGCAACCCTGAACGCCTCGCCGTGTTGAACGGCATCATCCACCCCCTCGTCCGTGAGCGCGCCGCCGCCCTCACGGCGGCGGCCCCGAAGGGCGCCGTCCTGGTCCAGGACATCCCGCTCCTGGTTGAGACCGGCCAGAGCGCCGGCTTCCACCTCGTGGTGGTGGTGGACGCCCCGGATGACGTCCGGGTGCGGCGGATGGTCGAGCACCGGAAGATGACCGTCGAGGAGGCCCGGTCCCGGATGGCCGCCCAGGCTACCCGGGAGGACCGGCTGGCGGCGGCCGACGTCGTCCTGGACAACTCCGGCACCAAGGACGAACTGCGGGACGCGGCGGACCGGCTCTGGCGGCACCGGCTGGAGCCGTTTGCGGAGAACCTCGCGAAAGGCCGGATGGCCGCGCGCACCGGCGGTCCCGTGCTCAGCCCCGCCAACCCCGACTGGGCCGCCCAGGCCTCCCGGCTGATCGGCCGCCTCCTGGCTGCGGCGCCGCGGGACATCCTCGCCGTAGACCACATCGGGTCCACCGCGGTCCCGGGCCTCGACGCGAAGGACGTGCTGGACCTCCAGCTCACGGTCGGGGACCTGGCGACGGCGGACCGGCTCGAGCCGCTGCTGGCCGCGGCGGGATTCCCGCGCTGGCCCGGCATAGGAACGGACAACCCCAAGCCCGCGCACCCGGATCCCGCCGACTGGGACAAGCGCGTCCACGGCAGCGCGGACCCCGGCCGGCCGGTCAACCTGCACGTCCGGGCGGCAGGGTCGCCGGGCTGGCGGTACGCGCTGTGCTTCCGAGACTGGCTCCGCGACGACGCCGGCGCCCGGGCCGACTACCTCGCGGAAAAGCGGCGGGCGGCCCGGCGTCACGGAGTGGACAAGTCGACTGCGGCCTACGCGGCGGACAAGGAGGACTGGTTCACGGACCACGCCGCCCCGCGGATGGAAGAGTGGGCCCGGCGGACCGGCTGGCACCCGCCGTCGTACGCCGCCGCCGGGCCGCCGGGTACCGCCCAAAGCTGAATCAGGGGCGGCTGTCGGAGGGCGGCGGTAGATTAGGTACATGAGCCTTGCCCAGGAAATCAATCGTGTTGTGGCGCCCTTCGAGGTCATCAGCGAGTTCCAGCCTGCCGGGGACCAGCCGGCCGCGATCGCCGAACTGACCGAGCGGATCCAGAACGGCGAGAAGGATGTGGTGCTGCTCGGCGCCACCGGTACCGGTAAGAGCGCGACGACGGCGTGGCTGATCGAACAAGTCCAGCGGCCCACCCTGGTGATGGTTCAGAACAAGACGCTCGCCGCCCAGCTGGCCAATGAATTCCGTGAGCTGCTGCCCAACAACGCGGTCGAATACTTCGTTTCCTACTACGACTATTACCAGCCCGAAGCCTACGTCCCGCAGACCGATACCTTCATTGAGAAGGACTCCTCAGTCAACGAGGAAGTTGAGCGGCTGCGGCACTCCGCCACCAACGCGCTGCTGACCCGCCGCGACGTCATTGTGGTCGCCACCGTTTCCTGCATCTACGGTCTGGGCACCCCGGAAGAATACATCGCCGGCATGGTGACGCTGCGCAAGGGCGCCGAGATGAGCCGCGACGACCTGCTGCGAAGGTTCGTCGGCATGCAGTACAGCCGCAACGACATGGATTTCCACCGCGGCACGTTTCGGGTGCGCGGCGACACGGTAGAAATCATCCCGATGTACGAGGAACTCGCGATCCGGATCGAGTTCTTCGGTGACGAGATCGAGAACATCTACACCCTGCACCCGCTGACCGGCGAAATTATCCGGGACGAGACCGAGATGTACGTTTTCCCGGCGTCCCACTACGTCGCCGGTCCCGAACGCATGGAACGGGCCATCAAACGGATCGAGGACGAGCTCGCCGAACGGCTCAAGGTGCTGGAAAGCCAGAACAAGCTGGTTGAGGCCCAGCGGCTGCGGATGCGCACCACCTACGACCTCGAAATGATGCAGCAGATGGGATTCTGCAACGGCATCGAGAACTACTCCCGGCACATCGACGGCCGCGACGGAGGTACTGCGCCGCACTGCCTGATCGACTACTTCCCGGACGACTTCCTGCTGGTGATCGACGAATCCCACGTCACCGTGCCGCAGATCGGCGCCATGTACGAAGGCGACATGTCCCGCAAGCGCACCCTCGTGGACCACGGCTTCCGGCTGCCGTCCGCGATGGACAACCGCCCGCTCAAGTGGGACGAGTTCCTCGAACGGGTGGGCCAGACCGTGTACCTGTCCGCGACCCCGGGGAAGTACGAACTCGGCAAGGCGGACGGCTTCGTCCAGCAGATCATCCGGCCCACCGGACTGATCGACCCCGAGGTCATCGTCAAGCCCACCAAGGGCCAGATCGATGACCTGCTGGGCGAAATCCGGACCCGCACGGAGAAGAACGAACGCGTCCTCGTCACCACGCTGACCAAGCGGATGGCCGAGGACCTCACCGACTACCTGCTGGGCCACGGCGTCAAGGTGGAGTACCTGCACTCCGACGTCGACACGCTGCGCCGGGTGGAGCTGCTCCGCGAACTCCGGATGGGCGTCTTCGACGTCCTGGTCGGCATCAACCTGCTCCGCGAGGGCCTCGATCTGCCCGAAGTCTCACTCGTAAGCATCCTGGACGCGGATAAGGAAGGCTTCCTGCGCTCGGCGACCTCGCTGATCCAGACCATCGGCCGGGCCGCCCGCAACGTGTCCGGCCAGGTGCACATGTACGCGGACCGGATCACCGATTCCATGGCCCAGGCCATCGACGAGACGAACCGCCGCCGGGCGATCCAAGTGGCCTACAACACGGAGCGGGGCATCGACCCGCAGCCGCTGCGGAAGAAGATCGCCGACATCACCGACCAGTTGGCCAAAGAGGACGCGGACACCCGCGAGCTGCTGGCCAATTCGGGCAAGGTCCGCGGCAAGGGCAAGGGCAGCTCCAAGGTCCGCGCCGACGGCCTCGCGGCGGCCCCGGCCGAGGACCTGGTCGGCCTGATCGAACAGATGACCGAGCAGATGCACGCCGCCGCCGCCGAGCTGCAGTTCGAGCTCGCGGCGCGGATCCGCGACGAGGTCGGCGATCTCAAGAAGGAACTGCGCCAGATGCAGGCCGCCGGGCACGCCTAAGCGTGCTGGTCGGACTGGCCAGGTGAGCCCAGTGAAAGGAAAGTCAGATGACCGGAAACAGCTCATTCGTGATTGTGGTTGGCTTTGACGGTTCGGAGAGCTCCCAGAATGCACTGAACTGGGCGATGGACGAGGCCCGACAGCGCAACGGCGAGCTCCGCCTCATCACGGTGTGGAACAAGCCTCCGATGGCTTGGTATCCGGCCGTGCTGGAAACGGCCGCCGGAGAAATCGCGGCCGAGGATTCCCCTCAGAGCATCGCTGAAAACCTGCAGGCCGACGCACTGAAGACCGCCACCGCTGAGGGCCTGGCCGCCACCGGGCAGCTCGTCCACGGTGATTCTCCGGCGGCGGCCCTCCTCGACGCCGCCCGGCACGCGGATCTCGTCGTCGTCGGCTCCCGCGGGCACGGCGGATTTCCCGGGCTCCACCTGGGTTCCGTGTCCAGCCAGGTGCTCAGCCACGCACCCTGTCCCGTCCTGGTCGTGAGGCCGAGGGCTTCCTAAGGGACGCGGGTTTTGTGCGTGGCGTCTTCCGCGGCGCGGGTCATGCCGAGCAGCCGGCCGAAGATCGCCTCGCCGTCGTCTGCGATGCCGTCGTGGTGGAATTCATCCGACTCCCACACTTGCAGGCCCCGGACGGCGGCGGCGGTCTCCAGGGAGAGGTCCCGGTCCACGTAGATGTCGTCGCTGTACACGGCGGCCGCCACCGGAACTGTGTTGCGCGCCAGACGCTCGGGGTCGTAGAGCGGCTTCCAGTCGTCCTTCTCCGCGAGCAGTTGCGCCACCGTGCGGAGCGGACGCAGGGCGGGGTCCTGCTCGAAGTACCAGGGGTAGACCATCTCGCCCGTCAACAGCGGGGCTGCGGCGTCCGGGCGGAATTCCGGGAAGTGCTGCAGCACGCGCAGCGCCGCCCAGTCGGTGGCCTCGCCCTGGCCGTAGATGGATTCGTGCATGAGCGCGTACAGCGGGTTCGACGCGCGGGAGACCAGGCCGCGGACCTGCTCCAGGAAGCCGTCGGACAGCCGTTCGCCGTCGGGCGTGCTGACAAAAGCGTCTTCCAGCAGGTGGTGCAGCCCGTCCACGCGGGTGTTGCCGCCCAGGAAAGAGCCCACCATCTGGAATCGTTCCACGGTGAGCCGGCTGCCGTCGGACAGGAACTCTTCCGATTCGCGGAGGTGCCGGGCGATCCGGGTGACCAGCTCGCGGTCCTGCGGGTACCAGCCAAAATATTCGGCGTTGCGCGCCGCCACCTTACGGAAGGTCGCCTGGTAGACGCGGTCCGCCGGGCCCGTCAGCGGCGCTAGTCCGCCGGTGATCAACGCCGCGCGCAGGCCCTCGGGGGCGAAGGACAGGTAGCTCAGTGCGCAGAAGCCGCCGTAGCTCTGCCCGTAGATGGTCCAGGGGGCGGCGCCAAGGGTCCGGCGGATCGCCTCCGCGTCGGCCACGATCGAGTCGGCCCGGAAATGTTCCAGGTATGCTGCCTGGTCCCGGTCGTTGCCGCGCAGCGGCAGGGTTTTCCGGTCTACGGGGGAGGAGAGCCCGGTGCCCCGCTGGTCCAGCATCAGGATCCGGAAGTCCTTCGCCGCGGCCTTGCCCCAACCGCCCAGTGCGGGGAAGCGGTTGCCGCGGCCGCCGGGGCCGCCCTGCAGGTACAGCAGCCACGGCAGCTCGGCGGCGGCTTCCTCGCTGTGGTCGTCGGCAACGTACTCGCGGGCGAAGACCGTGATCGTCTCCCCGCTCGGTTCGGAGTGGTCCAGCGGCACCTCGAAATAGTGCTCCGCGGCGCGCATGCCGCGGTAGGCGTGCCGCGCCTTGACGATGTGCGGCACGGTCGCCGGCGCCGGGATCTGCGCCGGGACCTTGACCTGGCCCTGAACCGCGGGCGTTGCCTCAGCCACGGGTGGCGGCCGTCCGGGCGCTGCCGAACGCGGACAGAGCCTCGCCGGTGAGCCGGAACGTGGACCATTCGTCCATCGGGGCGGCGCCAAGGTTCCGGTAGAAGGCGATTGAGGGTTCGTTCCAGTCCAGGACGCTCCACTCCACCCGGGCATAGGCGCGTTCGACGGCGGTTGCGGCGAGGTGCTGCAACAGCGCCTTGCCGTGCCCGGCGCCGCGGGCCTCCGGTATGACGTACAAGTCCTCAAGGTAGATCCCGTGCACGCCCTCCCAGGTGGAATAGTTCAGGAACCACAACGCGAAGCCCTGCACGTCGCCGGATTCGTTCTCGGCCATGGTGGCGAACACCCGCGGGTTCTCGCCAAACAGGACCTCGGTGAGCATCTGCGGGGTGTTCCGGACGGCGTCCGGCTCCTTCTCGTAGATGGCCAGGTCGTGGATCATCCGCAGGATGGCGGGGACGTCGTGGGCGGCGGCGGGGCGGATTACACTCATGGTCGCCAGTTTACTAGCGGCTACAGCCGGTTCACGTCGGTCACCCGCACGACGGCGGTGCCCGTCTCGTCCGAGGCGGCCAGGTCCACCTCGGCGGAGATGCCCCAGTCGTGGTGGTCTGCAGGGTCGTCGAAAATCTGCCGGACCTTCCAGAGCCCGGGCTCCTCGGTGATGATCAACAGCCCCGGACCGCGGGCGTCCGGGCCGGTGCCGATGTCTTCGTGCTCCTCGAAGTAGTCGTCCAGCGCGTCTTCCCAGCGTTCCGCATCCCAGCCGGAGCCGGCGTCGAGCTCGCCCAGTGCGGTGGCGTCCTCATCCGCGAACAGTTCCACCCGCCGGAACATTTCGTTGCGCACCATCACCCGGAAAGCCCGGGTGTTGGAGGTCAGCGACGGCGGCGGGGGAGGCGGGGCGTCGTGCGGCGTGGGGGCCGCGCCGGAGGTGAGCTCCTCCCACTCGTCGAGCAGGCTGGAGTCCACCTGGCGGACCAGCTCGCCGAGCCAGGCGATGAGGTCCTCCAGGTCCTCGCGCAAGGAGTCCTGCGGCACGGTTTGGCGGAGGGCCTTGAACCCGTCGGCGAGGTAGCGCAGCACAATGCCCTCGGACCGTGCCAGGCCGTAGAACTGGACAAATTCGCCGAAGTTCATGGCGCGCTCGTACATGTCCCGGATCACGGACTTGGGCGCCAGCTCGAAGTCGCCGATCCACGGCGCGGCCTTGCGGTACACGTCGAACGCCTCGCCGAGGATCTCCGCGAGCGGCTGCGGGTAGCTGACCTCGTCGAGCAGGGCCATCCGCTGGTCGTACTCGATGCCGTCGGCCTTCATCGCGGCAACCGCCTCGCCGCGCGCCTTCTTCAGCTGCGCCGACAGGATCTGCCGGGGCTTCTCCAGCGTCGACTCGATCACCGAGACGACCTCCAGCGCGTACGACGGCGACTCCGGATCGAGCAGCTCCAGCGCCGCCAAGGCGAACGGGGACAGCGGCTGGTTGAGGGCGAAGTTCGCCTGCAGGTGGACGGTGAGCCGGACGGTGCGGCCGTCCGGGCCTTGCTCCGCCGGCGGGATCCGTTCGACGACGCCGGCTGCCAGCAGCTCGCGGTAGATGCCGAGGGCCCTCTTCATCAGCCGCAGCTGCGCGGCGCGCGTCTCGTGGTTTTCCGTCAGCAGGCGCCGCGCGGCCTTGAACGGATCGCCCGGGCGTTCCATCAGGTTCATCAGCATCGCGTGGGTGACGGTGAAGCTGGAGCCCAGCGGGTCCGGCACGGATTCCACCAGCCGCTTGTAGGTGGGCTCGCCCCAGGACACGAAGCCCTCCGGCGGCTTCTTCCTGACCACCTGGCGCAGCTTCTTCTGGTCGTCGCCAAACTTCGCCGTGGCCTTGGCCATCGCCTTGACGTTCTCGATCACATGCTCGGGCGCCTGGACCACCACGGTCCCGGCGGTGTCGTAGCCGGCCCGGCCGGCGCGGCCCGCGATCTGGTGGAACTCGCGAGAGTTGAGCAGGCGGGTCCGGACGCCGTCGTACTTGCTGAGCGCGGTCAGCAGGACGGTGCGGATGGGGACGTTGATGCCGACCCCGAGGGTGTCGGTACCGCAGATGACCTTCAGCAGGCCGGCCTGGGCCAGCTGCTCGACGAGCCGGCGGTACTTGGGCAGCATCCCGGCGTGGTGCACGCCGATGCCGTGCCGGACCAGCCGGTTCAGGGTCTTGCCAAAGCCCGCGGCGAAGCGGAAACCGGCGATCAGCTCGGCGATCTTGTCCTTCTCCTCACGGGTGCAGACATTGATGCTCATCAGGTTCTGGGCGCGGTCAATCGCCTCGAGCTGGCTGAAGTGCACCACATAGACCGGGACCTGTTTGGTGGAGAGCAGCTCCTCGAGGGTTTCGTGCACCGGGGTCTGCTGGTAGTAGAAGTGCAGCGGAATGGGCCGTTCGGCGGAACTCACGGTCGTCGTCGGGCGGCCGGTCAGTTCACTGAGGCCCCCCTCGAAGCGGCTCACGTCGCCGAGGGTCGCCGACATCAGCAGGAACTGGGCCTGCGGGAGTTCCAGTAACGGGACCTGCCACGCCCAGCCTCGCTGCGGGTCGGAGTAGAAGTGGAACTCGTCCATGATGACCGCGCCGAGTTCGGCCGCGGCGCCCTCGCGCAGGGCGATGTTCGCCAGGATCTCCGCGGTGCAGCAGATGATGGGAGCGTCCTGGTTGACGCCGGAATCACCGGTGATCATGCCAACGTTCTCCGCCCCGAAGATCTCGCACAGGGCGAAGAACTTCTCCGAGACGAGCGCCTTGATCGGGGCGGTGTAGTAGCTGCGCTGGCCGCGGGCCATGGCCTGGAAGTGCGCGGCGATGGCCACGAGGGACTTTCCGGAGCCCGTGGGGGTCGCCAGGATTACGTTGGCGCCCGCGGCGAGCTCCATGACGGCCTCGTCCTGGGCGGCATAGAGGGCAAGTCCGCGGCCCTCCGTCCATTCGACGAACCGGGTGTAAAGCTCATCCGGATCGAGGCCGGTCCTGCCGGGGACTCGGGCGGCCGGGGCGGGGAGCTGGTCAACGAGTTTCATTGCCTTCCAGCTTAGTGGGCCGCGGCGCGGCTGGTGCCGGGAGGCGGGCCGGTGGGGCAGACGGTTGACGCTTCAACTATTAAGGAGTATGTTAGTTGTAGTTTCAAGCAATAAACCGTACCCCAGCAGAACAGAATCTGATGAAAAACTTCCTGGCCCGCACCTTTGGAAAGAAGACCCCCATGACGAACATCACCATCATCGGCAACGGCAACATGGCCCGTGGCATCGCCACCCGCGCACTTGCCGCAGGCCGGACCGTAGAGATCCTCGGGCAGGACGCAGCCAAGGCGCAGGCCCTGGCCGGCGAGCTCGGCACCGGCGTCGCCTCCGGCACCACGGCCGCCGCACCGCAGGGCGACATTGTGGTCCTGGCCGTACCGTTCGAGGCCGCCAAGTCCGTGGTCACTGGCTACGGCGACGCCCTCGCCGGCAAGACCCTCGTGGACATCACGAACCCGGTCAACTTCGAAACCTTCGACTCCCTGGTGGTCGGCCCGGACACCTCCGCCGCCGAGGACATCGCACGGCTGGCCCCCGCCGGCGCCAACGTCGTCAAGGCCTTCAACACCACGTTCGCAGGGACCCTCGTGGCCGGCGAGTCCGGCGGCCAGCCGCTGGATGTCTTCATCGCAGGCGACGATGCCAACGCCAACACCGTGGTCAGCAGCTTCGTCAGCGACGCCGGCCTGCGCCCCCTGGTCGTGGGACCGCTCAAGCGCGCCCGCGAGCTCGAAGGCTTCCAATTCGTGCTGATGACGCTTCAGGCCAACCCCGAGTTCGCCGACTTCAACTGGAACACCGGACTGAAGGTCACCAACTAAATGCCAGCCTCCCAGAACGCACCTGTGGTGGCGACGGCCGGCTCAGCCGACCCGGCGGCACCCCTGGTGGTGCTGCTGCACGGCCGGGGCTCCAACGAAGGCGGGATCATCGGCCTTGCCGAGCAGTTGCCCGCCGGAGCCGCCTATGCCGCCGTTCGCGCGCCGATTGCCGAGGGCGGCGGCTTTGCCTGGTTCGCCAACCGCGGGATCGGCCGCCCCGTCGCGGAGTCGCTGAGCGACACCATGGCCTGGTTCCGGGCCTGGCTTGATGTGGCGGCCCCTGCCGGCCGCCCGGCGGTGCTGGTGGGGTTCAGCGGCGGCGCGGCGTTTGCGGGCGGCCTCTTGCTCTCGGACCCGCAGCGCTTTGCCGGCGCGGCGATTCTATATGGCACCCTGCCGTTCGACGCCGGCGTGCCCGTCACGCCCGGCAGGCTGGCCGGCATTCCGGTCTTCGTCGCCCAGGGCGACCAGGACCGGGTCATCCCGGCGGAGCTGCTGCAGCGCACCTGGCAGTACCTGCACACGGACTCGGCTGCCACCGCCTATGGCCGCCGCGACCCCGGCGGCCACGGCATTACCGGCCAGACCCTCGCCGAACTCGGCGGCTGGATCGAGGACCGGCTCGCGGTTCCGGATCGCCCCGGGCCGGAACTGCCCGCCACCGGCCACGAGCGCTGACACCGGCGCATATCGGACGGCTGGACCAGCACCAGCAGCTGACAGAGGCCGCAGAAGCCTAACCCCGCCGGTCCCACGGCGGGGTTAGGCTTTCGCTGTCAGTGCGGGCGGTGGGCGGAGGAACAGCGTGAAGTGGGATCCAGCCAAGTACGGGCAGTTCGGGGAGCACCGGGACAGGCCGTTCTTTGACCTGACCGCCCGGATCCACGAGGATTCACCGCGGCGCGTGGTGGACCTCGGCAGCGGGCCGGGGAACCTGACCGCCACCCTTGCGGCCCGCTGGCCGGGAGCCGCGGTGGAGGGGCTGGACTCCTCGGCGGAGATGCTTGCGCAGTCCGGTGCGTTCGCCGCCGCGGCAGCGAACCTGTCCTTTGGCCTGGCGGACATCGCCGCGTGGATGCCGGCGCCGGACACCGACGTGGTGGTCACGAACGCCGCCCTGCAGTGGGTCCCCGGGCACCTGGAGCTGCTGTCCCGCTGGCTGGAGGCGCTCCGCCCGGGTGCGTGGTTCGCCCTCCAGGTGCCCGGCAACTTCAATGCCCCCTCGCACGCGCTCATGCGCGCCCTGGCCGAATCGGACGATTGGTCCGGCCGCCTGGCCGGTGTGCTGCGCCACGACGCCGCGGTGGTCGAGCCCGCGGAATACCTGGAGCTGATGCTCGACTCCGGCTGCGACGCCGACGCCTGGGAAACCACCTACCTCCAGCTCCTGCCGGGAGCCGACGCGGTCCTCGAGTGGGTCCGGGGCACGGGCCTCCGCCCGGTGCTCGCCGCGCTCACCGCGGGGGAGGCGCGCCGCTTCGAGGCTGACTACGCGCGGCTGCTCAACCAGGCCTATCCGCAGGGCAGCCACGGAACGGTCTTCCCCTTCCGGCGCATTTTCGCCGTCGCACGCAAGCGCGGCTGAAACCTTTGACCAATGTGACACGCCGCGTGACAGCAATCGGTATGTGATGGGGCTTACAATGACAGGGCGGTCTGGGGGCGGCCGCCAGCTGGTAAGGATCCGGGCCCTGTCCTAGTCATGGAGGTTCGGTGCTATTTAGCCTGATGCGGCGGCTGCTCGCGGCCCACAGGATGACCGTCCTGGCCATCATCTGCCTGCAGCTCCTGCAGACCACGGCGAACCTGCTGCTCCCCACCCTCAACGCCGCCATCATTGACGACGGCATCGTTGGCGGGAACACGCCGCTGATCCAGCGCCTGGGCGGCTGGATGGCAGGGGTCGCAGCCCTCCAGGTGGGCGCCGCCATCGCCGCCGGCTACCTCGGCGCCGTCGTCGCCATGCGCGCGGGGCGGGAGCTGCGCGAGGAGCTGTTTGCCAAGGTCCAGACCTTCTCCTCACAGGAAATCGGTGCGTTCGGGGCGCCCAGTCTCGTCACCCGGGCCACCAACGACGTCACCCAGATCCAGAGCCTCGCCGTCCTCGTCTTCACCATGCTCGTCGCGGCGCCCGCCAGCTTTATCGGCGGCATCATCCTCGCGGTACACCAGGACGTGGCACTGTCCGGGATCGTCGTGGCGGTCATCCCCATACTCGCCGGCCTGATGGTGCTGATCGTGCGGCGGCTGATTCCGCTCTACCGGCAGGGCCAGGAACTGATCGACCGGATCAGCCGGGTGCTCCGGGAACAGATCATCGGGGCCAACGTCATCCGCGGCTTCGTCCGGCAGGACCACGAGATCCGCCGCTTCGACGCCGCCAACAAAGACCTCACGAAGAACAACCTCGACTCAGCGCTCCTGGTGGCCGGCATGAACCCGACAATCATGGTGGTCGTGAACCTTGCCTCGGTGGCGGTCGTCTGGTTCGGTGGACACCGGATCCAGGCCGGAGAGATGCGGCTCGGCGCACTTACCGCGTTCATCGCCTACATCCTGCAGATCCTGATCGCCATCATGATGGCCATGTACGTCTTCACGACGGCCCCGCGCGCGGCCGCCTGCGCCGAGCGGATCCAAGCTGTCCTCGCCACCGGGACCGCCACCGGATGTCCGTCACCGGCCGCGGCGGAATACCCGGCGGGGGATACCGCAGCACCGGCGCCCCCGCCGGCCGCCGCGGGGACGGCGCTAGAAGGCACCGTGGAGTTCCGCGATGTGGCCTTCGCATACCCCGGAGCCGAGGCGCCGGTGCTGGCCGGGATCACGTTTACTGCCGTTCCGGGAACGACGACGGCGGTCATCGGCGCCACGGGGAGCGGCAAGTCCACGCTGCTGAACCTGCTGCCCCGCTTCCTTGACCTGACGGGGGGCAGCATCAGCATCGGCGGCCGCGACATCCGGTCCCTGCCGCTGGCGTCGCTTCGCGGGCTGATGGCCCTGGTGCCGCAGCACTCCTACCTCTTTTCCGGGACCTTGGCGGAGAACCTGCGGATGGGCGGGCCGGCCGCGGGTGACACCGAATTGTGGCGGGTCCTGGACGCCGCGCAGGCCGGCGACTTTGTCCGGAGTCTTCCGGACGGGCTCGACGCCCCGGTCAGCCAGGGCGGCACCAACTTTTCCGGCGGCCAGCGCCAGCGCCTGTGCATCGCCCGGGCGCTGCTCCGGCCGGCACCCGTTTACGTCTTTGACGACAGTTTCTCAGCCCTCGACTACGGCACCGACTACCGCCTGCGGGCGGCTTTGGAACCGCTGCTGCGGACGGCCACCGTGCTGGTCGTGGCCGAACGCGTGGCCACGATCGTGGACGCGGCGCAAATCCTCGTGCTGGAGGATGGCCGCCTGGCCGCGCACGGCACCCATCAGGAGCTTATGGCTACGTCTCGGACCTACCGGGAGATCGCCGCCTCGCAGCTCGTCCTGGCGGAAACCCCGTGAGCGCTGGGTTCCCGGGGCCGCACGGCGCGACGTCCAGATGGCGTACATCCCGGCGCCTGCTGGGACTCTTGCGGCCGGTGCGCCTCCGCATGGTCGGCGTCATTGCAGCGACCTGCGGTTTCGCCGCGCTGAACGTGGCGGCGCCCAAATACCTCGGGGACGCCACCGACGTCGTGGTGGACAGTGTGGTCGGCGGGGACTTCGACGGCCAGAAACTGGGCCGCCTGCTGCTCGCCGTGGCCCTGATGTACCTTGGCGCCTCACTGTTCAGCTGGATCCAGGGTGCCCTCACCGCGACGGCCGTGCAGCGGCTGAGTTACGGCCTCCGCGCCTCCGTGGAGCAAAAACTGCACCGGCTGCCCTCGGCCCACTTCGACGACCAGCACCGCGGCGACGTGCTCAGCCGCGCCACGAACGACGTCGACAACGTCTCGCAGGCCCTCAACCAGTTGCTCAACCAGCTGATCATGTCGGTGCTGATGCTCTCCGGGGCGCTGGCCATGATGATCTGGTTGTCGCCGCTCCTGGCGCTGATCGCTCTGGTCTCCGTCCCCGTCTCCACAGTGGTCACCGTCCTCGTGGCGCGGAAGTCGCAGGCACACTTCAGCGAGCAGTGGCGCAGCACCGGCGAACTGCACGCACACTTGGAGGAATTCTTCACCGGGCACGAGGTGATCAAGGCGTTCGGCCGGCAGGACGCGGCCGCGGCCACCTTCGGCGCGAGCAACGGCCGGCTCTTCCGGGCGGCAGCCAGGGCGCAGTACGTCTCCGGCGTCGTGCAGCCCCTGATGATCTTCGTCGCCAACCTCAACTACATCGCGGTCGCCGTGATCGGGGCGCTCCAGGTGGCCGCCGGCAACATGACCATCGGCGGCATCCAGGCCTTCATCCAGTTCAGCCGGCTCTTCAGCCAGCCGATGGGCCAGATCGGCGGCATGCTGACCCTGATGCAGTCGTGCCTGGCCTCCGCCGAGCGGGTTTTCGCGCTCCTGGACGCACCGGAAATCCCCGCCGACGCGGCGGCGCCGGCAGCCGGCGCCGCAATCCGTTTGGCCCGGACGCCCGCGGGCCGCATCAGGTTCGAAGCCGCCACCTTCGGCTACGGCGCCGACATCCCTGTGGTGCAGGACCTCTCCTTCTCGGTGGCGCCGGGCCAGACCGTGGCGATCGTGGGGCACACCGGCGCCGGCAAAACCACCGTGGTGAACCTCCTGATGCGCTTCTACGAACTGGACTCCGGACGGATCACCGTCGACGGCGTAGACATCGCCGAACTGCCCCGCGACCAGCTGCGGGCAGCCTTCGGGACGGTGCTGCAGGACGCGTGGCTGTTCACCGGCAGCATCCGGGACAACATCGAGTACGGCAGACCCGGTGCCAGCGACGCCGACGTCACTGCCGCGGCGCAGGCAAGCCACGTGGACCAGTTCGTCCGCGCCCTGCCGGCCGGCTACGCCACCACGATCGGCAACGACGGCGACTCGCTCAGCCGCGGACAGCGCCAGCTGATCTCGATTGCCCGGGCCCAACTGGCCGGCCGCAGCATCCTGATCCTCGATGAGGCCACCAGCTCCGTGGACAGCCGCACGGAGACGCAGATCCGGCAGGCCATGGCGACTCTGCGGCAGGGCCGGACCAGCCTGGTGATTGCCCACCGCTTGTCCACCGTGCGGGACGCTGATCTAATTCTGGTCATGGACCACGGACGGATCGTTGAACAAGGCAAGCACCTGGAACTCATGGCGGCGGACGGGGTGTACACCGCGCTCTACCGGGACCAGTTCGCCGGTCGCGAACAGCTTGAGGCCGCCCTGGAGCCGGAACTGTGAGCCCGGCGGAGACCGTGGGGGCCAATTTCCCCGGCAACTGGAAGCCCAATACGGGCAGCTCGGTGCCCCTGTTCGAACAGCTCCGGCTGAACATCATCGAGCGGGCCGACGCCGGAACGCTGGCGGCGGGGACCCGGCTCCCGGCCGTCCGCAACCTGGCAGCCGAGCTGGGCGTGGCACCGCACACCGTGGCGCGTGCCTACAAGGAACTTGAGGCTGCCGGCGTCGTCGCGACCCGCGGCAGGAATGGCACCGTCGTCTGTGCCCGGGACGACGCCTGGGGCTCGCTCACCGCCTCCGCCGCGGAGTTCGCGGCGGCCGCCAAAGCCCGGGGCGCCAGCTTCGCCGAGGCCGTTCAGCTGCTGGCCGCTGCGTACGACCGCCAATAGGCCGACCGCCCTAGCACAGCCACGGCCGGAATAGATGTTCGAAGAAGTTTTCGATTAGCATTGGAGGCGTGCCTAAAGCCGTAGCTGAAGAACCCGCCGTCGCTGTCCAACCCTCCGCCGTTCCGGAGAAGTCCGGAAAGGCGGCCAACCCCAAGCCCTCCGGCGGTGTGGAGTCCAGGACTGAGCTGGTCCGTCCCGACATGTCCCGCCTGGTCGTGAAGGGCGCGCGCGAACACAACCTGCGCAACGTCGACCTCGACCTGCCCCGCGACGCGATGATCGTCTTCACCGGCCTCTCCGGCTCCGGCAAGTCCTCGCTCGCCTTCGACACCATCTTCGCCGAAGGGCAACGCCGCTACGTGGAGTCGCTCTCCGCCTACGCCCGCCAGTTCCTGGGCCAGGTGGACAAGCCCGACGTCGACTTCATCGAGGGGCTCTCGCCCGCAGTCTCGATCGACCAGAAGTCCACCAGCAAGAACCCCCGCTCCACCGTCGGCACCATCACCGAGATCTACGACTACATGCGCCTGCTCTGGGCCCGGGTGGGACGCCCCCACTGCCCGGTCTGCGGCGAGCCGGTCACCAAGCAGACACCGCAGCAAATCGTCGACCAGCTCCTGGAACTGCCCGACGGCACCCGCTTCCAGGTGCTCGCACCCGTGGTCCGCGGCCGCAAGGGCGAGTTTGTCGAACTGTTCAAGGAGCTCACGGCGAAGGGCTACTCCCGGGCCCGGGTGGACGACAAGCTGATCCAGCTCAGCGATCCGCCCAAGCTCGGCAAACAGTTCAAGCACACCATCGAAGTGGTGGTGGACCGGCTGGTCGTCAAGGAAGGCATCAGCCAGCGCCTCACCGACTCGGTGGAAACCGCGCTGGGCCTGGCCGAGGGACGGGTCCTGGCCGAATTCGTCGACCTCGAGGCAGACGATCCGGAACGGATCCGCGCCTTCTCCGAGCACCTCGCCTGCCCCAACGAGCACCCCCTCGCCATCGACGAGATCGAGCCGCGCTCGTTCTCCTTCAACAACCCGTTCGGCGCCTGCTCCGCCTGCAGCGGCATCGGGACCCGGCTCGAGGTTGACGAGGAACTCCTGATCCCCAACCCGGACCTCTCCCTCTCCGACGGCGCCATCGCGCCCTGGTCACTCGGTACCGCCACCACCGAATACTGGAACCGGCTCCTCGCCGGCCTGGCCACAGAGCTCGAGTTCTCGATGACCACGCCGTGGAAGAAGCTGTCCGCCGAGGCGCGACAGACGGTGCTGCACGGCAAAGACCACAAGGTGGTGGTGCAGTACCGGAACCGCTTCGGCCGGGAACGCAAGTACAGCACCGGCTTCGAGGGTGTGGTCCAGTACGTGCACCGCAAGCACACGGAAACGGAATCCGACTCGGCCCGTGACCGTTACGAGGAGTACATGCGGCAGGTTCCGTGCCCGGCCTGCAACGGCGCCCGCCTGAACCCGGCGTCGCTGTCCGTCCTGATCAACGGGAAGTCAATCGCCGAGGTGGCCGCGCTGCCGATGCGCGAATGCGCGAACTTCCTGGACACCCTGGTCCTCAGCGGCCGCGAGGCGCAGATTGCCCACCAGGTCCTGATTGAAATCCAGGCCCGGCTGAAATTCCTCCTCGACGTCGGCCTCGAGTACCTGAACCTGGAACGGCCTTCCGGCACGCTGTCCGGCGGCGAAGCCCAGCGCATCCGCCTGGCCACCCAGATCGGTTCCGGCCTCGTCGGCGTCCTGTACGTCCTCGACGAACCGTCCATCGGCTTGCACCAGCGCGACAACCGGCGCCTGATCGAAACACTCACCCGGCTCAGGAACCTCGGCAACACCCTGATCGTGGTCGAGCACGACGAGGACACCATCCAGGAGGCTGACTGGGTGGTGGACATCGGACCCGGCGCAGGCGAGCACGGCGGCATGGTGGTGCACTCCGGGTCCTACCAGGATCTGCTGAAGAACACCGAGTCGCTGACCGGCGACTACCTCTCGGGGCGGAAGTCCATTGAGGTGCCGAAGAAGCGCCGCAAGTACGACAAGAAGCGCGAGCTGAAGGTCGTCGGCGCCAAGGAAAACAACCTGCTCAACGTCGATGCCGCCTTCCCGCTGGGATTGTTCACCGCGGTCACCGGCGTGAGCGGCTCCGGCAAGTCAACCCTGGTCAACGAAATCCTCTACAAGGTGCTCGCCAACAAGCTCAACGGCGCCAAGCAGGTCGCAGGGCGGCACAAGTCGGTCCAGGGCCTTGAGCACCTGGACAAGGTGGTGCACGTCGACCAGAGCCCGATCGGCCGCACCCCGCGCTCCAACCCGGCCACCTACACCGGCGTCTTCGACCACATCCGGAAGCTCTTCGCCGAGACCACCGAGGCGAAGGTCCGCGGCTACCAGCCCGGCCGCTTCTCCTTCAACGTCAAGGGCGGCCGCTGCGAGGCCTGCTCCGGCGACGGCACCCTCAAGATCGAAATGAACTTCCTGCCGGACGTCTACGTGCCGTGCGAGGTGTGCCACGGCGCGCGCTACAACCGCGAAACGCTCGAGGTCCATTACAAGGGCAAGACCATTGCGGACGTCCTGAACATGCCGATCGAGGAGGGCGCCGAGTTCTTCGCGGCGTTCTCGCCGATCGCCCGGCACCTGCGGACCCTCGTCGACGTCGGCCTGGGCTACGTCCGCCTGGGCCAGCCCGCCACAACGCTCTCCGGCGGCGAGGCGCAGCGCGTGAAACTGGCCGCTGAGCTGCAGAAACGCTCCAACGGCCGCAGCGTCTACGTCCTGGACGAGCCCACCACCGGGTTGCACTTCGAGGACATCCGCAAGCTGCTGCTGGTCCTGCAGGGCCTGGTCGAAAAGGGCAACACCGTGATCACCATCGAACACAACCTCGACGTGATCAAGAGTGCGGACTGGATCGTGGATCTGGGCCCCGACGGCGGTTCCGGCGGCGGCCGGATCGTCGCCTCCGGCACCCCGGAGCAGGTGGCCAAGTCCAAGGACAGCCATACCGCGGCGTTCCTCGCCGAAATCCTCGGCTGACCCGGTCCTCGAACGACCTTCGGAAGCCGGACATATTCCTTCGCGGGAATGCGATTGTCCGGCTTCCCCGCGATCGTGAGAAACTACTCCGGTGACCCATACGCCCGGATGCTGCAGGAGCCGCTGCCAAGCAGGCCTTCGCCGACCGCCACGAACCTATTGTCAGGGTGGTTCCGTGCGGGCCCGCGCCCTGACCACCGCCGCCCCGCTGCAGAATGAGGTGCCCGCCCTTGGCAATGTTTGACGTGATCCGCTGGACAACCCGCGGGCTCATCTCCTCGACCTGCCGTCCCACCGTGATCGGTCTGGAGAACGTGCCCACCGAGGGTCCCTTCATCGTGGCGCCCAACCACCTCTCCTTCCTGGACAGCGTCATCGTGCAGGCGCTCATGCCGCGCCCGGTCGCCTTTTTCGCCAAGGCCGAATACTTCACCACGGGAGGCGCCAAGGGCCGGCTGATGAAGTCGTTCTTCGAGGCCGTCGGCTCCATCCCGGTCGAACGCGGCGAACAGGCCGCCAGCGTACAGGCGCTCAAGACGCTGCTGGACATCCTCGACGCTGGCAAAGGGGTGGGGATCTACCCGGAAGGCACCCGTTCCCGCGACGGCATCCTCTACCGCGGCCGCACCGGCGTCGGCTGGCTGGCCCTCACGACCGGCGCCCCGGTGGTTCCGGTAGGCCTGATCGGCACCGAAAACCTGCAACCGGCGGACAGCAACAAGGTCAAACCGCAGCACTTCATTATGAAGGTGGGCGAGCCGCTCTACTTCGACAAGACCGGGCCGGACCATTCCTTGCCGGCGCGGCGCCAGGTCACGGACCGCATCATGGACGCCATCGCGGAGCTGAGCGGGCAGAAGCGGTCCACCACCTACAACCAGAGCAAGAGTGTCGACTAGCGCGTCGGGACGGCACCGTCGGCTCAGTAGAATGGACTAGTGGCAGATCCAGCTAGTTACCGGCCCCGGACGGGGGAGATCCCGACCAACCCGGGCGTATACCGGTTCCGTGACCCGCACGGTCGGGTCATTTACGTCGGCAAGGCCAAGAACCTCCGTTCCCGGCTCAATTCCTATTTCGCCAATCCCGCCGGCCTGATGCCGAAGACCCACGCGATGGTCCACACGGCCAGCAGCGTGGAATGGACGGTGGTCGGCAGCGAACTGGAATCGCTGCAGCTCGAGTACACCTGGATCAAGGAATTTAAGCCGCGGTTCAACGTCATGTTCCGCGACGACAAGAGCTACCCGTACCTGGCCGTCACGATGGCGGAGAAGTACCCCCGGGTCCAGGTCCTGCGCGGCGAACGGCGCAAGGGCACCCGGTATTTCGGGCCCTACACGGCCGTCGCCATCCGCGACACCATGGACACCCTGCTGCGGGTCTTCCCGGTCCGGAGCTGCAGCGCCGGCGTGCTGAAGCGCGCCGAAGCCAGCGGACGGCCGTGCCTGCTGGGCTACATCGACAAGTGCGCCGCGCCCTGCGTCGGACGCATCTCGGCGGAAGACCACCGTGCCCTGGCCGAGGATTTTTGCGCGTTCATGGGCGGCGAGGCGAAGCCGTTCGTCTCCCGCCTCGAGAAGGATATGGCCGCTGCCGTGGCCGAGCTCGACTATGAACGCGCGGCCCGGGTGCGCGATGACATTGTCGCGCTCAAGAAAGTTTTTGAACGCAACGCCGTGGTGCTGGCTGAGGACACCGACGCCGATGTGTTCGCCCTGCACGAGGACGAGCTGGAGGCCGCGGTCCAGGTCTTCCACGTCCGCGGCGGACGGATCCGCGGCCAGCGCGGCTGGGTCGTGGAAAAGGTGGAGGATTCCACCACCCCGGACCTCGTCGAGCACCTGCTCCAGCAGGTCTACGGCGAGGAAGGCGAGATCCAGGGCCGCATGCCGCGGGAGGTGCTGGTCCCCACCGAGCCCAGCAACGCCGCCGAGCTGGGCCAGTGGCTCAGCGGGCTGCGCGGAGCCCGGGTGGACATCCGCGTGCCGCAGCGCGGCGACAAAGCCGCGCTGCTGACCACCGTGCGGGACAACGCGGAACACGCGCTCCAGCTGCACAAGTCCCGGCGCGCCGGCGACCTGACCATGCGGTCCCAGGCGCTCCAGGAACTGCAGGAGGCCCTGGACCTGCCCGTCGCGCTGCTGCGGATCGAATGCTTCGACATCTCGCACGTGCAGGGCACCAATGTGGTCGGCTCCATGGTGGTGGTCGAGGACGGCCTGCCCAAGAAGTCCGACTACCGGAAATTCTCGGTCACGGGCGCCGCGGCGAGCGACGACACCGCGGCCATGCACGACGTGCTCACCCGCCGCTTCCGGAACTACCTTCAGGAACAGGCTGAAAAGGCCGTAAACCCAGACAACACCCCGGGGACCGCCGGCCCGGCCACCGCCCCGGCCAACGATACGGCCGGCGCCCCGGTTGCGGACACCACGACGCCGGCGCCCCGGGCGAAGTTCGCCTACCCGCCGAACCTCGTCGTCGTCGACGGCGGCCTCCCGCAGGTCAACGCCGCGGCGAGGGCCCTCGCGGAACTCGGCATCGAGGACGTCTACGTCGTCGGCCTCGCCAAACGGCTCGAAGAGGTCTGGCTGCCGGACAGCGACTTCCCGGTCATCCTGCCGCGCGCCTCGGCCGGCCTGTACCTGCTGCAGCGCATCCGGGACGAGGCCCACCGCTTCGCCATCACCTTCCACCGGCAAAAGCGCGGCAAGGCCATGACGGTGTCGGCGCTCGACGGCGTCCCGGGACTCGGCGACTCCAAGCGCAAGGCCCTGCTGAACCAGTTCGGCTCGGTCAAAAGCATCAAGGCCGCCAGCGTGGAGGAGCTCACGGCTGCGAAGGGGATTGGCCCGGCGCTTGCCGGGGCGATCCTGCGGCATTTCAGCGCCGACGACGGCGCGGACGGCCCGGTGGCCCCGGCGGTCAACATGACGACCGGCGAAATCCTTGAAACTTAGCTAGCACCGGCAATCTTGGCTAGGGTTAGGTGCTGAGGCACGACGTGCGGCCGGCAGGCGACTGCCCCGCGCTGGGACCTCACGGCAGAGCAAACAGCAGAGATGGGGCACGATTTGATGGCAGAGTCAACGGCGGGATCCGGCACGGCGGCGGACGGGCTGACCCCCGTCAAGCCGGTAGAGGCGGAGCTGCTCGTGGTGACCGGGATGTCAGGGGCGGGCCGGAGCACCGCCGCGGACGCCCTCGAGGACCACGGCTGGTATGTCGTGGAAAACCTCCCCCCGCAGATGCTGGGCACCCTCGCGGAGCTCGTCTCGCACGCGCCCGGCTCCATCTCCAAACTCGCCGTCGTCATGGACGTCCGGAGCAAGGATCTCTTCGCCGACATCCGCACCGCGCTGCGCAACCTCGAGGCCAGCGGCGTCACCTTCCGCGTGCTGTTCCTGGATGCCAACGATGACGTCCTGGTGCGACGCTTCGAACAGGGGCGCCGCCCGCACCCCCTGCAGGGCGGCGGTCGGATCCTCGACGGCATCGCCGCGGAACGCGAACTGCTGCATGAACTGCGCGAATCGTCCGACATCGTGCTGGACACGTCGCCGCTGAACGTGCACGGCCTCGCCACCGCCATCACCGAGCTGTTCAGCGAAACCGGGCCGGTGGCGCTGCGCCTCAACGTCATGAGCTTCGGTTTCAAATACGGGCTGCCGGTGGACGCCAACTTCGTCGCCGACGCGCGTTTCATCCCTAACCCGCACTGGGTGCCGCAGCTGCGCCCGCACACCGGGCTGGACAAGGAGGTCAGCGACTACGTGCTCGAGGCGGAGGGCGTCAGCGATTTCGTGGAGCGCTACGTCCTGGCGCTCGAACCTGTGCTGGACGGCTACCGGCGCGAGAACAAGCACTACGCGACGATCGCCGTCGGCTGCACCGGCGGCAAGCACCGTTCGGTGGCGGTCGCCGTTGAACTGTCACGGCGGCTGGCGCAGTACCCCCGGGTCACGGTCACCACCACCCACCGGGATCTGGGCCGCGAGTAATGGCGCTCCTCACCGGGCCCCTGCCCCTGGTGCCGGCCGCCAGCGCGGCCTTCGCCGGCCAGCAGGACAAGGGCCCCTCCGTGGTGGCCCTGGGCGGCGGCCACGGCCTGTCCGCCTCGCTCTCGGCGCTGCGCCTGCTCACCTCCGAGCTGACCGCCATTGTCACGGTCGCGGACGACGGCGGTTCCTCCGGCCGGCTGCGCGAGGAATACGGCGTGCTGCCGCCCGGTGATCTCCGGATGGCGCTTTCCGCGCTGTGCGACGACACCGACTGGGGCCGGACCTGGCGCGACGTGATGCAGCACCGCTTTAAGCCGGCCAAGGGACGCGGCGGCTCCCTGGACGAGCACGCGATGGGCAACCTGTTGATCGTGACGCTGTGGGAGCTGCTGGGCGACACCGTGGCCGGGTTGCAGTGGGCCGGCGCGCTACTCGGCGCCCGCGGGCAGGTCCTGCCGATGTCCACCACGCCGCTCACCATCGAGGGCAAGGCCCGGGTGGTCGGACCCGACGGCACCCCCGTGCTGGAAACGGTCCGCGGACAAGCCAAATGCGCCGTTGCCGGCTCGCTCGAAGCGGTCCGGCTGCTGCCCGAAACCGCCTCGGCCTGCGTCGAGGCGCTGACCGCCATCGAACTCGCGGACTGGGTGGTCCTGGGCCCCGGCTCGTGGTTCACCTCGGTCCTGCCGCACCTGCTGCTGCCGGAGATGCGCGACGCGTTGTGCAACACCGAGGCGCGGCGGTGCCTCACCATGAACCTCGCCATGGACACCAAGGAGACGCTGGGAATGTCCGCCGCCGACCATCTGCGGGTGCTCCGGGAGTACGCGCCGGACTTCACCGTCGACGTCGTCCTCGCCGATCCCGCATCGGTGCCGGACCTCCCGGAGTTCGAGCGGGCCGCCGGGATGCTCGGCGCCGAGGTGGTCTTGGGTAAAGTAGGGGCGTCGAGCCGCCGGCCGGTCCACGACCCGCTGCGCCTGGCAACGGCGTACCACGACATTTTCGGGAACAGGTAGGAAAGGTGCCATGGCACTGACAGCATCGGTCAAGGAAGAACTTTCCCGGCTGGACATCAAGAAGTCCTCGGTCCGCAAGGCCGAGGTTTCCACCATGCTCCGGTTTGCGGGGGGACTGCACATCATCTCCGGCCGGATCGTGATCGAGGCCGAGGTGGACCTCGCGTCGACCGCCCGCCGGCTCCGTGCCGCCGTCGCCGAAGTGTACGGGCACCAGAGCGAGATCATCGTCGTCTCCGGCGGCGGACTGCGCCGCGGCAGCCGCTACGTCGTGCGGGTGGTACGCGACGGCGAGGCACTCGCCCGCCAGACCGGCCTGCTGGACGCCCGCGGACGGCCCGTCCGCGGCCTGCCGTCGGCGGTCGTCAACGGTTCCGCCGCCGACGCCGAGGCCGTCTGGCGCGGCGCGTTCCTGGCCCACGGCTCGCTCACCGAGCCCGGCCGCTCCTCCGCCATGGAGGTCACCTGCCCCGGCCCCGAATCCGCCCTCGCCCTCGTCGGCGCCGCCCGCCGGCTCGGCATCCAGGCTAAGGCCCGGGAAGTCAGGGGAGTGGACCGCGTCGTCATTCGCGACGGCGACACGATCGCCGCGCTGCTGACCCGGATGGGCGCGCACGACGCGCTCATGGTCTGGGAGGAGCGGCGGATGCGCAAGGAGGTCCGCGCCACGGCGAACCGGCTGGCCAACTTCGACGACGCGAACCTGCGACGCTCGGCCCAGGCCGCCGTCGCCGCGGGCGCCCGCGTCGACCGGGCGCTGGAGATCCTCGGCGACGACGTCCCCGACCACCTCAAGTACGCCGGCGAACTGCGCGTGGCGCACAAGCAGGCCAGCCTGGACGAGCTGGGCCGCCTGGCCGAGCCGGTCATGACCAAGGACGCCATTGCCGGCCGGATCCGCAGACTGCTGGCGATGGCGGACAAACGCGCGCAGGACCTGGGCATCCCCGGCACCGAAGCCAACGTGACAGCCGAGATGCTGGACGAGTAGCCACAGTCCGGATTCCGGGCCAGAATCGGATCCAGCGGCCGGGAATACCCCGGCGGAGCCGGAGGCTATGCCCACTGGATCCACATCCAAAAGACTTCCGGGTGTCCAACCATCCGGATGCACAATCCGAGAGTTAGCAAACCGGACGAACCGTCCACGACATTGGAGGATTTTGTGACCGAGTACGTACTTCCCGAACTTGACTACGACTACGCAGCGCTGGAGCCCCACATCTCCGCGAGGATCATGGAGCTGCACCACAGCAAGCACCACGCCACCTACGTGGCCGGCGCCAACAACGCGCTGGCGCAGCTGGCCGAGGCACGGGAGAAGGGCGACTTCGCCAACATCAACCGCCTCTCCAAGGACCTCGCGTTCCACACCGGCGGCCACATCAACCACTCCGTGTTCTGGAAGAACCTCTCCCCGGACGGCGGCGACAAGCCTGAGGGCGAGCTCGCGGCCGCCATTGACGACGCGTTCGGCTCCTTCGACGCCTTCCGTACGCAGTTCACCGCGGCGGCCCTGGGCCTGCAGGGCTCCGGCTGGGGTTTCCTGGCCTACGAACCGATCGGCGGCAACCTCGTCATCGAACAGCTCTACGATCAGCAGGGCAACGTCGCACTGGGCACCACGCCGCTGCTGATGCTGGACATGTGGGAGCACGCCTTCTACCTGGACTACGTCAACGTCAAGGCCGACTACGTCAAGGCCTTCTGGAACATCGTGAACTGGGCCGACGTCGCCAAGCGCTTCGACGGCGCCCGCAAGAACGCCACCGGCCTGATCACCCTCTAAGGTCCGGCCAGCGCCGAAACCCGGCTGTAACAAAGCTCACAATTCGGGCCGTTCGTCCCGGATCGTGGTCAGCCCGCCCCCGCACTTGCGGGGGCGGGCCCAGTTAAACGTAAGATGGATCACGGAAGGCGGTTAGCCTTCAGCAACGTGGCTGCTCGCCCTCCGATCGGTAATCATCTCTGCCCAATGGCGTGCGGGATCTGTTAGTTGGCTTGAACGCCTACTCAACTAGTCGTGCTTGATAGAGCACCAAGGAGACTGAAAACGTGACGACACGTATTGGTATCAACGGCTTCGGCCGCATCGGCCGCAACTACTTCCGCGCCGCCCTCGCCCAGGGAGCTGACCTCGAGATCGTTGCCGTCAACGACCTCACCAGCCCGGAAGCCCTCGCCCACCTCTTCAAGTACGACTCGGTCGGCGGCCGGCTGGGCGCCACCATCGAAGTCAAGGACGGCAACATCGTCGTCGACGGCAAGACCGTGAAGGTCCTCGCCGAGCGGGATCCTGCCAAGCTGCCCTGGGGCGAGCTGGGCGTCGACATCGTGATCGAGTCCACCGGCTTCTTCACCAAGGCCGCCGATGCGCAGAAGCACATCGACGCCGGCGCCAAGAAGGTCCTCATCTCCGCCCCCGCCTCGGACGAGGACATCACGATCGTGATGGGCGTCAACGACGGCCTCTACGACAACGCCGCGCACCACATCATCTCCAACGCGTCCTGCACCACCAACTGCCTCGGCCCGCTCGCGAAGGTCGTCAACGACGTCTTCGGCATCGAGCGGGGCCTGATGACCACCATCCACGCTTACACAGCGGACCAGAACCTGCAGGACGGCCCGCACAAGGACCTCCGCCGGGCCCGCGCCGCCGCCATCAACATGGTCCCCACCTCCACGGGCGCCGCCAAGGCTATCGGCCTGGTCCTGCCGGAACTCAAGGGCAAGCTCGACGGCTACGCCATCCGCGTCCCGGTGCCCACCGGCTCCGCCACGGACCTCACCGTCACCGTCTCGCGGGAGACCACCGTCGAGGAAGTCAACGCCGCCCTCAAGGCCGCGTCCGAGTCGGAAGCCCTCAAGGGCCTGCTGACCTACACCGACGAGCCGATTGTCTCCTCGGACATCGTCGGGGACCCGGCGTCGTCCATCTTCGACTCCGGCCTGACCAAGGTGATCGGCAACCAGGTCAAGGTCGTTTCCTGGTATGACAACGAGTGGGGCTACTCCAACCGCCTTGTCGACCTTACGGAGCTCGTCGCATCGAAGCTGGGCTAGGGTAAGACACATGACATTCCACACCCTCGACGAATTGATCGCTGAAGGTGTCCGCGGGCGGTACGTTCTGGTCAGAAGTGACCTGAACGTGCCGCTCGACGGCTCTTCGGTGACTGACGACGGCCGGATCAAGGCCTCCCTGCCGGTACTGGCGAAGCTCACTGACGCCGGCGCCCGCGTCCTGGTCACGGCGCACCTCGGCCGCCCCAAGGGCGCCCCGGAGGAAAAGTACTCGCTCAAGCCGGCCGTCGCTCGCCTGGCGGAGCTCGCTTCCTTCAAGGTGTCGCTGGCCGAAGACACCGTCGGTGACTCCGCAAAGGCAACCGCCGCGGCGCTGCAGGACGGCGAAGCCCTGGTGCTTGAGAACGTGCGCTTCGATGCCCGGGAAACGTCCAAGGACGACGCCGAGCGCGGTGCCTTCGCCGACGAACTGGTCGCCCTGACCGGAACGAACGGCGCCTTCGTGGACGACGCCTTTGGCGCGGTGCACCGTAAGCACGCCAGCGTGTACGACGTCGCCACCCGGCTGCCGTCCTACCAGGGCGACCTGGTCCGCACCGAGGTCGAGGTGCTGCGCAAGCTGACCGCCGACACGCAGCGGCCCTACGTCGTCGTACTCGGCGGCTCGAAGGTGTCGGACAAGCTCGCCGTGATCGCGAACCTCATCGGCAAGGCCGACACGATCCTGGTCGGCGGCGGCATGCTGTTTACCTTCCTGGCCGCGGCCGGCCACAAGGTCGGCGGCAGCCTGCTCGAAGAGGACCAGATCCCGACCGTCCAGGACTACCTCAAACGGGCCGCGGACGCCGGCACCGAATTCGTTGTCCCCACCGATGTGGTGGTGGCCAGCAAGTTCGCTGCGGACGCCGAGCACGAGACGGTCGCGGCTGACGCGATCGAGGCCAGCCGCTTCGGCGGCACCGGCATTGGCCTGGACATCGGCCCGGAGTCGGCGGCGGCCTTTGCCGCGCGGATCAAGGGTGCCCGGACGGTGTTCTGGAACGGCCCCATGGGGGTCTTCGAATTCCCCGCCTTCGCCGCCGGCACCCGGGCCGTTGCCCAGGCGCTCACCGAGACGGCCGCTTTTACGGTCGTAGGCGGCGGCGACTCCGCCGCGGCGGTCCGGACTCTCGGCTTCGCCGACGACCAGTTCGGGCACATTTCGACCGGCGGCGGCGCCAGCCTGGAATACCTCGAAGGCAAGGAACTCCCCGGCCTGAGCGTGCTGGACCGCTAAAAGCTCCCGCCGGCAGGGTGCCGTCCCGTCCGACGGCACCCTGCCGGCCCTTTCACTGCTACGACTCTTTTGGAGATCACGTGACGACGTCAACCAACGGCAAGTTCGACCGCAAGCCCTTCATCGCGGGCAACTGGAAGATGAACATGGACCACGTCCAGGGCATTACCCTCCTGCAGAAACTGGCCTGGACCCTGTCCGACGCCAAGCACGACTACAGCCGGGTGGAGGTCGCCGTGTTCCCGCCGTTCACCGATCTGCGCGGCGTCCAGACCCTGGTCCAGGGTGACGAACTGGACGTTGTCTACGGCGGCCAGGACCTGTCGCAGTTCGACTCCGGCGCGTACACCGGTGACATTTCCGGGCATTTCCTTGCCAGGCTCGGCTGCCGCTACGTCCTGGTGGGCCACAGCGAACGCCGCACCATCCACCAGGAGTCCGACGAGGTCCTGAACGCCAAGACCAAGGCGGCCTTCCGCCACGGCGTTACCCCCGTGCTGTGCGTCGGCGAGGGCCTCGAGGTCCGCCAGGCGGGAACCCACGTGGACCATACCCTCGCCCAGCTTCGCGCCGGCGTCGAAGGCCTCACCACGGAGCAGGCCGCCGAACTCGTGGTCGCGTACGAACCCGTCTGGGCCATCGGCACCGGCGAGGTCGCCGGACCGGAGGACGCCCAGGAAATGTGCACCGCGATCCGCGCCGAGCTCTCCACCCTCTTCGGGGCAGACGTCGCCGCCGGCGCGCGGCTGCTCTACGGCGGCTCCGTGAAGGCCAACAACGCCGCCTCGATTCTCAAGGAACGCGACGTGGACGGACTCCTGGTGGGCGGTGCCAGCCTGGACCCGGCCGAGTTTGCTAATATTGTCAGGTTCGAGAGTCACCTGCTGACGGACTAGTCCGGACACAGCTTTGGCCCCCGCAATCCCCATCTTCTGAAAGGCCGTCGTGGACGTTCTTCATGTCATCCTGCAGGTCCTGCTGGGCATCACCAGCCTCCTGCTGACCTTGCTCATCCTGCTTCACAAGGGGCGTGGCGGCGGCCTGTCCGACATGTTCGGCGGCGGCATGAGCTCCGGGCTGAGCTCCTCGGGCGTCGCCGAGCGCAACCTCAACCGGTTCACGATCATCCTCGGAGTCACCTGGGGCGTCGTGATCATCGCCCTGGGCCTGCTGATGCGGGTCGGCACCGGCGCCAGCTCCTGATACGTCATTATCTAGAACTTCATAAGGGGCCTTGAGGCCCTCCCGGCATCGGGAACTTCCGAACTACACTGTCGCTGGCAAGAAGAAATCTTCCAGCCGAGTAGCAAGGAGTTCCCGATGCTGCATTCAGCTTCCGGATTCAGGGGCATCCGGGTTGGTGCCATCGCCGGAGCCCCGGCCCGCCATGAGCCGCTCGACGGCATCGGTGCCGGCCAGCCCCGGATCTGTGTCGAGTATCGGTGCGCGAAAGGCCACGAAACCGCCCTGGTGTTTGCCAAGTTGCCGGAGGAGCAGATTCCGGGCACCTGGGACTGCCGCCGCTGCGGCGGTGCGGCCACCCGGGACGAGTCCCGCTTCGCCCTGGAGGACGAACCCGCCGAGGGATTCAAAAGCCATCTCGAATACGTTAAAGAACGGCGCTCCAGCCAGGACGCCGAAGACGTGCTGGCCGGAGCGCTCGAACGATTACGCGCCCGACGGGCTCTTTCGGACGAGCTGCTCGGGGACGCGTGAGGCCGCGTCCTCATCGATCAGCCAGAGCGTCTGCAAACGCCCGCGCGGACCGGACGCCGGCACCTGTACCGGGTTAGCCCCGGCGAGTGCCAGGCCCACGGCGCCGGCCTTGTCATCACCGGCCACCACCATCCACACCTCGTTCGCCGTGTTGATCGTCGGCAGCGTGAGGGAGATCCGCTCCGGCGGCGGCTTGGGGGAGTTGCGGACCCCCACCACGGTCAGTGCCTTCTCCCGGATGCCGGCCTGCTCCGGGAAGAGCGAGGCCACGTGCGCGTCCGGGCCGACGCCCAGCAGCACAATGTCCAGCCGCGGCAGCGCGCCGGGCTCCTCCGGCCGGTCATCGGACATGTCCGCGGCGTGCTCGGCCGCCGCGGCCTCGGCGAGCCGCCGGGCGTAGTCCGCAGCAGCCGCCTCGGCGGTGTCAAAGTCGTCCGTTGAGCCCGGCACATGGACACGCGCCGGGTCCACGTTGATCTTCGAAAGCAGCGCCTCGTGCGCCTGGCGGGCGTTGCGGTCGTCGTCGTCGCGGCCCACAAAGCGTTCGTCGCCCCACCAGAAGTTCACCTTGGACCAGTCCACCGCCGGGGCCGCCGGCGACTCCGCGACGGCCCTGAGCGATCCGATGCCCATCGTGCCGCCGGTGAGCACCACCGTCGCCTCGCCGTGTTTGTCCTGGAGATCGACGAGCTTCGTGATCAGGCGTGCCGCGATCGCGGCGATCAGGACGGTCGAGTCGGGATGGATGCTTACTCTGGGCTCAGCGCTCACTGGGACGGACACTCCTTGGGTTGGTACGGGGCAGTCCAATAGTAATCACTTCGCCGAACACCTCGTCCGGGTCAAGGCGCCGGAGCGCCTCGGCCAGGCAGTCCTTGAGGCTGCGGCGCGGCAGGGAGATGCGCTGGACAGGCTGGCCCGGCTGCGTCAGTTCGGCCACGGTCAGCCCGGGACGGAACAGCTGCACGTCTCCGCCGGGGCGGGTCAGGCGCACCCGCCGGATTCCGGTTCCTGCCGGGTCCTCGACGATGGTCACCGGAGCGTCCAGCGCCAGCGTGAGCCAGGCGGCGAGGAGCAGGGTGCTGGGGGAGTCCGAGGCGCCTTCGACGGCGACGGCCGTGACCGGCGAGGGGTCCACCTGGTCCAGGACCGCGGCCAGCTGGATCCGCCAGTTGGTCAGCCGGGTCCAGGCCAGGTCGGTGTCGCCCGCCTTGTAGGTGCTGCGGATGTTCTCCAGCGCTGCCCGCGGGTCCGGTTCGTTGGAAGAGTCCGTGATCCGTCGGTGTGCGATCCGGCCGATCGACGTCTCGCAGGCGTTCTTCGGCGCTCCGTGCGGCCACCAGGCCACGATCGGGGCATCCGGCAGGAGCAGTGCGGCCACGAGGGATTCGCTTTCCTCGGCGAGTTCACCGTAGCCGCGGAGCAGGATCACTTCGGAGGCGCCCGCGTCGCCGCCCACCCGGATCTGGGCGTCCAGCCGGGTGGGCGCCGAGGCGCCGGCGTCGGCCAGCACGATGATCCGACACGGGTGTTCCCGGCTGGCTTCGTTGGCGGCCTCGATGGCTTCCTCTTCGAGGCCGGACTTGGTCACCACCACCAGGGTCAACACGCGGCCCAGGGCGATCACCCCGCCCTGCTCGCGGAGGGCCATGATCTTCTTGGAGACCTTGGACGTCGTGGTGTCGGGGAGGTTTACGATCATGGCCTTCTCCAGGTCCGTCCGTCGCGGGCGAGCAGCTCATCGGCGGAGGCCGGGCCCCAGCTGCCGGGGGCGTAAGGCTCGGGCTGTTCGTTGAGGCTGGCCCAGTAGTCCTCGAAGGGGTCCAGGATCTTCCAGGACAGCTCCACCTCCTGGTGCCGCGGGAACAGCGGGGGTTCGCCGAGCAGCACGTCCAGGATGAGCCGTTCGTAGGCTTCGGGGCTGGACTCGGTGAAGGAGTGGCCGTAGCCGAAGTCCATGGTGACGTCACGGACTTCCATCTGCGTGCCGGGGACCTTGGAACCGAATCGGATCGTGGCACCCTCGTCGGGCTGCACCCTGATGACGACGGCGTTCTGGCCGAAATCGTCCTCGCCGTGGTCACGGAAGAGCAGGTTGGGGGCGCGCTTGAAGACGACGGCGATTTCCGTGACCCGGCGGCCCAGCCGCTTGCCGGCCCGCAGATAGAACGGCGCGCCGGACCAGCGCCGGGTGTTGATGTCCACCCGGATCGCGGCGAACGTTTCCGTGGTCGAATCGGCCGGAATGCCCTCTTCCTCCAGATAACCCAGCACCTGCTCGCCGCCCTGCCAGCCGCCGGCGAACTGTCCGCGCGCCGAGTGCGTGGACAGGTCGTCCGGCAGCCGGACGGCCGCGAGGACTTTTTCCTTCTCGGCGCGGAGATCGTCCGCGTTGAAGGAGATCGGCTCTTCCATGGCGGTCAGCGCCAGCAGTTGCAGCAGGTGGTTCTGGATGACGTCGCGGGCAGCGCCCACGCCGTCGTAGTAGCCGGCGCGGCCGCCCGTGCCGATGTCCTCGGCCATGGTGATCTGGACGTGGTCCACGTAGTTGGCGTTCCAGAGGGGTTCAAAGAGCTGGTTCGCGAAGCGCAGGGCCAGGATGTTCTGGACCGTTTCCTTGCCGAGGTAGTGGTCGATCCGGAAGACCGCGTCCTGCGGGAAGACCGATTCCACGATGTCGTTGAGCTGCCGGGCGGACTCGAGGTCGTGGCCGAACGGCTTCTCGATCACCACGCGCCGCCACTTGTCGCCCTCGGCCTGGGCGAGCCCGTGCTTGGAGAGCTGCCGGCAGACCAGTTCGAAGGCCTTCGGCGGGATGGACAGGTAGAAGGCGTGGTTGCCCCGGGTGCCGCGTTGCTCGTCGAGTTCGTCGATCGTCTCGCTGAGGCGCTCGAAGGCCTCGTCGTCGTCGAATTCGCCCTGCACGAAGCGGATCCCCTCGGAGAGCTGCTTCCACACCGTCTCGTCAAAGGGGGTGCGGGCATAGCTCATGACGGACTCCCTCACCTCGGCGGCGAAGTCCTCGTTCTCCCATTGCCGCCGGGCGAACCCGACGAGCGCGAAGCTCGGTGGCAGCAGTCCGCGGTTGGCCAGGTCATAGACGGCGGGCATGAGTTTCTTGCGGGCGAGGTCTCCGGTGACGCCGAAGAGCACCAGCGAGGAAGGTCCGGCGATCCGGTTCAGCCGCCGGTCCCGCGGGTCCCGGAGCGGATTGTTGCCCCGGCCCGCGGACTTGCGGCCGCCGTTTTGCGAGAGTGGCATGGTTGGTCTGGTGCCTTAGCTTTCGGTGGGGGACGCGGCGTGGCCGGCCAGTGAAGAGACGAGCTGCTGGGGCTGGCGGACACCGGCGGCACGGTCCGTGAGGTGCAGCCGGAGCACCGGCCGGCCGTGTTCGGAGAGGACCTGCGCGTCGCCCGCGGCCTGGGCTGAAATCAGCTCGCCGAAGGTGAAGGGCCGGTCGGGGATGGCCAGATCCGTAGCGGACGCGGCCGTGACCTGCAGGAAGACGCCGATGGCCGGGCCGCCCTTGTGGAACTGTCCGGTGGAGTGCAGGAACCGCGGTCCCCAGCCGAAAGTGACGGGACGGCCGCTGATGCCGGCCAGCTCGTCACGGATGCCCTCCAGCGGGGCGTAGCTGAGCCGGTCGAAATAGGCCTGGACGCTCAGATAGCCGTCCGCGCCGAGCTGGCCGAGCAGCGCACTGACGGCCTCCGCCGCGGTGCCGGCGTCACCGAGCCAGTCGCCGCCACGGACCTCGATGGCTCCGTCGGTGAAGTTCGCCGGCGTCGGTTCCGGCTGTGCGTCCAGCAGTCCGCGGGCGGCGGACTTGGCTGCCTCAACGTCGGGCTGGTCGAAGGGGTTGATCCCCAGCAGCCGTCCCGCGACGGCGGTGGCGAATTCCCACGTAATCATCTGGGCGGCGAGGCCGCCGGCGATGGCCGCCTCGTTGGCGCCAAGCTCGACGTCGGCGTCGGCCGCCACCAGCCTGATCACCAGCACGTCCTTGGCCCCGCCGGTGACCTCGGGGGCGTGCGGTCCGGCGACGACCGGCAGGACGCCGGTGCCGAGTTTGCCGGTGGACTCGGCGATGAGCTGTTCGGCCCAGTCGGCGAAGCCCACTATCCCCGAGCCGTCCTCGGCGATGACGATCTTGTCGCGCAGCGGGTTGGTGCCGCCCAACGCCGCGCCCAGAGCGAGGCCGATGTTCTCCGCGCTGTCGTCGTTGAGGATTTCGGCGGTCTCTTCGGCCTCATCCAGGAACGCCTGCAGATCCACGCCGGCCAGCCCGCAGGGCACCAGCCCGAAGGCGGTCAGTGCGGAGTAGCGGCCGCCGACGTGCGGGTCGGCGTTGAAGACGGCACGGTAGCCGGCCTCCCTGGCAGACTTGTCCAGCGGGGAACCCGGGTCCGTGACGATGATGATGCGGCTCTTCGCGTCGACGCCGGCCTCGGTGAAAGCGTGTTCGAAGGCCCGGCGCTGCGAGTCGGTCTCCAGGGTCGAACCCGACTTGGAGGACACCACGATGGCGGTCTCCGTGAGCCGGTCCGCGAGGGCAGCGGCGACCTGTTCAGGGTCGGTGCTGTCCAGCACTGTCAGCTCGACGCCGGCGGTGCCGGCGATGACCTCGGGGGCCAGCGAGGAGCCGCCCATGCCGCACAGGACGATCCGGTTGACGCCCTCGGCGCGGAGCGCGTCGCGGAGCGCCAGGATGTCCGGCAGGAGCGCCTGTGAGACGGTGGCCGCCTCCACCCAGCCGAGCCGGACCGCGGCCTCGGCTTCGGCGTCGGGACCCCACAGGGTGGCGTCCTTGGCGAAGATCCGGGTGGCGACCCGGTCCTCCAGGAGGGCGGGCAGGTGCTGTTCGTGGGCCTGGCGGGGGGCGCCCGCGGCGTCGTAGCTGAGAGTGGTCATGGGGGACTATGCGTCCTTCCGTGCAGCGGCGAGGGCAACCTCGACGTCGGCCAGCAGTTCCTTCCAGCTTGCCACAAACTTGTCAAGCCCTTCGGACTCAAGTACGGCGACGACGTCGTTGTAGGAGATGCCGAGGGCGTCGAGCGCGTTGAGGGTCGCGTTCGCGTCGTTGTAGCCGCGGGTGACCGTATCGCCGGTGACGGCGCCGTGGTCGTAGGTGGCGTCCAGAGTTTTCTCCGGCATGGTGTTGACGACGCCGGGGGCGACGAGCCCGGTCACGTACATGGTGTCCGGGTAGGCCGGGTCCTTGACCCCGGTGGAGGCCCACAGCGGGCGCTGTGGGCGCGCTCCGGCCTCGGCGAGGAGGCCCCAGCGCTCGGTGGAGAAGAGCTCTTCGTAGACCTGGTAGGCCAGCCGGGCGTTCGCGAGGCCGGCCTTGCCCTTGAGGGCCCTGGCTTCGTCGGTGCCGATGGCGTTCAGGCGCTTGTCGATTTCGGTGTCCACGCGGGAGACGAAGAAGGACGCCACGGAGTGGATCTTGGACAGGTCGTGGCCGTTTTCCTTGGCCTGTTCGAGTCCGCTCTGGAAGGCGTTGACTACGGCGCGGTAGCGTTCCAGCGAGAAGATCAGCGTCACGTTGACGCTGATGCCGCTCGCCAGCGTGGCGGTGATGGCCTCGAGTCCCTCGAGCGTGGCGGGGATCTTGATCAGGACGTTGTCCTTGTTGACCTGGCCGTACAGTTCCTTGGCCTCGGCGATGGTGCCGGCGGTGTCCCAGGCGAGGCGCGGGTCCACCTCGATGGAGACGCGGCCGTCGACGCCGTTCGAGGCCGCGTACACGGGAGCGAACAGATCGCAGGCGTCGGCGACGTCGGTGGTGGTGATCGCGAAGACCGTTTCGTCGACGCTGGCGCCGGCGGCCGCCGCATCCTTGATCTTGGCGTCGTAATCGGTGCCGGTGGTGATGGCTGCGTGGAAGATACTCGGGTTCGTGGTGACGCCGACGACGTTCTTCTCTTCAATCAGCTTGCGCAGCGAGCCGCTGGCCAGGCGGCCGCGGGAGAGGTCGTCGAGCCAGATCGAGACGCCGGCGTCGGACAGCTGCTGCGTGGGGGTGGAGCTGGGGGTGGTGTTCAAGGGTGACTCCTGAAGTCGGGGGCCGCCGCCGGTTGGGGCGGCGGCCCGAAAGGCGTGAAGATTTAGGTCAGGCCGTGAGGCCGGCGAGTGAGTCCTTGGCGGCGGCCGCCACGGCTTCGGCGGTGATGCCGAATTCCTGGAAGAGGCGTTTGTAGTCCGCGGAGGCGCCGAAGTGCTCGAGGCTGATGGAGCGGCCGGCGTCGCCGACGAATTCGCGCCAGCCCAGGGCGAGGCCGGCTTCGACCGAGACGCGGGCCTTGACGCCGGCGGGGAGCACGGCCTCACGGTAGGCGGCATCCTGCTTGTTGAACCATTCGACGCAGGGCATGGACACGACCCGGGTGGGGATCCCCTCGGCCTGCAGGGCTTCGCGGGCGGCCACGGCGAGCTGGACTTCGGAGCCGGTGCCGATCAGGATGACCTGCGCCGCCACGGTGGCGCCGTCGCGGGAGGCTTCGGCCAGGACGTAGCCGCCCTTCGCGACGCCGGCGGTC
>JAPLAM010000072.1 GCA_026393275.1 Arthrobacter sp.
ACGCTGCTGCCGGGCTGGACCCGCCGCCACATCACGGCACACATCGGCTACAACGCCCGGGCAATTGCCCGGTTGGTCGAGTGGGCGGCCACCGGGGTGGAAACCCCGATGTACGCTTCCACGGATATCCGGGACCACGAGATCAACTTCGGGGCGACCCTGAGCCCGATCGCGCTGCGGCACCTGTTCGACCACTCGGCGGTGCACCTGAACGTTGAATGGCGTGACCTGCCCGAGGATGCCTGGCACCACAAGGTGCGGACCATCCAGGGCCGCGAAGTCCCCGCCAGCGAAACCGTCTGGATGCGGACCCGCGAAGTCTGGATGCACGCCGTGGACCTGGACAACGGGGCCGTCTTCCGCGACATCCCCGTTCCGGTACTGGAGCGGCTCCTCAAGGACATCACCGGCGCCTGGCACACCCGCGGCACCGACAAGGATTTGGTCCTGCGCGTCGACGGTGCGCACAATCTGCCGGAGTTCGGCGACACGGGCTCCAATAACCCCGAAGTCGTCTCTGGAACTCTGGCCAACATCACAGCTTGGGCTGGCGGCCGTCCGGCTGTCGGCATTACCTCGACCAGGAAAGAACTACCAGTGGCACCCCGTTGGATCTGACAAGTCCCCCATGCCTTGTGCCTGGACTGCTTGCCAGTCGAAGCACGAGCTAGGGGAAGGCGGGTGGATCGACGTCGATCTCGCGGCCGATGAGAGCCGAAACGAAGGCATTGGAAGACGGTGCGAGTTGGCTGTGGACATTCTTGAAGAGGGTAAAGGCTTCATCGCCGGGCCAGTCTGCGGGCTGCAGTTCCGGGGGCAGAAACGGATCCCTAAACGGGAACCGCCGAAAATCGGAGATCAGCCGGGTTCGTTCCGCCAAAGCCTGGGCCCCAAGTTTGGCGGAGTTGCACGCGGGGTCGTTCAGAGGCGCGTAGCTCGCTATGAACCGGCCGTAGTCCTGTGCCAGCTGATCCAGGTCCCAGCAGCGTGCCGCCAGCGCGCGATCCGCGTCTATGCCGCCGGTTCCGCACCAGAAAACGTCGATGACCGCCGATGGATATTCCGCAACCAGAGCGCGGGCCTCCGGAATGAGGTCGTGGGGAGCCACCCAAGTTGATGTGGAAAGCTGCCCGAAGCCGTGCCATGCGAGAGCCTTGCGGAGCTGCTCACGCTCCGATCGATCTGTTTCCGGAACCTGGTAAATGACCATCGTCCATTTTCCCTGCCATCGGGCCCGGGGCCGTTCAAAAATACGCACGCGGCCTTCATCCAGGACGCGGAGCATGTCATCGCTCAACGAATATATTGTCTCGCGCCGCTCCCTGCGTGTGGTGAACCAGCCTTCTTTTTTCAGGCGGGACATACTCACACGCACCGTCGCAGGCTCCACCCCAAAAACAGTCAGGAGCTTGGCCATGTCACCGAGTCTGATTTCGGCGCCCGCATAACGGAGATAGTCGCCGAACAAGTCGATAATAATGGAACGTGGCTTCATGAGTGCGGGCCCTCCTGATGTCGTTTAACTTCCGTTGTTCTTCCTGACCTGACGCCCGGCGGACCCGGAGTAATACAGGGGAGAGCTTGCTGCCCGCTGAATAGCTATTCAGCGGGTCTGATTCCCGACACTCCAGGCTACCCAGGAAGATTTTGACACCGCATCCTATCGCAGCATCCACACCGTCGGCGCTGAACTCGGGCCCAGTATAGAAAGTGACTTCACACGTGGCAGTCTTTGTAGCAAGCCAGCGGCTTGCCGGAAAGCACATAAACTCCTCATCGACAGGGGATCTGCAGTAATGAACCTGAACCGGGTGGATCTGAATCTATTGGTGGCGCTGGACGCCTTGTTGGCCGACCAAAGCGTCACCAAAGCCGCCGAGCGCCTTCAGGTGGGCCAGTCCGCGATGAGCTCAACTCTGAATCGGTTACGCAAGCTGTTCGGCGATCCGATTCTGGTCAAGCACGGCCGAAACCTCATGCCGACGCCTTTCGCCCGGTCGCTGGCCGAGCCCCTCAGGGAAACGCTTGGCCGCGTGGAGTCACTTCTGACAATCAAAAGCGAATTTCATCCGGCAACGGATCATCGAGACTTTTCCGTCACCTCCAACGATTATGTGGCGGCTGTTTTTCTCCGACCGCTCCTCGTTCGACTGGCCACCGAGGCACCACATGTGAAGCTGCACATCCAGCCGGTGCAGGACGATTTCGCGACGCGTCTCAGACATGGCGAGACGGACTTCCTCATCATGCCCAGGGAAGTATTCCTAGGCTATGTGGATTTTCCGAACGATCTTCTGTTCAGCGACCGTTACGTTTGTGCCGTCGACGCGGATAATCCGGATGTTGGAGCCTCGATCACAATGCAGCAGTTCAGCGCCCAGCCATATCTTGCCGTCAATGTGGGACACCTCCCCACCTCGGCCGAAATACAGCTGGACGCCCAGGGCGTCATCCGCAATACCCAGATCACCACGCAAATGTTTATGCTGGCCCCGTTCCTGCTGCGCGAAACACGGCTCCTCACTCTGATCCAGGAGCGGCTCGGACTGGCCCTACGGACGGACGCGAACCTCAAGCTGCTCGAGCCGCCGATGACACTCCAGCCCATCAACATGGTCATGCTGTGGGCGCCCCAGAACACGGACGATTCAGCCCACGAGTGGCTCCGCCAAAGGATGTCGACGCTCGCGCTGGAGCTTTTTACTAACGTATTGAACTGATCAATAGCAGGCTTCGTTAAGCATTGTTTGTGGCGGATGGTTAGCGCGGTTTAGTCTGCTTGTACGCAACAAACGTGCTGCAGCGCACACTCCAGCATCGCAGCCCATGATGACCCCGACGGATCGCACCGGAACCGGAAAATCGTCCGGCTCCCCATTGCTTCCCCGAGTGAATGCCCCTCCCACATCCCCAGTTAGGACATGCAACGATGCGTGTTAACCGCTACTCAGAATTCAAGACCGGCTGGCCTGCATTGCTTTCCGCAACGGTAGGCTCGGCCGTAGGCGTGACGGCTCTTCTTTTTTACAGCCTGGGATCGTTCACCGCGGCCTTGCAAAAGGAATTCGGCTGGAGCCGGGCGGAAGTCTCATCCTCGTTTCTGTACACGACGATTGCCCTGGTGATTTTCGCAGCACCCCTGGGCTGGCTGTTGGACCGCTTCGGTCCCCGCCGGGTCGCCATCATCTCAGTGCCCGGATTGACGCTGTCACTGTTCCTGCTCAGCCAATTCGAGGGGGAGCTCATATACTTCTACCTTTTGTTCGCCCTCGCCGGCCTGCTGGGCTCGGGAACCACGTCCATCGTTTACACCAAAGCAGTGAACTCGGCGTTCTTTACTTCACGCGGGCTGGCCCTCGGCATCACACTGGCCGGCTTGGGCGTCGCTGCGCTAGCGCTGCCGCCGCTGGTGACGGGCTTCGTCCAGTCATGGGGTTGGCGAACAGGATTCACCGTTTTGGCTGTGCTGTCCCTGCTCGTCATTCCGTTCGTCTTCTTTGGACTGAAAGGCAGCGGCCCACGCGCTGATTCCGCCCCGGAACTGGTGGGCGCGAACCGCGCAGATGCGCTCAAGTCGCGCGCATTTTGGACGATTCTTGCGGGATTCCTGCTCGTCGGCGGTTCCGTGCCGGCAATCATCCCCCACATGGTCCCGATGCTCACCGATGTGGGCCTCGCACCGGCCAGCGCGGCGGGTATCGCGTCACTGATCGGTCTGGGCGTGATCGTCGGCCGCCTCAGCATTGGCTTCCTCGTCGACCGTTTCTTCGCACCGTTTGTTGCAGCCCCTCTCTTCCTGATAACGGCCCTGGGCTGCCTGCTGCTGATGTGGGGAGGTCCCGGGCTTGCCCCGGCGGCAGCCATCATGATCGGTGTCTCCTTCGGCGCCGAAGCTGATCTGATCGCGTTCCTCTGTGGAAACTACTTCGGCCTAAAGCGCTACGGATTCATCTATGGCCTTATCTACGCTGCATTCTCTATCGCAGTTGCCATCGGCCCCATCTGGGCAGGCTCCTTCTTCGACCGCACCGGCAGTTACAACGGCGCCCTGATCACTGTCGCCGTGATGCTGACCTTCGGCTCCGGAGTTCTCTTGACCCTTCCCAAAAACCAGCCATTTGCATCAAAGGCCAGGACCGAACAGCCCGTCGCGGAGCCGGACGAACTCACTGTCTGATTCAGGTCAGCCCCTCGATATGGCCATCTGCTTAAGGAGCTACAAAAATTGACCCTCGAAACAACCTCGCGTGCCCAGCTCACCGGCAACGAAACAAGTACTGACCTCCCCGACGACACGACGGGGTGGGCAATTGGCACCGACGTCGGCGGGACGTTTACGGACCTGTGGCTGCGCGCCCCCAGCGGCAAGTCTTTCGTCTGCAAGTCCCCCACGACCGCGGACGTCGTCACCGGCGTCATAAACGCTGTCCATCTAGCAGCGGAAATTGCCGGACTCAGCACCGAAAACATGTGCCGCCGAGTCAGCCGATTCGGACACGGCACGACGGTAGGATTGAATGCCCTGCTCACCGGACGGTCGGCACGCGTCGGGCTCGTCACCACCCAAGGTTTCGGGGACGTCCTCGAAATTGGCCGCCTGCGCCGCGGAACTGCCGGGCTCAATGGTCTGGACCTTGGAGACTACTTCCTCCGCGGACGGACCGCCCCACTGGTACCGCGCAACCTGGTGGTTGAGGTTACGGAACGGGTGAATCCGCAAGGCGAAATAGTGACACCACTGGATCTTGGCTCCGCCCGACGGGCCTTGGAAACCCTCCGCGACGAAGGAGTGGAGGCCGTCGCGGTTTGCCTCCTGTGGGCCACCGAGAACGCGAGCCACGAGGCAGCGGTCGCCGAACTGGTCAAGGAAATACTTCCGGACGCATTTGTAAGCGTCTCCCACGACATCGCCCCAAGCGTGGGTGAATACGCCAGGGCCTCCACCACTGCAGCCAACGCAGCTCTGGGCCCGGTCGCGGGCCACTATCTGGTCAAACTGGAAACCGAGCTCCGCACACTGGGCATGGAAGCTCCCATCATGATGACCACGAACGCCGGCGGCGTCGTCCCTGCCGCGACGCTGACCGCATCACCGGTCAAAGGCCTCCTGAGCGGACCCGCGTCCTGCGTGGTTGCCGGCCAGTCACTGGGCAAAACCCTGAACCAGCCCAACGTCCTCACCCTGGACGTCGGCGGAACCAGCTTCGACGTCGGCGTCGTCGTAAACGGCGCACCGTTGCTGCGCGACGAGGTTACGTTTGGCGGCGCGGACATGCGGGTCCCCAGCGTGGACATCGCCAGCATCGGTGCAGGCGGCGGGTCCATCGCCGCAGTCACCGACGGGATCCTGACCGTCGGCCCTCGAAGCGCCGGCGCCACCCCCGGACCCGTCTGCTACGGCAAGGGCGGCACCGAACCCACCACCACCGACGCCGACCTCGTCCTGGGCGTCCTTGACCCGGACAGCTTTGGAAGCGGCGGAATCAGACTCGACGTCGACGCCGCCAGCCGTGCCCTGGAAGAGAAGATCGGCAAACCACTTGGCCTGAACGCCCAGGAATCCGCCCGCGCAGTCCGTGAACTCTTTGACTCCGCCATGGCAGACCTGCTCCGTTCCGTCACGATCGAGCGCGGCCATGACCCTCGGGAATTCACCCTCGTCGCAGGCGGCGGAAGCGGACCTTCCCATGCCTGGGCCATGTGCCGTGAATTGGGCCTTGACGGTTTCGTTGTCCCCGCCACGGCCACTGCCCAGTCCGCCTTCGGTGCCGGTACCAGCGATCTTCGAACCACCGCCTCTCGAACCGGCTACATCCGCCTCTCCCCCGGCCTGGAACCAGACGAGACGCATGCCCTGACGCTCTGCGCAGCACTGGAAGATGCACGAGACCGCGCCCTGGCAGCAATCCCAGACCCCGAGTCGTCAACACTGCAGTACACCGCGGCGGTCCGCTATCGCGGCCAGGCACACCATCTGGATGTAGGCCTGGACGCGGCACCTGACGCGGCCACGCTGTCCAAGTTTCTGGCGCGGTTCGAATCCGAGTATGAGTTGCTCTTCGGAAAGGGCGCCGGTTTCAGAGAAGCCGGCTTCGAGATTCTGTCGGTACGCGCGACCGCGGCCCTTGCTTCGGCCGCCCCCGGGGCGTCCACCGCAGGCGAGGCCTTCGAGTTCCGCGGCGTCCGCGGCGTCATCTTCGATGACCCGGCGGCCCCGGACACGACCACGGTGTACGGCTGCTCCTGGCCCGCAGCGGACCAGTCTGTGGCTGGTCCGTGCCTTATCCAACTTCCCGGCTGCGTTGTTGTCGTTCCACCGGGCGGCACTGCGACAACCGACGCGCACGGCGCAATTCACGTAAAGGTAGGCAACTAATGAACACGACACTGGATGCCCAGAGGGTCAACACGGTCACTGATCCGGTCATTGCCCAGGTGGTCCGAAGCCGCCTGGTCGCCATCACCGACCAAATGCGTCTGGCCCTCCAAGCGGTCTCTGGCAGCCCGACAGTCACCGAGGCCAGCGACTTCTTCACGGGCCTCTACCTTCCGGACGGCTCCTTCGCCACCATGGGTCACCAGGTGACCTTCGAGGCGCCGCCCGTCGGGGCCCTGATCCGGCACCTTCTCGACTCAGGCAGGGATCTGAAGGACGGCGACCGCATCATCGGAAACGATCCCTTCGTCGGAGCACTCCACCAGAACGACTTGCAGATGTGCGCACCTCTTTTCGTAGACGGTGAATTGGTCGCCTGGGCGGGCGTCATGGCACATGAGACCGACATCGGCGGCATGGACTTCGCCTCGTGGTCCCCGAAAGCGAAGGAGATCTGGCAGGAGGGCCTGCGGATACCGGCAGTCAAGCTCGTGGACCGCGGAGAACTCCGCGAAGACGTGCTGGACATGATCCTGGAAGCAACCCGCCTGCCTGCCCAAGTCGGCCTCGATATCCGCGCCTTCATCGCCACCTTGAACGTCGCGGGTGAACGGCTGACCGAACTCTGCCGCCGGTACGGCAAGAACGTCGTCCAGACTGCCATGGCCACGATGGTCGACGATTCCGAAGCCACACTGCGCCGCCGCCTGCTGGAACTGCCCGATGGCGTCGTCCACACACGAGACTTCCTCGAACACGACGGCCATTCCAACGAGCTCTACGTTGTGGACCTGGTCCTCACCAAACAGGATGATTCGCTGATCTTCGACTTCTCGGGGTCCTCCGGGCAGGCCGCCGGCTTTGTCAACTGCTCCCGGGCAGGGCTGATCGGAGGCGTTGCAGGTGCACTCATCCCGACCCTGGGTTTCGGGATCCCTTGGAACGACGGGCTGCTGCGTCCCACGGAAATAGTCGCGCCGGACGGACTTATCTGCACGGCACTTCCGCCGGCTCCCGTGGGCAGCGCGACAGTTGAAACGGTCTGGGTAGTGAGCAACGTCGTCTCCGCCGCTCTGAACCGCCTGCTGGCGGCCACACCGAAATTCGCACACCGCGCACAAGCCGTGAACAGCGGAACCATGGCCACCTTCAACCTGAGCGGACGCAACCAGTTTGGCGAGAAATTCGGTCTCCACCTCATGGATCCGCTGGCCGGCGGATTCGGGGCCTTCATGGCTCACGACGGCCAGGACGCCGCCGGACCGATCAACACACCGTGCCCCTCCATTGCCGACGTGGAAGTCAACGAGCAGGGAACACCGCTGGTCTACCTCTACCGCAGGCTGGCCAAGGACACCGGCGGTGCAGGCCGCCGCCGGGGCGGCCTGGGCGCCGAAGTCGCTCTGACTATCTCCGTCAACGAGGCTGAGGCGCTGGTCATGACCCACGGCGCCGAGGTCCCCAATTCTGCAGGGCTCTCCGGAGGATTACCTGGTGGCGTCATCCGGCAGTCCCTGGCACAGGGCATCCTGCATAATTCAGGGCAGACCGCCATTCTGGCAGGAGCATTGAGCGGCATCACCGAGGACGCGCCAGGGTTTGAGAACCTCGGCTCCAAGCCCGGGGCCTTTCCCCTGACTAGCTCCGATGTCTTTGCCGTCACGTGGCAGGGCGGAGGGGGCATGGGCGATCCTCTGGACAGGAACCCCGAGGAGCTCCTGGAGGACATCCGCCGGGATGTAGTCAGCACGGCCGCGGCCCGGGACACGTACGGTGTGGTGCTCACATCATCAACCTCGGGGCGGGTGACGGGATGGGACGAAACAGGCACTTCGCAACTGCGCCGCGCCCTTCGCGCTGCACGCCTCGGCAAGGCTCCGGAGATGGTAAAGGAATCCTGCCTCGAGCTGGATTCGGCCCTGCCCCCGGCAGGACTAACGACAGGAGAGTCCTGGCTGCCCCTGTCCGATCGTCTTCGTGCCATCCAAGCCGTCGACGAAACCTGGCGGGTTGAAACCGTCGACGGGGCCGTCCTGTCCAACGGATCCACCCGTTGGCGGGAAGGCGCCCACGCCTTCGCCCTTGAACTGCCGCCCAGGGTGGGATCCACCCTTCACGAAAAGCTGACGGTCACCGGGTGGGCCTGCCCGCTCACCGGCTCGCTGCTTGCGGTGGACATTCATGAGAAGGCGTCGTCCCCCTTCCATGATCTGGAACTGAACATTTCCGCAGGCAGCCGCGCCGCCGAGCTGACCTTTCAGGCATAAGGAGAAAATTAACATGGCACATGTAACTTTTGCACAGACCAAACCACGCAAGGTCATCATCACCATCGCTCCCACGGGAGGAATGGCTACCAAGGACGAAAACCCGAACCTCCCCGTCGACCCGCAGGAAATCGCCGACGACATCGCTGCCTGCGTGGAGGCCGGAGCCAGTGTTGCAGCCATCCACGCCCGTCGACCCGGCGACTTCGAAGCCACCTGCAACCCCGAGGTCTACGCACGCATCAACGAACTGACCCGCAACAACTCCGACGTCGTGATCAACAACTCCACCGGGGGCGGCGTCACCGGCGACATGATCAAGCAGTACGACACAGGGGAACTGCGCATCGATTTCTCCGAACGGATGAAGGGCCTCGAGGCGCCCTTGGTCGAAATGGCGACCTTCGACGCCGAAACGTTCGTCATCAACGGCCGGGGGCGTGAGCTCCTCTGCAAAACATCCCCAGCCGAGTGCGACGAAATGGCTGCCCGCATGACCGAACTAGGAATTAAACCTGAATGGGAGGTCATGAGCCCGGCCCACATCCTGCAGGACTGCAAGCGGCTCATCGATTCGGGCTTTGACACTCAGCCTTACTGGATTAACGTCGTTCTCGGCCTTGACCGCCCGTTTCAAGGAGCCATGCCCTACACGCCGCGCGCCCTCCACCAGATGGTCGAAGAACTGCCCGCCGGCAGCGAACTCTGCGTCTCCGCCATTGGGTCCGCACAACTCCCGGCCATAGCCCATGCCGTCCTACTCGGCGGCCACGTCCGTGTCGGGCTCGAAGACAACCTCTACTACAAACGCGGTCAACTCGCCTCGAACGTTCAACTGGTGGAGCGGGCGGTTCGCATCATCCGGGAACTCGGCTGCGAACCCGCGACCCCGTCGGAGGCTCGAGAAATCCTGGGGCTCCGGCAGCTTGGCTCCCGTGTCTCTGGCCAGGCTGGTCATGTGACTGTGTGACCCTCCGGCAGCTACTTCACGGAATCAGTGCTCCCCGCCCATCCATGTCGCCTGCGGCGGCGAAACTGCCACTCGGACGCCCGCGAAAGAGTCTCATGCAGGCTCAGGATGCACCCAACGAAACGGAAACAAATGTCAAAGGTGAAATCCGGCGCGGCTGCCGCGCTGCAGGACGTGCTGCGGGACGGCATGACGCTCGCGGTCGGCGGCTTCGGCCTCAGCGGGATCCCGGCGGACCTGATCGAGGCCGTGCGGGACTCCGGGGTCAAG
>JAPLAM010000078.1 GCA_026393275.1 Arthrobacter sp.
GCCCCATTCCGCGCCGACGACGGCATCGACGTCAGCGGAGAGCAAAGCGTTGATCATGGTCTGCAGCAGATGCCGCATCAAATCCGGGGACGCGTCGGTCAGGGCTTCGCCGAGCACGGTCGCGGGGTCGACAATATGGGGAGCGGTCATCGTGTTGATGCCTTTCGAGTGGGATGTGAGAGTTTCCTCGAAGGATCACACGGTGACCGTCTTCACGTCAGCAACGACGCAGACAACCACCGTGGCGTTACACCACTATGCGGGACTCCACTGAATAGGCAACGCCCGGCGTGTCAGGCCAACCCCGGATCCACCGTTTCTCAGACACTCCCACACATACTCGGGCGGGTCTGACGCGATGTGCACGCCGTCGAACCAGTGGCGGGACTGCCCCCGGTATTTTTTGACTAGTTGACCTACCGAGGGCTCGTGGAGTGTTGTCGACCATGCCGGCGGCTTAAGGGGGCGGAGTTCCGCAATGTGAGTTGTGGCCGTTAGTCGCTGTGCCTGGCGGTGCCTGCTCTGTTCGTGGAAGGCCGGACTGTCGGTCATGCAGGTTGCTGTTCTCTTCTCCATGAGATGTTCGAGAAGGAGGTACCCCCGCCGTGATGGTCGTCGATTTCCAGCAGGAGCGCAGCCTACTAGTGCTGAGCCTATTCGGGCCCGGTGCTGTTCCGGCGGCCGGCTCTTTCTGCCGGGGCGAAATCGCCAGAGGCAACTGTTCCGCACGCACGGCCATTAGGCGGCCCGGTTGGGGTCCGAATCTGGCCAGAACAGAGGGTGTGCACAATGTGCACACCCTGGGCTTCGGATCGGGTCGTACTGGTGCCGGACTGGGCCGGATTGCGCATGTTTTCGGGGGAGTGGCGGATTTGTAGGGGCTGGAACCCGGTTCGAGTCCCACCTCGGGCACAGTGTTTTCCCTGTTCAGGGGCCTGTTGGCCTCTGTGTGTGCACAAAATGTTCACTTATGGGCCCCTTTTGGGGCCTTTTTTTAGTGGCCGTTGCTGGGCGGGTTCCTTCTTTCTTGTGGGTGGGCGCCGTTCTTGGCTGGCTTGCTACTTCTTCATGACGTCCCGGGCGGCGACTACATGATCTGTCTGGGGGCGAGGGACGTTCGCAGGTGGCGGTCCAGTCGACACAGTCAACTGGGTTGGATGACTTTCCTAGGTTTCGGTGTGGGGGCCTCTGCCTATCACAATGGAACCGTGATTGAAGACACTCCTGAAGCTGGTGGTCAAACTGCATTGCCGGGCCTGTCCGATGCGGCAGATAGGGCGTTGAGACGCGACCTCGAGGAATTGCGCCTTGACAATGCCAGGTTGCGGAAGCTCTTGGAACTTACGGAAGCGGAGTCAAAGGCAGCGCACTTGGCCCAGGCTGTGATTCCTATGGTGATGCACCCTGGTCCGGTCACCATGGAATCGTCTCCGGAAGCGAAAGTCCGGCTGTTCCAGGACTTGTTCAGGGCTCGCAGTGATGTCTACGCGGTTCGGTGGGAAAACTCTCGGGACGGGCGCTCCGGCTGGGTACCAGCGGTCGCCGGTGGTTGGCGCAAGGGCACGAGCATCGCCGGTACCAGTTTCTTGCCGCTTACACCGCTCGTTGTTGCGGATCATTTGCGCGGAGCGCAGCACATTGGCCTCTATCCCTTGACTGAACAGGACACCTGTTGGTGGGTCGCTGCGGACTTTGACGGCGGCGCCGCAATGCTGGATGCGATGGCGTACGTCAAGGCTGCACGTTTTCGGGGAATTCCAGCAGCCTTGGAAGTGTCCCAATCCGGACGTGGCGCCCATGTGTGGATCTTCTTCAGCACTGCGATGCCAGCGTCCGCGGCACGTCAACTTGGCACAGGTCTCATCCACGAGGCGATGGCATTGCGTGGCAGCATGAGCCTGGCCAGTTACGACAGGCTTTTCCCTGCCCAGGACGTTCATTCCGGCAAAGGTATGGGTAACCTGATTGCGGCGCCTCTGAACGGCAAGCGCCGGCAGCATGGCACCACGTTGTTCCTCGACACAACGACCCTCGAACCTTACGAGGACCAATGGGCTTACCTGTCCAGTCTGGATCGGCTTTCGAACCGGGAAGTTCGCGACCATATCCGTAGGCTGCCTGCAGTTAGGCTGGGACAAGAGGTTCGCCGGCTCGAACTGCCCCAATCGTCCAAGATCGTTCCACGCCCGGCACTGATTGTCCATGCAGCTTTCACGTCACGCCTGACGATCAAGGCATCAGACCTGGGACCAGCAATGATTTCCGCCGTCAAGCATGCCGCGTCCATGCCGAACCCTGAGTTCTATGACCGTCAACGCCAGAGGCGATCCACCTGGAACATTCCCCGATACCTGCGCAACTACGACGAAACGCTTGACGGCGACCTCATCTTGCCGCGTGGGTTGCTGCCGCTCTTGGAGCAACTGGTCGAATCGAGTGGCAGCTCGATGGACATTGATGATCAACGGGCGGCAGGTGGCGCCCAAAGCTTCGAGTGCTCAGCCCGCCTGCGTGCGGAACAACAAGAGGCGGTGGACGCCGCCACTGCCTCCGATCGTGGAGTCCTGGTGGCCCCGCCCGGCACTGGCAAGACTGTGATGGCTTGTGCTGCGATGGCACTTCGTGGTGTCTCAACGCTCATTCTGGTTGATCGCAAGGCCCTGGCGGAGCAATGGCGCAGTCGTCTCCGTGAGTTCATGGACGAGAAATGTGGTCAAATCGGAGGCGGGCGCGCAAAGATGACGGGCCGGGTCGACGTAGCGCTGCTCCCTACGCTGGCCCGCCGGGAAAATATTGCCGAGCTGACCGCCGATTACGGGTTTGTCATCGTGGACGAGTGCCACCATGTCCCGGCGGCAGCGTTCAGCCACGTCATGAACCAGATCCCGGCCCGGTACTGGCTGGGGCTGACGGCCACACCGTACCGGCGGGACAAATTGGACTGGCTGATCTACCACCAGCTCGGCCAAATCTCACACACGATTTCACCCGCTGCTCCGCAGCAGCTACCAACGCACGCACGCGACATTTCCGAGCCGGCGCTCGCCTTGGAACTGCACCGGACCTCATACACGTACGAGGGCGCCGCGGACCCCACCGAGCCGGGCGGGATCTCTGCCATCTACAGGGACCTGATCGCGGATGGGGGACGACTGCAACAAATCTACGACGACGTCTTGGATGCTTACGAACAGAACTCCCGAATCCTTTTACTGACGACCTGGAAAGCTCATCTTGAATCCTTTAGGTCTCGGTTCGAGGCAGCTGGTCTGAAGCCTGTGGTCTTCACCGGCGCCATGAAAGCCAAGGAACGGCAGGCCGCCGTCGACCTTCTTGCCACTGCCGATGATGCGCAGCCCCTGCTGGTCCTGGGCACGGGCTCATACATTGGAGAAGGCTTTGACTGCCCCAAACTGGACACCCTCTTCCTTGCCGCGCCTGTGTCGTTCAAAGGCAGATTGGTCCAGTACGTCGGCCGGGTTATCCGGCCTTACCAGGGGAAAACCGTGGCGACCGTTCACGACTACTATGACGAATCCACACCCGTACTGGCAGCGTCCCTGACCAAACGGGCCCCCGGGTACGTCTCACTCGGATTCCCTGATCCGCGGACGATCACAATGCGCTGACATCGTTACCAAAGTCCGTCGGCAGCGGCCCATGGATCTCACCTCGACCAGGACAAGATCGTCCCTTTTGTTGACCTCCTTCTCCCGGCGATATAACACTTGAGTTGTATCACCCCTGAGTTGTATGATGGACTCGATGTGGAACGTTGACGTGGGACTCGTGGAGCGGTGGCTGTTAGGCCTTGACCAGGACTCGTATGAGCAGATTGTTGCTGCATTGGAGCTTCTCGCCGAGCGCGGACCTCAACTTGGTCGTCCGTTGGTCGACACGGTGGTTCGTTCGCGGCATAAGAACATGAAGGAGCTGCGGCCGGGGTCGAGTGGGCGGTCGGAACTGCGAATTCTATTTGCCTTTGATCCGGAGCGGCGGGCGATCCTGCTTGTCGCGGGGGACAAGGCGGGCAACTGGACCAAGTGGTACAAGACGAACATTCCGGTTGCGGATGACCTGTTCGATGATCATCTGAGGATTCTGAAAGGAGGGGCATAGTGGCGAAGTCCGTTGAGGAACTGCTGGCAAAGCGTCCGGTTGACCGGATTGCTGTGGATGCCCACAAGAAGCGCATGCTCGATGAGGTCCGGGCCTACCGGCTTCGGGAGCTCCGCGAGGCCTCGGAGTTGACGCAGGTCGAGCTGGCTGGGCGTTTACACGTCAGCCAGAACAGGGTGTCCCGCATCGAGCACGGCGACATTGATCGTGCCCAGGTCGATACTTTGCGAAAATATGTCGAGGCCCTCGGCGGCCGGCTTCGTGTCGAGGTTGAGCTCGGCGACGAGCGGATCCAGATCGCCTGACGAAACGCCTCGGAGCGATCCGCGACGGTAGCCGTCGTGCCCATACAGCGGGGTCTGAAAGGTGGGAAAAAGGGGTGTGCACAATGTGCACACCTTGGCCTTCGGATTGGGCCGTATATCGGCCGGACTGGCCCGGATTCGGCATGTTTATTGAACTTCCCAGTGTTTTCAAGGGCTGGAGCCCGGTTCGAGTCCCACCTCGGGCACAGTGTTTCCTCTGGTCAGGGGCTTTTTTGGTGTTTCTTCGTGTGGACAGTGTCCACGCTCTCGCCTCTGACCTGTGTCTCGGGTGTGTGGGTCCCCGACGGTCTATTGGTTGTTTCGGAGCGGCCGTCTACGGCGAACCGGTACAGCCCTGTGGGAGCCTGTTCTGGGAGTTCACCCTTCTTCGTCCTTCCGTTGGCTATCTTCGTCCACCACTTCATGGTTGCCAGGGCCGCGTACAACGTGACTTGCTAACGATTCCTATTCCCCATGATGTTCTCGCAGTTTTCCCGCCTGCAACTACCTATTCTGCGATCGTCGCATCCAAATTCTGAGTAACGGCGCCGCTGTCCTGGCTTTTTTGGTGGCCGGAGCTGATCTCCGGATCCAAGGCCAGCAATCCCGCTACGATCTCTGCCTCCGCGGTGGTAATGCATGCTGGGCGGGCAGCGCGGTGACGACCCAGACCGGATCTTTACCGATTGCCTGTGCGATCGCCGCCGTCGTTCCTTGAGATACCAACGAATCAGACGAAGTGCCATTACCTCCGCCCAGCGCCGCGTCCACCACCGAGAGACATCGGGCACCGTAACCTGGGATGGTCGTAGGTCGTCGGTATCCGTATCGGTTCCACTATGGATAGGGATGACGCGGTACGCGGAGGGTGGGGGCTACGCGGTCACGTTTGCACTGTCGCCGGCGGTCGCGGCAAATGACGTTCCGCTGACCATCCTGGCTTCATCGGATGCCAGGAACACCACCAACGGAGCTACGTCTGCCGGGTCGATCCATGGCACGCTCATCGGGCTTTTCGCCGCCAAAGACTTCCTGGCTGCCGCCTCGTCCGTCGCCTCGTCTCCTGTGGCTTCGCCACCGCCGGTCGCGATCGCCTGCGCATAGCGGTCCTCGTGACGGGTGAGCGCGGTGTTAATTAGACCGGGGATGACTGCGTTGACGGTGATGCCGTGCTCCCCAAGTTCCAGGGCGGCCGACTTCATGAGACCGATGATTCCCCACTTCGAGGCGGAGTACGAGGACCCCCATTTCGTTCCGTGTTGCCCCTGTGTGGAGGAGGTAACGATAATCCGGCCGCCACCACGACGCACCAAGAGCGGTGCAAAGACGCGTAGAACATTGGCAGTGCCGTTGAGGTTGTTCTCGATCTGATCGAACCAGTCTGCGTCGTCCATCTCCAGCAAGGGTTTGAAGGCCTGGATGCCGGCGTTGGCGAAGACGATATCGACACCGCCCCACTCCTCTTCGACCTGACTGCTGATCGTCCGCAGCCCGGTGATGCTCCTGTGGTCGGCAATAAATTGCTGCCAGCGGACGCCGCTGGCAGCCACTTGAGCACCGGTACGGGCCAGCTCGGCCGGCGAGGCGGGAGCGAAAGTGTCGATGGGGCTCACCTCGGCCGCGATGTCGATGCCCACAACGTCTGCCCCGGCCTGGGCGAGAGCGATAGCACTGGCCCGCCCAATACCGCGGGCGGCACCCGTGACCACGGCGATCTTCCCGTCCAGACGACCGGTCGTCCAACTCTTCTTCTCGGGCACAGCGAACGCTCCTCTCCGGGTCCGGCAAATATACGCGTGGCGATGCTGACGAAGTCGAGCCCGTGCGGGGTGCTGTCGAACAGGCTGGCTCCGGGCCCATATTTCCGATCGTCATGCGCGTCCCCCTGTCAGAGCTCTCACGCGCCATCAGGGAGGGAGTGCACTGGCCGGGGTTAGGACCAGATGTATTCCTCGACGATCGCGCCGTTGAGCCACTTGGCGACGGTCACCATTCGGCCTCCGCCTTCGAACTCTCCGATGACACAGGTCCACTCCCCGGAGCCGAACGCGATCGGGTGGGAGGTGATCTGGGGCGGCGTTCCGCCTGCGGAATCGACGTACGCCTTCATGGCGTCGATGTGTTCCTGGATGCCGTGCGTTGGTGGCTGCCCTTTCCAATCCACCAGTACGTTGTCGGTGTGGTGGTGGGCGAACACTCCGTTCCAGTCGGCGTTGTTCCAGCCGGTGAAGTCGAGGTCGTCCATGCCCTTGAGGTTGTTGTTGACCTGGTCATCTTGCATGATTAGCTTCTTTCCTCGCTGGACCAACAGATCCCCACTCGGCCGGCGGCCGGGCAAGTGTTACAGAGGCCGGATCGCCTCCGCGTCGATGTCGATCGCGATGTCCCTACCCACGAGCAGCCCTCCGGCTTCTTTGAGGAGTTCGAAGGTGAGCCCGAAATCGCGTCGGGTGATGGAAGCATGGGCGTGGAATGCGATACGGATGTTGCCGGAGGCGTCGGTCACGGCGCCTCCAAAACGGACGGTGAGCTCCACGGGACGCGTCACGCCGTGCAGCGTCAAGTCTCCTTTTACTTGCCATGCCCCTGCCGTCGACTCGAACGCCGCCGTGCTGCGGTATGTCATGGTCGGATAGCGCCCGACGTCCAGGTAGTTCTCCGAGCGAACGTCGTCGTCGCGGACCGGATTCAGCGTGGTGACCGACGCGGTCTCGATACTGACCTCGACGCTAGACTCCGTCAGGTCATCGGCTACAACGATGGTGCCCTGCACCGCCTCGAATCGGCCCCGGACGCGCCCGACCACGAGATGCTGGGCGCTGAACGCGACGAAGGTGTGCACCGGGTCGAGTTCAAATGTGCCCACGGGAGGAGCGAGAACGTGATTCACGATGCGGCTGTGGTCCCCGTCCGTCCGGTCGTTCATGCGCAACTCCCTGAGATATTTGTCTATCAGCAGTGACTTGGACAAGCTCGTCAGGCTAGACGCTACCCCCGCCCATGCGCATGCGAAAGAGGGTCGCCGGCAGAATGCCCCGCGGAGCGGTCACTCCTCGGGATTCGGGACGAACCCGCCGCGCGAGCCGTTTCGCCTTTCGTTACGGTCGTCGCGTTCTCATCGACTGAAGGCATTGACCCTTTCGCTCCATGCCCTACGCGTGGTACGACATCCATATGTCCGAACATGATGTGTTCACCGGGTTCCCGATTGAAGTCAATGACGGGAAAACTCGCCGGTGGGGCGCGATATTGGTTAAGGCAGTCTTTGCGATCCTGGTGGTCGGCGCTGTTCTGTCGGCGATTCTCTGGGCAGCCGTCAGTAGCGACATGGGCGCATTGATCCTGTCCGCCACGTTCGCGGCCTGCGCTGGCCTGATGGTCATTCGGCAGGCACTTCTGGCAGAACGGGGGTAGTCCATGCTTGATCAGGGCATCACCTACAACACGACCATGGCGATGGTCGCTGGCGCCATCATGCTCTTGTTGCTCGTCTTCCTGCGAGTGGTCCAGCAACCTGGTCGCAAAACGATCGATGGATGGGCGTGGATGTTTGCAGCCCTCGGCTTGTTTTTGGCCGTCACCGGCACTCACATGACCCTCACGTGGCCACTGAAACAGATTCCCGTTCCCGGCGTCCCTTGCTGCGCGGTCGACAACCTCACCTTCGGTGAACCCGCAATGTTCTATGGCTTTCTGGTGTTCTTCGGGGCCATTGCGTTGATGCGTGCCGAGAGAGCCGCCGTCGACCGCGGGGGGCAGTTCGAGCTCGTGGCCACCGTCCGGCCGTTCCTGTACGCGGGTGCCTTTGGCGGCATCGGGCTCATCATGATCGCCGTGGCCGGACTTGAGTTCGGGATGTGGCATCCACCTGAGGTGGAACCCATTGCCGGGATGCTGGCGGGCTCCATCCTGGAAGCCCTCTACATGGCGTTCGCCTACATCATCACTGGCGTGGCCGCGATTACAGCCCCGTTCGCTCCTGAGCATCGCCTGGTGGCCAAGGTCTTCGTTGTGTCGTTGTTCATCGCAGGAATGATGTGGCTGTTCCTCAGCATCACCGTTTTCTACGGACACGTCGGCTTCTTCCCGCACTGAGCCTTGATGCGCCGATCGGCCTGGGCGGATGAGCTGTGACCAGTTTGAGCGGATTTGCGGGCTGGGGACATGGTTGGGCGCCGGCCTCGCTGCCGCTGGTGTTCCACTAGTTGCCACGGTCCTAACCACCCGGCGGCCGAGGTCGCGGTAAAACACCTGAAGGCATATGGACCGGCGCACTGGACATCCTGACTATCGGTTGGAATGCTCGAAGCACGCGTGGCCGCAACGCGTGCCTGAGAGCCCAAGCGAAAAATAGCCAGAGGACGCTCAGCGCTGGCGGCACGGAAGCCGGTTCCGACTTCGTCGCCTTCGCCGGCTCACCGGCCGTGGCCCTCGCCTCCGCCATCAAGGCCATGGGAACGAGCGCCGCTGGCATCAGCTGTGGTTGCTCGGGCCCGCTGCGCTTCGGAACGGTGATCAATTTCAATGCGCTCAATATTGCTGGAGCAATCAATCGCCGGAGAGAAGCCAGCTGAATCAGCTTCGGGATTTTCATCCCTGAGGCGGAGTGCCGGTACAACGTCTAAGCGCCAAATGAGTGCCCCACTGCCTGCTACGGAAGTCAGTAAAATTCGGGCTGGTGCTTTTCCGCACCCAGAGGCGGTGCGCATACAGGTTGAACTCTAGTGAGGATCCATTCGGAAAAGACCGGAGGGCGAGGGTCTCTCCTCAACTGGTGACGGGGGTCAGTCCCGTCAGCGGGACGCCGGTTACACCAGCGCCCGCTTCACCTGCTTCTTCTCTGGTGCGGGGATGACCCAGATTTTGCCGAAGAGGTCGGAGACGTAGGCCACATGGTCCCGCGGGTCTACAGCCACGCCGATGGCCGCCTCAAACCCGTCCGCCATGCGCGCGCTCCTCGGACGGCCGTGTTCGTCATTATCGACAAAATCTACAACGAAACCTTGACTTTCGGACATATTTTGTCGTTCCATGGTGGAGATCAGTAATGATGTGGATCACAGGCGTGGTAGATCGACATCACACTTGAGCCATGAACATCAAACCCAAGGAGTGCGGATGCATAGCTTCGCCGTCGACCCGGGCTCGACCGACATCAGCCCGGTATCTTTCCACCCCGTCCTCTGGATCTGTGCGGCAGCCGTGTTCGCGGTCATCGTGCTCCAGTCCGTCATCTACCTGCGGGCCATCCGCAAGGCCGCCAGCTCGGTTGATCTCACTGACGGGCAGGTTATGGGCTCGGTCCGCCGCGGCGGCATCGCGGCGATTGGCCCTTCGCTCGCCGTCGCCCTCGTCGCGGTCTCACTCCTGCCGCTGTTCAGCACGCCGGCTGTGCTGACCCGCATCGGCCTCGTCGGGTCTGCGGCGTTCGACGTCGCCGCGGCGGGTCTGGCGGCCCAGTCGCAGGGCGCGCAGCTCGGCGGCCCCACCTACACCCAGAAGGTCTTCGCGATCGGCTTCGCCGCGATGACCCTCGGTGGTCTGGTGTGGATGCTCACGGCGCTCATCCTGACTCCCATCCTGGCCAAGGGTGACAAGACGCTGCGCAAGGTCAACCCGGCCGTCATGACGGTGGTCCCCACGGCCGCGATCCTCGCCGCGTTCATGACGCTCGCGTTCACTGAGACCACCAAATCGGGGGTCCACGTCCTCACGCTGCTCGTCTCAGCGGGCGTGATGGGCCTGTGCATCGCCGGTGCGAAGTACTTCAAGAAGCCCTGGCTGCGCGAGTGGGGCCTCGGCATCGCGATCTTCGTGGCCCTTGCCGCCGCCTTCCTTGTCACCGCCAAGTAGCACGAGTCCAGGAGAACCGCTGATGTCAACCAAGACCGCAACCTTCGACGGGCTCGCCCAGTTCGACCGCACCACCTCCATCTGGGGCCCCATCACCCTGGGCCTCGGCTTCCTCGTGTCCCTCGCTGCCGCGCTCTTCGCGGCGTTTGGCACGGGATTGGGCATCACCGGCCAGGAGGTGTGGACCGCGTTTGGAATCGTCTTCGCCACGTTCGGCATCATCGCCGTCGTCGAACCGATCTCGTACTATCCGATCCTCGGACGCTCCGCGATGTACCAGGCCTTCATGATCGGTAACATCGCCAACAAGCTGCTCCCGTCCGCGCTCATCGCCCAGACCGACCTCGGAGAAAAGCCGGGCACCCGCCGGGCAGAGCTCATCGCGGGTGCCGCAATCATCGGTGCGGCGTTCGTCCACATAATCACCCTGATCATCCTCGTGGGCTTCCTCGGCACGTGGCTCCTGGGCCTCCTGCCGGCGGGGCTTATCGCCGTGGCACGCCTCTACATCCTCTCGGCCGTCTTCGGAGCCGTCACGGTCCAGGCCGTGGTATCGATGAAGAACGCGCGGACCACCATTATCGCCGCAGTGGTTTCGGCCATCGTCGTGTACGGCGTGGTCCGGCTCGCGCCTGTGCTCACCAACTACGCCACGGCGGTCTCCGTCGTCGCCGTGATCATCGTTGCGTGGTTTGCGCGGAAGCGTACCGTCGCGTCCGAAGCTATCGATGCGCCAGCGGACGCACCGTCCTCCATCGGACACTGAGCTCTGCGGGCAGAACGCAACCGAACATGACTGACACGAAAGGCCACCATGACTGACACCACCACCCTCTCCCTCGCCACGGGCATCGAGGTCGCCGCAGGCTTCGTCGCCGAGCACGTCGAGATGTACAAGGACTACCACCGCGCACCGGAGCTGTCCTCGACTGAGCACCGGACCGCCGAATCGATCGAGGCCCGGCTGACCGGGCTCGGCATCGAGCACTTCCGCTCCGGCGGGACCGGCGTCGTGGGCCTCCTGACCAATGGCGAGGGACCCGTGGTCGGTTTCCGCGCGGACACAGACGGCCTGCCCATCGCAGAGGCCACCGGCCTGGACTACGCGAGCACCGCGACCGGCACGCTGCCCGACGGCAGCGAGGCGCCCACGATGCACGGCTGCGGCCACGACACCCACATCACGGCAGCCCTCGCCGCCGCCGCATACCTCACGGCAAACCGGGACAAGTGGCACGGCACCGTGGTGTTCCTCTTCCAGCCCGGCGAGGAAACAGCGTGGGGGGCCAAGGCGATGGTCGACGACGGCCTCTGGGACCGCGCGCCGCGCCCCGAGGTGGTCCTCGCCCAGCACGTCATGCCCGTCGAGGCCGGCAAGTTCTGGCTGCGGCCAGGGAACATGGCGAGCCTCGCCGACTCGTGGCGGATCACCGTCCGCGGCCGCCAGGCCCACGGCTCGCAGCCGGAGAAGTCCCTCGACCCGATCGTCGCTGCGGCCTCGATGGTCCTCCGTCTCCAGACGATCGTCTCCCGGGAGCTCTCCCCGTTTACTCCCGCGGTGGTCACGGTCGGCACGTTCCACGCGGGCCTGAAGGAGAACATCATTCCGGAGACCGCCGAGTTCTCCGTCAACGTGCGCACGCCCGACGAGGACGTCCGCGCCCATGTCCTGGGCTCGATCCGGCGGATTGTGGCCGCCGAGGCCGCCGCCTCCGGGATCGACGAGCCCGCGATCGTGGAGATCAACAGATTCCCGCGCCTCTTCAACGACGCCGAGCACACCGCGCGTGCCGCGGCTGCGTTGACGTCCGGTTTCGGCCCCGACGCCGTCATTGAGGCGCCGCTCGGCATGGGCTCGGAGGACGCAGGCTGGCTCGGCGACTCGATCGGCGTTCCCGTGGTCTTCTGGGCCTTCGGCGCGTTCCCCGCCGCGGCGTTCGCCGACGGCAAGGCTCCGGCCGGCAACCACTCGCCGCAGTTCGCGCCCGACGCCGAGCTCGCCGTGGTCAACGGCACCGGCGCCGCGCTTGCGGTGCTGCTCGAGTACCTGGCCAAGTAGGTGAGGAACGGCGGCGGGTTCCCACCCGCCGTCGTACTTCCGTCTTGCGAAGGGGAAGCTGCCGGGTTCGGGGCTCCGGACATGGAAGGATAAAGCGCATGCTTGACGACCTTGACCGCCAGATCGTGGCAGCCCTCATCCGCAATGGCCGGGCGCCGTGGAGGCTCATTGCCGAGGTGCTTGAACAACAGGAGCGCACCGTGGCCCGCCGCGGCAACAGGCTGCTGGCGTCCGGGGAGGTGCGCGTGCAGTCGTTCCCGAGCCCCGCGGCGCTTGCGCCAGTGGACCTCTACATGCTCCGCGTTGCCGCCACGCCGTCCGCCGTGACGGCCGTCGGGATGTGGCTGGCCGACCGGTCCGAGACGCATTGGGTCAGCGCGCTGTCCGGGGCGAGCGAGTGCATCGTCGAGCTATTCCTCGAACGGGACGCTGTCGGTCCGTTTCTGCACGGCGAACTCGCCGCGCTCGACGGCGTCCAGAACCTCTCCCTCGAGCCGATCTTCGAGTATTTCCGCACGGTGTCGGGCTGGCGGCCGGACCTCCTCACCCTGGACCAGTACGAAACGCTCAGTTCCTCCGAGCTACCGCATCTCGCCACTCGGTACACGGAATTCGGGATGTTGAGCCTCGACGAGCCGAACCGCGCCCTCGCTGAGCTCCTTCGCGCCAACGGCCGCATCACAATCGAGGAGTTGGCCGCCCGGCTGGGGGTGTCCAAGCCGACCGCGAGCCGAAGGCTCGAGACCCTCATTGCCAACGGTGCCGTATACGTGCGCGCCATCCTCGACCCGGCTTCGATCGGGTATCCCGTCGAGGGCCTCCTGACCGTGCGCGCCAAGGCCCCCGCGCTGGACGCCGCCGGACGGTACATCGCGGACCTGCCGCCGACGCGCTGGGCCGCCAATGTTTCCGGTCGCATCCTCGTCCAGACCGCCGCCCGGAGCCTCGCGGAGTTGCGCGGGATGATGGAGGGAATCGCGGCTCAGCCCGGCGTGACCGGTGTGGACCTCTCGCTTTTCACCAGGATCTTCAAGCGCAGCACGGTTGCCTACCGCGACGGGAAGCTCCCCCTTGCTCGAGACGAAGAAGATGTCACGGAAGGGAAAACGCGGTAGGGGCGGATAACCCAAGAGACGTTGTCCCCTCGTGTGGGCAGCTGTTCCTTTGAGAAGTCGTCGGCACTAATCGCTACAGCGCTCTACAGCTATGGAGTGGACGAGAGCGGACGCCGCGCCGTCGCCATCTGGCTTTGGCGGTCGCAAGTTTCGACCGGACCCGCACGAGGTGTCCTTTCGGATTATCCGGTTGGGGGATGGCGCCCGCAGCGAACTGGTCGATAACACCCGGGCGGAAGACGAGGCATTCCGTCGAGCCGCCGAACTGGAAGTAGCCAAGCTCGTCGCCCTTGTTCACATGGCGGCCCGGGGCGATCTCCGGGTTGATGACACAGGACGAGACCTCGATCATGCCCACGGGGATCACCGCCATGAGGCCGATCACGGGGTCGTCGGCCTGTATCAGGATGATCGCCCGGGCCGCGACGTGGGCCAAATAGGACTGTGACAGGGTTGAGTCAACGGCGTCGGCCCCCTCGGATTCCGCCTCGGAGAAGTACGTGCCGTCCTTAAGGTACGCCCGCACGATCGTTCCAGCGACGGGGGCGTGCCACCGGTGGTAGTTCAACGCGCTCAGGAATGCCTGGTAGACCGTTCCGCCGACAAAGTGATCCACCGCCTCGTCCCTGGCGAGGAGGTCATCGAGTGAGTACGGCTGGTTCTTGACCCAGAACCGGCTCTGCCGTTGAACGTCGGAGCTGATCTTGTACGGGGTCGACTCGCAGGCGCTGACGATGACTTTGTCGTCGTCGGGGGAGGCGACGGGCCTGGACGTCGGCGTGAGGCGACGGGCGAAGAAATCGTTCCACGACGTGAAGCCCCAGTGCTCGGCGAGGGCATCGTGTTGGTAATCGTCCATCCCGACGACTTTCCGCGCCGTCTCCGACATCCATCCGGACGGCGAAGTGTTCAGCACATACAGCGAGTCCTCGCTGGTCAGGAACTCGCACCAGGCATCCAGGACCTTGCGGAACATGGCGACGATCCGCGGGTCGCGGTGGGCCGCGAACCCGGCCTCGGTTCCCATGGTCCAGTCGAGGATCGCCGTCAGCGGCGTGGTGACCATGCCGCCTTCGCTGAACTCGGGCGCCGTCGTCAGGACCTCGTTGATCAGCCGGAGCATCTGGTCAACGCTCGTGAGGTGCCGTTTGCGGTAGGGCTTCGACTTCGGAACCTGCTCGATCATCTCCGTCATGTAGAGACGGACCACAGGATCGTTGGCGATCAGTTCCTGGAACTCCACGATCACCGGATGCAGAGGAACATCATCACCCCGCGCCTCCACCCGTTCCCGGTGCCCGGTGATCCAGTCCTCAAGGTCGTCCTGTTGCTCGGGCAGCCAGCCACCCAGTCGTCGGACACGGTCAGCAGAAGAGTTGATGGTCATGATCCCGAGCCTACTCGCCTCCCGAATGCGTTTGCGGCGCCAGGCCAGCGGCCGAACACGCTGGACCAGCCAGATGATCGCCCCCAGGAGCGACCAGGCCCTCTTCTTCTTTGGGGTCTTGAGGATCTTATTCGCCGGCTGTGATGGCTGCGGCTTCGAATTCGCTGGTTTCGTCGACGGGGTGGTCGGCGGGGGTGAGGATGCGGCGGAAGATGGCGAGCAGGAGGGCTCCGACGACGGCGGTTGCGGCGGCGAAGAGGAACGGGACCCCGGTGCCGAGGGAGGCCAGCCCGGTGCCGACGGGGGCGCCGATGGCGCCGCCGAAGAAGCGGATGCCGGAGTAGGCGGAGGAGGCGACGGCGCGGGGCAGGTTGCTGGCTTCCATGACGGCCTCTGTGAGCACGGTGTTGGCCGCGCCGATTTCGAAGCCGAGCAGCACAACGCAGACGACCAGCCAGGGGGTGTTCCCGGTCAGTTGGGAGGCCGCGATGTGGGTGGCGGCGAAGACGATGAGGGTGGCCGCGAGTACGCGGGTCGGGGAGAAGCGGTGGGTGAGCCGGGGTGCGATGACCACGCTGGTCAGGGCCAGGCCGATGCCGAAGCCGGTCATGACCAGGCCGATGCCGACCGCCGGCATTCCCAGCGGGTAGGGGACGTAGGCCAGGGTGACGAAGAAGGATGAGTTGTAGAAGAAGGCCACGATGCTCAGCACCAGAATCGAGGGAGTAGCGAGGGCCTTGAACGGCGCGGCGACAGGGCTTTTCTCGGCTGGCTTGCCCGAGCCCCGGACAAAGACCAGTAGGGCGACGAACCCGATGGCCAGGAGAGTGGCGGTGCCCCAGAACGGCACCATCCAGGAAATGTCGCCGAGCAGACCGCCGACCAGCGGGCCGACCGCCAGGCCCAGGCCGAGCGCGGCCTCGTAGAGGATCACAGCCTGACCAGCGGTTCCGCCGCTGGCGGAAATGATCGAGGCCAGTGCGGTGGACAGGAACATGGCGTTGCCCAGGCCCCAGAGGGCCCGGAAGGTGATGATCCCGCCGATGTCCGTCGAGAGCGCACAGCCGACGGCGGCCACGGCGATGACGGCGAGCCCGATCATCATGGTGCTGCGTGTGCCGATGCGCGAGGAGAGCCAGCTGGTAAAGAACATCACCAATGCCGTGACCACCAGATAGCTGGTGAAGAGGAAGGAGGTCTGCGTCGGGGTTGCGTGCATGGCTTTGGAGATGGTGGGCAGGATCGGCCCCACCAGTCCGATGCCCATGAAGGTCACCATCGACGCGAACGCGACGGCCCAGACCGCGGCCGGCTGGAGGAACAGGGAGCGTTGCGGTTCGGCGGCCATCGACGCGCCGTGACTTTGGGGTAATGCCATGAGGATCTCCAATCAAAGGAACGAGCTATCTCGATAGTACACCTGTAAATTACATATAAATTACCTTGTCCTCTACACTGGGAGGGTGATAAATAACGAGCGCCAGGACAGTGACTTCATCGCCCGACTCAGGGCGAGCTGGAAGCGGGCGATGCCGCAGATCGATACCCTGCCGATTGAGCTCTTGGGGCGTATCAACCGCGTTGGTTCCCAGTCGATTCAACAGCTTGACCGCGTCCTGGCGCCGAGTGGGGTGACGCGCTCTGAATTCGACGTGCTCTGCGCCCTGGCCCGCAGCGAACGGCCCCTGCGCGCTAACGAGGTCACGGCCCAAACCATGCTCAGCGGCGCAGCAACAACCAAGCTGACGGCTCGCCTGCAGACCGCCGGGCTCATCAAGCGGGAACGCCTGGAACGTGACGGACGCGGCGTCCTGCTGGAACTAACCCCCGCCGGTAGGAGCCTCGTCGAGACGGAGTTCCCCCGCTGTCTTGACGCCGACAGGCAACTACTCCGGGGCCTTAGCGACGAGGAACAGGCAACCCTGGCCGCCCTCCTGCGCAAGGTCTCCGACAACGCAGAACGCGCACTCACCGCATAGGGCCGGGGCTCGCGGACAGAATCGCACTGGGCGGTGTTACCGCCGTCGAGCATCACGGCGCGTGTGCCATCCGGGCGTTCCACGATGCGCCGCGGACCCGCCAGTCCCGGTGGAGACCCCCCTCCCGCCCCATCCGCCGGCCGACAGAGACGAACGTCACTACCGCGATATACATGCAATGTAATTTACCGATGAAATAAGCGCTATGCTTTAGGTGTTTTACAAGTAAAGAAGTTTCGGCCTTCGCGGGCATCCCTCCCAGGCCACCGACAAGAATCGAAGGCGTCTGTGAAATGACTGCTCCAACCACCTCACCGGCCGCCCCTTCCCAGGGCCGAGCGGCAGACAAGCCTCCCGTCAGCCTGTGGCGAGGGCGCATCGGGCTGATCGTCGGCATCGTGCTGCTGGGCATCACCCTGCGTTACGCGATTACCGGCATGTCACCGCTGCTGACCACCCTCCGCTCCGAGATGGGCATCGGCGTTGCCGGTGCCAGCTTCCTGGGAATGCTGCCCACCCTCAGCTTCGGAATCGCAGGTTTCCTGGCGCCTGTGCTGATCCGCCGCTGGAGCCCGGAGCTGACCGCCGCTCTCGCGATGCTCCTGGCCGCGGCCGGAACCGCCGGGCGTGCCATGACCGACAATGCTCCGCTGTTCTTTGCCCTCAGTGCTATCGCCCTGTTCGGCATGGGTTTCGGCAACGTCGTAGGCGCACCCCTGGTCAAGAAGTACTTCCCTGACCGCCAGGCGTCGATGCTGACCGTCTTCGCGCTGCTGATGCAGGCCGGTGCCAGCCTGCCCGCGATGACGGCGGTCCCGATCGCCGATGCCGCCGGCTGGCGGATCTCGATCGCTTCCTGGTCGATCCTGTCGCTGCTCGCGGCCCTGCCATGGATCGTGCAGCTGGTCAAGACGGGCAAGAAGAAGTCCGCCACATCCGTTACTCCCGGGTACGCTGCAGGCGCAACCGGAGTGAAGCTGGGCATCGGCCAGCTCATCAAGAGCCCCATCGCCGTCGGCACGGCCCTGTTCTACGCCATGGCGTCGCTGAACACCTACGGCATGCTTGCCTGGATGCCTACCATCTTCCAGTCCGGCGGCATGGATCAGGCCGCCGCTGCCGCCGCCTTCTCGGTGTTCACCTTCCTGACCCTGCCAATGGCGCTCATCACCCCGATCCTCGCAACCAAGCTGAAGAACGTCACGCCGGTCGCGATCGCCCTCGCCCTGGTGTTCCCCGTCGGCTACATCGGCATCATCACCGCCCCTGACCTGGCCCTGGTCTGGTCCTTCATCATGGGCATCGGCGGTGGCGCTTTCCCGCTGGCCATCACGATGTTCAACAAGCGCACCCGGACCGCACAAGGCTCTGCCGCCATTGCCGGCTTCGCCATGGGCGTCGGCTACCTGTTCGGAACCCTCGGCCCCCTGCTGGGCGGCGCGCTCTTCTCGGCGACAGGCAGCTGGACCGCAGCACTCATTGTCTTCGCGGTCACCAGCATCCTTGCCGTCATCGGCGGCGTACTGATGACCCGGGGCACCAAATCCCTGGAAGACAACTTCACCCCTCATGATGCAAAGGAAGAAAACTAACATGACTGAGCTCCGATCAAATCAGAAGATCGCCGTCGTCGGCACCGGTGTCATTGGTGCCAGCTGGGCGGCCTATTACCTGGCCCAGGGCTTCACCGTTGCGGCATCCGATCCCGCTGAAGGTGCCGAAGGCCGGCTGCGCGAATGGGTTGACGGCTTCTGGCCCGCCCTGGAGACGCTCGGGCTCGCCGATGGCGCATCCCGGAACAACCTGAGCTTCAGCACCGATGTAGCCGATGCCACAGCGGGCGCCGTGTTCATCCAGGAAAACGGACCCGAACGACTTGAGATCAAACGCGCCATCCTCGCCGGGATCGAAGCCGCGGCCCCGGCCGACGCCATCATCGCAACGTCCTCGTCAGGGCTGCTGATCAGCGAAGCACAGGCCGGCGCCAAACACCCCGAACGGATCGTGCTCGGCCACCCGTTCAACCCGCCACACCTGATCCCGCTGGTCGAGGTCCTGGGAGGCACCCAGACGAGCGAAGAAAACGTGCAGAAGGCGCTCGACTTTTACACCAGCGTTGGCAAGCGCCCCATCCGGATCAACAAGGAAGTCAAGGGACATGTGGCCAACCGCCTGCAGGTAGCCCTCTGGCGCGAGGCTTTCTCGCTCGTCGAAAACGGGGTCGTATCGGTCGCCGACATCGACACCGCGATTTCGCAGGGACCGGGACTCCGCTGGGCCTTGCTGGGTCCGTTCCTGAACCTGCACGCTTCCGGCGGCGAGGGCGGCATCACACACGTTCTTGAGCACCTCGGGCCCGCCCAGCGCGAATGGGCCCGCGACCTGGGCGATTACCCGGAAACCGACGACTACATCGGACTCATGGCCGCCGGTGTAGACGAGGAACTGCAGGGGTACGACTTCGCCGAAACCCTCCGCACCCGCGACCGGCTCCTCATCGACCTGATCGGAGCCAAGAAGCAGGCACCTCAACTGCCATAGCCAACCAAACCCAGGACGGCCGGCAATCGCCGGCCGCCCTGGGTTTTCCCTTCCCGACTGGCGGGGGACGACACAGCAATACACACTTCAAACCGTGAAATCCCCAGCATTCGACGCAAACCGCCCCGACCGATGTCCCCCGGTCCAGGTAAGACTCCGTGACTCCGGCGATCCGTACGGACGAGGCGCCGGCGCCGTTGGCGATGACCATCCCGCGGACGGTCAGCGTGCCGACAGGCCCTTCCAGGTCCACGGTGGCCAGGCCCTTCGCCATCGACGGAGATGTCGGCTCCGATGTCGACGGAGCCTGTTTCCAGTGGGCTTCACGCTCAGGCGATGGCCGCGAGGGGTATCAGGACGGCCTTGACCAGGCTTTCGCCGATGCCTCCGGACCCGGCTTTGTTGATGCCTTGACCTGCCACTACCGGAGCCCGTCGCCGTTCTTCCGCCGGGTTTGTCGCTTTCTGGGTGATGTCGCTCGCACCCGGTGTTCTGCTGACGGCTGCGGGGATCGTTGCCCACAAGAGGTCGTCGCGCACGTAAATTTCCGGTGGGCTTGAAGAGCTATGGTCGCCGCTGACTTCGCGGCGGCCGACGGCCCGATTAGCTATTTTCCTCCGGACGGGGTCGCCACCAAGGGTTACGAACCTCAATCTCGGGGTGATGCTCCGTGAAATACTCGGCCGTCCGACGCCCCCGTCCCGCGATGAAGTGGAGCGTGGCATCCCTGTACGTCACGTAGTCATCTTTTGTGGCCGGTGTCCCGGGAACCTCGAATTTGCCGAAGGTCAGGTAGAACCGATCGGCTTTGTAGTCAGGCGTCACCAGGTCTTGAAAGTGGAAGAAATCCACGAACTCCGACACGCCGCCGGACATGCTGCGCAGGCCGCCGTGACCTCCCTAGAAGCGCCCCACGGTGGTGCGCCACCGGCAGGCGGGGCCTCCGCCCAACAGTCCATTACGGTGATCGAAATCATAGATAGTTCGCTAGCGAAATAGGTATATGCTTTTACATGTAAAGGAAACCCCGCCCTGACAGCCCTTGATTCGCTGCCCCGGCGCATCGACTAAGGAAAACCGCCATGACGCAACGCGTCCTCATCACCGCAGGAGCCAACGGAATCGGCCTGGCCATCGCCCGTGCCTTCGCTGCCAATGGCGCCCGAGTCCACATCGCAGACATCAATGCCGAAGCGGTCAGCGCCGTCACCGGCAGCGACGCCAACATCACCGGCTCAGTCACCGATGTCAGTAATCCCGACGCCGTGGCAGCCCTCTTCGAGGATGTCCAGAGCGAACTCGGGGGACTCGACGTCCTGATCAACAACGCCGGCATCGCCGGCCCGACGGCCCCTGTCGCCGAGTACGACGCTGCCGCCTTCGCAGCGGTCATCGGCGTCAACCTGCAGGGCACCTTCAACGTCACCCAGCGGGCTATCCCGCTGCTGAAGGAATCCGACGCCGCCTCGATCGTCACGATGTCCTCGCTGGCCGGACGCTTCGGCTACCCAAACCGCGTGGGCTACTCCACCACCAAATGGGGCCTCGTCGGCTTCGCGAAAACCCTGGCCATGGAACTGGGCCCGTTCGGCATCACCTCGAACACGATCCATCCCGGCGCCGTGGACGGCCCGCGCATCATGAGCGTCTTCGAAGGCCGCGCCTCCGTCTCCGGCCGCACGGTCCAGGAGGAAATAGACTCCGCCATGGCCAATCAGTCCGTCAAGAAGTTCATCAATCCCGAGGACATCGCCGCGCTGGTCCTGTTCCTGGCCGGCCCGCACGCCCGCACCATCTCCGGCCAGATGTTCCCCATCGACGCCGATTCCAAAGCCGCCGTCTGATGACCGCCGAAACCATGGCCCCGCAGGCAACCTCAACCATCGCGGCTACCGGCAGCAGCGCTGCCGCACCCGGTATCGGGGGCCTCTGGCGCGGGCGCGTGATACTCATCCTGGGCATCGTGCTAATGGGGATCACCTTGCGGCACGCCGTCACCGGCCTGTCCCCGCTGCTGCCGGTCGTGCGGGAACAGCTGGGCATCGGAGTCAGCGGCGCGAGCCTGCTGGGCATGCTGCCGACCCTGAGCTTCGGCGTCGCCGGCTTCCTGGCGCCCGTGCTGATCCGCCGCCGCGGTCCCGAGGTGACTGCGGCCGCCGCCATGCTGCTAGCCGCCGCCGGCACGTTCGGCAGGTCCCTGACCGACAGCGTCCCGTTGTTCTTCGTGCTCAGTGTGGTGGCCCTGTTCGGCATGGGTTTCGGCAACGTCGTCGGGGCGCCGCTGGTCAAGAAGTACTTCCCGGACCGCCAGGCCGCCATGCTGACCACGTTCGCCCTGCTGATGCAGGCCGGCGCGACCCTGCCAGCCATGACCGCTGTACCGTTGAACAACGCCGCCGGTTGGCGGGTGTCCATCGCATCCTGGTCCGTGCTTTCACTGGCCGCCGCGCTGCCCTGGCTCATCCAACTGATCCGCATGCGCCGGGCGGGTTCCACCGCGGGCGCCCCGGGGACCGTGGCCGCCACTGCCGGCGCTTCCGGCCCGCGGCTCGGCCTGGCCCAGCTGGTCACCAGCCGGATCGCGGTCGGTACCGCCTTGTTCTACGCGATGGCGTCGCTGAACACCTACGGTATGCTCGCGTGGCTGCCGACCATCTTCAAGGGCTACGGCATGGATCTTAACGCCGCCGGCGCGGCATTCTCCGTCTTCACCTTCATGACACTGCCGATGGCCTTCATCGTCCCGCTCCTGGCCACGAAGATTAAGCGCGTCTTCCCGCTCGCGGCAGTCCTCGCCCTCGTCTACCCGGTGGGCTATGTCGGATTGATCCTCAACCCGGGGAACCCCATGCTATGGGCGTTCATCATGGGCCTGGGCGGCGGCGCGTTCCCGCTGGCCATCACGATGTTCAACCGCCGCACCCGCACCGCCGCTGGCTCCGCTGCCCTGGCTGGATTCGCCATGGGCGTCGGTTACCTCTTCGGAACACTCGGGCCGCTGCTGGGCGGGACCATGTTTGCGGCGACCGGTGGCTGGACCGCGGCCCTGATCATCTTCGCCCTCACGGGTTTGGTCATGCTGGCCGGTGGGTGGATGATGACTCCGCGCAACCATTTCCTGGAAGACAAATTCGCGCCCGCAACATCGGCCGAGCTGAAATAGAAGACCGGCCCGGGACAAAGGCCCACCCGGAAGTCCGACGGCGCCTACGCCGTCGAACGGGCACATTCCGACGGCCAGAAGTCGAACGAGGGAGAAAAATGATGGCACCCGACGGTTACGTCGACGGCGGTCACGGCGACTACATCGACAGGGTCCAGGACCAGTGGCACGGTATCTTTCCTGATGTCAGCAGTGGACCGGCGGGGATCATCGGTCGGGTCCGCCGGCTCGCCCAGCTCATCCAGCTTCAAAGCGACAGCGTCCTGCTGAGCTGCGGCATCAGCCGGGCGGAGTTCGATATCCTCGCTTTGCTGACCCGGACGGGCCGGCCCATGACGCCGTCGGAATTTGCTTCCGATCTCCTCACCTCTCCGGCGGGCACCACCAAGAGGATCAACAAACTGGTCGACGCCAGGCTGGTGACCCGGGAAAGCAACCCGCAGGACGGTCGCGGGGCTTTGATTCGTTTGACGCCGAAGGGCCAGGAAACCATCCTTCCTGTGCTCCGCTCTGTCTCCGACTTTGAAGCAAAGCTCACCGGCTTCATGTCGCCAGGGGACCGGAACGACCTGACCACGTTGCTCCGCAGCCTCTTGACTCACGTCGAAGCAGCGCAGCGGTAGGCCTAATAGATGCGGCCGGCGATCCCGTCAGGCCCTGAACATAAGCCGGCCCGGCCATCCTGCGGATGGCCGGGCCGGCTTTTGCCGGCTAAGAGCGGCGAAAACGTTTAGTGCTGGTGTGAGGCGTCGTGCGCGTGGGCAGGAACGGCCGTCGTCCCGGAGATGCTGCCCGTGATCCAGGACATCATGCCGGCACCGGCCTCGAAGGCAGGCTTCCGGACGGCATTGGACCACACGGTCTCCGGCCGGCACTGGAGCAGGATCAGGTTGCTTCCGGCGGGAAGTTCCTCGTCCACTGCGAACTCGATGTCCTGCGGCGACTGGTGCATTCGCTCCAGCTTCTTGCCGAGCGTAGCCAGGGCGACGACTTCGTCGTCCTGCAGGCACAGCACCTCCCGGCGGTCTGCCGGAACCTCGACCGGCCCGTCCCCGCGGCGATACTCGATGATCTTGTTTCCCAGTGTCCGGTCGGTGATGCCGAGGCCCACCTTGTCCACCACAAAGCGGTCCGGTGTCACCTCTCCGCCGACCACTGACAGGCCGAGGCCCCAGCTGGCTTCCATGACGATCTTGGAGCGGTCCCCGCTGGTGGGGCTGAGCGTGAACATCACGCCGGCGGCGCGGGCCCGCACCGTCTTCTGGATCACGACTGCCATCTCGATGGCATGCGGGTCTATTTCCTTCTCGGCCAGATAGGAGAGGACCCGTCCGGCGAAGACGCTGACGTAGCAATTGTGCACGTACTCCAGGACGGCGTCGGCTCCGACGATGTCCACCCACGTCTCGAACTCCCCGGCAAAGCTGGCGCCCACGGAGTCTTCCGCCGTTGCACTGGAACGCACCGCAACCGCGATGTTGTCCACGCCGGTGTCGTCGCAGAGCTTGGCGTAGGCGGCACGGACCTCGTTCGCGATCTCTTCGGGAAGGGGCACTCCGGTGAACCGTTCGCTGATGGTGCGATCGGCGTCGTCGAACGCGGTCTGGTCGCGGTTGCTGCCCAGCTGGTCGAGCACGCCGCGGGTGAATTCCTGCAGGCCGTCAGTCTGGAGATAGCTGCGGTAGGCTGCCGCGGTAATGGCAAAGCCGGGCGCGACGGGCAGGCCGGCCGCGGTCATCTGGGCGAGCCCGGCGGCTTTGCCGCCGACCTCGCGGACATCCTGGCAGCCGGGGTCGTTGAATTCTCGGATATACACGGTCAAACTCCTAGCTGACCGCTGCTGCGGTGTCAGTTGCGGTTTCGGTTTCGGGTGCGGGGTCGAGGACGACGACGGTGCCTGCTTTGCCGTCGATCCGTACCCTTTGGCCGGTGGTCAGGCGCGCAGTGGCGAAACCGGTGCCGACCACGGCAGGAATGCCGTATTCGCGGCAGACGATGGCGGCGTGGCACATCATCCCGCCGATGTCGGTGATGACGCCGGTGGCGACGGCGAAGGCCGCTGCCCAGGACGGGGCGGTGATCGGAGCCACCAGGATTTCGCGCGGCTGCAGCAGCGGCAGGTCTTTCTCGGAGCGCAGCACCCGGACGGGGCCTTCGACGATGCCGAGGGAGCCCGGGATGCCGTTGAGCGTGTCCGAGGCGCCGTCGGAGGCGCCGAGCCAGTCCTGCACGCGTTCGGTGGTGACGCCGTAGTTCATCACGGCGAACGGGTCAGTGACCTGCTGCGGCGGGATCCCGTAGGCGGGCGGGGCGCTGGCGGCCTGGAGGGCCGCGACGATGGGGCGGCGGCGGGCGATTTCGGCCTGCCAACGCTTCTTTCCCCGGGCAGGAACGCCGATCGCCCAAGAGTCCACGACATCAAAGAGCGCGGTGTCGAGTTCGAAGCGGTTCAGGTAGAACATGTCCCCGGCGGTCTCGAGGAAGCCGGCGTCAACGAGGAAGCGGGCCAGGTCCCAGGCCTTTTCCCAGAAGACCTTGTGGGACCAGTGCTCCACGTAGATGTTGTGTTCTTCGATGTAGGGGAAGACCTTCCGGGCAAGGCCCAGCAGTTCGTCGAATTGGCGTGCCTCATCGCCGGTGAGGAGGGCGCGGTATTCGTCGACGATCTCGTCGCGTTCCTCGCGGAGCCGTTCGATGGGCCGGGAGATGTCTTCGCCCGCGGCGATCTTGACTGCATAGCGGGAGATGCCCTGCAGGGGGATGGAGAGGTCGCTGGCCCAGGTCTCCTGGTCGTGGGTGAAGCCGTATTCGGCGAAGTAGTTGAACCAGGGGTCCTTGGCCTCTTCGAACGCGGCCAGCCAGGTCCGGCCGTTGGTGCTTTCCGCCAGGGCAGCCAGGATCGCGTCGGGGCCGCTGTCGCCGGTGATGATGCTGTTCAGGTCCAGCTCGTGGGAGAGCGCGGCCAGCTTGCGCAGTTCGTCGTCCGGGCGGAAGGCCAGGACGTCTACGCCGGCCACCATGCGGGAAATGGACTGCTCGCTGATGAGCGGGAAGGCCTGCTTGCAGAACTGGAAAAAGGTGATGTAGCCGCCATAGCCCAGGTTCAGGAATTCGAAGTGGTACTGCCAGATGGAGAAGAACTCATCGATCAGCCGGTGGTAGTTCTCGATGACGGCCATGGCCGAGGACCGGCCGCGCGCTTCCGTGACGACCTCGGCGGGGTCGTATTCGGTGAGCCGGGGGAACTCGATGGTGCGCAGGGAATCGATGGCGCCTTCCATCTTGGTCTTCCACTTGCCGTACAGCTCGTCCCAGTTGGCGTAGTAGTAGCCGGCGCGTTCCTGGAAGATGGCCACGCGCTCCTGGATCCGGGCCGGGTCCTCAACGCCCAGCGGCGAGATGTAGACGTACCCGTTGACCACGCGGACGTCCAGGCCCAGCGATACCGGGAGGGCGAAGATGCGGGTGCTGAACGTTCCCACGCCCAGGTACACGGCTTCGGCGCCGATGCTGTCGAACGGGTGGCAGCCGCGGGACCAGTGCATGGTGTCAGCGAACCAGAACTGGGCATTCTCGTGCTCGGTGGTTTCCTCGCTGGGGACCAGGTAGTACGGGTACATCGACTCCCAGCCCTCACCGCCGGCCGGCGTGGTGGACTCGTTGAAGAAGGGGAAGCGTGCTGCGCCGCCCGGGGTGGTTTCGGTCATGATGTGGCTCCTTGCGACAGTGAAAGGGAGGGAATGAGGAGTTCAAGCAGTTCGGCGACGTCCGCCAAGGCGAGATCCGGCCTGGCGGCGCCTTCGAGCGTGGCAAGCAGTTCGGGAGAGGTTGCGCCGGAGAGGACCAGAGCGCTGTTGGCACCCATGGACCGGGCCAGGTCCACTTCCACGGTGGCATCTCCGACCACGGTGACTTTCCCGGCGGGAAGGCCAAGGCGGCGCAGCAGGGTTTCGCCCAAGGCCGCGGAGGGTTTGCCTAGCACCTGCGGCACGGCGCCGGCCGCCCACCCGATGGCGTTGGCGATGGCTGCCGAGACGCACACGGACTTGCCGAGGCCGCCATGGAACCATGGCACGTCCACGGTGGTGTAAAGCGGAGCGCCGGCATCGACAGCCAGACTGGCCGCATTGATCTGTTCGGTGCTGAACCCGTTTGCGGCTCCGACCACCACGACGTCGGCCAATTCCGGTTGCGCGGGATCGGCCAGGGCGACGCCCAGGCTGCGCAACGGGGCGGTCAAACCCTCCGCGCCGACGGCTAGCACCCGGGCACCGGAGTGGCGGTGTGCAATGTACTCGGCGGCTGCGCTGCCGGCAGTAACGAAATCCTCGTCGCGGATGCCGATTCCCTGCGCCCGGAGGTGCGCCGCGTACTCGGCCGGGGTCTTCTCCGAGGCATTGGTACAGACCACGACGGCGTGGCCGGCGGCGTAGAGCGCTGACACCAGTTCCGCTGCGCCCGGCATGCCTTCGCCGCCGGCACCGCCGGCGCGCTTGGTGCGCATCAGGCAACCATCAACATCCAGAACCCAGCCCCGGGAATTCTGTATCAGATCGTTCATGCTGTAGCCCCGTGTGCGGCGTTTTCGGAAGAGCCGCGTTGAACGGAAAATGTTGTGCTGCCGTCGCTGATGGACACCGAGGTGGAGGGCCGGTCATTCACTGCTGCGAGCAGCCGCTGCAGCGTTGACGTGGCCGAATTCCTCTTCGCGGCGTACATGGTGTCCACCTGCTCGGCCGGCATGACAGCCCGGAGCAGCAGCTCCTCGTCGCTGATGGTGGCCCCGAAGCGCCGCCGCAAATCTGCGATGGTCACGTCCCCGCCGTCGTTTACGGGCTGCTGTCCGCGCTTGGTGGCCATGGCCCGGTCCATCAGTTCGGGGTTCACGGCCCCGGGCAGCGGCCCGAAGTCGCCGCGGAGCAGGTCGATGACCTCGTCCGAGATCTGCTTGTACCGCTCACCCGTGATGACGTTCAGGGTGGCCTGGGTGACGATGTACTGCGCAAACGGCGTCATCACGATCGGCCAGCCGAGGTCCTCGCGGACCTGGACGGACTCCTCGATCACCTGGTCGAACAGGTCCGCACGCCGGATTTCGCCGAGCTGCCGGCGGGTGGTGGACTGCACGCCGCCGGGAATGGTGTGCCGGTAGTAGGCCTCGTCGTACTCGTTGGGGCTGCCCGAGGGAAGGTTCTTGATCCTTCCCTGCCGCTGCAGGTAGGCCGAGGCCTTGGCCATGGCATCCAGGTCCACGTTGACGTTGTGGCCGCGGGCCCGAAGGTTATGGACCAGCCGCTGGGCTTCCGGGTGTGAGCTTCCGTTGGCCAGCGGCGGCAGGGCGCAGTGGATGGTCTCGATGCCGAGGTCCGCGGCGTCGAGGACGGTGATGGGGGACAGGCCGGTGGTGCTGTGCGAATGGATTTCGTTCAGCCGGGTGGTGTTGAGGCTGGACCGCAGCAGCGGCACCAGGCTTTTCACCCGGTCCGGGGTCAGCAGCCCTGCCGGGTCCTTCAGGTAGACACTGTCGATGGCGTCGCAGTCGTCGAGTTCCTTGGCCTTGGTGGCGAAGTATTCGTCGGTGTGGACCGGGCTGGTGGTGTAGCAGATGCCGCCGATGACTTCTTCGAAGCCGACCCGCTTGGCCATTTCGGCGGTGCGCTTGGCACCGTCCATGTCATGCATCGGATCGATCACCCAGAGCCGTTTGACGCCGTTGCGGACCAGCAGCCGGAAGGCCAGTTCAAAGACGGCGTCCGGAGTGCGGTGGAAAGTGATGAACCGTTTGCCGGTGGTGAGGAAGCCGAGCTGCGTGTTGGGCATCAGGTCGCGAGCGGCCCGCAACCGTTCCCACGGATCCTCCTGGTGGTACCGCACGGCGGTAGCCATAAGGGTGCTCGAGACCAGCTCGATGGCGTGGTATCCGACCTCGTCCAGCAGCGGAGCGACGCCCTTGACCATCCGCGTGGTGACGCCGGTGGCGCCCCAGATGCTCTGGTTGCCGTCCCGCAAGGAGACATCGACGAGTTTGACGTCAGTCATGAGTTCACCTTTTCCGTCATCAGTTCGTTCAGCCAGTGGGTGGTGACCGTGTTGTCCTGGAAGTCTGGATGGGCCAGGATTCTGCGCAACAGAGGCAGTGAGGTGGTGACTCCTTCGATCTCGAATGCTGCCAGAGCCTGCTCCATGCGTTTGATGGCGGCGGCGCGGTCCGGTGCCCAGGCGATTTGCTTGGCCATCAGGGCGTCGTAGAACGGCGGGAAGCGGTAGCCCTCGTAGATATGCGTATCGAGCCTGAGTCCGCCGGCGGCGGACGGGCGCCAGCGCGTGACGGTTCCCGGCGAGGGCCGCAGGTCGTTCTCCGGGTCCTGGGCCGTGATGCGGCATTCGATGGCATTGCCGGTCAGGGCGATGTCGGCCTGGGTGAAGGACAGCGGCTCGCCAAGCGCGGCCAGCAGCTGTTCACGGACAAGGTCGACGCCGGTGATCGCCTCGGTGACCGGGTGCTCCACCTGAACGCGCGGATTCACCTCGAGGAAGGCCAACGAATTACGCTGCACGTCGTAGAGGAACTCCACGGTTCCCAGGCCCACATAGTCCAGGGCCTCAGCGATGCGCAGGGCGCTTTCGTACAGGAGTGCCCGGGCAGCTTCGGGGAGTACCGTGCACGGTGCCTCCTCCACGACCTTCTGGTAGCGGTACTGCACCGAACATTCCCGTTCGCCGAGGTGGACGCGGTGGCCGTGGCGGTCGCCAAGAATCTGGACCTCTACGTGTTTGGCGTCCTGGACGAACCGTTCCAGGAACACGGTGCCGTCACCGAAGGAGGCTTCCGCTTCGGAGGAGGCCAGCTGCCAGGCCTCGGCCAGTTCCGTGGTGCTCTCTACGAGTTTCATGCCGCGGCCGCCACCGCCGTGCGCTGCCTTGATGAGCACCGGGTAGCCGATGCGTTCGGCCAGCTGCTGCACTTCCTCGGCCGTCTGGGCGGTCCCGCCGGCGGAGACAGGGACGTCCACGGATTCGGCCAGCCGCCGGGCCGTCAGTTTGTCGCCCAGGGCGCGCAGCGCTGCGGGTGACGGGCCAATGAAGGTCAGGCCGTTCTCTTCGCACAGTTCAGCAAAGGCCGGCCGTTCGGAGAGGAATCCATACCCTGGGTGGATGGCGGTGCACCCGGTGGAGAGAGCGGCCTGGATCACGGCGTTCATGTTCAGGTAGCTGTCAGCAGGGCGGGGGCCGCCAATCGTCACGACGCGCCCGGCCCGCCGGGCGGCCAGGGTGTCCTTGTCCGCTTTCGAGACTCCGAGGACCGTGTCGTAACCCAGCTGGTCGCAGCCTTCAATGAGGCGGACGGCGATTTCCCCGCGGTTCGCTATGAAGATGCGGTGCTTCATGAGGCGGACCGGATAGCGAACAGGGGCTGTTCGAACTCCACTAGGTCCCCGTCCTTGACGAAGACTGCGGTGATCTCACCGGCGGCGCCTGCGGTCACGGAGTTCATCAGCTTCATGACCTCGACGATGCACAGCACGGCGTCGGCGGCCACCGAGTCCCCGACCTGAACGAAGGCGCGCTGGCCGGGCTTGGGGGCACCGTAGTAGGTTCCCAGCATCGGGGCGGTGACCAGGATGTGGCCCTCGGGCAGCGAATCGGGACTGGTGACGGGGGAGTGCCCATTCGCTGCGGCCGGGGCTGGAACCAGAGTCGGAACCGGGGCCGGGGCCGACGTAGCGGCCGGCGCCGAAATGGGAGGCGGGGCCGGGGCGGGGGCGGGAGCCGGCATAGCCACGGCCACCGGGTTGCCCGGACCGGCGACATCCGGAATGTGGCCCCCTCGACGGACATGCAGGCGCATGGCACCTTTCTCGTACAAGAAATCAGTGAACTCTGTTTTGTCGAGCTGCTCGATGATCGCGGCGAGCTCTTCCAGATCGACGTCCATATGCGGGAAACTTCCTTCGTTCATGCCTGTCGTCGTTGAACAGGCCGGAATGTGGTGCGTGCCACATTTCGAGCGTACGAAGTGCGTACCGCTCTCCGCAATGATTTCTGAAGAGATTCCGCTGTGCGTAATTTGGTGAGCTTAGTGAGGCTCACTTGCCCGCGTCAGCAGCCCGGCCTCCGTCGCGGACGCGGCCTCCCTAAGCGCCTTGATGTGATCCGGGACTTTCCCCTTCTGGTAGCGGGCTGTGGGGATCGCGGTGGTGAAGGCTGCCATGGGCTTGCCCGTGGCGTCTCTGATGCAGACGCCAAGGCCACTGACGCCCTGCTCCGTCTCCTCGGTATTGACGGCGTACCCGGTCTTGCGAACCGCAGCCAGCTGCCGCTTTAGTGCGGGGAGAGTGTGAATTCTCGCGGTTGGCCATGGCGTTAGACCGCTGCGGTAGAGCTGCTCCAGTTCCACATTGCTGAGTTCGGCCAGGATCGCCTTGCCCCCGGCGGAGCAGTACGCCGGCATCAGATCCCCCATCCTGGCTTTCACATGCAGCGCCGCTTCAGACTCGATGCCGTCAATGAACCGCACATGCGAACCGGCCAGGACCATGAGTTGGACGGTATCGACGACGTCGCCATAGAGCTTCTGCAGTGCCGGGCGCGCCACCTGGCGCAGTTGGTTCACCGAGAACCGGCTCTCGCCCTGGGGGACCAGTTGGGATCCCGCGCGGTAGTGCCGTTCCCGGTCCTGGGTGGCAAAGTCCCTGGCCACCAGCGTCCCCAGTAGCCGGTGTGCCGTAGAGGGGGCCACGCCTAGCCGCTCCCCGGCGGACTTGACGCTTAGGACCTCCCCTTCACGCAGGAGGACGAGCAGCTGGAGGGCCCGGTCCACGGATTCCAGCTTCACAGGGTTCTCGAGATTTCGCATAGCAGAATTTTGGCATAGCTCCGCCGCTCCCGCTAGGGGCAGCCGGGCGGCAAGGTTCCCGTCGAGACTTCGGGTAGTGCTAACGGGTGCTCCGCGGCAAATTTCGCTAAGCGAAATGTCCAACAGAGTTGTGGACGCTTGCAGATTGGTGTGACTACGATCACTGAACGCACCCTGAGCTTTACACAACAAGAAAGTAGACATGGACGTCTTAGCCCAAATACGGCACTCAAGGATGACCCGCTTCCAGGTAATGGCGATCGCAATCGCACTGACCCTCATCCTGATCGACGGGTTCGATGTGGCCGTGATGGCCTACGCGGCACCGAGCCTCTCCAAGGCATGGGGCCTTGACCCGGTCACCTTGGGATTCCTGCTCAGCGCCAGCCTCTTCGGCATGGCAGCGGGATCGATCTTCCTGACCCCGCTTGCTGACAGGATTGGCCGCCGGCGGCTGGCCCTGATTTCGCTGGTTATCATCAGCATCGGCATGGTCCTTTCGATCTTCAGCGCCGATGCGATGCAGCTCATGGCGTTCCGGATCATCACCGGACTGGGTGTCGGTGGCATGATGGCCAACCTGAACGTGCTCGTCTCCGAGTACGCCTCTGACAAACGTCGCGGCACCATCATCGGCATCTACGCGGCCGGCTATCCCATCGGCGCCACGGTCGGCGGTCTGGTCGCTGCCCCGTTGATTCCGCCCTTCGGCTGGCATTCCGTGTTCATCGTGGGAGCGGCCCTGACGGTCCTGATGCTGGCGATCTCCTGGCGCTTCCTCCCCGAGTCCCTCGATTACCTCCTGACCCGGCGACCGGAGGGGGCCCTGCCGAAGATCAACGGCATCCTTGCCAAGATCGGCCGCCCGTCCCTGAGCGAGCTGCCGGCACTCCCATCGGCGGTCCGCCAACAGAGCGCGGTCGCAGAGATCCTGAGCCGACCCACCCGCTTCAGGACCCTTGCGCTGTGGATCGGCTACGCCTGCCTGGTCGCGGCCTACTACTTTGCCAACACGTGGACGCCGAAGATCGTGGCGGCCGCTTCAGGAAATGACACCCTCGGGGTGACCATCGGCGTCATCGCCAACGCCGGGGGCATCCTCGGCTGCTTCATCTTCAGCGGCCTGGCCATCAAGTACCGCAGCCGTCCGCTGCTTGTCTGGGCGCTGGGCGCGGCCGCCGTAGCCTACCTGCTCTTCGGCGTCGTCTTCACCCAGATCAGCGTCGCCGTCGTCGTCGCCTTGTTCCTGGGCATCCTCACCACCGCCGGGATCGCCGGCTTCTACGCCGTCGCACCCGACATCTACACCGCCAGGGCCCGCGCTACCGGCATCGGATGGATGATCGGCCTTGGCCGCTTGGTCTCCATCATTGCTCCGATCATGGTGGGATACCTCATCTCCGGCGGGTGGCAGCCAGAGAAGATCTTCTTCCTCTTCGCCATCCCGTTGGCCGCATCGGCGCTCTGCATCGTTGCGCTGGGTGTATCGCTGAAGCGTGCACACTCGCCGGCTCCTGCCGACGAAGCCGTGGCACGAAGCGCCCCCGCCATCTAAGCCGTCCCGCCCGTTCTTCCCCCGAAATATCCAGAAGGAAATCTCATGCGTTCAGTTGAAACCGGCACCCTGCTGCGAACGGCCCCCCAACGGGAGGAATGGTCCGGCTACCGGATGGGCCGCTTCCTTGCGGACATCGAGCGGAAGTCGGGCAGGACGTTCGCCGGGTACGAAGATGCCTGGCAGTGGTCCGTGGACAACCTCGAGGAATTCTGGGCGGAAATCTGGGACCACTTCGATATCATCAAGCACACCCCGTACGAAACCGTGCTGCGGGATCACAAGATGCCCGGGGCCGAGTGGTTCCCGGGAGCGACGATCAATTACACCGAGCACATCGTCCGCTCGCTTCGGGGCCGCCCGGACCATGTCATGGTCAAGGCCCGGAGCCAGACCACCGGCAGTTCCGACTGGACCGGCGCCCGGCTGCTGGAGGAAATCGGCAGGATTCAGCAGGGACTGATCCGGCAGGGCATCACGGTGGGGGACCGTGTGGCCGGATACCTGCCGAACATCCCGCAGACGCTGGCGGCGTACCTGGCCACCACGGCGCTGGGAGCGATCTGGTGCTCGGTGCCGCCGGAAATGGGACCGAAGTCTGTGGTGGACAGGATCACCCAACTCGAACCGACGCTACTCATTGCGATCGATGGCTACCGCTGGGGAAAAAAAGACCTGTCCCGCGTTGACGACCTCGCCCGGATCCGGCTGGAACTTCCCGAGACCCAAGTGGTTCTCCTGCCGTACCTGAATCAGGACTGCGAGCTGCCCGCCGCCACCATTGCCTACCGTGACTTCACCAGGGAAGCCTCGGAGATCCGCTTTGAGGCCGTGCCCTTCGCGCACCCGCTGACGGTCCTGTTCTCCTCGGGAACCACGGGCAAGCCCAAGGCCATTGTGCACTCCCACGGCGGGCTGCTGCTGGAGCATTTCAAAGCCATGGGGCTGCACTTCGACATGGGGCCAAAGGACACCGCGTTCTGGTTTACCACCACCGGCTGGATGGTGTGGACCCTTGGCATTTCCACCCTGTTGACCGGCGCCGCCGTCGTCCTGATGGACGGCGACCCCAACTGGCCCACGCTCGACGGCGAATGGTCCCAGTGGGCCGTAGCCGCCGAAACCGAGGCCACCTACCTCGGCACCGGCTCCGCCTACCTCGCCGCGTGCGCGCACGCCGGCCTCGCGCCCGGCACCACGTGGGACCTCAGCCGGCTGCGGGAAATCCAGTGCTCGGGCTCGCCCCTGGCGGCGGATGTCGCGGCCTGGGTGTACGACGCCGTCAGTCCGGATCTGGTGCTCGCCCCCACCTCCGGAGGTACTGATATTTGTGCCGCATTCCTGGGTGCCAGCCCGCTCACGGCCGTCTACGCCGGCGAGATGGCGTGCCGGCCGCTGGGCGTCTCAGTGGAGTCGTGGGACCGCGACGGACACCCGCTGCACGGCGTGGCGGGCGAACTCGTGGCAACCAAGCCCATGCCCTCCATGCCGGTCTTCTTCTGGGGGGACAGAGACAACGCGCGCTACACCGACAGCTACTTCAGCGCGTACCCGGGTGTCTGGCGGCACGGTGACTGGCTCATCGAGACAGAGCGTGGCACCTGGGTGATTTCCGGCCGGTCGGACGCCACCCTGAACCGTGGCGGCGTACGGCTGGGGACCGCTGAGTTTTACGCCATCCTCGATGGCCTGCCGCAGGTCAACGACAGCATGGTGTTGCACTTCGAGGACCCGGCCGGCGGCATGGGCCGGCTCGTCCTGCTCATCGAACCGCAGGAAGGCGCCGATACCGTCCACCTCGAGACGGCTGTCCGCCGCGCACTGCGCACAGAACTGTCCCCCCGGCACGTGCCCGACGACGTCGTATTTGTCCCCAGCATTCCCCGCAATCCTTCCGGGAAGCGGCTGGAAATTCCCCTCAAACGCGTCATCCAGGGTGCGGTCATGGGGGAAACCCTGGACCCTGGGGTGCTGGTCAAGCCGGAGGACGTTGAGGACACCGTGCGGATCATTAAGGCGGCATTCGCGGCGTGAACACGCCCGCCCTTACGGCTTAAGGGTCGGCCTCTCGAAGGTCTCCGCTCGGTCTTGTGTAGCGGCCACCCGACAAAACGAAGGGTGTGCACAATGTGCACACCGTTGGCTTCGGATCGGGCTGTTCTGGTGCCGGACTGGGCCGGATTGCGGAGATCTTCAGGGGAGAGGTGGATTTGCAGGGGCTGGAACCCGGTTCGAGTCCCACCTCGGGCACGCATAACCCCCCGTCAGGGGTTTGCGATCCGTTAAGACCCATCGTCGGACGTTCTTGGGCCGGTGGCCTCGATCAGCTGGGCAGTCCTGCGCAACTCCGCGGCCGCCAAGGCGGCCGCGGAGTTGCGCAGGTCCGCTGTGAAAACCAGGATGATGATCACCGCCAGCGCCGGTATGGGGCCTTTTCCACCAGGAACACCAGAACTCCCAGGCTGCCTGCGGCGGTGGCCCCGATGATGGGCACGAACCCGCCGAGTAACACCACCGCAGCCAGCGGTGCGCCCAGCGGAAACCGCAGAATCAGCAAGACCGCGAGGACGATCACGGCTTCGATAGCGGCGATGATCAGCGTTCGGTGCACATACCGGCCGAGCACCGCGATGCTCGCTCCGGCTGCGGCGTGCGCTATCCCGCGGCGTGCGTCGGGAAGGTATCCAATGAGGAGGCCACGGATCCTCTCTCCGTTGTGTCTATACGCCAGACTTGACCTCGGGCGCACCCTGGCTGTGGCGTTCTGTTCCTTCGAGGCCGCCGATGCCGGAGGTACCACCGGACATGACGTAGACCCGGAGAGCTTCCTCGGCGAATACGGATAGAAGTATTCTGGGCGAAAGAACGATTTGACCAATGTTCTGCTGAACGACCTTCTGCTACAGAGGAGAAATAGATCGATGGCATTTTCCCGTGACCCGTACGAAGAACTTCCCCGGCTGCCGGAGTTTAGGGTGACAAGCACTGACTTCGGGGACGGCCAGACGCTCGCTCCGGCACAGCGCAGCGGAATGATGGGAATTGAGGGGGGCGAGGACCAGTCCCCGCAGCTTTCGTGGTCCGGCTTTCCTCCTGAAACAAAGAGTTTTGCGCTCACCGTGCTGGACCCGGACGCCCCGACCGGAAGCGGTTTCTGGCACTGGGCTGTCTGTAACCTGCCAGCGACTACCACCTCTTTGCCCTCCGGCGCGGCCGACCAGGGACTGCCCGAAGGCGCCTTGCAACTGCATAACGACGCCGGCTTCGCTGGCTTTGTTGGCGCCGCACCGCCGCCTGGCCACGGTGTGCACCACTACCATGTGGTGGTTCACGCGCTGGACGTGGATAAGCTCGACATCACTGCCCAGGCCAGCCCTGCTTTTTTGGGATTCAACCTCTTTTCGCACGCCATCGGCCGCGCACGGCTGATCGGTTTGTTCGAGCGGTCCTGAAAACGGGGTGTGCGCGAGCTGCCACGCGGACGGAGGCACCGACAGCCACCCCAAGTGGCTGACGATCTTCGACGACCACGGCATGCCGTGGTCGTCGTTAGAAGGAGGAACGCGTCGTTCTTTCAGCTAGGGCCGTTGCTCGCGCTCCCTCAGAATTGGCACCTTGCCATGTTGCTGGTGGAGTTGTGGCATACGTCTTGCCAGTGTCGGCGTTTTGGTTTTCCCGATGCCCGTTTCCGCCCGCGGCAGGACGTGTCGGCGGGACCGAAGCTGGCTTGTACCAAGCGCGGCAAGTTCGGGGTTAGGGATACCGCCTGACTGTGGCGCCGTCAAAGCGAACCTCCGCGACTCGGGATGTCCAGGTGTCTGTCCCGGGGAGTGCTTTGCTAAGCTCCGGCACATCCACGCGTAGCGACGGGGTGTTGCGCGACCGTTGGCGTCAGCCATCTGCGGGTCAGTTGGCGGTCGCCGCGTAGAGGTTCAGGCTGGCGGAGAAGATGATCCATGAAAGGTAGGGGAGCATCAGGCACCCGGCGGTCCGGCTGATGGGGCCAAAGCGCAGAACTGTAACGCTTGCTCCCAGGGCCAGTGCTGTGATGATGAGGAGCCCCAGCCACAATGCGGCGGTCCCCAGCATGGGATACATGCCGAAGAACGTCGGTGCCCAGGCCAGATTCAGTGCCAGTTGGATGCCGTAGGCCGATAAGGCGCCGTGGCGGGGGCCCGACCGCTGGCGCCATATGAGCCAGGCGGCAACGGCCATGGCCGTGTATAGCACCGTCCAGACGGTCCCGAAGACCCAGTCCGGCGGTGTCCAAGGGGCCTTGTTCGTTGCCGTGTACCAGCCGTGGGCGTTTGCGATGATAGCCAGCGAGCTCAGGAATGACACCGCGTGGGCCAAGGCAACGAACCCCAGCAGTGCCGCGATCTGATGGCCGATGCGCGCCTTGGCCGGCATCGGTCGGGCGGGGACGGGTTGTTCAGATTTCGCGGACACTGGTATACCTTGGTCAATCCCGATGCCGCCGTCAAACCGGACGCTGCGCCGGGGCCTGTTTTCCGGGGGCAGCGGGTGCCATAACGCGCCCTGGATGGTGCACCAAGACCGGCAACCACCCAGGTGAACAACGGTCATTGGTGTGCCGGGGTTGAGGCGGTCCGGCTAGCGGACGAGTTCGGCGCGGGACGGTATACAGGCGGAATTCAGTGACGTACTCCGAGTTCTTGCCTTCATCGATTAGGACTTGGTCGATGGGTGTATCGATGTCAGTCGGGTTGGAGCTGTTCAGAAACAGCGGCCCAAGAGGAGTCGCGCGCACAAGAGGCCCCTGGTGCGGTTAGGGTCCGCCCCTGGCATAGCCCGTCGACGACATCCCCGGTTCATGGTGAGCGTCAGATTGTCTGGTCCGCAAGCCAGTGCGAAGGTGTGAGGACAGGAGATTGCGGGAATCCCTGTCCCGCGTTAGGGCCCGGACGCGACGGAAGTCCCTGGACAGATACAGGGCCAGCGCCGCTGAATTGGCGGGGGCCTATCAGGTTCCCCATCAATGTGTTGCTGGCTGATGCCCTCAGAGTCCTGACCCAGGGTGCCGGTTCCGACGTTGAGGTGGAGTTCCCCACAGGATCATCGCAACTGGTGCTGCTGTCCAGGGCGGCGGGCGCTCTCCATGACCGCTTCTTCTCGCTGTTCCGGGTCCACTCTGGGACGCCCCTCGACCTTCTCGGAATATCTCCACGGTGACACCGGTGCCGGTCTCGGCGCGTCGCACGAGACCGGCTGGACCGCCATGGTCGCCCACCTCATTTGTACCCAGCACGACTGGGTACGATAAGCCCTACGTCGCCCACACCCGGCGCGCCGGCCCGGTCCTGGACCGCGCAATTCAATGCGCCGGCCCGGCCGGGGACTCAACAGGACGGAACACGGCCATGCTGCTGAAAGAGAAGACAGTTATCGTAACGGGCGGCAACAGCGGAATCGGTGAGGCGATCGTCATCGCCGCGGCCGCCGCGGGCGCCAACGTCGTCATCGACTATGTGGCCCACCCTGAGGAAACCTCGTCCCTGATCGCCCGGATCGAGGCGGCCGGCGGGAAAGCCGTTGGGTTGGATGCGGACATCAGCACGGTGGCGGGTCTGCAGGCACTCGTCCAAACAGCCGTCGAGACCTTCGGTGGGCTGGACGTCTTTATTAACAACGCCGGCATCGAAACCCGCACGTCCGTGCTGGAGACCTCCGAGGAGCAATACCAGAAGGTGCTCGACATCAATCTCAAAAGCGCGTTCTTCGGCACCCAGCTGGCGGCTAAACAGTTCATCGCTCAGGGCACGGCCGGGGTGATCCTGAATATTTCCTCCGTGCACGAGGACTGGCCGATGCCGGGGAACACTGCGTATTGTGTCGCCAAGGGCGGAATGAGGATGCTCACGCGTACGGCCGGTGTCGAGCTGGGAGAACACGGCATCCGGGTCCTGAACCTCTGCCCCGGCGCGGTGGAGACCCCCATCAACGCCTCCACCATGGCCGATCCCGGGAAACTCAAATCCCTGGATGCTGCCATCCCGCTCGGGCGGATGGCCAAGCCGGAGGAAATCGCCCGCATGGCCGTTATGCTGGCCTCCGACACCGCCGCCTATCTAACCTCGACGTCGGTCTTCATCGACGGCGGGCTCATGCAGGGGAGTGTCGGGCTGTGAACGGGGGCGACGTTGACGCGGGGGACCGGTATGACGTCGTCGTCATTGGTAGCGGGCCCGGCGGCGGTACCCTGGCCGGCAGGCTCGCCAGGACCGGCAAGCGGATCCTGCTTCTGGAACGCGGGGACTACCTCAAGCGCGAGAGGGCCAACTGGGACTCCCACGAAGTGTTCGGAAGGGGACGCTACACGGCATCCGAAACCTTCTATGACCGGACCGATAAGCCATTTCGTCCCGGCTGCACTACGCCGTCGGAGGCAACTCCAAGGTCTACGGCGCGGCACTTTTCCGGCTTACGCCGGCGGACTTCGGACAGATCCGCCACTACGGCGGTGTCTCCCCGGCATGGCCGTTCAGTTACGCGGACCTGGAACCATACTTTGTTCAGCCCGAACACCAGTACATGGTCCACGGGCGCCACGGCCAGGACCCCTTGGCCGGGCCAGCCAGCCGTGACTATGCCCACCCGCCCGTGAAACATGAACCACGAATTCAGGAACTCTCCGACGGGCTCGACGAACTCGGACTTCACCCGTTCCACCTGCCCCTCGGACGGATCGGGGGCAGCCGTGAGAGCCGGCGTGCGGAGTCGCCGGACTGGGTGAAGGTACAGATGTACTTCGCTTCCAGTTGGTCGGCGATTTAGACGGCGGCACGGGTGATGGCGCCGCCGCGGGTCTTGGGCTTGGTGCCCAGCGGGGGGACGCGCTCCAGGCCGTGAACCAGCTCGATCGCGCGCTTCCGGCCAGGCCGCCGCCGAGGGCGTTGAGGGCGGCGTCCGAGTGAGAACGGCTCTGGGGCCGGGGCGAAGAAACCCAAGTATCCCGGGCCTTCCAACTTTTGTCGGGCTCGAACGCTAAATTGCTCTGACCCAGTTGGGAGGGGACGGCAACGGCCGTCAGGCATCGCTGCCTGACGGCCGCCCCGGCACCGGGTCAGCCGCGCGTGACCGCACCGCTGTGCCGGCGATCACGGAGTGGTCGCGGTGCAGGTTCCCGAGGGCCGAAGCGCCTTGCGGCGTGCCAACTTCTTCGAAGAACTCCACGTTGGCACGCACGTAATCGGCCCACTCGTCCGGGACATCGTCTGAGTAGTAGATCGCCTCCACCGGGCATACGGGATCGCAGGCGCCGCAGTCCACGCACTCGGACGGGTGGATGTAGAGCGAGCGTTCCCCTTCATAAATGCAGTCCACCGGGCACTCGTCGATGCAGGCCTTGTCCTTCACGTCCACGCAGGGCTGCGCGATCACGTACGTCATGGCAGGTACACACCCGTGTAGACGGTCTTGCCCCACGTGAAGAAGTCCAGCGCGGATTTCCCCTGTTCGCGGAACGTGTTGGTGGAGGAGTCCTTGACGCCGCCGAACGGCACGTTCAGGTCCAGCCCCGCCGTCGGCCGATTGACTTTGATGACGCCTGCCTGAGCGCGTGCAGCGAAGTCAGTGGCCAAGGCCAGCGAGTCGGTGCAGATTCCAGCGGTGAGGCCGTAGCGGGAATCGTTGATCGCGGCGAGCCCGGCTTCGTAGTCCGGGACCTCGAGGACGGCCACCACGGGTCCGAAGATCTCTTCGGTCACGGCGGCGTCGTCGAACGGAAGGTCCGTGAGGATGGCGGCCGGGAAGCGGAAGCCGGCGTCCGTGCCGCCGTCGTACGCACCGTGCAGCAACTTGGCGCCGCGTTCGACGGCGGTGCGCACCGCGGCCTGGTTCTGTTCGAACTGCTGGCTGCTCACCACGGCGCCCATCTTTGCGGCCTCGAGGCCGTCGCCGGCGGTGTAGGCGGCGGCTTCCTCGACGAGGGCCGCAAGGAAGTCCTCGCGGATGCCGGGCGTGACGTAGACGCGGGATGTTGCGGTGCAGGCCTGGCCGGTGAGTCCGAACGCGCCGGCTGCCACCACCTGGGCGGCTTTGCGGGGATCGGCGTCGTCCAGGACCAGCACGCCGTTCTTGCCGCCCATTTCCAGCTGGACCCGGGCCCGGCGGCCGTTCAGGATTTCCTGCAGGCCCAGGCCCACCTTGGTGGAACCGGTGAAGGACATCCCGGCGATCCGCGGATCGCGGGCCAGGGCATCGCCCGCCACGCGGCCCTTGCCGTGGACCACGTTGAACACGCCGGCAGGCAGCCCGGCGTCCTGCAGGGCGCGGGCCAGGTGGGTGGCGGACAGCGGGGTGAGCTCGGCCGGCTTGATGACCACGGCGTTGCCGCTGATCAGCGCCGGGGCGGACTTCCAGGCCGGAATGGCGATGGGGAAGTTCCACGGCGTGATGAGGCCGACGACGCCGAGCGGCTCGCGGCGCGTGGTGATGGTGGTGTCCTGCAGGCCGCTGGGCAGCACCTCGCCGGTGGCGGCCCAGCCGAGGGACCCAAAGAAGCGCAACACGTCGGAGGCGCGCTTGACCTCGCCCTTGGCCTCTGCGATGGTCTTGCCCTCTTCACGGACGAGGTCCTCGGCGATCGAGGTCTGGCGGTCCAGGAGCAGGTTGCCGGCGGCCATCAGGATGGCGCCGCGGGACGGGGCGGGCAGGGCCGCCCAGGCCGGCTGCGCGGCGGTGGCGGCTGTGATGGCGGCATCGACGTCTTCCGCGGTGCCGCTGGGCGAGAGGGCGGCGAGCTCGCCCGGGCGGGCCGGGTTCATCCGCTCGGTGTCCGCCCCGCCGAGCCATTCGCCGTTGATGAGGTGCCGGGCGGTGATGAGGTCCCGCTCGGTGGCAGCGGTTGCAGTCTTGGTGGCAGTTGATGCTGTGGAAGTCATGGTGTTCCTTCAGGGGAGTCGGAGCAGGGTGTGTGCTGAGTGTTCTAGACCCGCGGCTAGAGGCTGCGGATCAGGCCGCCGTCGCAGCGCAGCGCCACGCCGGTGATGTAGGAGGCCGGGGCGCTGCAGAGGAACGCCGCGGCCGCGCCGAATTCCTCCGGTTCGCCGTAGCGGCGGGCGGGGATGGTCTTGCGGGATTCAAGCTGGATTTCCTCGGGCGTGGTGCCGCGCCGCTTGGCAGCGGCGTGGTCGAGTTCTGCCACCCGGTCCGTGGCAATGCGGCCGGGCAGCAGCATGTTGACCGTGACGGCGTCCAGGGCGACCTCGGCGGCGAGGGTTTTGAGGTACCCGGCGAGTGCGGCCCGGCCGGTGTTGGACACGGCCAGGTTGGGCAGCGGCGCCACCACCCCGCTCGAGCCGACCGCGAGGATCCGTCCCCAGCGCCGTTCCCGCATGCCGGGCAGGATGTGCGACACCAGCGCGTGGTTCGGCTTGACGAGTTGTTCGAACGCGTCAGCGATGTCCTCGGCGCCGAGCGTCGCCGCCGCCCCGGGCTTCGGCCCGGGACCGTTGAGGACCAGGATGTCGATGGGTCCCAGTTCCGCGACAGCCTGTTCGACGGCGGCGGCCACCCCTTCCGCCGTGCTCAGGTCTGCCTCGACGGCCACGGCGCCCGGCCCGTAGGCGTCCGTGAGCTCGGCGACGATCTCCTTGGCGCGCACCTGGCGCCGGCCGGTGATGGCCACCCGCACTCCTTCGGCCGCGAGGGCCCGGGCGACGGAGAGGCCGAGTCCGCCCGTGGAAGCGGCCACCAGGGCGGTTTTTCCGCTGATTCCGAGGTCCATTAGTTCCTCCCCGCCGCGGTGAGGGCGACGGCCGGGTTCGGGCCGAGGGCTTCGGCGGCCTCGCTGAGGTGGGCCCGCAGAGCCGGCCGGAGAACTTCCGGGAAGGCCGTGGCCGGGGGACGGACGCCGGGGTCGGCGATCAGTCCGCGCTGGTGCAGGCATTGTTTGCGGATGCCCAGCGCAATCTTGGCCTGCTGCTCGAAGTTGATCAGCGGAAGGTAGGGCAGGAGGGCGTCGCGGGCGCCCGCGTAGCCTTCGCGCTGCCAGGCCCGGACGCAGGCGATGAGAGCCTCGGGGTAGGAGAAGCCGGTCATGGCGCCGGAAGCGCCGGCCAGTAGCTCGTCCAGCAGGCCCTGTCCGCCGAGTCCGCCGAACACGGAGACGTCCAGGGCTGCGGTCAGCTGGCTGATGGCCACGGACGTGGGCGGGGCCTCGGCCTTGACCGCGGTGACGAAGCTGCACGCCCGGACCACGGAGATCAGTGCCTCGATGCTGATACTGACGCCGCTGGCCAGGGGGTAGTCCTGGAGCACCACATTGGCGCCGGTGGCGCGGTGGATGGCGTTCAGGTGCGCGATGACCACGGCGGGGTTGGCGGAGTTGGCCTGGACCATGACGGCCGCGAGCCGGTCCCCGGCGGCGGCCTGGATGGAACGGATTTCCTCGACGGCCGTGCCTGTGTAGAGGGATGTCACTCCCACCACGAGGGGCAGGCGCGTTTCTTCCACCACCACCTCCAGGACCAGGCTGCGTTCGGCCGCGGTCAGGGCCGCGGCCTCGCCGAACACGCCCAGGACCGTGAGTCCGGTGGCTCCGATCGACTCGTAGTAGCCCACCAGGCCGGCCAGGCTGTCCGTGTCGACGTCCAGGGCGCTGCCCTGGAAGGGTGTGGCGACGACGCCCCACACTCCGGGTGTCAGTGACTCCTGCATTGGTTTCTCCTTAAATCTCGTGTTGTTCTTCGGGGCAGCTGTTGGTCAGCAGCCCCGAAGCTCAGGCGGTGGAACCGCTAGCGGCGCTCTCTAATGTCCGGGCCAGACCGGCGGCCGCTTCTCCTGGAAGGCGCGGACGCCCTCGGCGGAGTCCTTGCTGTCCAGCGCCGCCATGAGGGCCGGGAGCCGGAGCCCGCGGGCCTCGGTGGCCGTCAGGTGCCCGGTCTGGGTGACCATCTGCTTGACCGCACGGACGGAGGTGGGAGCGCAGGCGAGGATCTGGTCCACCCAGCGCTGCACCGCGGCGTCGAGCTCCTCCGCGGGGACCACTTCGTTGACCAGGCCCATGGACTGCATTTCCGCGGCCTCGGCCTTCCGCCCGGTCAGGAGCATGCCCATCGCCTGGGTGTAAGGGATCCGGCGCACCAGCTGGTGGATGCCGCCGTCGAGCGCCAAACGCCCGACGCGCGGTTCCGTCAGCCCGAAGCGGGCCGTGTCCGCGGCGATCACGATGTCCGCGCCGAGCACGATCTCCATGCCGCCGCCGAGCGCGTAGCCGTTGACCTTCGCGATCACCGGGATGTCCAGCGTGGTGCGCAGGCTCAGGCCGCCGAAGCCGTTCGGGTCCAGGCCGGCCCAGTATTCGAGGCCCGTCTTGTCCACGGCAGAGGCGGACATGTCCGCGCCCACGCAGAACGCCCGGGTGCCGGCGCCCGTGATGACCACGGCCCGGACGTCGGGATCGGCTTCGAGCTGGTCCCAGATTTCGTTGAGCCTGGCCTGGGCGGTGCCGTCGACGGCGTTGAGCACGTGTTGGCGGTCGATCACCACGGTGGCGACGTGGTTCTCGATGGTCAGGGTGACCTGGTCCACTGTGTCGGGAACGGCGGTCGTCTTCTCAGTTGCTGAAACGGCGGTCACCGCAGGACCCCCAGCTGCTGCAGGCGCTCGATGGTCTCGGCATCGAAGCCGTTCTCCAGCAGCACCTCGACGTTGTGCTCGCCGAGCCGCGGGGCCACCCGGCGTATGGTGGGCGGGGTGGCGGAGAGCCGGATGGGCGCGTTGAGCATTTTCACGGTGCCGACGCCGGGGTGTTCTGCCTCGACGATCATGCCGTTGGCGTGGGTCTGCGCGTCGGCCAGGGTTTGTTCCAGGGTGTGCACCGGGGCGTTGAGCAGCCCTTGGTCTTCCAGCCTGGTGGTCCAGTATTCGGTGGTATTGGTGGCGATGCGCTCGCGGAAGATCGCCTGCAGCGCCGGCTTGTGCTTGAACTGCTGCTCCAGGTTGGCGAACTCGGGCCGCAGCGTGAGGTCCTCGTCCAGGCCCAGCGCCTCGGAAATGCGCAGCAGCGGGTCCGGGGTGAAGCCGCCCACCATGCAGACGGCGCCGTCTGTGGTTTCAAAGACGCCGCTGAGCGGCATGGCGCCCCAGTTGACCTCGTAGCCGCGGTTGAGCTGCATGCAGGCCTCCTGCATCTGCAGGTGCAGCATGGAGTCGTACATGGTCACCTCCACCTTCTGCCCGACGCCGGCGGACTCGCGGGTGCGCAGGGCCAGCAGGATGCCCTGCATGAGGTGCATGCCGGTGATGTAGTCGCACAGCGTGGTGGGGTAGATGGCCGGCTTCATGTCGTCCGACTCGCGGCGCCACATCACGCCGGAGTAAGCCTGCGCGATCGCGTCCTGGCCGCCCTTGTGCGAGTAGGGGCCGACGGGTCCGAAGCCGGTGCCGGAGGCCCAGATGATGCCCGGGTTCTGCTCCTTGAGGTCCTCGTAGCCGAAGCCCATCCGCTCCATCACGCCGGAGCGGAAGTTGCTGACCACCACGTCCGCGTCGGCCAGCAGCCGGCGGAGCACGTCCTTGCCCTCGTCAGTGCGGGTGTCCACGGAGATGCTGCGCTTGTTCCGGTTGATGGACAGGAAGATCGGGTTGTCCTGGCCGTCCTTGTCCGGGAACGAGTTGCGGGAGATGTCCCCGGCGCCGGGGCGTTCCACCTTGATGATGTCCGCGCCGTAGTCGCCCAGCAACTGAGTGCAGGACGGGCCCATGAACACCTGGGTGAAGTCCACGATCTTGATTCCCTCGAGCGGGAGCGGGGTACCAGCGGGGAGCGGGGTGCCGGAGGCTTCGGTGGCGGGGGCCGCCGTCGTGCTCTCTGCCGTCGAGCGTCCGTCGCTGAAGAGTTCGTCGATGACGGTGCTCATGCTCCCACCACCGCGTCCACGTCAAGGGTGGCGTTCGACGATGGGACGTCGCCCGGGTCCGCGCCGTGGCGGCGCATGCCCTGCTGGATGTCCAGTGCGGAGACGTCGCGGACGAGGGTGCCGGTCTGGATCGCCAGCGCGGCGGCGACGCCGACGGCCTGGCCCATGGCCATGCAGGGCGGGATCTCGCGGGACATCTTCTGCGCCTCGGGGGTAGCGGAGTAGTGGCGGCCCGCGACGAGCAGCTGGTCCACTTCCTTGGGCAGCAGTGAGCGGAACGGGTAGTAGTAGTCGCGGCCGCGGGCCACAGTGTCGGCGAAGTGCCGGCGGGAGGTGACGTCGTCCTTGGTCATGACGTATTCGCCTTCGAGCAGGCGGGTCTGGCGGACGCCCATCTGGGATGCGACGTCGAGCATGTAGCAGTTCTCGAAGCCGGGCAGGTTGGCGCGGACGTAGTCCACGGCCTCGGTGATGCGGTCGCGGGCGGCGAACTCGGCGGCGGTCATGTCCGCCGGGTCGACGCCGTCGAAGCCGGTCATGTGGGGTGCGTTGCACCAGACGACTCCGTCGATGGGGGTCTTGAGCCACCACAGTTCCCAGGCGCCGCCGAGGAGGCGCTTGATGGTGCGGTTGATGGCGCGGGCTTCCTTGGGGTTGGCCTGTTCGAAGGCCTCCGCGGCGTTGGTGTCCACGTTGCCCAGGCGGAAGACCAGCGTGGTGAGGTAGCTGTCCTTGACGTAGCTGGCGCCGGCGCGGGAGGCGACGTCGATGTCGCCGGTGGTGTCGATGACGATGTCCGCCATGAAGGCCTGCGGGCCGGACTTGGTCTCGCAGATGACGCCCTTCATGACGCCGTCGTCCACGATCGGGCGGGAGAACCAGGAGTGCAGTCGGAGGTTGACGCCGGCTTCGCGGACGAGGTCGTTGGAGACGCGCTTCCAGCCGTCGGGATCGAATGCGGCGGCGTAGCAGATGGGCTTGGGATTGACGTGGGTGTGGAAGTCAAAGGTGCCGAAGCGGCCCCACTTGTTCCACAGTTCGTCGGAGGCCTTGCGGTCGTCGGCCGGCGGGACGATCGCCAGGCCCAGCTTCTGCAGACGCTCGACGTATTCGGAGACGATGCCCGTGACGGTGATTTCCTGGCCGTTGATCATGTCATCCAGCACCAGCACCATGCCGCCGGAGGCGAGGCCGCCGAGGGAGGAGTAGCGCTCCAGTAGCGTGACCGAGGCGCCCGAGCGGGCCGCGGTGACGGCGGCGGCCACACCGGCGGGGCCACCGCCGACCACGAGGACGTCGGAGCGGGAGATGACGGGAGCGGTGAGGTCCGCCGTGGTGGTGCTGAGATCCAGCGACGACATGGCTGTGGACGGGTTCATGGGGATCCTAACTTTTCCGGCGCAAATGCCGTTGGAAGGGCGGCCGGTGACTTAGAAGATGATGCTCAGGAGGGGATCGCGGCGACGTCGACCGCGAATTCCAACCGGCAGAGGGTATGACGCAGCGCGGCCCGTCGCGGGCCTTGCTGCAGGGTGTGGAAAATGTTCCGGCGGACACCTTGGGTGTCGGAACCGGGGATGGCGACGGCGGCTAGAGCCAGCCGATCACCACGCGTGAGGTGCGTTAACCCAGATCGCTACGCAGACCTCTTCATAGCTGTTCTTGTACCAGTGAGGCGTTTCCGAGGAGAAGGTGATCGAATCGCCTTCTTCCAAGGTGTACTTCTCGCCGTCCAGGAAGATGTCCTTCCGGCCGGAGATAACAATCCCGAATTCCTCGCCGCTGTGACGGAAAGGAGTGGCGCTGGTGTCGTGGCCTGGCGGACTCACGATCCATTGGGCCTCCAGCGCACCGTTGAGATCCGGGGTGAGCAGTTCATAAACCGCCTCACCCACAGCCTTCTTGGTGACGCCCTTGAGGTTACGCCGCTCGGCCTTGCGAACCACGGGGGACCTGGTTTCCTCCTGCCCGAGGAAGAACTTCCCTACAGGAATGTCCAGGCCGTGCGCCAGCTGCGCCAAGGTGGTGAAAGACGGATTGGCCAGGCCGCGTTCGATCTGGCTTACGATCGCCGGGCTGAGACCAGTGATTTCCGAGAGTTTCGCAAGGGTCATTCCTTTGTCCTTGCGCATGTTGCGCACCTTGTTGCCCACAGTGGCAAGAAGGACGCTAGTGCCAGCTGGGGAAGATCCCGTGACGATTTCGTTGGTCATGCTCCGACTCTCTCTCGGTGAGCTAACCCACATAACTATAGTGAAAACTTTTAGCGAATCAAGGTTTTGGTGAATATTTTTACGTATCGCGTCTGAAGTTGCCTCTGACGTGCGGTTTTGCCTCGGGTCTGGCGCCGGCCTTCCGCGGGCTGACGGGACTTCTCTGGAAACCATTGACTCCGTGAAGATCTTCAATATAGTTGTGTGAGCCGCAACACTTTTGGAAGAAAGCTTCGAACAGGTTTGATCGCAAGGCCTTCTGGCGGAAGGTGCATCCAACCCGTGAACGCGTTCCTTTCTAAGGCAAAGCTGCCGTGACATCTGCCAAGCCATCCGCAGGACACGACGTTGGCCGGTCAGCAAGGACTAATGCCTTGTTGCCGAGTTGGATGGCCCGTTTTGCATTCAAGCGCTACGAAGAGGCATGCGTAGCTATCTGGGCTAACTCACCTCCCATGAGGTGACCCGGTCCGCCCTGCGGACCAAGCCAAACGATAGTTTCGATCACCGCCGACCCCAACACGGAGTACGCCGGTGATCCGTACCCTCCCGCGCCCCGAAGGCACGGGGGAAGGAAAAGTATCATGACTGACACTGTCGTCAAGATTGACGTAGAGAGTGGCCGGAAGTCCCGGCTCTCTCCGGAAGTACGCCGCGGGCTGCTTGGCCTCGGGCTGGGGAACACCCTTGAGTGGTACGACTGGATGGTCTTCGGCCTGCTGTCGGCCTTCATTGGACCCAAGTTCTTCCCGTCGCAGGACCCCGTTGCCGCAACGCTGAGCGCGCTGGCAGTATTTGCTGTCGGCTTCGCGTTCCGTCCTCTCGGCGGAATCCTGCTCGGTACCTTCGCCGACAGGATCGGCCGACGCAGGGTGATGCTCTGGTCCATCATGATGATGGCGACCACCACCCTGATCATTGCCGTGTCGCCGACCTATGACCAGATTGGCCCCGCAGCCGGCGTCATCCTGTTGGTCTGCCGCATCGTCCAGGGCATCTCCACCGGCGTTGAGGCTCCGTTGTCCACCGCCCACGCCGTCGAACTCGTCCCCGAGGGACGCGAGGGCTTTGTCGCCGGCATCATCTCCTTCTACGTCAACCTAGGCATCCTGCTCGCCTCCCTTGTCAGCTACCTCTGCAGCCTGACCCTCAGCGGTGCCGTCATGGCCGATTGGGGATGGCGTGTGCCGTTCATCGTCGGCGCGGCCTTCGGCTTCGTCGTGGTGTACCTTCGCCGGACACTTCCTGAAACCATGAAGCCCGAAGAAATGGCGGACAACTCCGCGAAAAAGGTCTGGGGCGGGGTGCGCAAGCACTGGCTCAGCGTGCTCGCCATCACATTCGTCGTCGGAGCCGCCCAGGCGTACAACTACGCCTGGAACACGGGCCTGCCGACGGCGGCCCGCACCGGCTTCAAGGAAGACGCCACCGCTGTCTTCGCACTCACCACCGTTCTGGGCGTCGTGTTGGTCGTCGGAAGCCTGATCATCAGCAAGGTCGCCGATGGCAAGTCGATGTCCAAGTGGTTCCTGATCACCCGCGCGCTGGCCATTCCGTCCGTCTTCCTGATGCTGATGTACGTACGCCCCGGAATCGCCGGGTTCGCTGCCGTACTCCTGGGAGGTTCGGTGGTGCTGGTGCTCAACATGACCCTGTACAACGTCGTCACCAGCTCCCTCATGCCCAAGGGTTGCCGGGGTGCCGGAACGGCTCTCGGCTACGGCCTGGGCGTCGCTCTGTTCGGCGGCACAGCCTCCTACCTCCTCGTCTGGCTGCAGTCCCTGAACGCGTCCTGGATCTTCCCCGTCTACGTCGCCGTCCTGTCCACGCTGAGCATCGTGTTCTACCTGCTCGCACGGAAAAAGAACGGCATCTTCATCGGAAGGTAGGAACACCCATGTACGTCACCCAAACGGCCCGACGCGGGCCGGACCCCGACGCGACTTACGAGCTCAGTAGCGCAGACGTGGAACTATATGAAGCGGCCCGACGGCTGCTCATCACGGCCCACCACAGCGAAAACCATCGCGTGGCCGCCGCAATGCGTGGTGGATCCGGGACCATATACCTCGGTCTCCACATTGGCTCGAAACGCATCAACGTATGCGCCGAGTCCAGCGCCCTCGCCAATGCCCGCATCGCCCAGGAAGACACGATCCACTCCGTGGTGGCGGTCAGCATGGACGGGAGCAGTGAACCGCAGGTCACCAACCCCTGCGGGCTCTGTAGGGAACTGCTACGCAGTTACGGTGCGGAGACATTTGTCCTGGTCGACGCCGAAGGGGAAGTGGAAAAGGTCCGAATCAAAGAGCTGCTGCCCTATCCCTGGATGCGTGCAACGGAAACGGAATGGGAGACTCGCCCGCCACGTTCCGGACCGCCGGACACCTGACAAGAACCGCAAGACAGCATCATCTGAGGATCGACGGAGGCCGAGACATACAAGTTCCGGCCTCCGTTCGTGTCTTAGGCGTCGACGGGCATTCTCGTGCTTGCACCATCGCTCCGCCAAGCTCTTGCTCGGCGGAGTAACCGGCAGGGGAACCGCTTCACACCAATTGGCCCCGGCCTGGACTTCCTTAGAACAGCGGCCAGGGCCCCGCCGGCATCTCCCCGCTCGGAGCCGGAAACCGCCCCGCCAAGCGCAACCTGGCACAGCGCGCGGCGAGCGAAGCGACTTCTTCGGTGCTAAGCAAGCCCGCCAGATTTCGGCCCAGGCCGCCGCGCAGTCCTTCACTAACAGGAGGCCATGGATGCTCCTTGGTTGTTCGGTGCCCGCACTCCCGAAAGGGGTGGGGCTGTGTCTGTGCGCCAGGGCTCCCGCCGGTCTTCCGCGATCTCCGCTATTGGGGGCGGGCATCATTGCCGGAAGTACGGCACATTCCGGGAGAGTGGGGGTACTGGCACGACCTTCCCCAGCCAGGGGCAACGGAAGGCCCCCACCGGCGCCACGGGGTTACATGTTCATGTCGACAAGTTCGAAGATCTCAAGGCTGAACTGACCGTTTCCCTCAGAGAGGTATGGGTGTCCCTCGGTGAGAGCTTTCGCGGCGTCGAGGTTCGCGGCCTCAACGATGGTGTAGCCCTGAAGCTCGGAGGCTTCGGCGCCGGTTCCGTCGTCGACGATCGAGGCACGGGCCCCGAACGGGGCGCCCCCGTCGATCAGGGCCGGGCCCACTTTGCCCATCCATTCGCCCCATGCGGCCATCTGTTCAGCGGACTGCGCCTCGGTGAACTGATCCATGGGTGTCGCGGGTCCCTTGTAGATGTAGATGAACTTGCTCATGGCAGTGTCCTTTCGTTCGATCCATGGTGCGGAGGTTGGTGCGGTGCGGTGCGGTGCCGCTGTTGGTGTGGTCCCGACACTAGCGGTCCGGGATGGTCCCGGAACAGGAGTGCAGCGGGGCTTGCTGCCCTGGGAATATCCGGGCCCTAGGGCTGCCCGGATTCAAGGAGGGCTTTGAGGTCCTTGAGGTTCTTGCGCATGGCCATGCGCATCATCGGAGCCATGAATGCCCCCGCCACTGCGGAGAAGCCTGAAGGCTCGCCGCTGTTGCGCAGGGTCATCCGGGTTGATCCGCCCTCGTCGGACCACGTGTAGGTGGTTTGCATCGGGAAGGGTCCCTGGCTTGTCCGCATGACCAGCTTTTCGCCCGGGACCAGTTCGGTCGTCTCGTAAACGTACTCGAGGGTGCGGCCCATGAAGTGGGCGGTGAAGGCCACCAGGGAGCCGACGGTGAGGGGCGGGGTCGTACGCCACTGGGCGGAGTCGATGTTTGCGTACCAGCGCGGGGCATTGCCGGGGTCGGAGGCATACTCGGCTACGGCCGCCCGGGGGACGTGGATGAGAGTTTCGGTCTGAACGTTAACCACAGTGGTTCCGCTGCTTCTACGCGGCCGTGGCGATGCGGCCGGTGAAGGCGACCAGCCGGGCCATGCTCTCGGCAGATTCATCCACCAAGGTTTCCTCGGCGAAGCTGGTTCCGCGCATCTGCGGGCTGATGGTGTTCCGGGCGAGGTCCAGGACGTAACCGGACAGTGCCGGGGCGACTTCGAGTTCGCGGCCGGTGGCGGTGGCGACATCCCAGGCATGGACCAGGAATTCGAGGTTCAGGATGTTCGCCACGATGGTCGCGGGTAGTTCGGCGAATCCCATGTCGATGGTTCCTTCCAGGCCGCGCGCCTGGAACGCTTCGAGGGTCGGCTGCGCGGCATCCGCCAGGCGCTTCTCCGGGGCGGCAGAAGGCTCATCTATGATCGTCAGTCCTAAGGCCTTTCCGATGCCGGTGACAGAACCAACGAGGTGGTCCACCAACTCCGCGACAGTGAAGGCGTCGCACGGAGTCGGCAGGGCCATCTCCGACGCGGTGAGAGTGTCCAGGATCCGCTGGGCGATTGCCAGGGTGGCTTCGGCGCTCACCAGTTCATTGATGGGATCGGGTGCCGCGGCCCAGTCGTCGGCGCCGGCGTCTCCGGTTGTGGTGAGGACGACGAGACGGTCCAGGAAGTGCTTCCAGCCTTCGGTGTGACCCACCTCCTCCTCCGGACCCAGGCCCTCGTGTACGAGCCGGACCATGGTTCCGCCCTCCACCTCATCCAGCGTGATGGTCACCGTTGAATGATCCGACGGGGCGATGGCGTCTTCCCAGCCCCAGGTGAAGACCACCCGCTTGCCGGGCTCGATTTCGGTGAAGGTTCCTGCCGCGGAATGCCCCGGGGTGATGGTCCAGCGGTAGTCACCGCCGACGCGCAGGTCCACGCGTGCGGCCACGGTTTGCCAGCGGCGGAGCCGTTCGGGCCGGGTGATCAGGGCGAATGCCTCGTCGGGGCTGACCGGGATGAGTACGGATTTGGCAATAGACATCAGGTATCTCCTTGGTGTGGTTGTGTGTGCAGGCTCGCGGCGTCGGCCGCCAGCAAATCAAGCTCCGTAGTCCAGAAGGACTCCAGCGCGCAGCGCAGCCGGGCCATGCCGCCGGGATCCAGCCGGTAATACCGGTTCCGCCCGTCCTTCCGGGCCAGGACCAGCCCGGCACCGGCCAGGAGCAACAGGTGCTGGGAAATAGCGGACCGGGTCACCGGGAAATGACCCGCAAGTTCAGTCACGCCCTGTTCCCCGCGCGCCAGAAGCTGGAGCAGGGCCCGCCGGGTCGGTTCCGCAGCAGTCTCCAGAACATCAGGCATACAAATACGTTAGCGAACACTAACGCATTTCACAAGAACGGAATCCGACAGCACGCAACGGTTGGTCAAAGGTAGCGGCGCCGTCGGGAAACCTTTGCGGTTAGACGATCGATCAACTTGCGGACGGATGATTCGCTGGGCATGGGGAGCGGTACAAGACGTTCACTGAACGCCGCCGGGTCAGCCGGTCGCTGGTGTAGGTGCGTCGAAGGCGAGTTTCATCCCGACTGCGCCCAAAAGACTTCCTGTGATCAACCGCTGCCATTTCATCCATGAGGGGCGGGCTCGGAGGAACATGGCGATTGCACCTGCGGCAAGCACGATTGCTGCGTTCACGACCAGGCTGATGGTGATCTGCACGCTACCGAGGATGAATCCCTGAGTGACAGGGTTACCTGCGGACGGGGTGATGAACTGGGGAATCAGTGCCAAGTACATGATGGCCGCTTTGGGGTTCAGCAGGTTCGTCATCAGACCCATGTGGAACAGTTTCCATCGAGAGTCAGGCGGGATCTCACGGGGTTCGAAGACTGACAGGCCGCCCGGGCGGAGGGTCTTCCAGGCCAAGTACAAAAGGTATACAGCGCCAGCGATCTTGAGCCCGGCGTAGAACCACGGGACAACGATGAAGACTGCGGCCAGACCAACGTTAGCCGTGGTCATGTAGACCATGAATCCAACCATCGTCCCGGCCAACGAGAGCATGCCGGCCTTCCAACCTTGGCTGATACTCCGGGAGACGAGGTAGATCATGTTTGGCCCCGGAGTAAGTACCATTCCCAACGCGACGACCGCGATTCCGATAATGGCAACGCTTGAGACCATGGTTCGCTTCTCCTCGTACATGGGGCTTCTGGAGCGGACTCTACCTTGCCGCGTGGACGCACGACGACGGGGGCCGCCGTAGGGCCCTCCATCGTTCAGTACGCGACGGCCACCGAAGCTAGTGGGCTGCTCACTGCTGTTACCGAGGCACCACGTCGCTGGAGATGGGCCCACTACCTCGGCGTGGTCCTCGGCCCTCACACTTGCATCGGCTGTGGCGGACCCGGCAGCTTCGTTGCCCTTGCAGCCGGCCTTCCCAGCAGTGTTCTCAATTTTGTCGCGTACTCCCGTGGTGTTTCGTCCCCGGTTGTTGGCCGGCCGATCGATACGGCGGCCTTGGCCGCATCCTCAGCATGTGGATTATCCGGGTTTCGATTCCGGCGTGGGCCTTCTAGACCCAGAAATCGTCAAATTTCCCGGTGTCCTCGAAATACTCCCGTCCCTCCGTGATCTTTCCGTCGCGGACCACAAACGTGATGATGGTGCCCACGTCCAGAGTTTTGTCGCCGCTCGTTGCCTGGGTTTGCTGAATCGCGACAGTGTAGTTTTCCCCGCCAACAATGTCCTTGAGGTTGGCTTGGAAACGACCTTGGGTGCGGGCTCCCAATTCGCCGAAGAACGCCAAAATGGCGTCGCGCCCCTTCTTCGTGCCTGATAGCACGCCGCCTCCGGCTGCGTGCCAGACCGCGTCCTCAGCGAACATCTCGCTCAGGCTCGCCATATCCCCAGTGTTGAAGGCCTCATACCCGCGTCGGACCAAATCAACGTTTTCTGTGGTTCCCATGATCGGACACCTCTCCGTCATCCTTGTTGGGTCGTGCTGGGACGGCTTAACGGTATTCCTGGGCCGGGGGCCGTGTCGACGGTCTAACGGTTACCTCGGAGCGGCCCCTTGAGTCTGAGGGAGCGACCCTCGCGACCCGGTGCGCACTTTGATTGGCCGGCCCACGTCCCTTGGCCATAGCCGTCGACGGGCGAGGACTTGCGCTAACTGGCCGCCGGCGCTCGGAACCGGCAACGCCGTCGGCAATTTATCGACCGGTACGGGTTTCACGTCCGTGACATCGGGCTGATCGCTTCCGCCTTGGCCCGGCCCGCGACGACGGTCATGGACACGGAAACCTATCCTAAATAGGCCACGAAGGCCGCAGCACTCCTCGGGTCTGTGGCGAGGTTTCATCCGCTCAGCGCCGGCAACAAAGCGCACCGCCTGGACTCTCATGGTCCTGCTGCTCTGGATCAACGGCTACCGGCATGAACTTCAGGGCCGACGATTCCTTCGATCTGGTTGCTGGTGTGGCCGCCGGCGACATCGATTTGAAGCGCAGCTCCGTCCTCATCGAGAAACACCTGAATCGGCGGTAGGGGGTGTGGAAGGGGTCTCTAGGCCGACGGCTCGGAATTCCGCCATGGGCAGTCGGAGGGGGAGTTCGAAGGCCAAAAGCCGTCTGCACAATGTGCTCACCGTTGCTTTCGGACCGGTCGTACTGGTGCCGGACTGGCCCGGATTGCGGCGGTTTTCGAGGGAGTGGCGGATTTTGAAGGGCTGGAACCCGGTTCGAGTCCCACCGCGGGCACTGTGTTTTCCCTGGTCAGGGACTTGTGGGCCGCTGTGTGTGGACAAACTGTTCAGTTATGGGCCCCTGCGGGGCCCATTTTTGTTGGTGCCCGCTGGTCTGGCGGCTCCTTCTCTCTTAGCGGGGACAGCGGTGGTGCTGTTCACTCCTTCATACCCGGGAGCGTTTGGAACTCCATGACTTGCTGGGTCTGTGGATCGAATTTTTGTGGTCATCCCGCCGCAGGAGAGGCGTGAGCGCCCGTGCCGGGTTGCTGAACGTTAGCGGTGGATTCTCAACACAATCACCTGGATCGCTTGGGCATGTCCGACCTCCACGAACCGTAAGCCGTCAGCGCGTGCCCGCCGCATAGACAGCCGCGGGTGGCTGGGCCTGCCGTGACTGGCTCCACGCCATCCAGCCGCCCGATGCAGCCATGAGCAGGGCGCCGGCCGGCTGCGTCGGAAGGCTGCTGCCCGTGGTCGCCTGCCCCAGCACGACGCCGAGGAGGTAGAACAGTGCGACGCCGGCAACCCAGAGGGCCCCGGCCCAGCGGGGGAGCGTCCGGGACTTCCAGACCGCGACCCCAAGCAAGACGTTGCCAACCAACGCGAGGAGGATCCCGAGCAGGAACGAGACCGTCATGGCGGATGGAAACTCCAGAAGCATGACGTCCCGGTTCCCTTCCAGATAAGCCTGCCCGATCGCGGGTGTGGCGAATGTGGAGAGGGCAGCGGGCACCATTAGCAAGGCAGTTCCCGCGACGGTGATGACTGCTGCTGCCAGTGCCAGGCGGCCGGCGCGGCTGTTGGCAAGGCAGCAGCCCAGCGCGAACACCCCGAAGATCGCGAGGATGGTGCCTCCGGTGCTGCCGAGCAAGTGGCTGGTTTGATACGAGCCCGAGCTGACGAACCGTGCCCAGGCGTCTGGATCCTTTTGCTGGTCCGGTTGAGGCTCAAGAGTGGCCCAGGCGGTGATCAGGCCGTAAAGAGGCAAGGTCCACAACCCCGCCCGGATCCAGTGGGTGATGTTCTGTGCGTTCATGGACCCCTGCCTTCCCAGACCACGTGGCTGCCGTCTGCCACTGAACCGGGGCGACGCCTGCCCCAGCGTAGTTCCGGGACGCGTCCCGGGCTAGGGTGCGCGTTGACTCATGGGAAAGGTCCGCGGAACCGGAGGAAGTTTGCTGAACGACAATGAGCCCATGGACTCGGATGAGATTGGCGGCCTGGGGCGGCCCTGGGGCGTCCCTGTCCTCGCCTCTGTGTCGCCAGCGGTCCAAGCATCGCAAACGCTCTGTCCATTTGGTAGACCGTGGACACGGTTCATGAGACACGGCGCGCCAGGCTGGGAGGGCGGCACAATCTTGAGTCGTGGAAACAGGATTCCACGACTTCGGATGTTAGTTCGGTTCGAGCCCCGCATCGCTGCAGGCGGCCGGTGCGGCCTTCGCGCTGAGGAACGCAAGCAGTAATCCGGCGTCGGGATTGTGCTTCGCCTGGGCAGCCACACCGGCAGAGAAGGCTGTGTAGTGCTGGGCGTCGGGTGGAAGCGGTTCCGCGATCTTGGCCTCCGGGAAGGGGAGCAGTTCGCTTATTTGCTGGAGGGCGAGGTCGGCACGGCCGTCAAGCAGGGCTAGGGCGGTGAAGCCCTGCTCGATGACGGACGACTGCGGGGCGGAGAACTGCTGCAGCCACTGCGGATAAACGTGCTCCTGCGTCGTCTTCTGAACGCATGGGCCGTCGCAGGGACTGAGCGAGATGCCGCAAATTACCGCTCCCGCGCTTTGTGCTTGACCCGGTGTTCAGCACGGCTTATTCTAAAACCATTCGGTTATAGAACAGTTAGGTTATGGTGCGGGATGGGTGATCAGCTCAGCGCGGTGTTCGGAGCTTTGGCCGATCCGACACGGCGGGCAATTCTGCAGCGACTTGCAGAAGGAGACGCGCAGGTCTCGGATCTCGCGGCTCCGTTTCAGATTAGCCAGCCGGCCGTTTCCAAGCATCTGAAGGTGCTCGAGGGTGCCGGCCTGATCTCAAGGAGCCGGGTGGCGACCGCCCGGCTCAGTCACCTGGAGCCCGAGCGGTTGAGGGAAGCGAGTGAGTACATGGAGCGGTACAAAAAATTCTGGGGTGAGTCCTTCGACAAGCTCGACGGTGCCCTCGCGGCCTTTCAGCGCGGCAACCATGAGGAAAGCGGAGGCGATGTCTGAGCGCCAGCACGAGGTGACGGAGCATGATGTCTTCGTTTCGCGGTCCTTCGCCGCGCCCAGGGACTTGGTGTGGCGGTTCTGGACCGAACCTGAACTCCTCGCTGCCTGGTTCGGGCCCGAAGGATTCAGAGTACCTGCCGAAAGCGTGAGGGTGGACCTGGTGGAGCAAGGTCGGTGGGAGCTGACCATGGTCGACGGCCACACCGGGACCTCCCACCCCGTCCGTGGCCGAATTTTGGCCTTGCAGGCACCGGAATTCCTCGACATCCAACTGACCGCGCAGACCGCCGCAGGGCCAGTGGACGACGTCGTGTTGCGGCTTCAGTTCCACGACCACGGAAACCAGACCCGCATGACCCTGCACCAGGGGCCCTTCACCGACGAGATCCGCGACATGACTCTCAACGGCTGGGTACTCTCCTTCGCCAAACTCGATACCATCCTTGAAAGGCACCGCCCGTGAAGACCACACTCCCCGAGACCCAGGTAAGTCAGATCACCTCTGCCGACGGAACCCCAATCTCCGTCGAGCACACCGGCGCCGGACCGGCACTTGTCTTGGTCGATGGAGCCTTCTGCGGCCGTTCCTTCGGCCCCGCCCGGGAACTCGCGACGATACTTGCCGACTCCTTTGCTGTGTACTTTTACGACCGTCGGGGTCGCGGCGACAGCGGCGACACCCAACCCTATTCAGTGGCACGCGAAATCGAAGACCTGGCCGCTGTGATCGACTACGCGGGCGGCAATGCATTCGTCTACGGGATTTCCTCAGGCGCCGCCGTTGCCCTTGAAGCCGCGGCGGCCGGCGTCACCATGCGGAAGCTCGCCACCTACGAAGTCCCCTACACCGGAGTCGGAGACAGCGATGGGGCTCCCGTCGACCACGCCAGCCACCTGAACGGACTGCTCGCCGAGAACAAACGCGGCGCGATGGTTACGTACTTCTTGGTCAAGATGATCGGCGTCCCGGCGTTCGTGCCGGTAATGCTTCGTCTCATGCCCAAGGTGTGGAAGAGCCAAAAAGCCGCCGCCAACACCCTCCCCTACGAAATCGCCGTGCTGAACAATTTCACCGCACCCACGGACCGGCTGGCCAAGATCGCCGTCCCCACCCTGGTCATGGTCGGAGCGAAAGCAGCCCCTGCCATGGCCGCGGCCCAAACAACAACATCAAATGCCCTCCCTCACGCAGAGTGCAGCACCCTCGATGGCCAAAGCCACCAGGTCTCGGCCACGGTCATGGAAATCGAGCTCCGCAACTTCTTCACCACCTGATCCAGACTCCTGCTGTTTGCCGCCGACCACCGGCCCAGCTTCTGCTTCGGGACTGTCTCATTAACGGTGTATCCGGCAGTTTCCTTTAGTAGTTTTCAGCTGCCGGGAATCGGTCGCTGAAAGTGATGGCGAAGGCGTTCAAAGCGGGCTTCCAACGCACAGCCCATCGGGTCTTGCCGGCACCGGTCGGATCGAGGGATCGGGTGACCAGATACAGGCACTTTAGCGCGGCCTGCTCGGTCGGGAAATGACCCCGGGCCTTGACGGCGCGCCGGTACCTGGCGTTCAGGGATTCGATCGCGTTGGTCGAGCAGATCACGCGGCGGATTTCCACGTCGTAGTCCAGGAACGGGATGAACTCCTCCCACGCGTTCTCCCACAGCCGCACGATCGCCCCGTATTTCCTGCCCCACCGCTCCGTGAGCTCCTCAAACGCCGCCCGCGCGGCCGCGGCATTCGGCGCCGTGTAAATGGGCTTCACATCGCGTTTGAGCGCGTCCCAGTCCTTCTTCGAGGCCAGCCTGAAGGTGTTCGGGATCAGGTGGATAATGCATGTCTGCACGGTCGTCAGCGGCCACACATTCGTCACGACTTCGGGCAGGCCCTTGAGCCCGTCGCAGACCAGGAAGAACGTGTCCTTCACGCCGCGGTTCTTGATGTCAGTGAGAACGCTCATCCAGAACTTCGCGCCCTCACCGCCGGTCCCGGCCCACAGACCCAGGATGTCCTTCTCCCCGTCCAGGGTGACGCCGATGGCGGCGTAGATCGGCCGGTTGGCGACCTGCCCGTCGCAGATCTTCACGACAATGGCGTCGATGAAGATCGCAGCGTAGACCTCGTCTACGGCCGGTTCTGCCAGGCCGCCATCTCCTCCAACACCCTGTCGGTGATCCGCGAGACCGTCTCCTTCGACACGGACGCACCATAGATCTCGGCGAAGTGCGCACTGATCTCGCCTGTTGTCAGGCCCTTCGCGTACAGCGAGAAGACCATCTCGTCCACACCATTCAGCCGGCGCTGGCGCTTCTTGACGATGACCGGCTCGAACGTGCCGGCCCGGTCCCGCGGCACGTCCACCTCCACGGGGCCGGTCGTCTCCGTCAGCACCGTTTTCGGGCGGACCCCGTTGCGGGAGTTCGCGGTCTGCTTCCCGGCCGCGTCGTGCTTTTCATATCCGAGGTGCTCGGTCATTTCCTCGTCGAGCGCGGTCTCTATGACGGTCTTCGTGAGCTGCTTGAGCAGCCCGTCCGGACCGGTCAGGGACAGGCCCTGTTCCTTCGCCATCCTGACCAGTTCGCGGGCAGCATCGACCTCGGATATTTCTGTCTTCTTCTCAGCGGTTTTCGTACTCGGCACAGCCTCAAGTGTTGCGGCCATATCGGGCTCCTTCCCGCCAGGCTTACCGCCTGGCGTGTCGAGCCGGATACACCGTTAATTCCACAGTCCCGATGTGGAGGCTCTTAAAGCCCGAGCCCGCGCGGGCGCACGCTGACGCGACTGGATGTGGAATCTGACGGAGGGCAGGGCGATCGCGGCATGCTGGAGGACGCGGACGGTCGCGGCGGCTCGGCGTCACTTGAGCATGTCCCTCATGACTGTTGCGTTCCTGTCGTTGTCCGTCAGTGGGGCGAGGCCCCAGAGGCTTTCTATGGTGTGCAGCAGGGAATAGTGGTCGAACGCAGCATCCGATTTATATGCCTTCTTGGCGGCAGGCCCGGCGAAGATTGCTGAGACTTTGTTGCTGTTGTCATCGCCTTCGTCCCAAACGATGACCAGCAGTGAATTCTGCGTCGTGAAGGCCGGCGAGGCCAGGATTTTAGGAACTTGTCGCGACAGCCACGCGTCGCCGGTCGATACCGGGCAGTCGTGCATGTCGCTGCACATGTTGGGGCTGATGAACACATAATTCGGGAGGCCCGAGGCGGACTTCAGGTCCTCACCCAGCTGCGTGAAAGGAACGACATGCGCCGCACACGAGGGCTTATCGTCGGTGACACCGGGATAGTAGATGAATGGATTGTGCTTCGCCGCGTACCTACCGGAGTCCTTTGCCGAACAGGGAGCGGGCATGTCCTCGGCGTACATCTTCCAGCTTCGCCCTGACTGCCCGGTCCGGTCCGCAATATTCGGTACGCGTGCCGTGCAATTGGCACTTGGGTTGCAGTCATCCGTGATGCCGGCGTTGGTGCCGCTGGTCAGGGCCAGGTAATTGGGCAGGCTCGGGTGTGTCACCGCCTGGTAGTTGGCCGCCAGTGCATAGTCGGCGGCCAATTTGTTGATGTACGGGGCATCGCCGTTGCCGATGATGGCCTGTGAAGGCTTGTTTTCCTCAACAATGATGACGACGTGATCCAGCGCACCCGGAGTCACCGCAACAGCGGAGGCGCTCCGTGACGAGATGGGGGCGGGCTCCGAGGGGCTATTGACGAAAGCCGAGGGGGAGGAAGTCCGGCCGGCGTCGGGCGGCGGAGAACTGCATCCCGCCGTGAACAGCCCCAACGTAAAAAATCCAGTTGCCAGAACAAATGAACCGCTCTTCTTGTTCATCACCAGATGCTAGCGGCAGGGCTTCCACCCCGCCACTGCTAATTGGCTTTCAGAACGTCGGGGGAGCAGCAAAGTCGCAACCCGCTCCGAGCCCTGCAGCTAGCTGAGCCCAAGTCGAACGATTCCCTAGTGCGTGCCGAGGGCGGAGCCCGATTTGGTTTCGTTGAACGACGTCGACGCAGCCAGATCAACGTGATGAAGACCGCCAAGGTGCGTGATGACGATTATCAACCCGGGGAGGCCGGACTCCTGCGGTTGGACCGGGGCGAAGGAATGGATGGAGCGGCGTTGTGAAGAGCGGGGAAGCTGCACCGTCTGTGTGCCCGGCTATCCCAAAGGTTGAATCGATGTTCCCGCCGCCCTGCTGGCGGCGCAACGGGCCAGCCCGCTTGCACAGGAGGCACACAGTCCCTGTCCATGTGATTCACAATCCGGGCTCGCAGACTAAGGGCAACAACGATGAAGGGACTTGCCATGTTTGACAGCGACGGCGATCCGGCGGCGCTTGGGCCAGTGACGCCGCGGCCAGGGACGTCATCCCCTTTCGCCGGGCCGCCCTTTCCCGGCGCACCCGGCCCAACTCCTGACACCGGGGATACGCCATGGCTGAACCAGGCCCGCTTCGCTGGCCCCGATCGGGGCTCGCACAGGTCCTCCTACGCCGGGCACCCGGACGGTCAGGCACCCCGCGCAGGCCAGACGCGGAGCACCTTTGGTGTTCCGGTGCTGGTTGGCGCTATGTTGGCTGCCGGGCTGCTCGGCGGTGTCACGGCGGCCGGCGCCGGTACGCTGCTGGCGTCGCAGGCCGCATCGCCCGCCGTCTCCAGCGCGCCGTCGACCGCGCAGGTCATCGTGAACAGCACCGATAACGTCGCGTCGGTGTCAGCGGCGGCGAAGAAGGCCTCTCCGAGCGTGGTGACGATCTCGGCCGCTTCGGGCACCGCCGGGGGAACCGGGTCCGGGATTATCCTGGACGGGCAGGGCCACATTCTGACCAACACCCACGTGGTGACCCTGGACGGGCAGTCCGCCAATGCGACGATCGAGGTCCGCACCAACGACGGCAAGGTCTATCCGGGCACGATCGTGGGAACCGACCCCCTGTCCGACCTGGCCGTGATCAAGGTCGACGCACCCGACCTCGTGCCCGCGGCCCTCGGCGACTCCTCGAAGGTCAACGTCGGCGACACGGCCGTCGCGATCGGTGCGCCGCTGGGGCTGCAGGGCACCGTCACGGACGGAATCGTCTCGGCATTGAGCAGAACCATCAGCATCGCCTCTTCCGCCGTACCCGACACGAGCGGCCAGGCCGGGAGCGGTTCAAACGGGAGCAACGGGCGCCGTTACCGCTACGCCCCGCCGAACGGTTCCGGGAACGGCGCCGCGGCGGCCTCGTCGGACATCAGCATCAATGTCCTGCAGACGGACACTGCGATTAATCCCGGAAACTCCGGCGGCCCCCTGTTGAACGCCGCCGGGGAGGTGCTGGGCGTTAACGTTGCCATCGCCTCGGCCGGGGCCACGACGGCCGGTGCGCAGTCCGGGAACATCGGTGTCGGGTTCTCCATCCCGATCAATGACGCTAAGCGCATTTCCCAGGAAATCATCGCCAACGGATCCGCGACCCACGGCCAGCTCGGCGCGAATGTGGCGCCCAAGGCGGCCGGGACCGGGTCGCAGTTCACCGTGGGCGCTGAGGTGAGCGGTGTCACCGCCGGATCCGCCGCCGAGAAAGCCGGCCTCCGAAGCGGTGACGTGATCACAGCAATTGATGGCCGGGCCGTTCAGGACGCGGAGGAGCTAACCGCAGCTGTGCGGGAACACCCTGCGGGGGCCACCGTGAAGGTCACCCTGCTGCGTGGCGGCAAGGATCAACAAATCGATGTCACCCTCGGAGCCGCACCGAAAGCATGACGACCGGCCCCGGCAGCCGTTCAGTTCCCGCTCGCCCGCCCGGGAGACCCCGGCGTCTCAGCCAGGCTCTCCCACCGGGCGGGCAGGCAACCCCGTTTCCGGGGGCGCTGACCGGGACGGTCGGCGCAGGCGTGCTGGCGCGGGCGCACGAGTTGGGGAAGGTCTCCGGGTTTCGGGATTCGGGTTCCGGTGGCCGGACGAGGACGCGGGCCGGTGCGGCGTCCGCTTGTCCGGTCGCTGCATCCGCCGTGATCGAAGCGTTCACGGCGGTGGTGCCTTCGATATGCGCGGGCGGCACCGAGGAACAGCGTGCGGCGTCATTCTGATATTTTCCGCCCGGCACATTGGCCTGATCCCGCTGTAGTGTGGCGGTGTGGGGCGGCCGCATTGAGCGCGTTTCTCGGTTCGTTTCGCTGTCCAAGGCCTCCACCCGAGTCCTTGGACCCGGGTTTGACCGCTCGAACCGTCCCTGTCCGCGCCATCGTGCCCGGCGTAGAATTCGAGAACCAATTGGCCGGTCCCGCGTTCTGGAGCCGGTGGTTGTTCCAGATCAGATCGATGGTGTTGGACCAGCGAAAGTGGACGTGCGGTGGTCACTACCCTCGTGCCGGTGATCCATGAACGGATCTCAGAGTGCACTACGTCAGTCCTGGTGGAACGCCTGGTGCCCGGGGCGCAGCTGGTGGTCTCCGTCGACGGCACAGAATACAGCGCCGTTGCCTCTGGGGCGTCGGTGCAACTGGCGGTGCCGCCGCTGAACGGCCGGGCGGTTCTCCGGGCCAAGCAGGATGCCGGATCGGGATTCACCCCGTGGTCCGCGGACGTGGAGGTGGAAGACGCGCTGCTTCCCCCGGACACGTCCCCCCGGCTGCCGGAGGAGGTCGGTGCCTGCAGCCAATGCGTGCACGTGTCAGGGCTGGTGCCCGGCGCGGACGTGGAACTAGTCCTCCAGTCCACCGGCGGCATGGTGGGCACGGGGACCGCCGATGGCGCGGGCACAGCGTGCATGGACGTTGACCTGGCAGCTAACCAGGGCAAGGGTGGCGATGTGCTGGGTGCCCGGATGGTGGTCTGCGGCCAGCCGGGGCCCTCCTCGAGTGCACCGGTCACCGGCAGGACGCGGCTGGAAAGGCCACAGGTTCTGGGTCCATTGTTTGGCTGCCAACGCATGGTGCCCACCAGCAACCTCACCCCCGGGGCCAGGGTGCGGTTCGAGATGGGCACGGATGATCTGGGCAATCTGTGCGCCTGTGCCGCGGCCGTCAACGCCTGGATTGGCAGCGACTTGGAGGCGGGGCACCAGGTGCGTGCGGTTCCCTATTGGGACTCGGCCCAGTGCAGCGGGGACGGGCCGCCCAGCGCGTGGGTGCCGGTGGTCCCGCCGGACGGACGGATCAAGCCGGTTGTCCTTCCGGCGCTTGTGGCCGGGGACCGCATCATCCGGGTTGGTAACCAGATTGCCAACGCCACGGTGCTGGTCCGGATCCGTCCGGATGAACACAGCGAATTCGAGGAATTCGGCCCGGCCGCCACCAGCGAGAACCCGGAGTTTGGCCTGAACACGTCGCTGGCGCCCGGCAATGTCGTCACAGTGGTTCAGACCCTGTGCACCGTCGCGTTGGAATCGGACCCCGTCACGGTGCTGCCGCGTCCCATGGTGGTCCTCCCGCCGGTGGTGGGGCCGCCGGTGAACCGCTGCGGTGCGGGCATCTTGGTGGCGAATCTACACCAGGGGGCGCTGGTGCGGGTCTTCGCCGACGGTATCCCGGTGGGCACCGCCTGGGCCGGGGACCGGAACAGCGTCGAGGTTCCGGTGAACGTCGCGGCCCACATGTCCATCACGGCCACCCAGTTGGTCGGCAGTGTCGGCAGCCTGCCCTCCAGCCCTCCCGTCGAGGTGGGCACGGCTGCGCCGGGGGTGCCGCGCATTCTGGAACCCGTCGCCTTGGGGGACCGCATGGTGTGGGTCAGCCATGTGACCCCGGGGGCCCGGGTCACCGTCTGGAGCGGCGCCGTGCGGCTGGGCAGCGTGGAGTCCACGGAGCCGGTGGTGCAGGTGCCCGTCCCGGCGCTGGCCGGCCCTGTCCATGCCACGGCCCTGCTGTGCGGGGCCGTCGCCCGGGGGAGGGACGTGAAACCCATCGCCCCGCCGTCCGACACCGGTGGTTTCAGCCAACCGGGCGAGGAGCCCAGGACGTACGCGGACTTTCCCGTCCCGGGCGGCGCCGACGGCGCCGCCTTCACCATGCCGATCCAGGGCCAACTGTACTTTCCTTCCAACGACGGCAAGACCTGGCCTAAGGCCCCCCGGGAGGTGCCGCTGGTTGTCATTGCCCACGGATATTGGGCCCCGGGGGTGGGCAGCTATCTGGGCTACGATTACCTGGCCCGGCATCTGGCCCGGTGGGGCATGGCGGTCTTCAGCCTCAACCTGGACACGGTGAACGCGGAAACCCACTTCGCCGACTCCCACCAGTACGCCCGGGGCGAGATCATCCTGCACGCCATCGACGCGCTTGCGGCCGACCCCGGTCTTGCCGGCAAACTGGACACCTCACGGGTCGGGTTGGTCGGGCATTCCATGGGCGGTGAAGGCGTGGTGCTGGCCCAGCATCTGAACGCGAGCGGGGCGCGGGGCTATGGCATTCGTGGCGTGGTGAGCATTGCGCCCACCAACTACCGCACCGAAGTCATCCTGCGGGGCGCCAAATACCTGCAGATCCTCGGATCGATGGACCTGCTCAGCCGTTCCCTGCTGGATTCGGAGTGGCTGAACGGCTTCAGGATCTACGACCGGGCCTTCTCGCCCAAGAGCCACATATGGGTCTACGGTGCCCGGCACAATGCCTTCAACAGGAAGTGGCTCCAGAACGGCGACACCTACGAGGCGTCGTGGGCGGAAGTGGCACTGCCGCCGTCGACGCACGAGAACATCGCGCGCACCCTGGTCAACGCCTTCTTCCAGGACACGCTGTTCACCAGGCACGCCTATGCGGGCTACCTGGGAGGCACGGTGGTGCCGCAGTCCCTGCGCGAACTGGAGGTGTACGTCGAGCACCGGCACGAGCCGCGCACGGTTATCGACAATTTCGGCGACGCCGACGAGCAGGCGGCCCTGGCTCCCCAGCCGCCGGACAAGACAGCGAACAGACTGGCGCTGCCCGCCATGGCCGAGGGAGCCGGGTTGCTCTTCTGGGACGATGTCCAGCAGACCGGTTCGGGGGCGACCACGCCCCATGAGACCCAAAGCACCGAACTCGCCTGGAACCCGCCGGCAACGGCGGATGTCCGCTACAGTACCGGTGCGGGCGGGCTGACGGCATCCGTGACGGCTGTGGTCTCGTTCCGGGTGAGCCAGTTTTATCCGGACGCGAAACTCAATCCGGCCGGCGCCGCCGCGGATCTGTTGGTGACCCTCGACGACGGCGGCCAGCAGGCCACCGTGCGCGCCGGAGCGATCGGTGCCATTCCGTTCCCCGATGTCCGGCCCGCCGCGGCGGGACTGTGCCCGATGCGGACCATCAGGATCCCGCTGGACGCCTTCACTGCGGCCAACGCTTCGTTTGATCCCGGAACCGTCCAAAGGATCATTTTTGGCCTCACGGCCCGGCCGACGGGGCGCATCTTCGTCGACGACATCGAAATCACCAGCTGAAAGGAGGGCCGGCATGGAACAGGAGCGCGATCCCGCAGGCGGCCACGGCCGGCAGGAGGCCCAGGGGCGCCGAGCGTGGATCCGCATTGACAAGGCCACGGCCAACTCCGCTTCCACCCGCGGCGTGTACGACGTCGCCATCACCGGGGTGAACCTGCACATGGCCGTGGTGCCGCCGCGGATCTTGGTCGGCGGGCTGCCTCTCCAGCAGCTGTCCTTCGAACCGGGCGGCGGGCGGATCACCGGAGTCCTCCGCGGCACGCCGGAGGACGACATCGTCAGCGTGGACTACGGCTTCGCCAGCGCCGGGGCAACACTCCACCGGGCGGACCAGGATGGACCGGCCCCCGCAGGCTAGACGGTCACGGAGCGGGGTAGGTGCGTGCTGGGCACAACCGCACTCACTGTCATCGGCATCGCCCGGCTCCGCAAGACCCGGACGGTCCCCGTCACCTAGTACCGGCCGCATACTCGCGGCAGGTACCAAGGACAGGAACAGGACATGCCGTACCCGCGGGGCTGTCCACCGGCGGCTCGAACGGAAAGGCGCAGCTTTCCGGGCGGCCTACCGTCAACGCTCGACGGCTATAAACACCAGGCGCGCCGCGCTGGCCACCACCGCAGTGCCGCGAGTGGACTACCAGGAATTTCGGCTACGGTGCCGCGACTCCGCGCCTGGGCAGTCGTGCGACACAAACACCCAACGCGACCGCTCCGCCACCGGGGCTGGCAACCGACGTATCGTTTTCGGGTGCCGGTGTCCGCGCGTTGAATCGGTGCGGAGACCAGAGCCCGACGGAAGCCACGGAGCAAAAGATGACAGCCACAACAAAGACACCGCTTCCGCAAAAAGATTTGTCGAGGCGTTCGGCGGGCCGTGTCCGAAGTTGGCTGGCGGACGAAACCACCGACCGGCAGCGGCCGGTCATCCTGGCCGTAGTCCTGACGCTGGCGGCGATCGGTCTGGTCGAGGTCGCCTCGGCTTCCTCTGTCGAATCCGTCGCTTCCGGGCTCAACCCCTATGACCTGCCCCTGAAGCAGGGCGTGTGGACCCTCGCCGGGGTGGCCATCATGCTAGGACTGGGCCGCCTGCCGGTCAGGTATATCCGGAAACTGGCATGGCCCATGCTCATCGCCGCCACGATTGCCCTGGTCCTGGTCTTCACGCCCCTGGGCATGACAGTCAACGGCAACCGGAACTGGCTGAACGTGGCCGGGTTCACCGCCCAGCCCTCAGAATTCGCCAAACTCGCGCTCATCGTCTGGGCCGCCTCCGTCCTTTCCCGGAAGCAAAAACTACTGGGACAGTGGAAGCACGCGGTCATCCCCTTGCTACCCGTGGGAGCGCTCATCATGGGCCTCGTCGCCCTGGGCCACGACCTGGGTACGACCATGATCGTTATGCTCGTCCTCGCCGCCACGTTGTTCTACGGCGGCGTACCGATGAAAGTCATCGGGGTGGCTGCAACGGCGTCCGCGGCGGCGGCACTCGTCCTCGCCGCGACCAGCGGCAACCGCATGGGCCGGATCTCCTCCTGGCTCGGCGCCGGATCCACAGAAGACGCCCAGGGACTGGGCTACCAGGCCTTGAACGGCCAGTACGCGCTGGCCTCAGGAAGCTGGTTCGGGACCGGTCTCGGGCAGAGCCGGGAAAAATGGAACTGGATCCCCGAAGCCCACAACGACTTCATCTTCACCATCCTGGGCGAGGAACTCGGCCTGGCCGGCACCCTCGTGGTCCTCGGGTTGTTCGCCGTCCTTGCCGTTGCCATCTTCAAGACGATTTCCCGCACCCGGGATACCTTTGCCCGCGTCCTGTCCTGCAGTGTCGTGACCTGGATCATCGGACAGGCAGTGATCAACATCGCGATGGTCAGCGGGCTGCTGCCGGTCATCGGCGTCCCGCTGCCGTTCATCTCCTACGGCGGCTCGGCCATGGTCTCCTCGCTGGCGGGTATCGGCATGATCCTCGCCGTCACCCGAACCAGCCAGAACCCCGAACACGCCGAGGCATCCCGGAGCGTCGCAAAGCCGAGCACTCCGGTGCCGGTCCGGCAGTCCCGCGTCCCCGATCGGATCCGCACCCTCCGCCGCGCGGTGCGCCGGCATCCTCGCTCGTCGAGCCAGTCTTAGCCCGGCAGCGCGCCCTGGGCAGCCATTTCCGCCGCACGGTGGCCCCCTTTGCCCCCGAAGGACCCAGGAAATGGCCACCGCCAGCAGGGCGCGGGCCGACAACCGCCAGCGCCTGCAGCCTCTGTGGGGGTGGTTGTTCGTTTACCCGCGGTCCAGGGTAACGACGAACGCGCATGAAACGCTTGCCTTTTCAGCCACAGCGGAAATACATGATTGCCGTGCCTGCTGAGCCCGAGTACGGTGACGGATTGACTGTCCGAGATGACTTTCTCACGTGGGTGAAGACGACGTGGCGTAACGCGTACGGGCAGAATGAAATTGAGGATGTGTTCAACTTTCTTGAAAAGAGCTTCTCGGACTGCACGTCCTACGAGTTCGAGCTTCAGGCGTTCGACGTAGTGGGCGACATGGCTTTCACCGCTGACTTGGAACATTCATCCGTGTCGGTCGACGGGAAACCTCGCAGTTACACTCTGCGCGCGACCCAGGTATACCGGCGTGAGATTGGCGAGTGGAAGGTCGCTCACCGCCACGCGGACACTGTGAGCGAATGAGACTACAAAGGTCATGGACCGGCAAGGGCTCGCTCAGGAGGACAGGGTGCGCACGCCAAGTTTCTGAGACAGATTCATCGTTGTTTCGGTTACGGAGCCGGGTCTTTTCTATTCTTTGACCGCTCCGGCCGTGGCATTCATGATCCGCTTCTGGAAAATGAAGAAGACGATGGCGACGGGGATGGTCATGATCGCGGCTGCGGCCAGCTCCAGCGGGTACTGCGTTCCGGCGCTGAGCTGGCCGGAGGAAAGCTGTGCAACACCCTTGGTCAGGGTGGTCAGTGCCGGGTCCTGGGTGGAGACGATGAAATGGCTGAGCCCGTTCCAAGACCCCTGGAAGGACAGGATGACAATCGTCAAGACCGCGGGAACTGACATCGATAAAACGATGGACCAGAACGTGCGGAAGGTTCCCGCCCCGTCGACCTTGGCTTGTTCCTCTACGCTCACGGGGATGGATTCGAAGAAGTTCTTCATGATGAAGACTCCGGCGGCGTCGGCCAGCAGCGGGACGATCATGCCAAAGTACGAGTCGTAGATTCCCAGCTGGTTGATGACGAGGAACTTGGGAATTAGGAGCACGACGCCGGGAACCGCCATGACGGCGATAAGCGCCGCGAAAACTACTGACTGTCCACGGAAACGCAGCCGGGCCAGGGCGTAACCGGCGAGCAGGTCAAAGAAGACGCGTCCGATAGTGACCAGGCCCGTAACGACGATCGAGTTCTTGAACCAGAGCGGGAAGTCCGAATTCAGGAAAAGCCGCTCATAGGCCGCGGCGGTCCATGTCGCTGGCAGAAGGGACAGTGGATCGGCGGCCGCATCCGGTTCGGTCTTAAAGGACGTCGCGAGGGTTGACCAGGAAGGGAAAGATGTAGATGACCGCCAGCAGGATCAGGACCGCGTAGACGGCCCAGCCCCAGGAGGCGGGCTTCCGCGCCCGGGGGCTTACGGGTGACGGCCCTTGGTCCGAAGCTCTCCGGGGTGCGGCTTGGTTTTCAGCCTCCACGGTGGGCGGACTGATGGGGGATACGGTCATTTGGTTCCTCCCTTGGGCGGCGGCGGGTTGAACCGCTTACGGCGCGGAACAGTGGTGCGTTCGCGCAGGATCAGCCGTTGGATGATGGCGAAGACGATGATGATGGCGAACAGCAGAAAACCGATCGCGGCGCCCTGGCCCCATTGCTGGTTGTTGAATGCGGTGCTGAACGACAGGTAGGCAGGGGTCAGGGTGGTCTTGGCCGGACCGCCCTGGGTGCCGGTGTAGATCTGATCGAAGACCTGCCACGTGCCGATGAGCCCGAGCGTGATGACCGTGAACAACGTGGGGCGCAGCATGGGCAACGTGACGAACCAGAACCGCTGCCAGCCGGTGGCGCCGTCGAGCATCGCGGCTTCCTGGAGCTCGCCTTGAAGATTCTGCAGGGCTGCGATGAACAGCAGCATGAATGTTCCCGAGGTGGTGAAGACCGCCATCAGGATGAAGGCGGACATGGCCACCGAGGGTCCGGACATCCAGTCCCACCAGCTCACGCCCAGGAAGGAATGGCTGGCCAGCGAGGCCGGCGCGGTGGTGATGCCGAAGGTGCCCGCCAACACATGCAGGACACCGTCAGGGTCCTGGAACCAGTTGGGTCCGGCGACGCCGACCAGAGCGAGGAGCTTGTTGACGACGCCGCTGGCGCTGAAGAGGAACAGCCACAACACGGTGATGGCCACCGAACTGGTCACCGAGGGAAAGTAGAAGGCGGTCCGGAAGAAGCCCCGGCCCTTAAGGATGCGTCGGTTCACCAGCACCACCAGGAGCAAAGACAGCGCCGTCTGCAGCGGAACGCTGAGGATGACGTAATAGAAGTTGTTCCGCAAAGCGGTGCCGAAATCGCGTTCCGCCAGCCCGCCACCGGCGAGGATCGCGCCGTAATTTTCGGCTCCGACGAAGTTGGCGGTGCCTGAGAAGGGGCTGCCACGGCCGGTCCAGTCCGAGACGCTGACCCATGCGGCCATGGCGACCGGCAGCGCCAGGAAGAGCCCGAGGATGATGACCACGGGTGCTATGAAGAGCCACCCGGTGGCGTTCTGGCGTCCGTGGATGCCTGAACGCCGCCGGGCGAGCAGCTGTGGAGCCATGGTCATTTGGCCAGGACCGCGGTCATTTCAGTCTGGACTGAGTCCAGAATGGACTTCGGATCGGAGGTCTTGAGCGTGGCCAGCTTGGCGTTCAGGTCCTTGATGACATCAGCCGCCCCGGGCTGGGAGGGCAGGGTCTGTGCGTATTCGGCGCCGGCCAAGGAGGCCGCCTGGGCAGGGAAATCGGACTTGAACGCTTCTGCTGCGGATTGGACGGAGGGCATCACGCCGAAGGCCTTGGCAAAGCCGATCTGGCTCTGCGTGCTGGTCAGCTGTTCCACCAGTTTCTTCGCGGCGGGCTTGTTCTTGCTGTCAGCGGCGATGCCCCAGCAGTTAGTGAACTGCAGAGTTCCCTTGCCCTTCGGGCCCGCCGGCAGCTCCACAGTGCGGTACTTCACGCCGGGGTAGTCCTTGGACATTGCACCGCCGATCCAGTTCCCTTCGATCGTCATGGCAGAGAGGCCCTTGCCGAATGCCTCGCCGCCCCAGCCCGCTCCGAGGTCTGAGGAAAACTTCGCTGTTCCGTCACTGAGCAGCGACTTCACGAAGCCCAGGGCCTGGACGTTTTCGGGGCTGTTGAGGGTCGCCGTCTTGCCGTCTGCACTGACGAAGGAACCGCCGGCCTGCGGGAAGAAGGCGCCCACACGGGCTATTTCCGGGCTGAACGCCAGGCCTGTCGTCGAGCCGGTTGTAAGTTTCTTAGCCGCCGCAGCCAGCCGGTGGGATGCCGGGACGGCCATGACGAGGTGCTCCTCGACAATGATGCGGGATTGGACGCCCGCAGGCACGAAATCCCACCGACCGAGGCTGACGTCCACTTCGCCACGGAGAACGCGGGCGAGGGCGGGAAGCGCGAAGTCCTGGCTGTTCGCAACAGACGCCCGATTCGTGGACCGCCATGGCTCTGGTCGGAGCTGAAGTGGGCTGCTCCCTCACGGTTTCCTCCGTGGCGGAAAACGTCACCGACCCGCACGTACACTTTCTGCGGGTACGTGACGAGACCTTGCCGATCTATCTGCGGATGGCTTGGCGGGGAGCCTCGGACAACCCGTCCCTCCCACCGGTCCTCGCCCTTGCGGAACGGGTTTGGGCAGGCGCGGCCGATGCCGCGGCGCCCTGATGAAACGGTAGCCTCGGCGCCGGAGGTGCTGCCGGTAATCCAGGACATTATGCCCGCCGCGGCGTGTTTGTCGCCGCCGTGGTGTTCCCACGCTTCGGGGACGGCAGCCTTGCGAGAGAGCAGGTCAAGCCCACCGAGGAGAGGCACGTATCGACCCTGCGGTTACACAGACGACGTACAGGATTTTTCCATGTCAATCTCAAGTTGTGGGCCGAGAATGTGCTTGGTTGCACGTCTTCATGGTCCACGGCGAGAGGACCTCCGCCGAGGCGGTTCCGGTAGCTGCTGATTAGCTTCAGACACTGAGGCTCGCGGCCAGGAGAGGGAGGTCACCGATGTCATCGTTCCGAATCGGATCTGGAGAAACTGTGTCTGATGCCGTCCTTCCTGCGGTGCGCCGGGGACCCTCGGCACAGCGAGCGGTCGCTGGTGTCGGCGGGATGTATCGTGGCTGAGCCCTTTCTGTTCGGGCTTCAGCCGTCTGTCATTTCTGTGCTCCACCTCGTCGCCGCATCCGGACCCCGGGATCCGATGTGGTCGGCGGGACCGCATTTTGTGGGACTCAAAATTGGGTTGGTCGCTCTGGCCGTCGTGCTGATCCTCCGGGTCCGTCGACGAGTATGGGCCCGGCTGCGGGGCCTGGGGTGGCGGCGGATGGCCCTTGCCTGCGGTGCCGCTGCCGGACTGTTCTATTCGGCGTGGATCTTCTATTTGAGCGGCACCATGCCTTCAGTTACCGTCGCCTACAACTGGAACATGGCCTGGCTCGCTTTGGACGGGTTTGAAGGTGTCACGGCGCTTCTGACAGCGGTATTCCTCTTCAAAGGCAGTTCATATGCGGCGCTGAGCGCCGCTGCCTTCTCCACGAGCCTGTGCATCGATGCCCTATTCGACGTCACGACCGCGGCGCAGGGGCCGCCGCTCGTCACAGCAGTCCTTGAGGCCGTCCTCGTCGAACTGCCTTTCGCCGGCCTCTCCGCCCTCCTTGCCGTGAAACTCCTCGCCGCAGGCCGACAGTTGAGCCAACCCCTGGGATGACCGCTGGCAGAAACTCGCAAGGCTTCTGGTGCGCTAGCTAGCGCGGAACCTGCCGGCTCATCCGTGATGTGTGCTGCCTCCGGCGAAAGCATCCCCACTTGCGGCGGACTCGTCTACTTTCCGGCGGCGACGTTGGCCACCTGCTGGTCCGCTGCAGCGAAGTCGGCCTCGATCTTGGCCTGCAGCGCCGGGTCGTAGCCGTGGCCTTTGTCCGAGGCGTACCAGTCTTGGGCGTCCCCGGCGATGTTGCTGAAGGTGTTCATCCATTCCGTGACGGAGGCGGGTTCGTTGTCGGCAGTGAAGAACTGGCTGGCGTCGGAGGACGTTTTTGTGGTGGATGCGGCCACTCGGACGGGGAAGTCGTCGGTTCCGTTTCCGGTCCACCAGTCGACTCTCTGGGCGCCGGTCAGGGGCGCTCCCTTTTCGAATTCGGCGTGCAGTGTGCTGTCTGCCGTCTGCAATAAGGCAGCGGCTTTGGCGCGCACCTCAGGGGTCGCCATGACTGCCGTGGAGGGCGGTGCCGACGTCGATGCTGGCGCGCCGGTTGCTGCGGCAGAGCCAGAACTTCCGCACGCCGTTGTCAGGAGTATCGCGGCAAGGGCAGGGATGCTAGCGAGGAGACGACTCTTGGTTGAGTTCTTCAAGGAATCTTGTCCTGAATTCCGTGGCCAGCAGCGCGGACAGTCGTCACGTCAGGACAGCGGTACGGGCGCCTGCCGATCGTTGGCTACATTGGTGTGGGCGGTTGTTGGCCTACGGGTTGATGCCGCCGCCCGGAGTGCTCGGGGCGGTCGGCTGGCCTTGGCCGGGGCCACGGCGCGCCTGACCGTTAGCCCCGTTCGGCCGTCCGTTCTGGAACCTCTGCGCGACCTGGCGCGTCGCATCGGTCTTTCCCATGGAGTAACCGATCGCTGCCCCGCCTCCACCGGCGAGAAGTACTGCGATCCCTGCCGCCACGAGGACTTTCGGCAGGCTCCACCACTTCTTCTTCACCGGGAGCCCCGGAGCATAGCCCGCCGGGGTACCTAGCGGCGGCACAGGCTGGGGACCGGACTGGGGAATGGGCATGGTCGGATGTGACTGGGGGGCCTGGTGCGCGGCGACCGGTGCCCCGGCGACGCCGTCTGGGTAAGTGTGCTGTTCCACGGAGTATCTCCTCAAGGACGAAAGTTTCAGCCCCAAGTAAAGGGCAGAAGACTGGACGAAACCTGAGTCCAGGCCGGGGGAATGCCGTCCTGGATGTGCGCGAACGTCAGCTCGCCGGCGACGAAGCCGCCGAGGTGCCCGATCGCTCCGATCAAGGCGATGCTCTGCTTCGTGTTCCGCGTGTCAGTCAGTTGCCGGTGGTCCAGCCGATGTGGGCGATCCAGGCCTTGAGGTCGAGGACTTCGGGGTCGAGCTGGCGCGTGGCCTCAAAGTCGGCTTGGTAGGCCGGCAGCTTGCTGAACCACTCGAACATCGTCGCGGCGTCTCCCATCCGGGCCAGCGCCTCCAGCGGCAGAGCCTCGTAGCGGGAGGGCAGGCCAACAGCCGCGCCGAAGGCGGCAGCGATCTGGGAGCCGGTGAGCTCGTCGCCGGCGATCTCCACGCTCTTGCCCTCGACGGTCGTGCCCCCGAGGAGGATCGATGTCGCGACGCGGCCGATGTCGCGCACGGCGACCATCTGCAGCGGGATACCGTCGGGCAGAGGCTCGCGCACGACTATTGTGCCGTCCTGGACGCTGACGCCCATGCGGAGGAGGTTCTCCATGAAGAACACCGGACGAACGAAGGTGGCGTGGATGCCTAGGGATTCGATGTGTTGCTCGACGCGGCGCTTGCTCTCGAAGTGGGCGATCCCGGTGCGGCGCTCGGCACCGCCGACGGAGCTGAAGACCAGGTGCGGCAGATTGGTGCGCTTTGCGGCGTCGGCAACGGCCTTCCCGGTGGTGATTTCAAGGTCGGTGCCACCGGGGCCGGCCATGGTGGTCATAGCGAACGCGGCCTCCGCGCCGGTGAACACCGCGTCGACGGTCTCGGGCGTGGTGAGGTCGCCGGGGACGAGCTCGACGCCGCGGGCGGCCAGGGCCAGGCTCTTGCCGCCGTGCGGATCGCGGATGAGGGCGCGGACGGTCACGCCGCCGCGTTCGAGTAGGGCGTCGACGACGGAGCCTCCCTGCTGTCCGGTGGCTCCGATGACGGCGATCGTACGGGCAGTGGAGGGACTCATGGGTTTCCTTTCCGAAGACTGCGCGCTGTCGGGTCTAGCGCTCAGACGACGGCGGACAGCAACAGGGTGAGTCCGAATCCGACGAGGGAGATCAGCGTTTCCATGACGGACCACGTCTTGATTGTTTGCCCTACTGTCAGCCCGAAGTATTCCTTGACCAGCCAAAATCCTGCATCGTTCACATGGGAAAAGAACAGTGACCCGGCACCGATAGCGAGCACAACCAACGCCAATTGAGCCGGCGGCAGACCGGTTGCTATGGGGGCGATGATGCCAGCTGCCGTTACGGTGGCGACCGTCGCTGAGCCTGTGGCCAGACGAATCAGCACAGCGATAATCCATCCCAGCACCAGTGCGGACAGGCTGGCGGCTACGGCGATCTTGGCGATGGCGGTGCCGGTGCCGCCGTCGACCAGAACCTGCTTGAAGCCGCCGCCCGCGCCGACGATGAGCATGACCCCGACGATCGGCAACAGACTCTGTCCGATCTTCTTCGTTAGAATCGACGCCGAGAAGCCCACTCTGGTACCGAAGGTGACCATGGCCAGGAGTACGGCCACGAGCAGCGCGAAGACCGGATCGCCGATGAAATCCAGCAACGGTCGCACCGGGTTGCCTTTGTCCATCCAAATGTCCGCCCCCGCTTTGATCAGCATGAGCACCAACGGGGACAGTAGAGTGACCAGGGTCCAAGTGAAGGACGGGCTGCCGGTGGCGTCGGGATCCTGTGCCTTACCCAGGGGCGCGTCACTCAAGGGCGCGTCGCGGCGCGGACTCGCGGCCTGTGCACCCGAGTCCTGACCCTCCGGGTTTTCCCGGTTCCCGCCGGACCCGACAGTCACGGCCAGACCGGCGCCGGCGGCGCCAATGGGCACCATCCGTGCGGCGAGACGGCCAAATAAGGGACCAGCCACAATGACGGTTGGAACCGCAATTAGGAGGCCCAAGGCAAGGGTCACCCCGACATTGGCGTGCAGGATGCCGATCGCGGCCAGCGGACCCGGGTGCGGCGGGATGAATCCGTGGAGCACCGACAGGCCTGCCAGGGCTGGGATGCCAAGCAGCATTGCAGGACCCTTGGAACGGTGCACGGCGAGCATCACGACGGGTATGAGCAGCACGAGCCCGATCTCGAAAAACATGGGGATGCCAATGATGCCCGCGATAAGTGCCATCTTCCAGGGCAGCGTTGCCGGCCGGCCGTGGAGAAGTGTGTCCACGATCTTGTCCGCACCGCCGGAATCGGCCAACAGCTTACCCAGCATCGCTCCCAGTGCGATGAGGACTCCGACATAGCCCAGCACGCCGCCGACGCCGTTTTCGTAGGAGGTTGTCACCTTGTCCAGAGCAATACCGGAGGCGATGCCGACGAAGAGAGCCCCGATACTGAGAGCCAGAAAGGCGTGCATCTTCGCCCAGACGATCAGCAGGACGACAATCGCGATGCCGAGGGCTGCGACGACAAGCACTTGCGTGTCATGTCCGTTCCATGGCTGATTCATGAGGTCTGTGGTGCTGTCGGTGGTGACCCCGGTAAAAGGCCCGACAAGGCTGGAGATTCCGTTCATGGCGCTCCTCCTGTTCAGCTCAGCCGCAGGCCGAACCGATCCATGATGCTTTGGGCAATCACGCCGGGATCCGGGCCAACGTCGATTTGGATCCCGGGCTCATCCGGGGATAGCTCCTCGAGGTCTGCGAACTGACTCGCCAGGAGACTCGCGGGCATGAAATGACCGTGGCGTTCGGTCAACCGCGCGCCAATGGTCTCGGGGGACCCGGACAGAAAGATGAAGACGACGCCGGAGCGCCGTCGGTTGATAATGTTCCGGTAAGAGCGCTTGAGCGCCGAACAGGTAATGACCCCGTTCTCCCCGTGATCCAGCCTCCGGTCGACCCACGCGGCAACTTTCTCCAGCCAGGGATATCTGTCCTCATCCGTCAGCGGATGCCCTGCGGCCATCTTGTCGACATTTGCTTGGGGGTGCAGGGCATCGCCTTCCTCGAAGGCCCAACCCAGCCGACCCGCCAAGAGGGCGGCAACGGTGGATTTGCCGGACCCGGAGACGCCCATGACCACGAGTACCACCGGTTCGGTCAGGGCAGGTGTCACCAGGTCCAGCGGGTCCATGCTGTCATCTTGGCAGCAGCCGCGGCTCCGCGCCATAGTCAATCGCAGCTGATTCGATAGGGCGTGTGGTCACCTTTGGACTCGCTGCCGGTACTGCCGGGGAGTCAGTCTTTAAGGAAGCGCCGGTTGAAGATGGACACGGGAACAACCGGACCCCGGTAAACGTTCCATTCCTGTCAGCTAAGAACGACAGAAATGAGAATCACCCCAGTGGCAACCGACTACGACGAAGTACGCTCCGACGTCAAAGAATCGCAGGACCGCTCCCTGCAGGCGCTGCAATCCGCCAACGCCCCGGATGCCAACAGCGTCGTCCGTGAACTGGACGAATCCGACGCACTCGACGACACCATGACTCCCGGTGGAGAGTTCGTCGCCGAGGAACTCATCGTCCAGGTCATTCCCCAGGCCAAGGACGAGTTCACCTGCTACTCCTGCTTCCTGGTCCGGCACCGCTCCCAGCTCGCCCGCGAAAAGAACGGCCACTCGTACTGCGTCGAGTGCGAAGGCTAGGACGATACGGCTCCAGCTGTTGGGCCGCAACAATGTGACACCCCGGCGCGGCACCGCGAACGGGATCCTTGCATTGCTGCCCGAACGAGCGCTACAGTGTGAGGCGTGTCACCACCAGTGACATGTGCTTATGATCTGCGGCGGGAGAGTCCTGCCGGTACGTTCTGCAGGCGCCGTAGGAGCAAATCCTCCCCAGGAATCTCTCAGGCCCACGTACCGCCGCGGCAAGGCAACTCTGGAAAGTAGCCGGCATTGTCCTTGGACAAGCCGTGCTCACCGACGGTGCAAGGGTCCCCTGCTAACAGCAGGAGGCGCGGAAACTCTCAGGTCCAATACAGAGCGGGGAGGAACCCGAATCAACGTGGCGCACCCGTGCGCCACCTGAATTATGGAGTTCCTTCATGACCATCCAGTCGTCCCCTTCCACCTTTGCCGATCGGCATGTTGGTGCGCGGCGCCAGGCCGATATCGACGCCATGCTCAAGGCCGTCGGCTATGACAGCGTCGACGGGCTTGTGGACGTTGCCGTCCCCGATTCCATCCGCCAAGCCAAGCCGCTGGCCCTCGAGGAAGCCCTCAGCGAGGTGGAGGTCCTCGCGGAGCTGCGCAAGCTCGCCGCGAAGAACAAGACCGCCGTGCAGATGATCGGCCAGGGCTACTACGACACCGTCACGCCGGCCGTGATCCGCCGCAACATCCTTGAAGCCCCGGCCTGGTACACGGCGTACACCCCGTACCAGCCGGAAATCTCCCAGGGCCGGCTCGAGGCGCTGCTGAACTTCCAGACCATGGTCCAGGACCTCGTGGGCCTGCCGATCGCCAACGCCTCCCTGCTGGACGAAGCCACCGCCGTGGCCGAGGCCGTGCTGATGATGCGCCGGGCCAACAAGAACAAGACGGCGCACGACGGCAAGACCGTCCTGGACGCCGATTGCCTCCCGCAGACCATCGCGATCGTCAAGGGCCGCGCCGAGGCGCTCGGGTTTGAGGTTGAGGTCGCGGACCTGTCCAAGGGTCTGCCCGAGGGCGTCATCAACGGCGTCGTGCTGCAGCAGCCCGGCGTGTCCGGCCGCGTGTTCGACCACACCGCCGTGATCGCGGACGCCAAGGAGCGCGGTGCCCTCGTCACGGTCGCCGCTGACCTGCTGTCCCTGACGCTGATCACGCCTCCGGGCGAGCAGGGCGCCGACATCGCCGTCGGCTCCACGCAACGCTTCGGTGTGCCGCTGTTCTTCGGCGGCCCGCACGCCGCGTACATGGCCGTCGCCAAGGGCCTGGAGCGCTCCATGCCGGGCCGGCTCGTCGGCGTCTCCAAGGACAACGCCGGAGTCCCCGCGTACCGCCTGGCCCTGCAGACCCGTGAGCAGCACATCCGCCGCGAGAAGGCGACCTCCAACATCTGCACCGCGCAGGCGCTGCTGGCCATCGTGTCCTCCTTCTACGCCGTCTACCACGGCCCGGACGGCCTGAAGGCCATCGCCGAGCGCGTCCACAACAGCGCACGCATGCTGGCCACTACGCTCCAGATCGCCGGCCGCGAACTGGTCACCGAGACTTTCTTCGACACAGTCACGGTCCGTGTCCCGGGCAAGGCCGCCAAGGTCATCGCCGCGGCAGAGGCACGTGGCATCAACCTGCGCCGGATCGACGAGGACACCATTGGCGTCTCCGCTGATGAAACCACGACGCCGGAGGTCCTCTCCGCGATCGCAGTCGCCTTCGGTGCAGGGCCGGTTGTTGAAGCGAAGGGCTTTGAACTGCCCGAATCGGTGCTGCGCACCACCGAGTACCTCCAGCACCCGGTGTTCAACACGCACCGTTCCGAAACCCAGCTGTTGCGCTATATCCGCAAGCTGAGCGACCGGGACCTCGCGCTGGACCGCACCATGATCCCGCTGGGTTCGTGCACCATGAAGCTGAACGCCACTGCCGAAATGGAAGCCATCTCCTGGCCGGAATTCGCCTCCATCCACCCGTTCGCCCCGGAATCCCAGACCGTTGGCTGGCGCGAACTGATCAGCGGGTTGGAAGCTGACCTTGCCGAGATTACCGGTTACGACCAGGTGTCCCTGCAGCCCAACGCCGGCTCGCAGGGTGAGCTGGCCGGGCTGCTTGCCATCCGCGGCTACCACCACTCCCGCGGCGATGCCCAGCGCAACCTCTGCCTCATCCCGGCCTCCGCGCACGGCACCAACGCGGCGTCGGCCGTGTTGGCCGGCATGAAGGTTGTCGTTGTCGCCACCGCTCCGGACGGCACCATCGACCACACCGATCTGTACGCGAAGATCGAGGCCAACAAGGATGCGCTCTCGGCAATCATGATCACTTACCCGTCCACCCACGGGGTGTACGACGCCGATGTCACCGAGATCTGCGAGGCGGTGCACGCCGCCGGCGGCCAGGTGTACGTGGACGGCGCCAACCTCAACGCGCTTGTGGGCCTGGCCCAGCCGGGTAAGTTCGGCGGCGACGTCTCGCACCTGAACCTGCACAAGACCTTCTGCATCCCTCACGGCGGCGGCGGACCCGGCGTCGGCCCGGTCGCGGCCAAGGCCCACCTGGCACCGTTCATGCCCGGGGATGCGAACAAGGCAGCGCACGAAGAGGGTCACGGCGTGGCCATCTCGGCCTCAAACTTCGGTTCTGCAGGGGTGCTTCCGATCTCCTGGGCGTACGTGAAGCTCATGGGCGCCGATGGCCTGACCGAGGCCACCAAGTCCGCGCTGCTGGCGGCGAATTACGTCGCCGCCCGCCTCAACGACTACTTCCCGGTCCTCTACACCGGCGAGGGCGGACTTGTGGCGCACGAGTGTATCCTGGATCTCCGCGACCTCACGGCCAAGACCGGCGTCACCGCGGAGGATGTGGCCAAGCGCCTCATCGACTACGGCTTCCACGCGCCCACCCTGGCGTTCCCGGTGGCCGGCACCCTGATGGTCGAACCCACCGAGTCCGAGGACCTCGCGGAGATCGACCGCTTCATCGACGCGATGGTCACCATCCGTAAGGAAATCGACCAGGTCGCCAACGGTGATTTCACGGTCGAGAACTCACCGCTGCGCAATGCACCCCACACCGCGTCCGCCGTTGTGAACTCCGACTGGACCCGCGAATACACGCGTGAACAGGCCGTCTTCCCGGTCCACGACCTCAAGCAGGACAAGTACTTCCCGCCGGTCGGCCGCATCGACGGCGCCGGCGGGGACCGCAACCTCATCTGCTCCTGCCCGCCGCTTTCCGAGTTCGAGAACTAAGGATTCCGACATGACTGAGAACTACACGGCACTCTACGAAGAGCACAAGCAGCTCGGCGCCTCCTTTACCGATTTCGGCGGCTGGCAGATGCCGCTCAAGTACAGCTCCGAGCTGGCCGAACACCACGCGGTGCGCAACGCCGCCGGCCTGTTCGACCTTTCCCACATGGGCGAAGTCTGGGTTACCGGCCCGCAAGCCGGCGCCTTCCTCGACTACGCCCTGGTGGGCAAACTCTCCGCCATCGCGGACGGCAAGGCCAAGTACTCGCTGATCTGCAATGAAGACGGCGGCATCATCGACGACCTCATCACCTACCGTTTTGGTGACGAGAAGTACCTGGTGGTCCCCAACGCAGGCAACGCACCCACCGTCGCGGCCGCCCTTGCCGAACGTGCAGCGAACTTCGACGTGAAGGTGGAGGACGCCTCCGCAGCAACCGCGCTGGTGGCAGTCCAGGGCCCGAAGGCCGAGGCCATCCTGCTCAAGCTGACTGACGAGGCCCAGCACGCGCTGGTGACCGACCTGAAGTACTACGCGTTCAATGAGCTCACCGTTGCCGGGCACAAGGTCATCCTGGCCCGCACAGGCTACACCGGTGAGGACGGCTTCGAGCTTTTCGTGGCGAACGACGGCGCCGCCTCCTTGTGGGCGGCCGTCGCCGAGGCAGGGGCCGAATTCGGCATCGTTCCGTGCGGGCTCGCCTCCCGCGACTCGCTCCGCCTCGAAGCCGGCATGCCGCTTTACGGCAACGAGCTCTCGCTCGAACGGTCGCCGTTCGACGCCGGCCTCGGCCCTGTTGTCGCGCTCAAGTCCAAGGAAGGCGACTTTGTGGGCCGCTCGGCCCTGGAAACCGCCAAGGAAGCCGGTTCCAAGCGGAAACTGGTGGGTCTCAAGGGCCTCGGACGCCGCGCCGGCCGTGGGCACTACCCGGTCCTCAAGGACGGCAACGTGGTTGGCGAAGTCACCTCCGGGCAGCCCTCACCCACCCTGGGCTACCCGGTGGCCATGGCCTATGTTGACGTCGAACACGCCGACTTGGGCACCGCCCTCGACATCGACCTGCGCGGCAAGGCCGAGCCCTTCGAGGTTGTCGCCCTGCCGTTTTACAAGCGCCAAAAGTAGCCACTGGGGGCCGCGGGGCGCCAGCCCCACCGCCCCTCCGGACGCTCTCTCACTTGATGCGGTGTTTGGGCGAAGGCTCTCTCACTCTTGAACTCCAAACTTTAAGGAAACACAACATGGCCAAGGTTGCCGCTGAACTGAAGTACTCCGCAGAGCACGAGTGGATCGCCGCTGACGGCGATGGTCCGTCCGCAATTGGAGTGTCCGCTGTTGCCGCTGAGGCGCTGGGCGACATCGTGTACGTGGACCTGCCCGAGGTTGGTACCACCGTGACCGCGGGGGAGACCTGCGGCGAGATCGAGTCGACCAAGTCCGTCTCGGACTTGTACTCCCCGGTCACGGGCGAGGTCACGGAAATCAATGACGCCGTCGTCAGCGATCCTGCCGTGATCAACTCCGACCCGTATGGGGCCGGCTGGCTCTTCAAGGTCACCGTGACCGAAGAAGGCCCGCTGCTGTCCGCGCAGGAATACGCCGAAGCCAACGGCGGCGAGCTGTGAGCGCGGCCGCCGAAACGACGCTCTTCGAGCAGGTCATGTCGCCGAGTCTGGACGCGGACCTGTCGGTCCTGGATCCGGAGGTCGCGGTCAGGATTGACGCCGAGTTGGGCCGCCAGCGTGACGGGCTGGAGATGATCGCCTCGGAGAACCACACCGCCAGGGCCGTCATGCAGGCGCAGGGCTCGGTCCTGACCAACAAGTACGCGGAGGGCTACCCGGGCAAGCGCTACTACGGCGGCTGCGAGCACGTCGACGTCATCGAGCAGCTCGCCATCGACCGGGTCAAGGCCTTGTTCGGGGCCGGGTTCGCGAACGTCCAGCCGCACTCCGGTGCGCAGGCCAACGCCTCGGTCATGCACGCGCTGATCAAGCCCGGCGACACGATCATGGGCCTGAACCTGGCCCACGGCGGGCACCTGACGCACGGCATGCGCATCAACTTCTCCGGCCGGCTGTACAACGTGGTCCCGTACCAGGTCCGCGAAGACACCCACACGATTGACATGGCCGAGGTGGAGCGCCTCGCCCAGGAAACAAAGCCGGCGCTGATCGTGGCGGGCTGGTCGGCGTATGCCCGGCAGCTGGACTTCGCCGAGTTCCGCCGGATCGCCGATCTGGTGGGCGCCTACCTGATGGTGGACATGGCCCACTTCGCGGGCCTGGTGGCCGCGGGGCTGCACCCGTCCCCGGTGCCGCACGCCCACGTGGTCACCTCGACCACGCACAAGACCCTCGCGGGTCCGCGCGGCGGCATCATCCTCTCCAACGACGCGGACATCGCGAAGAAGATCAACTCGGCGGTGTTCCCGGGCCAGCAGGGCGGGCGGCTGGAGCACGTCATCGCCGGTAAGGCCGTCGCGTTCAAGATCGCCGCGTCCCCGGAGTTCAAGGAACGCCAGGAACGGGTCCTCGCGGGCGCCCGGATCCTCGCGGACCGCCTGGTCCGGCCGGACGTCACCGCCAAGGGGATCAGCGTGATCTCCGGCGGCACCGACGTGCACCTGGTCCTGGTGGACCTGCGTAACTGCGAGCTCAACGGCCAGGAAGCCGAGGACCGCCTCGCGGCGATCGATATCACGGTCAACCGCAACGCCGTCCCGTTCGACCCGCGCCCGCCGATGGTCACCTCCGGGCTGCGGATCGGCACCCCGGCGCTGGCCACCCGCGGTTTCGGCGAGGCCGCGTTCGCCGAGGTCGCGGACATCATCGCCGAGGCTTTGATCGCCGACGCCGGCGCGGACCTCTCCGGCCTGCGCACCCGGGTGGAGGCACTCGCCGCCGCCCACCCGCTCTACCCGTCGGTTGACAACCTCAGCTGACGGTTTCGGGCCCGGGCCGGTCTCTTCGGGGCTGGCTCCGGGCCCGGCACGCCACAGTTTTCACGCGTGCTCGCTCGTACCTCGCTTAGACGCACGCTTTCGAAAACTGCGGCGCGC